>NZ_JARZZP010000004.1:0-66050 GCF_029948085.1 Streptococcus taonis | reverse complement strand
AAAGTTTAAAAGTGATTGTAGGTTTTGAAGAAACTTTTATTATTGAATACCAGCAACTATTATCTGATGGGAGATATCTTTATATAAAATATGACTACAATGATAAGAAATTCAGCCAATCAGTCGAAATCTCAGATTCTAAATGGTCGGTAGCATATGACTTAGCTAGTTACAATATACTACACAAGGATGGGGGAAAACTAGATTTAGAGGCATATAAAGAATTATCACGTCAGTCAAAAACAGGGGACTCGATACCCAATTTTTACCTAACAAATCCCAACGAAGTACTAGAGTATTTAAAATCTCATGGGATTGATGAAGCTTGGATTAAAGAAAAATCACACTTTATGCTCTATGATGTTGTTCTAGAACGCTGGTTCAAAAATGGTAGTCAACGCTACTCCGTTGATAATCTTGGGGATGTAGAGATTGTGCCATTGAAATCTATGAAAGAATAGAACTAAGTATGAATAGAGAGAGCTTTATAAATAGTAAATGTATGTTATAATATAGGAAATGAACTTGAGGTGATTTTTATGAATTTATTGAATATTTTTTCTGAACTTGATTATAAAGCTATCATCGAGGGGAGTCTGACTAATTTAATTCCAACAATTATAGCAGGAGGATTTGCATTATTTGTAATTGATAAAATGACAAGCTATATCCGTATTTCAAAAAAAATGGAATCCTATGGTTTTAAGGGGACGGCTTCAAAGAAGGGGTTTTCTAAAACTGATATAAAGAAGATGTGTAAAGATACTGAGAGATTAGATATTATCTTTGTATCGGGTTATGGTTTTTTTAGTGCTAACAAGACGCCTCTAAAAAAAGCTATGGATAAAGGTATGCACATTCGATTTTTATGCGCGCAAGTAGATAATCATTTCTTAACTGATATTGAAAATTTAGAAGTAGAGCAAAAAAATCGTAAATCTGGAACAAAGATTAGTGAAGAGATTCGTGAAATAGTCAACGAGTATGAATCATACATTTTAGATATTAACGTGGTAGAGCAATATTTAAATAAGATTAAGCAACTAGAACAACTAGACATTGAACAAGGCTATTTAGAAAATGGCAAAGATATAAAAAAGGAAATTGAAAAGTTATGTAAACAACTTGAGTATTATAAACGTGAAAAAAAGATGGAAATTCGCTATTACTCAACTGAGTATCGTTTACCGTTTATTTTATCTCAAAGTAAACCTTCAAAGGGTAAAATAACAACGAAAGTATGGTTGAATATCACTCTTCCTCCATATAAGTCTGTTGAAAATTTTATGTTAACTGGTGAGAGGGTTGATGATATTAACAAAGATGAGGGGGATTTTAACTTTATTGAAATGATGGAAGAACACTTTGAAAGTATCTGGAATAAGGCTTCTCTAACATTAGGTGAAAATGAAATAAAAAAAGAATCTCAGTACAAAAATTGGGAAGAGTTATTAAAATCTTCATCAGAACGGATGATAAAGTCAAGACAAACTGGCAAAGGTTTATTAATTGAAGTTGCAGCCCAGCACCCATTAGATGAAGGAAAATATCCTAATGAAGAGTTTTCAAAACGCTTGGATAAGGCTATAGAGTTATATAACAGATTAAATCAATCGGGAGAAAGTGTATATATTTATGTTCCAGGAAGTATTCATAAAAATAATGAAGTAGTAGATGAACTTTCTCTTAGCGGTGCCGGAAAAAATTATTTAGTAGAAAAAGGGATAAGTAGTGCAGTAATATATAGTGATGAGATGAATGTAAAATATAAAGGAGATCAGGGAGTTTATAATTCTACTGATGAGTGTTATGTTGCAACTCAGATTTTTGAAGAAATGAAATTTAAACAAATTTATTGTGTATGTTCGCCAGCTCAACTTTTAAGAAAAGCTTTCAGTTATATTAAGTTTGGTACTTTACCTTATTTTGAGGTTGCAAATGCTGAAACATTACATCATAGTTATGTAGATGAATATTTCAAAATGATTCCATTACTCTTGTCAGATGATAAAGCCTTACAATTGGATTCTGAATTAGGAGAAGAGATTCGTAAATGCAGAAAACCAATGAAATAAAAGATAAATAATATGGGGGGATTTTTAAGATTCGACTTATCTTTACTCAAGGAAGCAAGTTGTAGACTAACTTGCTTTTATTAAATTATTGTAGTTCTGAATATAATACTCAATGAAAATCAAAGAGCAAACTAGGAAGCTAGCCGCAGGCTGTACTTGAGTACGGCAAGGTGAAGCTAACGTGGTTTGAATTCGATTTTCGAAGAGTATAAATCTAAAATTGAAAAGTTAATTGAAAGTAAGATTTATACGATAAATTTTGTGAGTATAAGTTTAATATGAAATAAGGATGTTAGTTAAATTGAAAAAATTAGATTTTGTTCTTTTAGCCATCTTACTGTTTACTGTATCCATCCTAACTCTTGTGATCTGTAATATAAAATGGGGAATCATTACTTTAGGTCCAAGTGAAGAGACAAAGGTGCGTGTAAACGGACACTCCGAGAGTTTGGACTCCATAATCCATGTAGAGGTAATTCCAGTTACTACAGATGGGAATATAAAGCTTTCTCGAGGTGATGATTGGTTTGATCCTGAAAAAGGAATTGGATATAATATTAAGGATTCTCGGATTGAAACCTATCATTACAATGAAAAAACATAAAGCTGGGATGTAACGATATTAGAGAATCCTCATAATGGCATTGGTGTCGATCGCGAAGGTATTATTATGGATCCACCTCAAAATGCACTTTTTTCGTTTGCTTCAAAGAAAGGATTCGAAATCAAAATAAAGAATATATCTGATCAGACAGTTGAATTTAAAGTAAAAGTGACATATGATTAAGATTTGGCAAGTTGATAGTTTAGCAAGCAATAGATCCAAATAGTAGATTGATTAGAATCAAACCGGTCAAATCCTGCTAACTTTCAAATTGAAGTACCAAAATCAAATAGAAGTCATAAATATGAATAGGAGAAGGAATGGTATTACAAGATATATTTGATGCAGCTCAAGAAGGAACGTTTGAAGAGTTTTATTCGCTCTACAAGGGAGATGTCAATCAAAACACACATGAGAAATTGAATTTGTTGAACATGGTTTTAACTAGCAATACTTTGCTAGATGAAAAACTTAAGATTATTCAGTTTCTTATTGATGAAAAAATTGATGTTAATTGTTTAGACTCAGATAATAGAAATGCCTTACATAATTTGTTTCAGTTTAAAGCGAATTGGAGAGTAGATGTTGAGTATGCAACTAAGGTCATGTCAATGTTGTTGAAAGCAGGGATAAATGTTAACCAAGTTGATAAATATGGGGCAATTCCATTGATTGCTGCGATTACAGTCTTGAAATTAACAACCAAGGAAGCCTTGCCTTTATATGAGATGTTGATTGCTAGTGGTTCTGATATTCACCGTAAAGATTTTCAAGGGAAGTCAGCTATAGATTATGCGAGAGAATTCAGTTGGAGACAAGATTTATTATCTGAAAATGGAGGGTTACTTGCTGATGAATAATAGTGATTTTGGTGGATTTATGGTTTCAAATAATGTAATAAATGGCTATCCGATTCAGTACACTTATAGAGAGAAATCTTCAATTTCTCAGTTAAATGGCTGGACAATATTATCTTCTATCGATGATGAAGAATATATTTCTAATCCTGATAATTTTACAATTCTAGGTGTGACAAGTATAGTGCAAATTGCTCCGGTTCTACTAGAAATTTTTCCCGCAAAATATGGAACAGATTTGTTTTGGCTATATGATGACAATGTACATATAGGATTTTATGATTTAAAGTCAGAAAGAGAAGTTACTATTACAGAGATTTTGCAATAATCTTTTCTGAATGACTATGGTATATTTTAAAAAAACAAAATGAATGATTAAGCCAAGTAACTTTAAAAAATTTTAGAAATTCAGATAAAGGCATTGTTTTATAAAAAAGCAGGAGATAAAAACATGGCATACATACAAGAAGATTTTCAAGAATGGATTTTCCTCATTGGATTTAAGATGGACTATTTTACCAGGGAGTTTGCTGGGGAATAAGGCCTTCATTAAGACTATAGCATCTAATCTTTGGATGATTTGGAGTCTTAGATATTGGCTCACAAGGGAGGAGATTAAAGTGACGATAGAAACAGAGTTGAAAAAAATAAGTAAAAGTTTATCTTTAATAAATGACAGTCAAACCTCTAACAAGATATCTTCTACTAATCTAGAAAATATAGATGATATTTTAAATGATTATTTACCCCTTCATTTAAAATGGATAGAGAAGGGAAATTCTTGGATTGTTGAGTCATTAAGTGAGAATCGCCAATTAGATAGACAAGCCTTTTCTCAGTTACTTGTAGGAGTTAGAAATCTGTATCTTGATTTAGAGGAACTTCAAGATTTACTGATTGAAGTATCAAATGAAATAGATGAAAATTAGAGGTTTAAAACGTAAAATGGAATAATGGAGGTATATATGACATCAGAGCTAGAAACTAAAAATGAAGAATGGGTAGAAGTCTTTAAAGGTTTGATTCCTGTAGATAAGTATAAGTTAAAAGTCTTGTTGACAAACTTGTCAGATGGTCAAGAAATTCGGTTGATTGGAGAGCAGAACCGTTTTAAATTATCATGTTTTTGTTATGATGAAGCACGAGTCTTTAGCAGGAAATTGTATTTATCTGCAATTCTGGATAAAGAGATGTTTAAAAAATATGAAAAAAATAATTTCCAAAATATCATTTATGAAGTCAAAAATAGTCAATTAGTGAATAAACTCGGATATACAGCCTATGGTAGTGCAGGAACACTGTATTCACAACATTATATCATCATAACTCAAGATAGTGTAGTGGAGATTCTTGTGTCCGCAAATTCTAATTTAAGTATCAGTCAATACTAGAAAATTTGCTAAATAAACATGTACACCGCTGTAGTACAATTAACAGAAAATAGAACTTGGAGAATTGATATGGAAAAATGGACGGAAATTAAACCGGGCTTCATCCCTTTTGGCGACTATGGTATCGAGATAAATATAGACGGGGATACTCTAATTGCCTACTTGGAAGATTCGGAAAAATTTAAATTTACCTTTACAAAAGTTTGGGCTTTCCGTTCAGTCCAGGAAAGTTTAGAATTAATAGATAGTTACTGGGAGCAAGGATTAGCAAAGAACAGACCACTTTATCTGACCAACTATATCTATGAAGTCGAGAATGCAGAATTTGGTGACTTGGTCGCTTCTGCAAATATAGTTAATAAAAAGCTCCATCACTACAAATTAATGTCGACGCATTTTTTAGTGGATATTGTATCTGAAAACGATGTAAAAGTGGAGAAAGTGACTAGCTAGTTTTATGAAATAGTCTCATGTAAAGTGTATGAAATGGTTTACTTTTTTTCAGAAATAAGCTATACTAGTTAGAGTAAACTGTGATAAAATGGAGGTATTGTCTATGGTTGACAAGAGACTCATCGAAGAGATCAAAAACAATACCAATATTGTCGAAATCATAGGAGAAGTGATTTCTTTACAAAAATCTGGACGGAACTTTTTAGGGCTCTGTCCTTTTCATGGTGAAAAGACCCCTTCCTTTAACGTGGTCGAAGATAAGCAGTTTTACCACTGTTTTGGTTGTGGTCGTTCTGGAGATGTTTTTAAGTTTATCGAGGAGTATCAGCAAGTAACTTTTGCGGATGCGGTGAGGATATTAGCTGAGAGACTTGGGATTCAGATGGCAGCGCCTGTTCAAGGTTCTGTACAGCCTAGGTCGCCCCATCAAAATCTCTACGATATGCATGAGAAAGCCGCTCGTTTTTATCATGCCATTCTCATGACGACTAAGATGGGTGAAGAGGCGAGAAACTATCTCTATAAACGAGGCTTAACAGATGATGTTCTCAAGCATTTTATGATTGGTTTGGCTCCAGCAGAACGCTCTTATCTATATCAGCGTTTAGCAGATGATTATAGTGATAAGGACTTGCTGGATTCAGGTTTGTTTTATCTATCTGAGAGTAACCAATTCTTTGATACCTTTCATAATCGCATTATGTTTCCTCTTTCAAATGATCAAGGAAAGGTGATTGCCTTTTCTGGTCGTGTATGGCAAGAGACTGATTCTCAAACTGGAAAGTATAAAAATAGTCGAGCGACGGCAATTTTTAACAAGAGTTACGAATTATATCATTTGGAGAGGGTAAAAAAAGGATCGGGCAAGGCTCCTGAAATCTACTTGATGGAAGGGTTTATGGATGTCATTGCGGCTTATCGTGCTGGTATTGAAAATGCAGTTGCTTCTATGGGAACCGCTCTGACGAGTGAACATGTGGAGCATCTGAAACGCTTTACTAAAAAGGTTATCGTCACCTATGACGGAGATAAGGCTGGACAAGCTGCCACAGCGAAAGCCTTGGATGAGCTTAAAGATTTACCTGTCCAAGTCGTCCAGATTCCTGACGCAATGGATCCAGATGAATATTTGCAGAAAAACTCTCCTCAAGACTTGGCTTATCTCTTAACCAATACTCGCATCAGTCCTATTGAGTTTTACATTCATCATTTCAGACCTGAAAATAGTGAAAATCTACAAGCCCAGATTGAATTTATAGAGAAAATTGCCCCCTTAATCGCCAAGGAACCCTCTATCACAGCTCAGAATTCCTACATTCACATTTTGACGGATCACTTGCCATCATTTGACTATCAGCAAGTCGAACATATTGTCAATGAAAGTCGTGTCAGACAGAGAAAGGAGAAGGTCAAGGAGACCTATAGTCCGAGTCCTGTCACTATGTCTGTTACCAAGCAGCTGACAGCAGTGATGAGAGCGGAAGCCCATATCCTCTACCGAATGATGGAACATCCCTTGGTACTCAATGACTATCGCTTAAGAGAGGATTTTATCTTTGAAACTCCAGAGTTTCAGACCTTGTATGGACTCTTGATTGATAATGGAAGTATCTCATCTGAGGATTTGGCTCATCAGACCAGAGAAGTGGAGAGTGCTTGGTATCAAGTCCTATCCTTAGATTTGCCACCTGAGATGTCCCCTCACGAGTTAGCCGAAGTGGAAGAGTCTCGAAAAAGAGCTCTTTTGAATCAGGAAAATCTGCAAATTAAAAAGAAAGTTCAGGAAGCTAGCCATGTCGGTGATACAGACACTGCATTAGAAGAGCTAGAACGCTTAATTGCCCAAAAAAGAAGAATGGAGTAAGAATGGCAACAAAACAAAAAGAAGTAACAACCTTTGACGTCCAAGTAGCGGAATTTATTCGCAATCATAAAAAAACTGGTACAGCAACTGATGATGAAATCAATAACGCCCTCGTAATTCCCTTCACTTTAGATGTGGAAGGTATTGAGAATCTTTTGCAACGCATTCAAGATGCTGGTATCTCAATTACGGACAACGACGGAAATCCAAGTGCGCGTGTTTTGAGCACTGAGGAAGAACCAGAGTTGACTGATGAAGATTTGATTGGTTCAACCTCTGCTAAGGTCAATGACCCTGTCCGTATGTATTTGAAAGAAATCGGGGTTGTGCCTCTGCTTACAAATGAAGAGGAAAAAGAGTTGGCCCTTGCTGTTGAAGCGGGTGATATCGAAGCTAAACAACGCCTTGCAGAAGCGAACCTTCGTTTGGTAGTATCTATCGCTAAACGTTATGTTGGACGTGGAATGCAGTTCCTTGACTTGATTCAAGAAGGAAACATGGGCTTGATGAAGGCCGTTGATAAATTTGACTACTCTAAAGGGTTCAAATTCTCAACTTATGCGACTTGGTGGATTCGTCAGGCCATTACTCGTGCCATTGCTGACCAAGCTCGTACCATCCGTATCCCAGTTCACATGGTGGAAACCATTAACAAGCTTGTTCGTGAACAACGTAATCTTCTTCAAGAATTGGGACAAGATCCAACTCCTGAACAAATCGCCGAACGCATGGATATGACACCTGATAAGGTCCGTGAAATTCTCAAGATTGCCCAAGAACCTGTTTCTCTTGAAACACCTATCGGTGAAGAGGACGATAGCCATCTTGGTGACTTTATCGAGGACGAAGTGATTGAAAATCCAGTGGACTATACAACTCGTATCGTTTTGCGCGAACAATTGGATGAAGTCTTGGATACTCTTACAGACCGCGAAGAGAATGTCTTGCGACTTCGTTTTGGTCTAGATGATGGGAAAATGCGTACTCTTGAAGATGTTGGTAAAGTCTTTAACGTAACACGTGAACGTATCCGTCAGATTGAAGCCAAAGCTTTGAGAAAACTTCGCCAGCCAAGTCGAAGCAAACCACTTCGTGATTTCATTGAAGATTAAGTTAAGGGAGAATGAAGATGGCTTATACAGAAGAACAAATCGAAAATATCAAAACACGTATTTTGACAGCCCTAGAAGAAGTGATTGACCCAGAGTTGGGGATTGATATTGTCAATCTAGGCTTGATCTACGAGATTCGTTTTGATGGCGATACAGGTGAGACTGAAATTGATATGACCTTAACAACCATGGGTTGTCCCTTGGCAGATCTTTTAACCGACCAAATCTATGATGCTATGACGGATGTTCCAGAGGTTACTAATGTTGAAGTCAAATTAGTTTGGTATCCAGCTTGGACAGTTGAGAAAATGAGCCGTTACGCTCGTATCGCTTTAGGCATCAAGTAAGTAAATGATAAAAAGAGAAATAGTGTAGACGCCAGGAAATTCCCAGCTTTTATACTATCTCTCTTTTAATTTGCTGATTTTATTTGAAGAAAATGGTATAATGGTTACTATGGAAAAAGAGAAATTACGCATCAATATGCTAAGTTCAAGTGAAAAAGTGGCGGGTCAAGGTGTGTCTGGTGCTTACCGTGAACTGGTGCAGCTTTTAAAACGAGATGCGAAAGACCAACTGATCGTAACAGAAAATCTTCCAATCGAAGCGGATGTTACTCATTTTCATACGATTGATTTTCCTTATTATCTCTCGACCTTTCAGAAAAAACGTTCTGGACGTAAGATTGGCTATGTTCACTTCTTACCTGATACCTTGGAAGGTAGTTTGAAGATTCCATTCTTCTTAAAGGGGATTGTCAAACGCTATGTATTTTCTTTTTATGACCGTATGGAGCATCTGGTTGTGGTCAATCCTACCTTCATTGAGGATTTGGTGGCTGCTGGAATTCCACGTGAAAAAGTGACCTATATTCCTAACTTTGTCAATAAAGAAAAATGGCATTCACTTCCTATAGAGCAAGTTGAGCAACTTCGTAAAGATATGGGAATTGATGAGAATCAGTTTGTAGTCGTTGGTGCTGGTCAGGTTCAGAAGCGTAAAGGAATAGATGACTTTATCACTCTAGCTGAGGAATTACCGGATATCACTTTTATTTGGGCTGGTGGCTTCTCTTTTGGGGGAATAACGGATGGTTATGAACGCTATAAAAAGATTATGGATAATCCTCCAGAAAACTTGATTTTCCCTGGAATTGTCGAGCCAGAACGGATGAGAGAACTCTATGCCTTGGCTGATCTTTTCTTGCTTCCAAGTTATAACGAGCTCTTTCCAATGACTATTCTAGAAGCTGCGAGTTGTGAAGCACCCATTATGCTTCGTGATCTAGATCTTTATAAGGTCATTCTTGAAGGAAATTACAGACCAACCACTGATGTAGAAGAGATGAAAGAAGCTATCTTGGAATATCGAGAGCATCCAGAAGCGTTGAAAGCATTGAAAGAAAAGGCTAAGGCCATTTCAAGAGAATATTCAGAAGAGCATCTTCTTGAAATCTGGCTAAAATTCTATCGGGAGCAAGCAGCTTTAGGAAAAAAATGAGGTAGTATATGCGAATTGGATTATTTACAGATACTTATTTCCCACAGGTTTCGGGTGTTGCAACCAGTATTCGAACCTTAAAAACAGAGCTTGAAAAGCAAGGGCATGCAGTCTTTATCTTCACGACAACAGATAAGGATGTCAATCGTTATGAAGACTGGCAGATTATTCGTATTCCTAGTGTTCCTTTCTTTGCCTTTAAAGACCGTCGTTTCGCCTATCGTGGATTTACGAAAGCTCTTGAGATTGCAAAACAATACAAACTCGATATTATTCATACGCAGACTGAGTTTTCTCTTGGTTTATTGGGAATTTGGATTGCTCGAGAACTGAAAATCCCAGTCATTCATACCTATCATACCCAGTACGAGGATTATGTTCACTATATTGCTAAGGGTTTGTTGATTCGTCCGAGCATGGTCAAGTATCTTGTAAGGGGATTTCTTCATGATGTGGATGGTGTGATTTGTCCGAGTGAGATTGTGCGTGATTTATTATCTGATTATAAGGTCAAAGTTGAAAAGCGTGTCATTCCTACAGGTATTGAGCTTGCCAAGTTTGAACGTCCTGAAATTGGACCAGAGCACATCAGTGATCTACGAGATAAACTAGGTATTAAGAAAGACGAAAAGATGCTTCTTAGTCTTTCCCGGGTGTCTTACGAAAAGAACATTCAAGCTGTTTTGGCAGCACTTCCAGATGTTCTAGAAGAAGAGCAAAATGTTAAATTAGTCGTTGCTGGAGATGGACCTTATCTGGAAAACCTCAAGGAGCAAGCAGAAGATTTGCAGATTCAGGATTCTGTTATCTTTACAGGTATGATCGCTCCAAGCGAGACAGCACTTTACTATAAGGCGGCTGATTTCTTCATTTCAGCTTCAACTAGTGAGACGCAAGGCTTGACCTATCTTGAAAGTCTTGCAAGTAAGACTCCGGTAATAGCTCATGGAAATCCTTATCTAGATAATTTGATTAGCGATAAGATGTTTGGAACTCTTTATTATGAAGAGAGAGATTTAGCAGGGGCTATTTTAGAAGCTTTAATTGCAACTCCAAAGATGGATGAAAAACTTTTGGCTGATAAATTGTATGAAATTTCAGCTGAGAATTTTGCTAAGAGAGTCCATGAGTTTTATTTGGATGCTATCATCTCAAACAATTTTGAAAAAGAATTAACTCGTGATGAACCGATGACACAACGGATTTTAAAGACAGTATTTTACTTGCCACAACAGGCAGTTTCAGTTCCAGTCAAAAGTTCTAAACGAATGTTAAAAGCATCCAAGAAACAGTTGAATGACTTGAGAGATTATTGGAATGACTAAGGTCTTCGAAGAAAGGAAATGAAGAAATGAAAAAGAAATTTATGAGAAGTAGTCGAGATCAAAAAATCGGTGGAGTATGCGCTGGTTTAGCTAATTATTTTGATATTGATCCGACAATCGTACGTGTGATCTGGGGAGTTCTAGCTTTTTGTTATGGTAGCGGACTTATTGCTTACTTAATCTTGTGGGCAATTGCTCCAGTTTCGGAAGAATATTAAAAATAGGGAATTATAGAAAAGGAGAAAATAATGGCATTTGGTGATAATGGAAAACGTAAAAAAACATTTTTTGAGAAATTGACACTATTCGTCGTTTTGATTATGTTGTTTGTAACCTTAGCAGGTATCTTTGCTACAGCCATTGGTGTATTTAGCAGATTCTAGGAAACTAGAATTTCTAGCAAGTAGTAATAGTTGGTGACTGGGATTTCCCAGCCCTTTTTAAAGTGAGAAAAGAATATGAGTATGTTTTTAGATACAGCCAAGATTAAGGTCAAGGCTGGAAATGGTGGCGATGGCATGGTTGCTTTTCGCCGAGAAAAATATGTCCCTAATGGAGGACCATGGGGTGGTGACGGTGGCCGTGGTGGTAACGTTGTTTTCGTTGTAGATGAAGGTTTACGTACCTTGATGGACTTCCGTTACAATCGTCATTTCAAAGCCCAGTCAGGTGAAAAAGGAATGACTAAAGGAATGCACGGACGCGGTGCAGAAGACTTGATTGTCCGAGTACCTCAAGGGACAACTGTGCGTGATGCTGAGACTGGAAAAGTTATCACTGACTTGATTGAACACGGTCAAGAGTTTATCGTTGCTCACGGTGGTCGAGGTGGTCGTGGGAATATCCGTTTTGCGACACCAAAAAATCCTGCTCCAGAGATCTCTGAGAATGGAGAACCTGGTCAGGAACGTGAGTTACAGTTAGAACTTAAAATCCTTGCGGATGTTGGTTTGGTTGGCTTCCCTTCAGTTGGAAAATCAACTCTGCTCAGCGTAATTACCTCTGCAAAACCTAAAATCGGTGCCTACCACTTTACAACAATCGTTCCTAATCTTGGTATGGTCCGTACTCAATCAGGTGAGTCATTTGCAGTGGCAGACCTTCCTGGTTTGATCGAAGGCGCTAGTCAAGGTGTGGGCTTGGGAACTCAGTTCCTTCGCCATATTGAGCGTACTCGCGTTATCCTTCACATCATTGATATGTCAGCCAGTGAAGGACGTGATCCTTACGAAGATTATCTTGCTATTAACAAAGAGTTGGAATCTTATAACCTTCGTCTTATGGAACGTCCCCAAATCATTGTTGCTAATAAGATGGATATGCCAGAAAGCAAAGAAAATCTTGAAGAATTCAAGAAAAAATTGGCGGCTAACTATGATGAGTTCGAGGACTTACCAGCCATCTTCCCAATCTCAGGTTTGACTAAGCAAGGTCTTGCACCTTTACTAGATGCAACAGCCGAGCTTCTTGATAAGACACCAGAATTTCTTCTTTATGATGAGTCAGAAATGGAAGAAGAAGTTTATTATGGTTTTGACGAAGAAGAAAAACCATTTGAAATTAGTCGTGATGACGATGCAACTTGGGTACTTTCAGGTGAAAAACTCATTAAACTCTTTAACATGACTAACTTTGATCGTGATGAGTCTGTCATGAAGTTTGCTCGTCAGTTGCGTGGTATGGGAGTTGATGAAGCTCTCCGTGCCCGTGGTGCCAAGGATGGAGATCTAGTTCGTATCGGCAAATTTGAGTTTGAGTTTGTAGACTAGGAGATAGCTATGGGAGATAAACCGATATCTTTCCGAGATGCTGATGGAAATTTTGTTTCTGCAGCAGACGTCTGGAATGAGAAAAAGTTAGAAGAACTCTTTAATCGCCTCAATCCAAATCGTGCTTTGAGACTAGCAAGAACTAAAAAGCAAGCTGAAAATAACAAATCATAAAATAAACCCGTGATGAGAGTCATCACGGGATTTTATTAGCGATCAAAAAATAGAGGTGGTGCAAATTGTTTGAGGCGTTCAAAGCAAGATTGAGCTTGTTCTTTATCCTCGCAGATAACCAAACAGACATCATTGCCACAGATAGTAGCCACAATTTCAGGGAAGTTTAGGGCATCTAAGATGGATCCAAAGGATTGCGCTAAACCTGGATAGGTTTTGATGACAACCTGGTGTTGAACAGGATGCATCATGTAGAGGGCTTCCTCCATATACACTTCTAGGCGTTTTTCCCACTTTGATGTGGAACCAGTATTGATTGCATAATAGGAATGTTCACCTTCACGAATTTTAGAGAGGTTCATCAGATTGATGTCTCGTGAAAGCGTTGCTTGTGTGACATGGACTCCATTTTCAATCAGTAGTTCTTGTAGCTCAGTTTGGGTATGAATCTTTTGCTTAGTGATTAGGGCTCGGATGAGCTGGTGTCTTTGTTCGGCCTTGTTCATCTACAGTTACCTCCCTTTGAAAAGGTATTTCAAGATTGGACTGTGCGAGATCGACAGTCAAGTGATAGTTTGTATTGTCACGAATAGTGATTTCAAAGTCTGTAGTATAGAGCACCAGACGAAGTGTATCATCTTTCTGAAGTTTGTAGATAGTTGGTTGCAGTTCAAATTGGAACTCCATCCATTCATCTGGTTTAACTTCTTCAATTTTTAATAAATCATGACGATTTTGGAGGTTGAGGTAGCCTTTGGTAATAACACGTTGGGCATTTGAGCTAAATGGTAGCTCGCAAAGGTTTTCCAGCATGTGGTAACGACCGTTATCAATAGTACGAGCAAATAAAACTCCTGGATATGGTTGGAGGTATTTCTTTTGCCCCAGTTCAAGGAGTTGAGCAGAGAGAAGACCTTTATTGGTATTTGACTTGAGTCGTAGGTTTAGTTTAACACGACCGTTGATATGAAGATCTTCAGTCACTGGAAGATCAATGGTAATCTGATTCACCTTACCTTGATAGAGTTCATTATTAAAGGTTTGGTAGGACTTTCCAAAACGGTCGAAGTCTGAGTCTTCATAGTGGTTTTGAATGACAGCTTCTTCAGTACCTAATGTGAAAGTTTTGTGGTCAGTTTGATTTCCAAAATCTTCAAGAGTCATCCATGTTTGAGGAGCTGTATTGTCTTGCCAAACGATTCTTGGAAGTCGGTAATCAGTTTCATGCCCCAATAATTTCTGTGTCAAAAGAGCATTCATGGATTCACGGAAATCAATAGACTGCCAGTTGTTCATATAAACATGGGCCCCGTTATGATAAAAGAGGTGTTTATTAATATGACTTGGAAGAGCATTAAACATTTGATAGACGTGAAGTGGTTTTACATTCCAGTCTTGCGAACCATGGGTAAAAACAACTTCAGCCTTAACTTTTTCAGCATTAAGGAGGTAATTTCTGTCATGCCAAAATTGGTTGTAATCCCCAGTTTTACGGTCTAAATTTTTCTTTAGTTTTTCTATGGATTCTTTATGAGCTTCGTTTCCACGAATAAAGTCACCAGCTAAGAGATTACGAGAATAAGTTAATTCATCTAATGAATCGAAGTCCTCCCCAGGATAGCCACCTGGGCTTGTCACAAGACCATTTTCACGGTAATAGTTGTACCAAGAAGAAATACCGGCTTCAGCAATAATGACTTCTAAACCATCAACTCCTGTAGTTGCAAGACCATTAGACATTGTTCCTAGATAAGAAAGACCAGTAGTGGCAACTTTTCCATTTGACCAGTCAGCCTTGACCTGACGTTTACGACTGTGGTCTGTGAAGGCACGACAACGACCATTGAGCCAATCAATAACATTTTTATAGGCTTCAACTTGGCGGTAATCTCCGTTGGTCATTTGACCTTGAGAATCCTTGGTTCCAAGACCAGATACGTAGATATTTGCAAATCCTCTTGGAAGGAAGTAGTCGTTAAGTGTGTAGCTGCTATTGATATGAGTGAGTTTTTCTTCAGCTTCTGGAACGAGTTCAGCTTCTCCAACAGGTTCAACCAAGTCTAATGTTGGTTTTTCTAGAGAAATTTCATGTGCTTCCTTGACTTCTAGCTCAGCTTCCATTTTGTAAAGAGCTTTATCACTTGCTTTATCATTGGTTCCTTGATGGTAAGGACTTGCCGTCATAACAGCTGGAATTTTGCCGTGGTAAGATGGACGGATAATGTTTACCTTGATAAGATCTGGCAGTCCATCATTATCAGAATCAATACGACTTTCCACATAAACAACTTCCCGAATAACATTGTTAGTTGAGAAAGTAGCCAAACTCTTTCCATTGAAGTAGTGGTAATCATTGTCCTCAGGGATAAGACCATCACTAACTAGCTGATCAATCAAGGTATTTCCCTTTTTAGTGCGCGTGTTAAGGAGGTGATAGAGATTGTCAATCAAATCTCCGTATACAATAGGGAATGCCGTTTCTTTATGAAAAGCTAGACCATCTTCAAAGTCTATTAAGTAGTTGAAACCAAGCAACTGAAAGGCTACAGTATAGAAAATTTCTGCAGTTAATTCACGATCAGAATTGAAGAAAGTGAGTAGATCAGTTTCTTTATCAACCGCTAAAGTTGAGAGGGGATAATCCGTATTTTTGTAATTGAAAAAACAAGTTCTAACAAAAGCTTCAAATAGTTCTTTTGCAGAAT
Source organism: Streptococcus taonis (assembly GCF_029948085.1). GTDB lineage: Bacteria > Bacillota > Bacilli > Lactobacillales > Streptococcaceae > Streptococcus > Streptococcus taonis. Next base: position 50,221 of record NZ_JARZZP010000004.1, on the reverse strand, counting down.
TTGATTGGTCAAGTTTGAATCCAAGGCTGGATAATTCCTGTAAAGCTTCTTGCTGGCTTACAGGATAGTAACTGAATTGATTAAAACGCATAGATGCCTCCTTTGAAGAATCATTCTAAATTTATTATATCAAAAAAGAAGGGAAAATGATAGAAAATACAAGTAACTGTTATAATAAACTAAAAAGGATGATTTCGTGAAATGGAATATAAAAAGACAGATTCGAGAAATCTATTAAATTAAAAATACAGAAATCATAGATTTGAAAAATAATTGAAATATTTTAGATTGCACGCTTAATATAAAATAAAAACTAGCCATGGAATTAGTAGTAGCTACTAAATTCTGTGACTAGTTGTAGAGTTTAAGGTTTTGACTTGATAATTTTAGTTTGTTTAGACAGTGATTGGAGTGTTTGGTCACTTAATTTTGAATCAGTGATAATGGTGTCGATATCTGAGATATTGTAAAATGTAAAGAAATCAAATTTATCAAATTTGCTATGGTCAGCTAGGAGATATTTTTTATTGGCGTTTTCTAGTGCTAATTTCTGTGCTTCACCTTCGTCTTCACTAAAAGTAGCGATAGCATGATCCTTGATACCATTACAACTAACGAAAGCTTTTGAAAATTGCAAACTAGCGATATCTTGAAGGGTTAAAGTACCTACAAATGCTCCAGTAATTGAACGATAATTACCACCGATTAGAATGAGATCAGTTAGCTTACGCTCGTTTAGAATGAGAAATACAGGCAAACTATTGGTAACAACTCGAATGTTATCGATAGGAAGCTCACGCGCAAAGAATTCTAATGTGGTACCTGGACCAATGAAAATAGTTTCTCTTTCTTCAACTAAGTGACCTGCAAAGCGAGCAATTTCTTGTTTTTCTGCTGTTTGTAGTCCTTGTTTTTCAACATTAGAACGCTCATTATTTAATAAGGAACCTGTTCGAAGTTTTTCGGCTCCTCCATGAACACGAACCAGTAAATCTTTATCTGCCAACTCTTGTAAATATCGTCTAGCTGTCATATCGGAAATATCAAGGCGATTCATAATCTCTTTAACAGTGATAGTTCCTTTTGTATTAACAATGTCTAAAATAGTATCTAATTTTTCTTGCTTCAGCATTGAACCACCCCCAAATCTAATATTATTTTATCATATTTTAAACAGCTAAGCAACTTAAAGAAAACAAAAATAAACAAAAAAAAACATCTAGTTTATAAATAAACTTAGATGTTTTTTTAGGTTAGGTATTAATTTAGTCCATAGTTATAGTCATCATCCTGCATAGCTTCAACTTCACCAAGTAGATAGCCATTACCAACTTGAGAGAAGAAGTCGTGGTTTGATGTACCAGTTGAAATCCCGTTCATAACGATCGGGTTGACATCGTCAGCTGAATCAGGGAAGAGAGGATCTTGCCCCAAGTTCATAAGAGCTTTATTTGCATTGTAGCGAAGGAAGGTTTTAACCTCTTCAGTCCATCCGACTTCGTCATAGAGGCTCTCTGTGTAGCCTTCTTCATTCTCATAAAGAGTATAGAGAAGGTCGTACATCCATTCTTTGAGTTTTTCTTGCTCATCTTCTGGCAATTCATTGAAACCAAGTTGGAATTTGTAGCCGATGTAGGTTCCATGAACTGACTCATCACGAATAATCAATTTGATAATTTCTGCCACGTTGGCCAACTTGTTGTTTCCAAGATAGTAGAGTGGTGTGAAGAAACCAGAGTAGAAAAGGAAGGTTTCAAGGAAAACACTAGCTACTTTCTTTTCTAGTGGAGTTCCGTTTAGGTAGATTTCATTGATAATCTCAGCTTTTTTCTGAAGATATGGATTGGTGTTGGTCCATTCGAAAATCTCTTCGATTTCTGACTTAGTATTCAAGGTAGAAAAGATAGAAGAGTAAGACTTAGCATGAACAGATTCCATAAATTGGATATTGTTAAAAACAGCTTCCTCGTGAGGCGTACGAATATCAGCACGAAGAGCCTGGACACCAGTTTCTGATTGCATGGTATCAAGAAGGGTCAAACCTCCAAAAACTTTACCAACAAGGTCTTTTTCCTTGTTAGAAAGCTTTCTCCAGTCATCCAAGTCGTTTGACAAAGGGATACGCGTATCGAGCCAGAACTGCTCAGTCAGTTTTTCCCAGGTTGATTTGTCGATGACATCTTCGATGGCATTCCAGTTAATGGCTTTGTAGTAAGTTTTCATTTGAAATCTCTTTCTGTGTGTAGTAATGCGATAACGTAATCATTCTTATTTTATCATAATTCTATGCTATAATCGAACAAAAAGTCGGAAGCCCGACTTTTAAATTCTTACATGATTTTATCAGCAAAATACGTTTAATGGATTAAGTAAATGTAATTTCTTTGAGAGTTGAATTAAATTACACAGCTCTCACATTGGTTAGCGCCGACTTCTCCACCATCATCGGTAAAGGTACGGACGTAGTAGATAGACTTGATACCTTTGTTGAAGGCATAGTTACGAAGGATAGACAAGTCACGTGTCGTTTGTTTGTTTTCTTTCTTCCATTCGTAAAGGCCTGTTGGAATATCACTACGCATGAAGAGTGTGAGTGAAAGTCCTTGGTCCACGTGCTCAGTCGCAGCAGCATAAACATCAATGACCTTACGCATATCCATGTCATAAGCAGAAGTGTAGTAAGGGATTGTTTCTGTTGACAAACCAGCAGCAGGATAGTAAATCTTACCGATTTTCTTCTCTTGGCGTTCTTCGATACGTTGCGTGATCGGGTGGATAGAAGCAGATACATCGTTGATATAGCTGATAGAACCATTCGGCGCTACAGCAAGGCGGTTTTGGTGGTAAAGTCCATCTGCTTTAACTTTATCACGAAGTTCAGCCCAGTCAGCAGCAGTAGGAATAAAGATATCTTTGAAGAGCTCTTTAACACGGTCTGATTTCGGAAGGAATTCGCCAGTTAAATACTTATCAAAATAGCTTCCGTTAGCATAGTCTGATTTGTCAAAGTTGTGGAAGGTAACACCACGTTCACGTGCGATATTGTTTGATTCAACCAAGGTCCAGTAGTTCATAAGCATGAAGTAGATGCTTGTAAATTCAACAGACTCAGGTGATCCGTATTCGATCAATTGTTGCGCAAGGTAGCTGTGAAGTCCCATTGCTCCAAGACCGAAGGTATGAGCTTGACTATTTCCGTGGTCGATAGTAGGAACAGCGACGATATGAGAACTATCTGTAACAAAGGTCAAGGCACGTACCATAGCACGGATGGAGCGACCAAAGTCAGGTGAAGTCATCATGTTGACCACGTTTGTTGAACCAAGGTTACATGAGACATCAGTACCCATTTTTAGGAATTCTTGAGCATCGTTGATAAGACTTGGTTCTTGGACTTGAAGAATCTCTGAACACAAGTTACTCATGATGATCTTACCATCGACTGGATTTGCACGGTTAGCAGTATCGATGTTGACTACATAAGGATAGCCAGATTCTTGTTGCAACTTAGAAATTTCAGTTTCCAAATCACGCGCCTTGATTTTTGTCTTACGGATGTTTGGATTTGCTACTAATTCATCGTATTTTTCAGTGATATCGATGTAGTTGAAAGGCACGCCGTATTCAAGCTCTACAGAGTAAGGACTGAAGAGGTACATTTCTTCATTTTTACGAGCCAATTCGTAGAATTTATCTGGTACCACAACACCAAGTGAGAGAGTCTTGACACGAACTTTTTCATCCGCATTTTCCTTCTTAGTTGAAAGGAAGGCGATGATATCTGGGTGGAAGACATTGAGGTAAACAACTCCAGCACCTTGACGTTGACCGAGTTGGTTAGAGTAAGAGAAGCTGTCTTCGAAAAGCTTCATAACTGGTACAACACCAGAAGCAGCACCCTCATATCCTTTAATAGGAGCTCCAGCTTCACGAAGGTTGCTGAGGGAAATTCCCACACCACCACCAATACGTGAAAGTTGAAGAGCAGAGTTGATAGAACGTCCGATAGAGTTCATATCATCTGTTACCTGGATCAAGAAGCAAGATACCAACTCACCACGACGAGCACGACCTGCATTTAAGAAAGAAGGAGTAGCAGGTTGATAACGTTGGTGGATGATTTCATTAGCGATATCAATAGCAATCGCTTCATCACCATCCGCGAAGTAAAGGGCATTAAAGAAGACACGGTCTTCCATGCTTTCAAGATAGTACTCTCCGTCATTAGTTTTCAGAGCATACTGATTATAGAATTTATAGGCAGCCATGAAAGACTTAAATTGGAAGTTCTGATCCTTGATAAATTGATGCAGTTCTTCCAAAAATTCTGGACGGTATTTCTTGATAAATGCTGTCTCAATGTAGTTATGCTCAACGAGGAAGTTGATTTTATCCGTAATTGAGTTAAAAACCATTGTATTTGGTACAACATTTTCTTTAAAGAAGGCTTCTAAAGCTTCCTTGTCCTTGTGAAGCATAATTTGTCCATTAACAGGACGGTTAATTTCATTATTAAGACGGAAGTAAGTCACATCTTCAAGTTGTTTTAATCCCATAAAAATTCCTTTATCTAATTACAAAAGAAAGGCTTCTAAGGTAGACATAGAAGCTTTTGTCCTGATTCTTAAGCAAGTTGTTTGAGTTTACCTGGTTGGAAACCAGAGAAAACTTCTGTTGGTGTCTGAATAATAGGAGCAGCACTAAAGCCAAGCTCTTTTACTTGATCAATGTATTCAGGTTGTTCATCAAGATTGATTTCTTTATATTCAACATTATTACTGTCTAAAAAACGTTTCGTCATTTTACATTGGACACAGTTGTTTTTAGAATATACGGTTACCATTTCTGTAACTCCTCTTTAAAAATTTATTACTTTCTTAGTATATCAGAAAAAAAAACTTTGTCAACTTTCTAAAACTAAATCTTGTGTACTTATTTTACTGATTTTACTAACAAACACAATATATAGTGTAATATTGAGAAACAACGACAGAAAAATCAATGATTTCATTATAGACAACTTAACAAAAACTACATACTGTGTTTTGCTAAATTTAATAGAAGATTTTCAGCAAGTTATCTGAAAGGAAATTGAAGAAAGTCCATAAAATACTTGAAAAATATCAATGAAGGTGATATAATACTAAATTGTAAGGGTTATCAGATATGTAACTCAACAAGAAAACTATTAAAGGAGAGTCAAACTATGGCTTCTAAAGATTTCCACGTAGTGGCAGAAACAGGTATTCACGCACGTCCAGCAACATTGTTGGTACAAACAGCTAGCAAATTTGCTTCAGATATCACTCTTGAGTACAAAGGTAAATCAGTTAACCTTAAATCTATCATGGGTGTAATGAGTCTTGGTGTTGGTCAAGGTGCTGACGTTACAATCACTGCTGAAGGTGCAGACGCTGATGATGCTATCGCTGCAATCTCAGAAACAATGGAAAAAGAAGGATTGGCATAAGGAAATGACAGAAATGCTTAAAGGAATCGCAGCATCTGACGGTGTTGCAGTTGCAAAAGCATATCTACTCGTTCAACCGGATTTATCATTCGAGACTGTTACAGTCGAAGATACAAATGCAGAAGAGGCTCGTTTGGATGTTGCTCTTGAAGCTTCTCAAAACGAGCTTTCTCTTATCCGCGAGAAGGCTGTAGGTACGCTTGGTGAAGAAGCGGCACAAGTATTTGACGCTCACTTGATGGTTCTTGCTGACCCTGAATTGATCGGTCAAATCAAAGAAACTATCCGTGCTAAGAAAGTGAATGCAGAAGCGGGTCTGAAAGAAGTTACAGACATGTTTATCACAATCTTTGAAGGCATGGAAGACAACCCATACATGCAAGAACGTGCAGCGGATATCCGCGACGTAACAAAACGTGTATTGGCTAACCTCCTTGGTAAAAAATTGCCAAACCCAGCTTCTATCAATGAAGAAGTAATCGTGATTGCTCACGACTTGACTCCATCTGATACAGCTCAATTGGACAAAAACTTTGTTAAAGCTTTTGTAACAAACATTGGTGGTCGTACAAGTCACTCAGCTATCATGGCTCGTACACTTGAAATCGCTGCAGTTTTGGGTACAAACAATATCACTGAAATCGTTAAAGATGGTGACCTACTTGCCGTTAATGGTATTACAGGTGAAGTGATTATCAACCCTACTGAAGAACAAGCAGCTGAATTTAAAGCAGCTGGTGAAGATTACGCTCAACAAAAAGCTGAATGGGCACTTTTGAAGGATGCTCAAACTGTTACTGCTGATGGTAAACACTTCGAATTGGCAGCAAACATTGGTACTCCGAAAGACGTTGAAGGTGTTAATGACAACGGTGCAGAAGCTGTAGGTCTTTACCGTACAGAGTTCTTGTACATGGATTCTCAAGACTTCCCAACTGAAGACGAGCAGTACGAAGCATACAAGGCTGTTCTTGAAGGAATGAACGGTAAACCAGTTGTTGTCCGTACAATGGATATCGGTGGTGACAAGGAACTTCCTTACTTCGATATGCCTCATGAAATGAACCCATTCCTTGGATTCCGTGCTCTTCGTATCTCTATCTCTGAAACTGGAGATGCAATGTTCCGCACTCAAATCCGTGCTCTTCTTCGTGCTTCTGTACACGGTCAATTGCGTATCATGTTCCCAATGGTTGCACTTTTGAAAGAATTCCGTGCAGCTAAAGCAGTCTTCGATGAAGAAAAAGCAAACCTTCTTGCTGAAGGTGTTGCAGTTGCGGATGACATCCAAGTTGGTATCATGATTGAAATTCCTGCGGCAGCTATGCTTGCAGACCAATTTGCAAAAGAAGTTGACTTCTTCTCAATTGGTACAAACGACTTGATCCAATACACAATGGCAGCAGACCGTATGAACGAGCAAGTTTCATACCTTTACCAACCATATAACCCATCAATCCTTCGTTTGATCAATAATGTTATCAAAGCAGCTCACGCTGAAGGTAAATGGGCTGGTATGTGTGGTGAGATGGCTGGTGACCAAACAGCTGTTCCACTTCTTGTCGGAATGGGCTTGGATGAGTTCTCTATGTCAGCTACATCTGTACTTCGTACACGTAGCTTGATGAAGAAATTGGACACTGCTAAAATGCAAGAATACGCTAACCGCGCTCTTACAGAATGTTCAACAATGGAAGAAGTTCTTGAACTTTCTAAAGAATACGTTGACTTCGATTAATCAATTACAAATCCTTGTAGCTTCTAGCTATGAGGATTTTTTCTTCTATTTTGTAGAAAACTCCATCTGTAAAATTTATCAAAAATATGGTAAAATAGACAAGGGAAAATACAAGGAGGCTACAATGCAAAATAGACCAATCATTATCGGAGTAACAGGGGGATCTGGAGGAGGAAAGACAAGCGTATCTAAAGCAATCTTATCGCATTTTCCAAACGAGAAAATAGCTATGATTGAGCATGATTCCTACTATAAAGATCAATCACATCTAACCTTTGAAGAACGTATCAAGACCAACTATGACCACCCTTTTGCTTTTGATACTGATTTGATGATTGCGCAAATCAAAGAGTTGTTGGCAGGACGTCCAGTTGATATTCCTACCTACGACTATGCTGCCCATACCAGAAGTTCTAAAACCTATCGTCAAGAACCCCAAGATGTCTTTATCGTAGAAGGAATCTTGGTTTTGGAGGACAAACGTCTTCGTGATTTGATGGATATCAAGATTTTCGTAGATACAGATGATGATGTCCGTATTATTCGTCGTATTAAGCGTGATATGGAAGAGCGTGGTCGTAGTTTAGACAGCGTCATTGACCAGTATCTTGGTGTAGTAAAACCCATGTATCATCAATTTATCGAGCCAACAAAGCGTTATGCAGATATCGTTATTCCAGAAGGAGTGACCAACACAGTAGCTATTGATTTGCTAACAACAAAGATTGAAAAGATTTTAGAAGAAGCACGTCTTGCCCAATAATAAGCAGATAAAAAGGCTGTGGGAAAGTAAAGATTTTATCAAGATTGAACCTTTTTCTCATATCCGTGAACCTTTACAATCAAGCTTTTAGATAGTTTCGTCAAATAGGCTTTTGGGAGTCTGTAATCTTAATTAAATACAGAGTCAGTGACTTAGGGCAAATAAAAATCGAGGTCGGGATTTTCCCGACCTCTTATTTTTTGATTTTTTCAAGTCTCGGAACAATAACTAGGGTAAGTATTGCTGAGATAATCAGTTCTGCGATAGAGTTTGTTGAGATAACAGTAGCTAATAGTTTTTGGATATTTCCATCAAAAACATTTCCAAAGAGGAAGAAGATACCGCCTAGTACAAATACAGTATTAGTAAGTGAACCGAGAGCTCCCGCAAAGATAAGCCCCGCCTTGTTTCTGAGGAGTTTATAGACAAAGTATGGTGTCAAACCGATTAAGATACGAGGAATAATAGCAATAGCAAGTGAAGCTAGATTCCCATTTGGTACAAAAGGAGAGAAGAGGTAGCTAGTTGGGAGAATAGTGATCGTATTGACAGTCAAGCTAATCATTCCCATCAAGAAACCTAAGATAGCCCCAATTCGTGGTCCGTAGATGATACTAGCAATGATGACTGGGATATGGACAATGGTTGGTTTAATTGGGAAAGGCAAGACATTAAAGACAATAGAGCTCAGCAAATGAATGACAATCATGCTGGCAAAAAAGATAGCAATAGGAGCAATATTAGAGCGTTTGTTCATGAAGTTTTTCCTTTATCTGTTGTAAAATAGTATCAAGATCAGCAAGAGCACCACGTCCTACATCGCCACAGGCCAGTAGGGACTCTTTTGGAGCAATAATTGAATAACCATAAGTTTCTAAAGTTTTTAAGTTTGTTTGAGTTGCTGGATGGTCATACATTTTGGTATTCATAGCAGGTGCCACTAGTTTTGGAATATAGTGGGGCAAGGCAAGAGCAGTAGAGGTTACCATGTTGTCAGCTAGGCCTTGAGCTAGTTTAGCGATTGTATTGGCCGTTGCAGGAACTACGATAAATAAATCTGTTTCTTTGCCAAGTTCGATATGATTGACTTTGTCAGGATAAGGTTCCTGCATAACATCCAGATGTACGGTATTTTGAGATAGGACTTGAAGGGTTAAAGGTTGGATAAAGGCAGTCGCAGCCTGGGTCATAAGTACCGTAACAGAATGCCCCTGTTTCTTCAAGTTACTAACCAAATCAGCAGCCTTGTAAGAGGCGATAGAGCCTGTCACAGCGAGTGTAATACGAGCCATAATTTTCCTTTCTAACGATCAAATCCCTGAATTTTTTTCACTAATAAGTCAGCAATTTCTTGTTTGCTAGCAGCAATCTGATAATCTTTTTCCTCTACTAGATAAGCCAGATGTTGATCAGCATTAATCTGAGTGAGGTCATTAGCGACAATCAAATCAGCTTGATTCTTTTCAAGACTTTCTCTAGCGATTTGAATCAGATGCTCCTTAGTAACATCGACAAGCAGTTTAAAGCCAATGAGATGAATACTTGGATTCCATTCTTTAACAAGAGAGATGATCTTTGGATTTTTCTTAAGAAATAGGACTTGCACCTCATCCTTAGAGGAGATCTTTGATTCCATATTTTTCTTATGCAAAAACTCACTTAAATCTTGACTTGCTTGAACTTGATCAAGACCTGTCATGTAAACTGGGCTGTAGTCAGAAACAGCTATTGAATGGATCAAGACTTGATAATCAGGGACAATCCGTTTCATCTCTTGGAGTAAATCGGAAGTGTTTTTGATTTCGATAACGGATAAATTCGAGTGTGATGCTGGTTTTAGAGCTTGTTGCGTAGTAATCAGGCAAACTTGGTGACCAGCTTTTAGTAAAGTCTCAGTTATAACTTTACCAAGTCTACCAGTAGAGTGGTTGGTAATGGAGCGAACTCGATCAATGGCCTCGCTTGTACCACCAGATGTAACTAAAATTTTCATAGAACTATTGTACAAAAAAATGAACAGTAAGTAAAATGAAAGCGATAAAATATAACTAAACTTTATAACTATATTATTATTGACAATTAATTTAAGATATAAGATAATTATTTTAGTTATATATGAAAAGGGGAAGCAGTTATGGACTTTTTAAAATTTGCAGATAATATGGTTAAAGAAGCTAGTAAAGTAATTGATGATGCTAGTAAGACAACCAGTAGCGTACTTAATGAAGCTGGAAAAGCTTTAGATAGCGCTGGGAAAGTTACAGGAGATTTATTATCAGATTCTGTAAAAGTAATAGGAGATGTATCAAATAAGATAGGAAATGTTGTTTCAGACGTTTCAGGTCAAGCTGCTACAGTAGCGAATGATACTGTTCAACAAGTAACAGAGGTGACAACTGGCACAATCAATCAAGCTGGAAAAATTGCAACGGAAGCAAAATCACAAATTGATTCAATAGATCTTTTTAATGGTAAACTAAGGTCCGAAGCTGTTGAGAACTATCATGAATCTATTCAAACATATAATGAAAAAGCCACAGATCTAACGAATAGATCGACTGAGCTTTATAAAACTAGAGACAAGGCGATTAAAGTTGTAAAAATTGTTGAAGAGAGAATTAGTAAATTAGCAAATAAACCGAAAGAATTTGAAACAAAGTTAGAAGAGATAATTGTTGAAATACAGAATTTCGAAGATAAGCAGTTAGCTATTACTCAGGCAATCAAAGAAGCAGAATTAGCCAGCGGTAGTACGGCAGCTACAGCTTCTTTAAGTGCTTTAGGTGTGACAGTCGCAACTTTAGGTCCTACTGCGGCTATGGGGGTTGCCACTACTTTTGGTGTTGCATCAACAGGAACAGCAATTTCTAGTTTGACAGGTGCAGCAAGAAATAGTGCGGCATTAGCTTGGTTAGGTAGAGGAAGCCTAGCAGCAGGCGGAGGAGGTATGGCTGCTGGCAATGCCTTTCTAGCCATGGCGGGCCCTGTTGGTTGGGGGATTGCTGGCTTAATGTTAACAGCATCTGTCGGAGCAGGTGTTTTTGCTAATAAAAAAAATGAAGAAGTAGCTAAAGAAGCGCTTGATGAACAAAAGAAAATTGAGTTATTAATTAGACAAACTGAAAAATCAATAATAGAAATTAGCGAATTAATTAATTTAATTGAAAAGCAAACTGAGGGGATTTATTTAGCTAATCTTTCTTTAATTGGAAAAGATTATAACTTATTTACAGATGATGAAAAGTATCAAGCAGGTAGTTTAGTAAATTCAACCCTCTCACTTACTTCGATGATTAATAAGGAAATTAGAATAAATGATGAATCAGGCTGTTAATAGAGCATTTTATCAAGGGATAGGTGCATATGTCAATTGTTTAAACAACTTGAGAATTCAAGACTTACAAATTACTATGAAAATGATTGAGGATGAAGCTCAACATGTCATTTTAAACAAGGACAATGCTTCTAAAATCTTAAACTATGCTAGAGATAACATTGAAGACGTTATTCTAAAGAATCGTGGAGGTGAATACGGCGGTCACGGTTTTATTGCTGAATTTGCAGAAGCAGGAATTGTGAATGCGAGAAGAGCTTTTGAAGGATTAAATCCTATTGTAAAAGTATTGAATGATAATGGACCAGCCGATTTATTAATTGGTAGAAATACCATTCAAATGAAGTTTTATAATAATTTACGTGATGAACTAGCTCAATCGTTTCATTACAGTAAAAAAATGAAAATGATGTTTCCGAAAGATCATGTGTTAATATACGAAAAGATAATGGCTGGGGCCAAAGAAGTTGAATTTAATGGTAAAAAATTGTCTATTAAACAAATTACTGATATACGACAAATGATCAATGATATTACCAAAAGCAAGGGACTTACTTCATATAAATCTTGGATGAAATCATCTGTTCTAAATTATGATGATGCTCAAAGAAATTCAATAAATTCCATTTTAGATTCCGAGGAGAAGAATATTTGTAAAACTGTCAGACTAAAACAACAAGAGTTAAATAGAAAACGGTTAGTAGCACAAAAAAATTCATTACCAAGAATAAAAGAAGCTAACAAGATTGCAAGAAACGCAGCTTTTTTACAAGGTGGTTTAGCATTAATGTCAGCTGTGTATGGGAAATACAAAGAAGGAAAAACAATTTTTGAATTTGAACAATCAGATTGGTTAGACTGTGGACTGGAAACAGTGGAAGGTGCGGTAAAAGGTTGTATATCAGGTTACGCGATTTATGGTCTCACTAATGTTTTTAAAATGAGTGCTCCTAATGCAAGTGCGTTTGTAACAGCAAGTTACGGCATGGTAGATATTATTACTAAACTTAGAACAAATGAGATTACTGAGGATGAATTTATAAATTTTATAACTATCAATACATTGGATACAACATTAGCGACAATTGGTTCATGTGTTGGTCAAACACTTATTCCTGTCCCTGTCTTAGGAGCAGTAGTAGGTTCAATAGCTACTTCAATAATTTGGGAAATAGGCAAAGGGATTTTAAGTGATAGGGAACAGGAATTAATTCAAGATTATAGGGAAAACTTAGATAATCATATCAAAAACTTAGATGATAAATACAAGATTATTTTTAATGATATTATGGATAAATATCATAAACTAGGACGATTACAGGATTACTCTTTTGATTTATCTATCAATACACGTCTTCGTTTTGAGTATTCAATTGAATTAGCTGAGTATATAGGAGTTTCTAATGACGAAATTCTACATGATTTATCCGAAATTGATAGCTACTTTCTGAGTTAGTAGAAAGCTTTCAACTATAGTTAAAACCTATAAAGGCATATAAAAATTAAAATAGAAGACGAAAAAGCCTGAAGTATTGTGATATTTACGAACGTTACCAAGCTTTATGACTGTTAAAAATCTTATTTTATGATATAATGAATTAACACATTTGAGGTAGAGGAGTTTTGAATGAAAACAGATATTGAAATCGCACAGAGTATTGAGTTGAAGCCTATTGTTGATGTTGTAGAGAAACTGGATATTTCTTACGATGATTTGGAGTTGTATGGAAAATACAAGGCTAAGCTTAGTTTTGATAAGATTCGTGAAGTGGAAAGTAATCCAGTCGGTAAATTGATTCTAGTTACTGCTATCAATCCAACACCTGCTGGTGAAGGAAAATCAACTATCACTATCGGACTTGCTGATGCTTTGAATAAGATTGGTAAGAAAACCATGATTGCTATCCGCGAACCTTCTCTTGGGCCTGTCATGGGGATTAAAGGTGGAGCTGCCGGTGGTGGTTATGCCCAAGTTTTACCAATGGAAGACATCAACCTTCACTTTACTGGAGATATGCATGCTATTACAACAGCAAATAATGCTCTCTCTGCTTTGATTGACAATCATTTGCATCAAGGAAATGAACTTGGAATCGACCAACGTCGTATTCTCTGGAAACGTGTGGTGGACTTGAACGATCGCGCCCTTCGTCACGTAACTGTTGGACTCGGTGGTCCTCTTAACGGTATTCCACGTGAAGATGGCTTTGATATCACTGTTGCTTCAGAAATCATGGCAATCCTTTGCTTGGCAACTGATATTGAAGATTTAAAACGTCGTTTGGCCAATATCGTTATCGGTTACCGCTATGACCGTACACCTGTTTCAGTTGGTGATTTACAGGTTGAAGGTGCCTTGGCATTGATTTTGAAAGATGCTATCAAACCAAACTTGGTTCAAACAATCTATGGTACACCTGCCTTTGTGCATGGTGGTCCATTTGCCAATATTGCTCACGGATGTAACTCAGTTTTGGCTACAACTACAGCCCTTCACTTGGCTGATTACACAGTGACAGAAGCAGGTTTTGGTGCAGACCTTGGTGCTGAGAAATTCCTTGATATCAAAACTCCAAACTTGCCAACTGCGCCAGATGCAGTAGTTATCGTTGCAACCCTTCGTGCTCTTAAGATGAATGGTGGAGTTGCTAAAGATGCTCTGACAGAGGAAAATGTGGAAGCAGTACGTGCTGGATTTGCAAACTTGAAACGCCACGTTGAGAATATCCGTAAGTTCGGTATTCCAGCAGTTGTTGCAATTAACGAGTTCGTATCTGATACAGAAGCTGAAATCGCAGCTTTGAAAGAACTTTGTGCTTCAATCGATGTTCCAGTTGAATTAGCAAGCGTATGGGCCGATGGAGCAGAAGGTGGAGTAGCTCTAGCTGAAACTCTCGTCAAAACGATTGACGAAAACCCAGCTAACTATACACGTTTGTATGACAATGACCTTTCAGTACAAGAGAAGATTGAAAAGATTGTCACTGAAATCTATCGTGGAAGCAAAGTAAACTTCGAGAAGAAAGCTCAAACTCAAATCGCACAAATCTTACAAAATGGTTGGGACAAATTGCCAATCTGTATGGCTAAAACTCAATACAGTTTCTCAGATAACCCAAATGCTCTTGGAGCCCCTGAAAACTTTGAAATTACTATTCGTGAATTGGTACCAAAATTGGGTGCAGGCTTCATCGTTGCACTTACTGGTGACGTTATGACCATGCCTGGACTTCCAAAACGCCCAGCAGCTCTTAACATGGATGTTGAAAGTGATGGTACAGTTCTTGGATTATTCTAATAAGAAAATTTAAAGACAAGCTCAATATTGAGTTTGTCTTTTTGTTATTATTAAAAAATCTCCTAGAGATAACTAGGAGATTTGAGTTTTTATTTCATAGTTGGGAAGAGCAATACGTCACGAATAGTAGTAGTATCTGTGAGTAGCATGCAGAGACGGTCAATACCGATTCCCAAACCACCTGTTGGTGGCATACCGTATTCAAGTGCTTCAATGTAGTCGTAGTCAATGCCTGTTGCTTCATCATCACCAAGTTCTTTTGCTTTAGCTTGAGCTTCGAAACGGCTAAGCTGGTCGATTGGGTCATTCAACTCAGTAAAGGCATTACCATATTCTTTAGTCATGATGAAGAGCTCGAAGCGGTCTGTAAAGCGCTCATCTTCAGGATTTTTCTTAGCAAGTGGTGATACAGCCACTGGGTGCCCATAGACAAATGTTGGTTGAATCAATGTTTCTTCAACAAATTCTTCAAAGAAGGCATTGATAATGTGTCCAACTTCAGTGTAGTGTTTTTCAACTGGGACATTCTTTTCAGCTGCGATAGCTTTTGCTTCTTCGAAAGTCATATCTTTCCAGAAATCAACACCTGTAATTTCCTTGATTGCATCAACCATGTGTACACGTTTAAATGGTTCATTGATCTTGATTTCAGTTCCTTGATAGATAACCGGACCATCGCCTTTAACAGCTTTAGCAGTGTGTTGAATGATGCCTTCCGTCAAGTCCATGATATCTTGGAAGTCTGCGTATGCTTGGTAAACCTCGATAGAAGTAAACTCAGGGTTGTGTGTAGCATCCATTCCTTCGTTACGGAAGATACGGCCAATCTCATACACACGCTCCATACCACCAACGATAAGACGTTTCAAGTGAAGCTCAGTCGCGATACGAAGCACCATGTCAATGTTTTGAGCATTGTGATGAGTGATGAATGGGCGAGCAGCAGCACCACCAGCTTCGTTGTGAAGAACTGGTGTTTCAACTTCAAGGAATCCTTTTTGGTCTAGGTAACGACGGATTTCAGAGATGATTTTTGAACGAGTAACAAAACGTTCGAAGCTTTCGCGGTTAGAAATCAAATCGAGGTAACGTTTACGGTAGATTGTTTCAACGTCAGTTAGTCCATGGAATTTCTCTGGAAGGGGACGAAGGGCTTTAGACAAGTGTGTGATGTGAGTAGCCTTGATTGAGAGTTCTCCCATATCCGTACGCATCACTTCACCTTCGACACCAAGGAAGTCTCCTAAGTCAGCCTTTTTAAAGATTTCGTAGTTTTCTTCACCGACAGCATCTTTACGAACGTAGATTTGGATTTGACCTTCGCGGTCTTGAAGGTGGGCAAATCCAACCTTACCTTTACCACGTTTGGTAACAAGACGACCTGCAATAGTAGCAGTCTCGTTCAATTCATGTAGTTGTTCCTTATCGAGGTCAGCAAATTTATCTTTTAGTTCTTGAGAGTTAGCAGTGCGTTCAAATCGTTTACCGAATGGATCGATTCCTTGTTCGCGGAGCGCAGCCATTTTTTCACGGCGAACGATCTGCTGGTCATTTAGTTCTTCCATATGTTCTGTTGACATGGTTTCCTCCTAGTTTTTACTCAATTCTTGATACGATGAGTCTTTTTTGCGATACTCCCATTTTATCATAAAAGTCAAATAAATTCACGGATATTCTATAAAATCTAAAAAGAACTTAACAGTGATTGTTAAGTTCAGTTCTAATTTTGATAAGAAGTGTCGTTCCATTCCAAAAGGTTGAAGTTTTTAAAGTCTTCTGTTTCGACAATAGTAACACTGGCATTTGCTAGACCACCATTTTTTCTAAGTAGTGGAGTATCATAGCCTAGAAGAGTTCGAATACTGGCTGTGAGATTGGCTCCGTGACCGACAATCATGACATGTTCAAAAGGTTTGGACTCTAATGATTTGATAAATTGAATGGTACGCTGAGTTGTTTGATAGACAGACTCAGCACCAAACATAGTCGAATCAAACTTCGCTAGATTGGTACGAAAAGCTTTTAATTGCTCGGGATAGATGGCTTCTAAGGTTGCAAATTTTGCTCCTTCAAGTTTCCCGAGTTGCCACTCTCTTAGAGAGGCTATTTCTACTAAAGGACATCTATCTTTCAGTTGACTTTGGATAATTTGAGCAGAAGTTTTAGCCCGAGGAAGATCACTAGAATAAATCACATCAAATGGAGTTTCTTGGAGATACTGACCCAATTTTTTTAAGGTCTCAATGGATTCCTCAAGGAGTGGAGAGTCACCACTTGCTCCTTGAAAACGTCCCTCAAGATTCCAAAGTGTTTTACCGTGACGAATAAAATAGAATTTCATGTGTTACTTGCCTCCAAAATGTCAGCAAATTCAGCTTTAACAAAGGCTGCTAGATCTTTAGGGTTGATAATGATACTATGACCAATCTCCCCTGCGGAAACAATCATTTCATTGAATTTAAGCGCAGTTTGATCGATAAAGATAGGATAGTTATGTTTTTGACGAATCCCAACTGGATTATTGGCACCGTGGATATAGCCTGTTGTCTTTTCGAGGTCTTTTTGTGGAATCATACTGACTTTCTTGTTACCAGAAATCTTAGCCAGTTTCTTTTCAGAAAGATGTTCAGTGATAGGAAGGATTCCGATAATGGGTCCAGTCTTATCTCCCAGAAGGGCTAAAGTCTTAAAAATCTGACTCTTTTCATAACCTTGAGGCATCTCACCTTCCAAGGCATTAATTTGAATACCCGTATGGTTTATTCCTGCCTTAGTTAAAATTTGTTGGACCAAGGTTTTCTTGACTTTTACTTTTTTTGCCATTATTTATACTTATCCTCCAATTGACTCATCCAGATTCCCAACCAAATACCTAGAGCGAAGAAAAAGGCAATGATGACATAAGACACAAGAGATAATCCACTGTAGCTGATGCTTTCAGCATTACCAGCATTTGGAATGAGGATTAAGATTGTACTTGAAAGAACAATTCCGATGATAAAGTGGTAAACACGAGATTGATAGACACGGAGAGCGTAGTCCATAAATTTTGAAAAAATGACAAGAGTAGCAAGTGCTCCAATTCCTATTGGAAGAAAGGTTCCGAATAAATCAAAAGTCTTAAATCCTGTTAACATAGGGCCATAAAGGCCAAGAATCAAAAGAAGATTGGAAGGACTAAGCCCTGGAACCAAAATACCAAGTGCTAACAAACATCCAGCCAGTGTAAAGTTTAGGAAGCTTGCAGATAGAGAACCAACTACAAAATTCAAGGCATAGAGGGCGATACCTGAGATGATGAAGGTTACCCAAAACCATATGTGGTCAACCTTATCTCTATCAGAGTCACGAGTTGATTCTTTGACAAGACTTGGGATGGTACCAATGATAGCTCCAGCAAAACTCCACAATACATAAACTTGATAATTTTCTAAAAGATACTCGATTGGATAGGAGAAAAGTCCGATACCTAGAAGCATCCCAATACCGACAGGAAGGAAAAAGAGCACATCTTCTTTTAAATTCTTAAAAGGATGGGCAAGAAAACGAATCATTCTTTCGTAAATTCCCAAGATAGCAGCAAGGACGCCACCAGAAATCCCTGGTAGAATGAAACCGAGAGCAATAACAATTCCCTTAATAATTTTTGATAGCCATGATAACATAGAGGTCCTCCGAGATTCATATTCTATAAAGATAAAACAGTGATTTAATACTGAAAAATAAAGAAAAGCAAGCAGAAAGCAATGTCTGACTTGCTTATGGTGATAGTGATTAAGGATTTAAAAATAATTTTCTAAAGGTTTCTTCCTTGTTCTTTGATGAAGAAATAAGGTTCAAATCCAGATGATTTTCAAAGCCTCCAAGGCTTCCATGAGAGGTGTATTGGTGAAGTTCATAGTTAAGATCTGTTTTTGGAGCACTCTCG
The DNA here is from genome assembly GCF_029948085.1 of Streptococcus taonis. GTDB lineage: Bacteria > Bacillota > Bacilli > Lactobacillales > Streptococcaceae > Streptococcus > Streptococcus taonis. The sequence continues at coordinate 31,690 of NZ_JARZZP010000004.1, read as the reverse complement.
TAGTAACCCGAGTTGGTTCCATAGGACGGTATCCAGATTGCTGAGAAATTTTCCGTACTGATACTATGCTCCTCCATAAAGTAAACACCAACATAGATGCCAATATTTTTAGCTCCCAATGAAGCTAATTTAGCACGAAAGGCCTCAACACCCTTGTTCATGTCAGACATAGTCTTGTCTTCAACATCCAACCAATAGTAGCTAGGATTATAGGGAGAAGCAGCATTATAAAAAACTTCGGCAGCTTTTTCCATTTCTTCGACATTTTTACCAGCTACATAGGCATAAACAGCGACTGGAATATTCCGTTTTTGAAATTCTGTGATGTGTTCTTTATAAGCCTTATCAACCCCATTTTTAAATGAAGCATCGTTTTCAACAGAAGCTTGAGCTCCACTATGAACCCGAACGATTGCACCTGAAATATTTTGAGCTAAGGTGTCATAATTGATCTCTGATGGTCTTTGCCAGCCAGAAACATCAATAATCGGCTTGTTGATATTATGTAAAGCTTGAGTTTCTACTTGAACTGGATTTTGCTTTGTTTTGACTGGATGGTCTTCAAACTTGGGTCTATTGATGATTAAAATACCCACAAGAGTAGCTAATACAGTAAAAATAAAAACAGGATTTATTTTCTTTCTCATACTTTTATAGTGTATCGTAAATGGTGAAAAAAATCAAAAAAAAATACTCGAAATCATCTAGAGAATGCGATGTTTTAAAGCATTTGCCCTCTTTTGTGTTTGAAAGAGCAAAAATATGATATAATTAAAAGGAATTTCTATAGAAAAGAGAAAAATATGGCAAATTATGCAGTTATTTTAGCAGCGGGTAAAGGTACTCGTATGAAGTCAGATCTACCAAAAGTCATGCACAAGGTTGCAGGAATTTCAATGCTGGAGCATGTTTTTCGTAGTGTAGGGGCAATCAATCCTGAAAAAACAGTAACGGTTGTTGGTCATAAGGCAGAGCTAGTTGAACAAGTTTTAGCTGGTCAAACTGATTTTGTAAGACAGTCTGAGCAATTAGGAACTGGTCATGCGGTTATGATGGCTGAGCCAATTCTTGAAGGACTTTCTGGACAAACATTGGTTATTGCTGGTGATACACCACTCATTACTGGTGAAAGTCTAAAGAACTTGATTGATTTCCACGTTAATCACAAGAACGTAGCTACAATCCTAACTGCAGAAGCGGAAGATCCGTTTGGTTATGGTCGTATTGTTCGCAATGAGAATGCTGAAGTGCTTCGTATCGTGGAGCAGAAGGATGCGACTGATTTTGAAAAACAAATCAAGGAAATCAATACAGGAACCTATGTATTTGATAATGCTCGTCTTTTTGAAGCTCTTAAAAATATCAATACCAACAACGCCCAAGGTGAATACTACATCACTGATGTCATCGGCATTTTCCGTGAAGCAGGGGAAAAAGTTGGTGCTTATACTCTAAAAGACTTTGATGAAAGTCTCGGAGTTAATGACCGTGTTGCCCTTGCGACAGCTGAAGGCATTATGCGTCGCCGTATTAACCAAGCGCATATGATCAATGGAGTTAGTTTTGTGAATCCTGAAGCTACTTACATTGACATTGATGTTGAGATCGCTCCAGAAGTTCAAATAGAAGCAAATGTAACCCTCAAAGGTTCTAGTAAGATTGGTGCAGGAACTGTTTTGACCAACGGAACTTATATCGTTGATAGTAGTATCGGAGCAGGAGCAGTGATTACCAATTCAATGATTGAGGAAAGCTCAGTTGCTGATGGTGTTACAGTTGGTCCTTATGCTCATATCCGTCCAGGATCAAGCCTTGCAAAAGATGTGCACATTGGAAACTTTGTTGAAGTCAAAGGATCTAGCATTGGGGAGAATACTAAGGCAGGTCATTTGACTTATATTGGTAACTGTGAAGTTGGTAGTGATGTCAACTTTGGTGCTGGAACAATCACTGTAAATTACGATGGTCAACACAAGTTTAAAACAACCATTGGTAACAATGTTTTCGTTGGTTCAAATTCAACTATCATTGCTCCAGTAGAGCTTGGAAATAATTCTCTTGTTGGAGCAGGTTCAACCATTACTAAAGATGTCCCAGCTGATGCCATTGCTATTGGACGAGGTCGTCAAGTCAATAAGGATGAATATGCAACTCGCCTCCCTCATCATCCTAATAATAAATAGGAGCTAACGATGGAATTCGAAGAAAAGACTATAAGTCGTAAAGAAATCTATAAAGGACCGATCTTCCAATTGGTTCAAGACCAGGTTGAACTACCTTCTGGCAAAGGTAGAGCGCAACGTGATTTGATTTTCCACAATGGAGCAGTTTGTGTCCTTGCAGTCACTCCAGAAAATAAGATTGTCCTTGTTAAACAATATCGCAAGGCGATTGAAAAAGTCTCATATGAAATTCCAGCAGGTAAGCTTGAAATTGGGGAGAATGCAGATCCAGAAGCTGCAGCCCTTCGTGAATTAGAAGAAGAAGCGGCCTATACTGGTAAATTAAGCCTTCTTTATGATTTTTACTCAGCGATTGGATTTTGTAACGAGCGCTTAAAACTTTACTTGGCAATCGATTTGACAAAAGTTGAAAATCCTCGTCCTCAGGATGAAGATGAGACTTTGGAGTTGCTTGAAGTCAGTCTTGACCAAGCTAAAGCACTGATCCAGTCAGGAGATATCTGTGATGCTAAGACCATCATGGCTATCCAGTACTGGGAATTACAAAAAAATAGTGGAGGAACCCATGGGTAAACCTTTATTAACAGATGAAATGATTGAACGTGCCAATCGAGGAGAGGACATCTCAGGTCCTCCCTTGCTAGATGATGAGGAAACTAAGATTTTACCGACTTCTTCTCAAAATTTTGGCTATTCACGAAGCAGAGATCATGGTTTTAGTCAGGATACACTGACTATCGAAGTTGAACCCTCTATTCACAAAAGTCGTCGGATTGAAAATACTAAGAGAAATGTCTTTAATTCTAAATTGAATAAGATTCTATTTGCAGTTATTCTTCTCTTGATTTTGTTAATTTTAGCAATGAGATTTTTTTAAGGGGTCTATCATGAAAATTGGAATTATAGCAGCTATGCCAGAAGAGCTAGTTTACTTGATTCAACACTTGGACGATGCCAGCGAAGAAAAGGTTCTGGGAAATAGCTATCACACAGGAAAAGTTGGTTCTGTCGAGCTTGTACTTGTAGAGAGTGGAATCGGAAAAGTCATGTCTGCTATGAGTGTCGCTATCTTAGCAGATCACTTTCAGGTGGATGCAGTGATTAATACTGGATCTGCTGGTGCAGTGGCAAATGGGATTGCAGTAGGCGATGTAGTGATTGCAGACAAGCTTACCTATCACGATGTTGATGTGACTGCCTTTGGCTATGATTACGGTCAAATGGCTCAACAGCCTCTCTATTTTGAATCAGACAAAAAGTTTATCAATTTGATTCAAGAGAGTTTGTCTAAACTGGACCAAACTTGGCATTTAGGTTTGATTGCGACAGGAGACAGTTTTGTTGCTGGAGAAGATAAAATCAAAGCGATAAAAGAGCATTTCCCTCAAGTTCTTGCTGTAGAGATGGAAGGGGCAGCTATTGCTCAAGCAGCTCAGGCTTTGAACCTTCCTTTCTTAGTCGTTCGTGCCATGAGTGACAATGCCAACCATGAAGCATCCGTTTCCTTTGATGAATTTATCGTAGAAGCAGGACGTCGTTCTGCCCAAGCCCTAATGACGCTTTTGCAGTCTATAAAGGACTAATAGAAGAATTACTGAGAGTGGGACAGAAATCGGTAATTCGTTAGAATTCGATTTCGTCGTCCCACCTCCGCACAGTTGAGTAGGGCTGTAAAAGCTGATGAAATCAGCGTAGTAGAGCCCACTCAACCACTGCGCCTTGCTCGACAATCAAAAGAGAATTGAGAGGCTAGGACTTTTGTCCCAGCCTTTTCTTGTCTTGCCAACTTAAATAATCAGAAGGCTCCTAAGAAAAGTTATTTTCAAACTTTTTTGATATAATAGAAGCATTGACTTGAAGAATAAGGAAAAGAAAATGAACGAATTATTAAAGGGAATGAATGACCGTCAAGTCGAGGCCGTTCAAACCACAGAAGGACCTTTGCTGATCATGGCGGGGGCGGGATCTGGTAAGACTCGTGTTTTAACCCACCGTATTGCCTACTTAATTGATGAAAAGATGGTCAACCCATGGAATATCTTGGCCATTACCTTTACCAATAAAGCTGCCCGTGAAATGAAGGAGCGTGCTTATAACCTCAACCCAGCTACTCAGGATTGTTTGATCGCGACCTTCCACTCTATGTGCGTGCGTATCCTACGTCGCGATGCGGATCATATTGGTTATAATCGCAATTTCACGATTGTAGATCCAGGAGAGCAGCGAACGCTCATGAAACGCATCCTCAAGCAGTTAAACTTGGATCCTAAAAAATGGAATGAACGGACTATTTTGGGAACCATTTCCAATGCTAAGAATGATCTGATTGACGATGTTGCTTATGCTGCCCAGGCAGGAGATATGTACACGCAAATTGTAGCAAAGTGTTATACAGCCTATCAAAAAGAACTTCGTCAGTCAGAGTCGGTGGACTTTGATGATTTGATTATGTTTACTCTGCGTCTCTTTGACCAAAATCCCGATGTCTTGACATACTACCAGCAAAAGTTCCAGTACATTCATGTTGATGAGTATCAAGATACCAACCATGCTCAGTATCAACTCGTTAAACTCTTGGCTTCTCGTTTCCAAAATATCTGCGTAGTTGGGGATGCTGACCAGTCTATCTACGGTTGGCGTGGTGCTGATATGCAGAATATCTTGGATTTTGAGAAGGACTATCCTCAAGCCAAGGTTGTTTTGTTGGAGGAAAATTACCGTTCGACCAAGACCATCCTCCAAGCTGCTAATGATGTTATCAAAAACAATAAAAATCGCCGTCCTAAGAATCTCTGGACTCAAAATGCGGATGGAGAACAGATTGTCTACTATCGTGCTAATGATGAACAAGACGAGGCTGTCTTTGTTGCTAAAACCATCGATGAACTTGGTCGAAGCCAAAACTTCCTTCACAAGGACTTTGCAGTTCTTTACCGTACCAATGCCCAGTCTCGTACCATTGAAGAAGCTCTGCTCAAGTCCAATATTCCTTATACTATGGTCGGTGGAACTAAGTTCTATAGCCGTAAGGAAATCCGTGATATTATCGCTTATCTGAATCTCATTGCCAATTTGAGTGATAATATCAGTTTTGAGCGGATTATCAATGAACCAAAACGTGGCATTGGACCAGGAACAGTAGAGAAAATCCGTGGCTTTGCCAACCTACAAAACATGTCGATGCTTGATGCTTCAGCTAACATCATGTTATCAGGGATTAAAGGTAAGGCAGCCCAGTCAATCTGGGATTTTGCCAATATGATTCTTGATTTGCGGGAGCAACTGGATCAATTAAGCATTACTGAGTTAGTGGAAGCAGTCTTGGAAAAAACAGGCTACGTGGATATTCTCAATGCTCAAGCAACCTTAGAAAGTAAGGCTCGTGTTGAAAATATCGAAGAGTTTCTTTCTGTTACCAAGAATTTCGATGATAATTCAGATAATCAGGAAGAAGAAACGGGACTGGATAAACTCAGTCGCTTCCTCAATGACTTGGCCTTGATTGCTGATACTGACTCTGGCAGTCAAGAGACATCAGAAGTAACCTTGATGACGCTCCATGCTGCCAAGGGACTGGAGTTTCCAGTTGTATTCTTGATTGGGATGGAAGAAAATGTCTTTCCACTTAGTCGCGCAGCAGAAGACATGGATGAACTAGAAGAAGAACGCCGTCTAGCCTATGTCGGTATCACGCGCGCAGAAAAAATTCTCTATTTGACTAATGCTAACTCACGCTTGCTGTTTGGTCGAACGAACTATAATCGCCCAACACGCTTTATCAATGAGATTAGTTCAGATTTGTTAACTTATCAAGGTTTGGCGCGTCCTGCTAATAGTAGCTTCAAAGCATCCTATAGTAGCGGAGGTGTCGCCTTTGGTCAAGGCATGAGCCTAGCTCAAGCTCTACAAGATCGTAAACGCAACGCAGCACCAAGATCAATTGAATCAAAAGGACTACCTTTTGGACAGTTTTCAGCTGGTTCTACATCGACTTCTAGTGAGACAAGCTGGTCTATTGGTGATATTGCCCTTCATAAGAAATGGGGTGAAGGAACTGTTCTTGAAGTATCAGGTAGCGGCTCAACACAGGAATTGAAAATCAATTTCCCAGATGTCGGCCTCAAAAAACTTTTAGCCAGTGTAGCACCGATTGAGAAGAAGTAGTACATAGTTTCAATTTTTGAAGTTAATGATAATAGATTCATTTGTTCTATGGAAATCAGTGGTATATGACTATGAAAAAGAAGACGAATTTATCACCTTTACAGGTTATTGAAATTGGTAAAAACTTTCATTCTAATAATAAACTTGAGGGTGAATGTGTTTTAGATCCTAACCTTTTAAGATTAGAGCACTCTTATCCATATGAGTTTGAAAAGATGGATTACAAAGGTTCAACATTATGGTTTATGTTAGTTAAGTATCTGCCAAATAATTTTTTATTCGAAGACTATACATTAGTAATTTCAGATAAGGAGGCGAAGGTAGTTTTTTATTTGGATGTAAATGGTCATCCGAGATTTTTTAAATAATAATAGTATGATAAAACTGTTAGCCACCATACCTTTTCTAAAGATAAGAACAAAAAGTTATCTCTGGTCACAATCTTGTGATAATTTACATTTTCTTAACAAAAAAGTTTTTTGCTTACACGATTAAAACAAATAGTGTATAATTGAAACTGTTTTTGAAAGGAGAAGAAAATGACTGAAAAACAAATGAAAACTTTAGGTTGGATTGCAACCTTTATGTCTGTAATGATGTATATCTCATATATTCCACAAATTATGAACAACCTTGCGGGTCAAAAAGGAAACTTTATCCAACCAGCAGTAGCTGCAATTAACTGCAGTCTTTGGGTATACTACGGACTCTTTAAAAAAGAACGTGATATCCCTTTGGCAGCAGCCAATGCACCAGGCATCGTTTTTGGGATTATTACCGCATTGACAGCTTTATTCTAAAACATAAAGTAAACTCTTCTTCGTATCTAGTTATGAAGGAGAGTTTTTCTTTATCCGAAATTCCTAAAAAAACATGATATAATACTATTAGAAAGGTTGGTGTTTATGGCTAGAATACTTATCGTTGAAGATAATAATGAGATTCAAGAAATTTTGAGAACTCTTCTTTCTGAGGAGCATGAGGTGATTCAGGCTTTTTCTGGTACTGAAGGAATGATACGATTTGAACAAGGTGACATTGATCTAATCTTGTTAGATATTATGCTTCCAGGAAAAAATGGCGATCAGGTTTTAAAAGCCATTAGACAAGATAGTTCAGTTCCTGTCATCATGCTAACTGCCCTAAGCGATAAAAAGCTCATCAGCCAATATCTCTTAGATGGTGCTAATGATTATATTGTAAAGCCCTTTGATTTGGATGAAGTTTTTGCCAGGGTTACGGTACAATTACGTCAAAAAAGTGACAAGCAAGCAGCTGAAATCGAACATCCAGACAAGTTGATTCAACAGTTAAAAAATATTCAATTTGATGCAGACAGTTTTGAAATCAAAAATAGCCAGGAAACTATTCGCCTAGCTAAGAAAGAATGTTTGATACTCCAAACCTTGCTGAGACATCCTAAGAAGATTTTTACGAAAGAAGAACTTTATGAATTGGTTTGGGAGGACACTTATTTACCAGGCGACAATACTCTCAACACTCATTTAAGTAATCTCCGTAAAAAACTAAGCCAACTGGATCCAGAGCAAGAGTATATTGAGACTATCTGGGGAGTTGGTGTTCGGTTTAAAGGAGATGAGCAATGATCTACATTTTACTATCTTTGCTACTGATAGTCATTATCGTATTGATAATATGGTTGATTCGTTATCATTTAGCACTCGTGAACTTAAGCCAACAAATCGAAGACAAGATTCATACTGGAAGTATGAAGAGAATAGGAGTGTCAACCTTCTCTAAGGATTTTTTACATCTTTACCAGCAAATCAATCATCTTTTTCAAGAAGTTGAGCAGTCACGCTTGATTATGAAGCGTGAAAAGCAGACCTTGGATATGGCTATCAGCAATATTGCCCATGATATTCGGACGCCTTTAACGATTGCGTCAGGTTATACTCAGCAATTGCTTAAAACAGAAAATCCTGAGTCTGAGAGTTTGAGAAAAATTGCTCATCATCTCAATCAAGTTTCAAAACGCCTAGAGGCTCTTTTGGACTATCGTCGGTTAATGGAAGGAGCAGTGAAACCTAACTTATCTGAGTTAGAAGTTTCAGCTTTTATAACTCAAAAATTACTGACCTATTATGATTCTTTTCAAACGGCAAAGATTAACCTTGATTTGCAAGTAGAACCTGGTTTGTATTTACTGACAGATTCAGATTTATTAGACCGTATGTTACAAAATCTGCTTGGCAATGTTCTAAAACATGGTAAAGATGAAGCGAGATTTTCTTTGAAGGAAGTGGACAATCACATATGTTTGGAAATTGCTAATCTGGTCAAACAACCCATTCGCAAAATTGAAAATCTCAGTCAGCGATTTTACTCTGAAAATCTCTCAGATACAGAAGAATCCTCTGGTTTAGGTCTTTATATTACTGAAGAACTATCCCATCTCCTTGGAGCAGAACTACAACTAAGTACAGACGGTGCTTGGTTTACAGTTAAGATACTCTTTTAAAACAAGAAACCTCCTCTTTTTGAACAGAGGAGGTCATTTTTATAAGCTTTTCTTTTTGAAAACAGCAAGTCCACTGATGGTAAAGAATAGAATAACAGTCACTGTAACGATAATGGTGTATAGAACAGCTTGACTATAGGCAGTCATGGCATAGGCAACATTTAAGGATAAATGGCGTAAAATCTCAATATCTGGGAATATAAGCATCGGCATTGAAAGCAAGATAGAACTGATTAAATAGCCAATGAAAACAGCCAGATAAGAATGAGTCACATAGAGAATGAAGGAAATAATGGAAAGCCAAGCAAGAAGGCAGAGGAATTGAAGACCAATCGTTAGAAGGAGATTGCCAATAAATCCTTCTGGCATGGTTCCTACTCCGTTTAGGATAGTTGCTGGTACGAAAGCAATAACTAGGCTAATAAGAATTTGCATTAGAGCGATACTGGCTAATACAACAGATTTGGCTAGAAAGAATTCTGTACGAGAAACCCCTACTGTCAAACTGTTTTTATAGAGTTTTCCGATAAGGTCAACTCCCAGAACGAGGCAAGCAAGGATAATACAGAGAAAAACGAGGTTTGAACCTTGACTCGATGCGTTAATCAGGGCTTGCACACCATTCCAACCTTGGGTTGGAATTTCTGATTCTGGGGGCGTTGTATTAACTGACATTAGATGTCCTGTAGCCCCAATAGTAGCTCCCATTAACATGAGTGCAAAGAGAACAATCTCTGTAATCCAAAAACCTTTGGAACGGAAAAGACGGTAAAAGTCTGCTTGAATTGTATGAATCATGATCTTCCTCCTATTTTACTAATTGTGTGAAGTATTCTTCAAGATTTTGACGAGCATAGTAAATCTCATCAACAGCGACATCTGCTAGAGTAAGTTCTTTGAGAATTCGTTTGACATCTTGTTCATGACTAAAAATATGAATCTCATTATCTGAATTAACGACCTTAAACTCAAGACGCACTTTGTCTTTTAAGATTTGACTAGCTTTTTCTTTTTCACTTGTTTTCAGAACGATATAGTCTTCATTAAGTGTCTCAAATTCGGCCTTACTGATTTCTCGAATGATCTTCCCTTGGTCAAGGATTCCAAATCGATTGGCAACGAGATAGAGTTCTGACAAGATATGACTAGAGATGAGAATGGTCATTCCTAGTTCTTGATTCAGACGTTGAATCATTTGACGAAACTCTTTGATACCGATTGGGTCAAGTCCATTGATGGGTTCATCAAGGATGAGAAAGTCTGGTTTTGATAGGAGAGCAATAGCAATGCCCAGACGTTGTTTCATCCCAAGAGAGAAATCTCGAAAAACTTTTCTACCTGTATCTGATAACCCTACATATTTTAACGTTTCCTGAATGACTTGATCAGCATTTGGGATATGTCGAATAGTACAATAATATTTAAGATTTTGATAGGCTGTTAAATGATTGTGTGCTACTGGGGATTCAATGACTGAACCTACTCGGGATAGGGCTTTGGTGCATTCCTTATAACCTTGACTGGAAAAGAGGGAAATGGTTCCATAGTCAGCAGATAATAATTGGGTAATGATTTTAATCAGAGTAGTTTTACCAGCACCATTCTTTCCGATAAGCCCATAGATATCTCCTTCTTTTACTGAGAGATTAAGATCTTGTAGAATAGGTTGTTTGCCAAATTGTTTGGACAAGCCATGGATTTCGAGGACTGTTTTCATAGTTTTCTCCTTTAGCCTTTAAGATGTTTTATTTTTATAATTCTAGTATAAAGCATAGATATCAAAGAATCGTCAAGCATTTCTAAAGAGTTTCTAAAGTTTTTAAGTTTCTAAAAAATAAAAAGCCCAGTTGGCTAGAAATGCTAGTTGACTGGGCTTATTTTCTACAAAATATATTTCTCAATAGCGCGTGCAACACCGTCTTCTTCATTGCTAGCAGTTACGGCATCCGCGAGAGATTTGACATAGTCGCTAGCATTTCCCATGGCAATCCCAAGCCCTGCAAATTCTAACATCTCAATATCGTTGTTGGCATCACCCATGGCCATGATTTCAGAAGCTTGGATATCCAAAATCTCTGCCAAACGAGAAAGAGCAGAAGCTTTTGTGGTACCGAGTGGCATTGCTTCATAGATAACTGGTTGTGAACGAACTCCGCTAAATCTCTGACAAAGTTCATCAGCAAATCGTTGTTCAAAATCATCTGTTTGTTCTTTTGTACCTAAGAACATGCCTTGGAACATACGGTACTTACCACTAGTAGCTTCTTCCAGTGAGATTTCAGTCAGATCAGCAAAGACGAGTGTCGCATCGTATTTTACGACAGGATTTGGTTCGCCTCCGAGAACGAAGTAGTGTTCCTCGTCAAAGAGAGTCAATTGAACCTCACTTTTTTCTGCAAGTTCATTTAGGTATTCAATGTCTGATTTGCTAAGTTCTCGCCAGTCAACAAGGCCCCAGTCACTAGTTTGGTGGGTAGAACAACCATTGTTGACGATGACGTATTCATTCTGCAAATCTAGTCCTAGTTTCTTGTAGTAGGGAAGAACCCCAAAGAGAGGACGACCAGTACAGAGAACCAGTTTGACGCCTTTTTCGATAGCCTTATGAATGGCATCAATATGAGCCTGAGGAATTTCTTTGGCTTCGTTGAGCAGAGTTCCGTCCATATCAAGGGCAAGTAGTTTAATCATAGTAGTTCCTTTTCACGTGTTTTGTCTATATTATAGCATAATTTAGTGGAAATAAGGATTACTATGTCAATTTAGGACGTTTCAATTACAATTCATGATTGGAAGAAGCTTTTTGGCAAATATATGCTATACTAAATTTGCAATATACTGATAATGGATAAAAAAGCAGAGGACTTGGCATGAAAAAAAGAGTAGTACAGATTTTACTAGCCTTATTGGTAATCATTTATAGGAAGACTTGGTTTTGGTGGATTTTTAATCACTTTTCAGCTAGATTTGTAGTTGCTAGTCGAGAGTATTTCTTGATTCTTGCTTTTTTAGAGCTCATCGTTACTTTTATAGCTATTCTTTATTTACTAGTATTCGAAGGTAGGAAAATTCTTGAGTTGAAGTGGAAATGGAGATATCCAGTTTATTTGCTTCTTGCTTATGGAGTCAATCATCTTTCAGGTATTGTGTTTTCCTTTTTAACCCCAGCCACGTCCAATCAAATGGCTTTAAATGAAATGATTGAGATGACAGGGCGACAAGAGTTGCTGTATTTTTTGCTTATTACTTGTCTGCTAGGACCAATTTCAGAAGAATTGGTTTACCGAGGAGTTCTGATGAATACATTTTTTAAAGATTCACCTTGGTATGGAGATGTTTTACTATCAGCCTGTGTCTTTGGCTATGTGCATGTTGCTGATGGTATAACACCGCTCGCCTTTTTCACCTATGCAAGTGGTGGAGCAATTTATGCATTCCTCTACCGAAAAACTCATTCTCTCTATTATCCTATTTTGCTCCATATCATGATTAACATTACAGCATTTTGGGAATTATGGATTCTCGTATTTTCAGGAAGCTAGTGCTTATCAATCAATGCCGGAAATTTCCGGTATTTTACTTTTTATCAGTAGTTTAAGAACTCTCTATTTATAGGATTAGCAGTCAAAAAATGGTATAATGAAAGGTAATGAAAAAACAGACGAGGCTGAGATGAAACTACTTTATACCGATATTCGGACTTCTTTGACAGAAATCCTGACCAAGGAGGCTCAAGGACTGGTTGCCCAAGGCAAACGAGTCTTTTACATAGCTCCTAACTCTCTTTCTTTTGAAAAGGAACGTGCCGTGCTGGAGTGCTTGAGTCAGCAGGCTTCTTTTGCGATCACAGTCACGCGCTTCGCTCAGATGGCTCGTTATCTGGTTTTAAACGATATACCCGCGAAGTCAAGTCTCGATGATATTGGTCTGGGTATGGTTTTTTATAAATGTTTATCTGAGATAGACGCTAAGGATTTGCGTGTTTACGGGGCTATTAAGCAAGATCCGCAATTCATCCAACAACTGATTGAGATTTATCATGAAATGACAACTGCGAAGATGAGCTTTTTGGATTTAGAAAGTCTATCTGACGCTGATAAACGTTCTGATTTACTCTTGATTTTTGAAAAGGTAACAGCTTATCTGAATCAAGGTCAAGTTTCACAAGGGAGTCAATTATCATATCTGATCAATGCTATCGAAGAAAATAAAGTAAGTAGTGATTTTAGTCAGATTGCCCTAGTCATAGATAGTTTTACCCGTTTCTCTTCAGAAGAAGAACACCTAGTGGATTTGTTGCACCGTAAGGGTGTTGAGATTGTCATTGGTATATATGCGTCTAAGAGAGCCTATACTAGCCCTTTTAGTGAAGGCAACATCTATCAAGCCAGTGTTGAGTTTCTACGTCATTTGGCCTTTAAATATCAGACCAAGGCAGAGAATGCATGTCGAGAGCATGAGAAACTTGATGCCTTCGCCAAAGCCTCAAGACTACTCGAAAGTGCTTATGATTATTCCGAAATTAGTTTAGATGTGAATGACGAAGATAGAAAAGACTTGCAAATCTGGTCTTGTCTGACCCAAAAAGAAGAGTTGGAGTTAGTTGCTCGTAGTATTCGTCAGAAATTGCACCAAGAGCCAGAACTTAGCTATAAGAATTTTCGTATCTTACTCGGAGATGTAGAGTCTTATAAACTGTCTCTGCAGACAATTTTTAATCAATATCAAATTCCTTTTTATCTAGGTAAGAGTGAGTCTATGGCTCATCATCCATTAACGCAATTTGTAGAATCCATCGGACGTTTGAAACGATACAATTTCCGTCAAGAAGATTTGATTAATCTCTTACGCACTGGCTTGTATACTGACCTTAGTCAAGAGGAAATCGATAGCTTTGAGCAATATCTTCGTTATCTAGGTATTGATGGTCTTTCTAGTTTTAAACAAGAATTCACAAAAAATCATCATGGGAAATTTGATTTAGAAAAATTAAATAAGCTTCGTGTTCGTGTTCTAAATCCACTAGAAACTTTATTATCTAGTCGTAAGCAAAAAGCTGAGAATCTTCTTGCAAGATGGAGCAACTTTTTGAAAGATGCTTATTTGACCAAGCAATTACAAACCTTATCTGCAACGATGGAAGTAGCAGAGCAAGAAAGACAAGAGGAGGTCTGGAAAGCATTTTGCCACGTAATGGAGCAATTTGCAACTGTATTTGAAGGTTCTCAGGTCAATTTGGATGATTTCTTAGCTCTTCTTCATTCAGGTATGAGCTTGTCCAATTATCGTACAATTCCAGCAACAGTCGATACTGTCCTGGTTCAGAGTTATGATTTGATTGCACCCTTGACAGCTGATTACATCTATGCAATTGGTTTAACTCAAGATCATTTGCCCAAAATTGTTCAAAACACCAGTTTGTTGAGCGATGAAGAAAGAGAATCCTTGAATCAAATGACTCAAGAAGGTTCTCAATTACTGATTGCAAGTCAAGAAAACCTCAAGAAGAATCGCTATACTATGCTTTCGTTGGTCAACTCTGCTAGGAAGCAATTGGTCTTATCAGCGCCAAGCTTACTCAATGAAAACGAGAGTAAAGAGTCAGTTTATCTGAAAGAATTGCAGGACTTTGGTTTTAGCAAGATTGAAAAGAGAATTGATCGAAAAAATCTATCGAAAGATGACATTGGTTCTTATCACAGTCTTTTGTCTAGTCTGGTTGCCTATCATCAGCAAGGTGAGAGTGAGACAAGCGACCAAGACTTAACCTTTGTCAAGGTTTTAGTTCGTGTGATGGGGAAAAAGTTGGAAGACAAAGGTTTAGAAAATCCCGTCCTACCAACAAGTCCGAAAAGCAAGGCCTTAGCTAATGATACACTGGAAGCTTTATATCCACAGGAACAAGATTTCTATCTATCTACTTCTGGATTAACAGAATTTTACCGTAATGAATACAGTTACTATCTCCGTTATGTTCTAGGTTTGCAGGAAGAATTGCGTCTCCGTCCTGATGCAAGAAGTCATGGGAATTTCTTGCATCGTATCTTTGAGCGGGCATTGAAAATGCCGAGCGATGAATCCTTTGATCGTCGTTTAGAACAAGCTATCTCTGAAACCAGTCAAGAACGTGAGTTTCAAGCTATTTATCAGGAGAGTTTGGAGGCTCAATTTACTAAGGAAGTTCTCTTAGATGTCGCACGCGCTACAGGACACATTCTTCGACATAATGCGGATGTTGAAACGATTCAGGAAGAGGCAGTCTTTGGTGGCAAGGAACAAGCCTTTATTCAGCTAGATAATGGACGAAATGTCTATGTCCGTGGTAAGGTTGACCGAATTGACCGTCTAAAATCAGATGGAGCTATCGGTGTTGTAGATTATAAGTCTTCTTTGACTCAGTTCAAGTTCCCTATGTTTTATAATGGTCTTAACTCGCAATTACCAACCTATCTAGCTGCCCTCAAGCAAGAAGGGAATACGGATTTCTTTGGAGCTATGTACCTAGAAATGGCTGAACCAATTCAGTCATTGCAAACTGCAAAAACTCTTTCAAAGGCAGTAGCAGAAACCAATAAGACTATGAAATACCAAGGCCTCTTTCTTGAAAAAGAGATAAAAAAACTTGGAGAGTTTTACAATAAAAATAAGACTTATCAGTTGTCAGATGAGGAATTCCAGTTATTGTTAGACTATAATGCCCTTCTCTACAAAAAAGCGGCAGAGAAGATTTTATCTGGTGAATTTGCGATCAACCCTTATACAGAAAACGGTAGAAGCATTGCACCATATGTTCAACAATATCAAGCTATTACAGGTTTTGAAGCCAATTACCATCTAGATCAGGCGAGATTTTTAGAGAAAGTTGCCAAGAGCAATGCCAAGGAAGCTTGGTTTAATAAAATCAGAGAGGAGTTGGAGCGATGAAATTTTTAACCCAAGAAGAGATTGCAGCCTTACAAGTAGCAGAAGCTCAGTCTAACAAGAAACCTAAGAAAACAGCTGAACAAATTCAAGCTATTTATAGCTCTGGTCAAAATATTCTGGTCTCAGCTTCAGCTGGTTCAGGGAAAACCTTTGTTATGGCTGAACGAATTCTTGACCAACTAGCGCGTGGAGTAGAAATTCGCCAACTCTTTATCTCAACCTTTACAGTCAAGGCAGCAACTGAGTTAAAAGAACGCTTGGAAAAGAAAATCAGCCAACAAATCCAAGAGACACAAGATTTGGAAATAAAAAAACACCTTGGCAGACAGTTAGCTGATTTACCCAATGCTGCGATTGGGACCATGGACTCTTTTACCCAAAAATTCCTGACCAAGCATGGTTATCTCCTTGACCTCTCTCCAAATTTTCGCATTCTTCAGAATGAAAGTGAGCAGCTTCTCTTAAAAAATGAGGTTTTTCGACAAGTTTTTGAACATCACTACCAAGGCAAGGATAAAGATAATTTTAGTCGATTGGTCAAGAACTTTGCAGGTAGAAGCAAAGACGCGCGTGGACTGCGTAAACAGGTCTATATGATTTATGACTTTTTGCAATCCACTAGTAATCCTCAGGCTTGGCTACAGGAATCTTTCCTAAAAGGTTTTGAAAAGGCTGATTTTACGGTTGCTAAAGAAACCCTTGCAGAGGATATAAAAGAAAGACTTTGGGATTTAGAAAGCTTTTTCCGTTATCATTTGGATAATGATGCCAAGGAATTTGGCAAAGCAGCTTATTTAGAATCTGTCCAACAAGTTCTAGATGAAATCGGAGCTTTAACCAACGAATCAACTTTTAATCAATATCAAGAAGTTTTAGACCGAGTTGTTAGTATCTCTAAGGATAAGGGAGGTCGTGCTCTTACAAATGCCAGTCGTAAGGCCGAACTGCAAGACTTGAAAGAAACCTACAACCAAGAGAGAAAAGCAAAAATTGAAAAGTTGATTGCACTAAATGATCAAATCACTTTATTGAAATTTCAAGAAGATTATCATCAAGATTCTTGGGACTTGGCAAAGACATTCCAAGTCTTCATGAGAGATTTTGTTGATGCCTATCGACAACGAAAACGCGAAGAGAATGCTTTCGAATTTGCGGATATTAGCCATTACACCATTGAGATATTGGAAAACTTCCCTCAGGTTCGTCGAGAATACCAGGAACGCTTCCACGAAGTCATGGTCGATGAGTACCAAGATACCAACCATATCCAGGAAAGAATGTTAGAACTTCTCTCTAA
The DNA here is from genome assembly GCF_029948085.1 of Streptococcus taonis. Taxonomy (GTDB): domain Bacteria; phylum Bacillota; class Bacilli; order Lactobacillales; family Streptococcaceae; genus Streptococcus; species Streptococcus taonis. The sequence continues at coordinate 14,640 of NZ_JARZZP010000004.1, read as the reverse complement.
CGGGCATAACCGTTTTATGGTAGGAGATATTAAGCAGTCTATTTATCGTTTTAGACAGGCAGATCCCCAAATCTTCAACGAAAAATTTCATAGATTTACTCAGGAAAGTGAAGAAGGTCAGCTAATTCTGCTTAAGGAAAATTTCCGGAGCAGTTCAGAAGTTCTAGATGCTACTAATGATGTCTTTAAACATCTTATGGACGAGGAAGTTGGAGAGATTTCTTATGATGGTATGCACCAGCTTGTTTTTGGGAATTCTGATATTCAAGTAAATCCTGAAAACAAGGCAGAACTTCTCTTGTACGATAAGGATGATGATAGCGATTCTGATGATGAGGAGGAACTTGCAAGCAACAAATTAACTGGTGAAATGCGCATGGTGCTTAAGGAGATACTGCTTCTCCACAATGATAAAGGTGTCCCTTTCAAGGATATGGCTCTCTTAACTGCCAGCAGAAGTCGCAATGACCAGGTCCTACTTGCCTTGTCTGAGTATGGTATTCCAGTTAAGACAGATGGCGCACAATCAAACTATTTGCAATCCCTAGAAGTCCAGGTGCTGTTGGATACTCTTCGTGTCATCCACAACCCTCTTCAAGATTTCGCTTTAGTGGCTTTAATGAAGTCTCCGATGTTTAGCTTTGATGAGGATGAATTAGCTCGTCTAGCTCTTCAAAAATCCGAGGATAAGGTTCAAGAAAACTTTTATGAGAAACTAGTCAATGCTCAGAAGAAAATTGGTCTTCAAAAGGATTTAATCAAAGCTGAATTACAAAAGAAACTAAACTTTTTCATGGAAACAATCCAGGCATGGCGCTTGTATTCCAAAACGCACTCACTTTATGATCTCATTTGGAAAATCTACAGCGACCGCTTTTACTATGACTATGTCGGTGCGTTGCCAAATGGTCAAGCCAGACAGGCAAATCTCTACGCCCTTGCTCTAAGAGCAGATCAGTTTGAAAAGAGTAATTTCAAGGGATTATCTCGCTTTATTCGAATGATAGATCAGATCTTGGAAGCCCAGCATGATCTTGCCAATGTGGCTGTGGCACCACCTAAGGATGCTGTAGAACTTATGAGTATTCATAAAAGTAAGGGCCTAGAGTTTCCTTATGTCTTTATCCTTAACATTGATCAGCAATTCAACAAGCAAGATTCCATGTCTGAGGTCATCCTAAGTCGAAGAAATGGCCTTGGTCTCAAGTATGTTGCTAGAGTTGCTACAGATGCCAAAGAGGAATACGTTCCATCTACGATTAAATTATCTATCCCTAGCTTGACCTATACGCAAAACGAAGAAGAACTTCAGTTAGCAAGTTATTCTGAACTCATGCGTTTGCTTTATGTAGCCATGACACGTGCTGAGAAAAAATTATATTTAGTTGGAAAAGGATCTCGTGAAAAATTAGAAGCCAAAGAATATCCGACAAATGGGCAAGGTCTTTTGACTCGAGAAACTAGACTAGACGCTACTAATTTCCAAGATTGGATTTGGGCCATTTATCAAGCATTTTCTAAGGAGGATTTGCATTTCACTGTGCGCTTTGAGGGTGAAGAAGACCTAACCCAAGAAGCTATCGGAGAATTGGAAAATAAAAGCCAGCTCCAAGACCAATCCCAAGCAGACAACCGTCAATCTGATGCCATCAAGGAAGCTTTACAAATGCTGAAAGAAGTGGAAGTCTATAACCAAATCCACCGTGCAGCAATCAATCTTCCAAGTGTACAAACTCCAAGTCAGATTAAGAAGTTGTATGAACCAGTTATGGATATGGAAGGTGTAGTAGTAGCTGGTCAAAGTCAACTAAAAGAAAGCACTGTTCAATTCAATCTTCCTGATTTCTCTAAAACTAAGAAAGTTACTGGTGCTGAGATTGGTAGTGCTACCCATGAACTCATGCAGAGAATTAATCTAGCTAAGAAACCCACTTTAGAGACTTTAACAGAGGCTTTAGAGCAAGTTCAAGTAAGCTCGGATGTCAAATCCAAAATCAATCTAGTAAAGATTTTGTCTTTCTTTGATACAGCTCTAGGTCAAGAGATTCTTGCAAATCAAGATAAACTCTATCGAGAACAACCTTTCTCAATGTTAAAAAGAGACGAGAAAAGCCAAGAAAACTTTGTTGTCCGTGGAATTTTAGATGGTTATCTAGTTTATGAGGATAAAATTGTTCTCTTTGACTACAAGACAGACCGTTATGAGCATGCTAGTCAGCTTGTTGAACGCTATCGAGGACAATTAGATCTCTATGCAGAGGCTCTATCTCGCTCTTATCAGATAGAAACAGTTGAGAAATATTTGATTCTACTTGGTAAAGACCAAGTAGAAGTCGTTAAACTATAAAAAGAAAGGAGGCATCATGTCCATTCCTGTTAGAAAAAACTTATATGATGCAGTTTTAGAGGCCTCTAAAGCCGATACTTGGGAACAAGCTACCAAAGAATGGAGTGAAGTTTCCTTGATTTTTAATGGAATCGGTCGGAGTAATTGTGTCTGTGGCAATGCTATTAAGTATGCTTATGAACTTTTTAACGGTGTTACCGGCAAACGTCTCTTTCCCATTGGGAGTGACTGTGTTCGCCATTTCCAAAGAATTAGCCTAGATCAACAGCTAGAAGAGGAGGAAAAACTTCTCAGAAAGCTTGAAAATCTGACCAGAAAAGTCCAGAAAAAAGAAGTCATTCGAGTAAATAAAACAGATTTTGATGAGCGACTGATCAACTGGCTATGGAAAAAGGGAGCTTTTAAGTCAAATCGAGGTAATCAATTCTCACCAGAAAAGGATTATCACCTCTTTTTGGAGGTATTTCAAGGTGGAAGTTGGACTAAGGCAGAGCCTTTGAAGAAAGCTCGTATGGAAGAAGTCCTTGAGAAATTTATCAAACCCTTTCTACTTGGAAAATCTGACGATCAACTCTATCTTGTTAAACTGGGAAAAGAAAAAATTGACTATGAGCAAGAACTTCGCATCAAAGCTGAAAAGGAACGAAAGAAGCGAGACAAGATTGCTAAACAATATGCGGATAACCTGGTTCTAGCAATGGGACCAGCTGAACGTGCCTATCAGGATTACTTTGGATTGAGCGAAACACTGACACTAGAGGAGCGCCAGTGGGAAAAGATTCTCTTCGGTAAAAATCGGACAGAACGTTCTATAAAATCAAAACAGTACCAAAGAGAACTTGAAAAGGATCAACGAATTGCTAGTCAAGACCCTCTTGAAAGAAAACAAAAGCAAGTCTGGTTGCTTAACTCGTTTTTTAAGGATATACCCGAAGAAAAAGCTCGATTTTCTAGACTTTTAACCATATATCGAAAAACTGGAGAAATCCCATTTTCAAGAGAATACCTCTCTAATCATCTATTTGATTTTTTCTACAAAATGAAGGCTTTTGAGTTTGAAATAGCACCCGACAAAGTACGCGATTTTTTAAAGGAGTCTTTAAAGGCAGAGAACCTATCGTCCGCTCAAAAATCTTGGATAGAAGGCATTTTAACCAACTGCATCAAACCTTTTTTAGAAAGAATGATAATATAGCAGTAGTTTTCGTTCTGCATGGAGAGACTCATTATTGTTAAAATTATGTCTCAAAGTAATTTTACATAATTTATTTTATGTACAAATCTCAAAATATTTGTATCAACATTAAAAAAATAGAAAGAAACTATGTCAAAAGAAATCGATATCGAATATTATCACCAACTAGCCTTGCAAAAACAAAAAGAGCATCGGAAGTTTTTAGGAAATCTGAAAAAGAAAGCACCTAAAAATTTGGATAAAATTGCCCTTGAAATCCATCAAGAAGTTTTTACTGAAATTGATTGTACAGCCTGCGCTAACTGTTGCAAGAGTCTTGGTCCAGACTTCAAAGAAGCAGATATCACACGTATCGCAAAATACTTTAAAATGAAATTGCCAGCCTTTGAAGCTGAGTTTTTGCAAGTAGATGAAGACGGTGATAAAGTCTTTAAGTCAATGCCTTGTCCCTTCTTAGGAGGCGATAATCTTTGTTCCATCTACGACGTCCGTCCCAAAGCTTGTCGTGAATTTCCACATACTGACCGTAAGAAGATTTACCAAATCAATAATCTTACTATTAAAAATACCTTAACTTGTCCAGCAGCCTATCTCTTTGTAGAAAGATTAAGAGAGAAAATAGACTAAGTACTCTCATTGTATGATAAGATTCATCCTCAAATACAGTTGCTATTTGAGGATTTTTGTATATTTATTTTTATCTGAAAATTCAAACTAAATTTTATCATTAGGTGATAAGCACTTTTTAAGCTTAAAGTTTTTTAAACTTTTTCTTAAAGAAAACTGATATAAGGTATTTTTAAGCGATGTTCTGTATAGTTATACCATCATCAAAGAAAGAGGTATCGATATGAACTACATAGTCATTTCAGCTTATCAACCAGATAATAAACTTATCAAACTCATCGAAAAAATTCACGAAAAGAGTGATTTTCATATCTTAGTCATAGACGACGGCAGTTCATCAGAGTGCCAAAAAATCTTTGATAAAGCAAAACAATTTGCTACTGTCATTCGTCACCAGGTGAACCAAGGTAAAGGGCAGGCTCTAAAAACAGCCTTTACTTATATCCAAGAACAAAACATTTATGGTACGGTTGTCACAGCAGATGCGGATGGACAGCACAAGGTATGGGATATTTTCCGAACGGCTAATAAAGCTTCCGAAAATCCAAACAAGCTAATCTTGGGTGTACGTGCCTTTTCTGGAAAAGTTCCCCTTCGTAGCCGTTTTGGTAACAGCTTAACCAAAGCTCTCTTTAAGCTTCAAACAGGAGTAGGAGTAACAGATACGCAGACAGGTCTTCGTGCTTTTACTACAAACTTGATACCGTTTATGCTTAAGATTGAAGGCCAACGTTACGAATATGAAATGAATATGTTGCTCGAAGCAACAAAAGAATACGAGATTCTAGAAGTACCTATTGAAACTGTCTATATCAACGATAATGAGGCTTCACACTTCCGTCCAATCCAAGATGGGCTCATGATTTATAAAAATATCTTTAAATTTGCCTTATCATCTCTTAGTAGCTTTGTTGTAGACTATGTCGTTTACGCTCTAGCAATCTTGATTTTACCGACAGTTCCGACGAGTCTACGAATCTTTCTAGCAAACGGAGTCGCTCGTGTGACTAGCTCTATTTTCAACTATTCTACAAATAAGAAACTAGTCTTTAAAAATGACGATAGCCTTGTGAAAACAGGGATGGGATACTTTGGTCTAGCAGTTGGACTCTTTGTCTTAGACACGCTACTGATTCGTCTCTTCTTTACAGTCTTTGGTATCAACCTTCTGATTGCTAAAGTTATCGTCGGCATCCTTCTCTTCGCTGTTTCTTGGACAGTTCAGAAGAAATTCATCTTTAAAGAAAGGACATCAACTGTATTATGAAATTTTTAAAGAAACGCTATGCTTACGCCTCAGTTCTTGGCCTACTCTTGACAGGATCCTTTAGTTACTCAATGCTAAAGACCTTTGTCCTCGCTGAAACTATCTCGACAGTTGCCACAACTAGCACAAGTTCCAATGCTGCAGCAGCAAGTCAAGCTGCTAAAACAGCTACTGTCACTGACTCTAGTTATAAAGATGACAATATTTCTGTCAATTTGTCTGAAACGACGGTCAATAATACCCAAGTCTACGTTGCTGATATTACTCTGAGCTCATCAGATTATCTGAAAACTGCCTTTGCTCAAAATGCCTACGGAACTAACGTAACTGCAAAAACCTCTGTTACCGCAGCTGACAACAATGCTATTTTAGCGGTAAATGGGGACTACTATGGAGCAAACTCTACAGGCTATGTTATCCGTAATGGAGTTGTTTATCGTGATACTGTTCGTGAAGATTCTAGTAATGGGGACTTAGCTATTTATAAAGACGGCTCTTTCAAGGTTATTTACGAAGATCAGATCTCAGCTGAGCAACTAGTAAATGACGGTGTCGTCAATCTCTTGGCTTTTGGACCAGCCTTGGTCGAAAATGGTGAAATTGCAGTTGATACCAATACAGAAGTAGGACAGGCCATGGCTTCAAATCCTCGTACAGCTATTGGTATTATTGATGAAAACCACTATATCATCGTGGTTTCAGATGGACGTACCTCTGAAAGTGAAGGTCTATCTCTTTATCAGCTAGCTGAGGTCATGAAATCTTATGGAGCAAAAACAGCCTACAACCTTGATGGTGGTGGATCATCTACACTTTACTTCAACGGTCAGGTTATCAATAAACCAACGACTGGTGGAAACAAAATTTCAGAAAGGGCGGTGAGTGACATTGTCTACATTGGTTACTAATTTTAGAAAAAAACGATTAAAAAAAACGGTCATTTCTTATACACTAATCACTATTTTCTTCTTTGCATTTTCTAGAATTTACGAAGCATTCAGCTTTGGAGAAACTTCTGTTCATATGCACTATTTATTTGCAGTACCTCTTATTGGAGGAATTCTACTAGCAATCTTTCTCAAGGTTCTCCCACATTTCTCTCGTATTAGTCTAAATCTATGGAATTCGGCAGTAGCGATTATTACGGCAGGTACACTTTTCCGCGGGATTGTCAATCTTTCTGGACGCTCAACAACCTTGGATGCACCCTACTGGTATGTTGGGATTGGGTTTGCAATACTAGCAATCGTCACTATCTTCATCAATCCAAATCTTTGGAAGAGTACTAGTAAAGTAACTAAAACGAAACGCAAAGAGTTCTATGGTCAGGCATAATGTTATTAAAAAAGTAGTCGTTCAGCTGATGTTCGACTACTTTTTATTTACTTTTATTTCTAAAATATTTTAAAAATATTACAAGTTCTTTTCTTCTGAAAGATACTACTTTTATATTTAACAGAATATTGTATAATAAAATTGATAATTAGCGATTTTAATACAATATTTAGGAAAAACAAATCCCAATCTTGGTATTTACTAGGAGAAAAGAATGAAAAAAATATTGCTGGCAAGTACGGTTGCCCTCTCTATGGCATGTTTTGCAAAAACAACCGTCTATGCCGAGGATTCTCAAGCTACCAATAATATTAAATCATCAGAAAGAACTTCTTCGAATACAGTAGGAAATGAGAAGAAACATCAAAACAAGGCTGAAAAAGCAACCTCTCAAACTCCTGATACCCAGGAACAATCTTCAAAAGAAGCAATAGTAGAAGTAGTTAACAAAGAAGGTTGGCAAAAAGAAAATAACCAATGGCGTTATTATGAGAATAATCAACCAGTTTCGAATTGGAAAAAAATAGCTGGTGTTTGGTACTATTTCAATCAAGATGGTATCATGCTTAGTAGCACTATCTTTAATGATTACCTATTGAATAGTAGTGGTGCTATGGCAGAAAATGCTTGGGTAAAAATTGATGACCAATGGTATTATGCTACTGAGGACGGGAAAGTTACTCGTAATACTTGGAAAAAGATAGCTGGTGTTTGGTACCGATTTGATGAATCTAGCACAATGTTAAGCAATACTATTTATAATGATTATCTTCTCAAGACTAGTGGTGCTATGGCAGAAAATTCTTGGGTAAAAATTGCTGATAAATGGTACTATGCCAATGAAGATGGGAAAATTACTCGTAATAGTTGGAAAAAGATAGCTGGTGTTTGGTACCGATTTGATGAATCTGGCACAATGTTAAGCAATACTATTTATAATGATTATCTTCTCAAAAGTAGTGGTGCTATGGCGGAAAATGCCTGGTTAAAACTTGAGGATAAGTGGTATTATGCTACAGCATCAGGAAAAATTATTCGCGACAAGTGGGAGAAAATCAGTGGTTCATGGTACTATTTTAATAAAGATGGTGACATGCTAAGTAGCCAATGGAAATCTAAATACTATCTAAAAGATAGTGGAGCTATGGCTGATAATGAATGGATCTTTGATAAGAAATATAATAGCTGGTTCTACCTCAAGTCGGATGGCGCCTATGCTGAAAATCAATGGCAGGGTGCTTACTATCTAAAATCTGGTGGCTATATGGCTAAGAATGAATGGATTTTTGATAAGGACTATGACGCTTGGTATTACCTCAAAGAAGATGGGGTTTATGTAACTGGGACTTTCAAAATCAGAGGTAAAGACTATTCTTTCCAAAGTAATGGAAAATGGATTTCTGATCCATCATCTTACTATAAGGTAGTTCCAATTACAGCTTATGTCTACAGTGCTTCTGGTGATAGGCTAAGCTATATCTCACAAGGTAGCATTGTTTCAGTTACGGGAGCAGAAGTTCAAGGTGGTCGACTTCCAGTCAAAATCTCTGGCCTTTCAGGTTATATGAACAAGACTGATCTTGTAGCAGTTAGTTCTGCAAGTGACTTCATTCCTCACTATACTACGGATGGTAAATATCTCTACCATGAGTTATCACCTTATGCTAGTATTCGAGTTGCACCACATAGCTCGGCTATGACCATTGGTAAGAAGTATTATTCAGCTGATGGAGCTAACTTTGACAACTTTACAGTTGAAAATCCTTTCTTATTTAGAGATTTAAGAAAACCAACCAATTACACAGCTGAAGAATTAGATAAAGTCTATTCTCTTATGAATATCAAAGGAAGTCGTCTGGCAGGTAAAGGAGCAATCTTTAAAGAAGCTGAAAAACGTTATCAGATTAACGCTCTCTATCTAATCGCCCATAGTGCCCTAGAAAGTTCATGGGGACGTAGCCAAATCGCTAAGGATAAGAATAACTTCTTCGGTATCGCTGCTTATGATACAACACCATATGATTCAGCAAAAAGCTTTGACGATGTTGATAAGGGTATCTTAGGTGCAGCCAAGTGGATCCGCGAAAATTACATCGATAATGGCAGAACATACCTAGGAAATAAAGGATCAGGTATGAATGTCCTCTATGCTTCAGATCCATATTGGGGAGAAAAAATTGCAAGTATCATGATGAGAATCAATAGTCAGCTAGGCGAAAAAGATTAAAAATCATTAAAATCGATAACGACTGTATGGTAGTTATCGATTTTGCTTATCAAGAGAAACTGGAAAAATGAACTTTATGAAACAGTATTTCGAGAAAACAAATATAAGAGGAATTGATTTACGTGACTTAGGAATTGACGCATACGCTTATGATTATTCAGTAATCCCAGACTTACTTGGTATTCTCAAAGCCAATAATCAAATTATACTAGGTGGAGATGTTTTTTGCTACAAGAATGGCCAACTGACACATACTTATGATAATTGGTATTACGAGAAACAAGATCCAACTATTGATAGCAGTAAATCCATTTTCCAAACAGAAAAGTATATTAGCAACTATGTTAAAAATCATGGTGAACACTATTATTTTTCAATCGTTTTAGACAATGAGGAATTTCATTTGTGACTGATTTACTTAGAAAACATTTTACAATCGGCATTGAATCAAGCGTCAAATACGAGAAATCATGTTATAATAAAAGATAGTGATTTATTTTAGAAAAAGAATATCTATTTAATTTTTGAAACTGGAAAAATAAATACAAATCCAATAAGAGAAAGGAATTTTACAGAATGGTAACTATTCAATGGTTTCCTGGACATATGTCCAAGGCGCGTCGTCAGGTTCAGGAAAATTTAAAATTCGTTGATTTTGTAACAGTTTTAGTCGATGCACGATTGCCCTTGTCTAGTCAAAATCCGATGCTGACGAAAATCATCGGGGATAAACCAAGACTATTGATTTTGAACAAGGCAGACCTAGCAGACCCAGCATTAACAAAAGAGTGGCGTCAATACTTTGAATCACAAGGCATTCAAACATTGGCAATCAATTCTAAAGAGCAAATTACGGTAAAAGTCGTAACGGACTCTGCTAAGAAACTCATGGCAGATAAGATAGCTCGTCAAAAGGAACGTGGGATTCAAATCGAAACCTTACGTACCATGATAATCGGGATTCCAAACGCTGGTAAATCGACGCTAATGAACCGTTTGGCTGGTAAGAAAATTGCTGTAGTTGGTAACAAGCCAGGTGTGACCAAAGGCCAACAATGGCTCAAAACAAATAAGGATTTGGAAATCTTGGATACTCCAGGTATTCTTTGGCCAAAATTTGAAGATGAAACTGTTGCTCTTAAACTTGCTCTTACAGGAGCTATCAAGGATCAGTTGCTTCCAATGGATGAAGTAACGATTTTCGGTCTTAATTACTTTAAATCGCATTATCCTGAAAAACTTCAAGAACGTTTTAAACAGATGAATCTGGACGACGAAGCTCCTGAAATTATCATGGACATGACTCGTATCCTTGGTTTCCGTGATGATTATGATCGCTTTTACAACCTTTTCGTCAAGGAAGTTCGTGATGGAAAACTAGGCAACTATACATTAGATACATTGGAAGACCTCAATGGCAACGATTAAAGAAATAAAAGAAGAATTAGCAAAGATAACTGAACTTGAAAGTCCTCTGTTTAAGGAATTTGAAAAAGATTCTCGTTCAGGTGTACAAAAGGAAATTGAAAAACGTAAGAAATCTATTCAAGCTGAAATTGATGAAAATCTCCGCTTAGAAGCCATGCTTAGCTATGAAAAAGAGTTTTACGCTCAAGGTCTTAGCTTAATTGCAGGTGTAGATGAAGTTGGACGTGGGCCTTTAGCTGGGCCTGTTGTTGCTGCAGCAGTCATTCTTCCCCAAAATTGTAAGATTAAAGGCTTAAATGACAGTAAAAAGATCCCTAAGAGAAAACATGAGGAGATTTTTCAAGCTGTTAAGGACAATGCTCTAGCAATTGGTATTGGAATTATGGACAATCAAGTCATTGATCAAGTCAATATCTATGAAGCAACTAAACTAGCCATGAAAGAAGCTATTTCTCAGCTTGACCCTCAGCCAGAACATCTTTTGATTGATGCTATGAAGTTGGATTTGTCGATTTCTCAGACATCCATCATCAAAGGGGATGCCAACTCCTTATCTATTGCAGCAGCATCTATCGTTGCGAAGGTTACAAGAGATAAGATCATGGCTAACTATGACGAAGAATTTCCAGGTTATGATTTTGCTCAAAATGCTGGCTATGGAACTGCTAAGCATCTAGAAGGAATTGAAAAGCACGGTGTCACACCTATTCATCGCACCAGTTTTGAACCGATTAAAACGATCGTTTCAGAAACTAGTAAAAGATAATTAAAGGAGAGAATTATGGAGGAACAGTCGGAATTACTTAGTTCCAAGAAAGAATTTGCCTTCGCGTCCAGTACAATCTTAGCTCAAGTAGGGCGAGGTATTATTGTTGGATTAGTCGTAGGACTTATTGTTGGGTCATTTCGTTTTTTGATTGAAAAAGGCTTTCATATCGTTCAAGGATTTTATCATGACCAAGAGAATCTGATACGGAATCTATTGATTATTTTATTGTTTTATATCCTCATTTGCTTACTTAGTGCCAAATTAACACGCTCAGAAAAAGATATCAAAGGTTCTGGTATTCCTCAAGTTGAGGCAGAGTTAAAAGGTCTCATGTCTCTCAAATGGTGGAGTGTTCTCTGGAAAAAATACATTTTAGGTATATTAGCAATTGCGAGCGGGCTTATGCTCGGTCGTGAAGGTCCCAGTATTCAGCTAGGTGCCACTGGAGGAAAAGGAATTGCTAAATGGCTCAAGTCTAGCCCTGTTGAGGAGCGTTCTTTGATTGCTAGTGGAGCTGCTGCTGGACTTGCTGCAGCCTTTAATGCACCGATTGCGGGGTTATTATTTGTAGTAGAAGAAGTCTATCACCATTTTTCACGATTCTTTTGGGTTTCTACCTTGGCTGCTAGTCTAGTAGCAAACTTTGTTTCCCTTCTCATCTTTGGCTTAACACCTGTGCTTGATATGCCTGATAATATTCCTCAAATGAGTCTTAGTCAATATTGGATTTATCTGGTTATGGGGATTTTTCTTGGAGTTTCTGGATATCTATATGAGCAAGCCGTTCTTAACGTTGGAAAAGTATATGATTGGATTGGCCAAAAGATTCATCTGGATAAGGCCTATTATCCTATTCTAGCCTTTCTTCTTATCATTCCAGTAGGAGTTTTCCTGCCACAGATACTTGGTGGAGGCAATCAGGTTGTCTTATCCTTAACAGAACAAGATTTTGACTTCCAAATTCTCTTGGCTTACTTTATTATTCGATTTATCTGGAGTATGATCAGTTATGGTAGTGGACTGCCAGGTGGTATTTTCTTGCCAATTTTAGCTTTAGGTTCCTTACTTGGTGCCCTGGTGGGGGTTATTTGTGTCAATCTTGGCCTTGTTACCCAGCAGCAATTTCCTATCTTTGTGATTCTTGGAATGAGTGGTTATTTTGGGGCTATCTCAAAAGCACCTTTGACAGCTATGATACTTGTAACTGAAATGGTTGGTGACATCCGAAATCTCATGCCTTTAGGCATGGTGACTTTAGTTGCCTATATTATCATGGATCTGCTCAAAGGAGCGCCTGTCTATGAAGCCATGCTGGAGAAAATGCTACCTGAATCAGTAACTGATGATGGAGAAGTTACCCTCATTGAAATTCCAGTTTCAGATAAAATAGCAGGGAAACAAGTACATGAACTCAACTTACCACATAATATCCTCATCACAACTCAAGTCCATAATGGCAAGAGCCAAACCGTTAACGGTTCAACCAGAATGTACCTCGGTGATATGATTCACCTAGTTATTCCAAAAAGTGAAATTGGGAAAGTGAAAGATTTATTGTTGTAGGAAAACGAGTTTACATAATTTATGTTATGTCTCGCATATAGTTGGTCTAAAATTAGTAATTAAAATGATAGACCGAGTCATATGAATCAAAACTCGATTCCTAAATAATGGTATCGAGTTTTTATAATTTATTCTAATAAACTTAAACTGTAGAAGCTTTAGAAATTTTTGAAGTCAATAAATTAATGATCAATAATTCACTTAGCGAATCTAGACGTTTTTTAGTATTGTATAGCTTATTTGAACATTCCTAAATATCCTCTATAACATCTTTCCGAAAAACTATAATTTTCTTGAAAAATATATCTGCTTATGCTATACTACTAGTATAGAAAGATTTGGAGAAAAACATGAAACGCGAGATCTTATTAGAGCGTATCGATAAACTTAAACAAGTCATGCCCTGGTACGTTCTAGAATACTATCAATCGAAACTGGCTGTTCCCTATAGTTTTACGACCTTGTACGAATACTTAAAGGAATACGATCGATTTTTTACCTGGGTTTTAAAATCTGGCATATCGAATGCTGACACTATGGCTAATATTCCTTTGGATATTCTTGAGAACATGACCAAGAAAGACATGGAATCTTTTATTCTTTACTTGCGTGAACGTCCTCTGCTCAATGCCAATACGACGAAAAACGGGGTTTCTCAATCAACCATTAACCGTACTTTATCTGCACTGTCTAGTCTTTACAAGTATTTGACAGAGGAAGTTGAAAATGAGCAAGGTGAACCTTATTTCTATCGCAATGTCATGAAGAAGGTTGCTACAAAGAAAAAGAAAGAAACCTTGGCGGCGCGAGCTGAAAATATCAAGCAAAAGCTCTTTTTAGGTGATGAAACAGAGGGATTTTTAAATTATATCGATGAGGAATACCCCAAAACTCTCTCAAATCGCGCCCTATCTTCTTTTAATAAGAATAAAGAGCGAGATTTAGCCATTATAGCCCTTCTTCTTGCCTCTGGTGTTCGTCTCTCTGAGGCAGTAAATCTGGACCTTCGAGACCTTAATCTCAAGATGATGGTCATTGATGTCACTCGAAAAGGTGGAAAACGGGATTCGGTCAATGTTGCTGCCTTTGCTAAGCCTTATCTGGAGCAATATCTCGCTATTCGAGACAAACGTTATAAGACAGAAAAGACTGATACAGCTCTCTTTCTAACTTTATATAGAGGTGTTCCAAACCGTATTGACGCTTCTAGTGTCGAAAAGATGGTGGCAAAGTATTCTGAAGATTTCAAAGTCCGAGTGACACCCCACAAACTACGCCACACACTTGCAACACGTCTCTATGATGCGACCAAATCACAGGTTCTGGTCAGTCACCAGCTAGGACATGCTAGCACACAAGTTACCGACTTGTATACCCATATTGTCAATGATGAGCAAAAGAATGCCTTGGACAGTCTTTGATAATACATAATATAAATTATGTAAAATGTTATCGTAAAAAAGAAGCTGGATAAGTAATCAAGTCACCCAGCAGTTCAAATTAGCAAAAGCCTATAACCTTAAAAAATCACAGAACCGTGATTTTTATTTTGACTCACCCCAAAAATGCGGAACTCATTCTCCTTCATATTTTCTTCTGAAATCTTCCGCAATTGTATCCTGAACAAGGCGTTTTATGTGACGAAGATTATTTTCTTCTGAGAATCTCATAATTTTTTCCGTTAGTTCGTCATCAATTGCATAGGTTCCTTCTTTGATAGAATTAAGCTTATCTACCAAATTATTTGCTTGTTCTTGGATAAATAATCGTTTTTCGTCAAGGTTGGGAATTTGAAAATCACTAAGTATAGTTATTTAGTTTTAAAAAAGCACTCTAATGATTCAAAGATATTGGGGACTTCCCTTAATAAATCTGTCACTTT
>NZ_JARZZP010000042.1 GCF_029948085.1 Streptococcus taonis | reverse complement strand
GCATCTGTAGCTGGTGCACTTGGATCTTTTACAGTTACTTTAACTGGTACTTCATCCTTAGAACCATCTGGGTATGTCACAACGACTGTAGTTTCTTTATCACCTGGTGTAATTGTGTCTACTGGTGTCTTGAACTCTACTGTTGTTCCTTCTGGAAGATCTCCGACATTACCGATTGAATCTTTAGCAGATGGTTTATCTCCTGGTTTAACAGTTTGATCTTTCGCTGTTGGAGTGTTCTTGTCTGCATCTGTAGCTGGTGCACTTGGATCTTTTACAGTTACTTTAACTGGTACTTCATCCTTAGAACCATCTGGGTATGTTACAACGACTGTAGCGTCTTTATCACCTGGTGTAGTTGTGTCTACTGGTGTCTTGAACTCTACTGTTGTGCCCTTAGGAAGATCTCCGACATTACCGATTGAATCTTTAGCAGATGGTTTATCTCCTGGTTTAACAGTTTGATCTTTCGCTGTTGGAGTGTTCTTGTCTGCATCAGATGTCTTCTCTGGATCTTTTACAGTTACTTTAACTGGTACTTCATCCTTAGAACCATCTGGGTATGTCACAACGACTGTAGCGTCTTTGTCACCTGGGGTAATTGTGTCTACTGGTGTCTTGAACTCTAC
>NZ_JARZZP010000041.1 GCF_029948085.1 Streptococcus taonis | reverse complement strand
TCTTTTTCTACTTTATCAACAACTTTTGAAGCATCTTCTACTTCTTGACCTTTTTTGTCAGCTAAACGTGCATCTGGATTGTTTTGAGAATATTCAACTTTAACTTTCTCTTTAATTTTCTCAAACTCTTTATCAGTAACATTATTAGCATCCGCTACAGTTCCTCTATCTGCTTCTGATGGAACCTTAATATCATATTTCTTAGTTTGTGCTTTTAATACGAAAGTTACTGCACCTGGGTCGGTTAAGTAAGAACCAACAACCTCTCCATTTTTCTTAGTTTTTACCGCAGTATTATTGATTAATTCTCCATCAGTATCAGTTGCAGTTGCAAAACGCGTTACAAGATCTAAAGAATCGTTTTCTGTTTTCGGTAATTTTTCTGCCGATATGCCAGAAACTTGTCCTGTTACTTTAATTTTCGCAGGCGTAGCTGTTTCAGAATTAATTGCTGTTACAGTGTATCCATATTCATTATCTTGTTTATCTGGATTCCCATCAATATTATTTAGGGCAATATTTCCACCTTTTTTAAGTGAAGCTGATTTAATTTTTCCAGAATCGTCGTTAAATGTGATATCAACATCTGCATCTTCACCAGTATAAAGATAAACTTCTTTTTTGTTTGGAG
>NZ_JARZZP010000040.1 GCF_029948085.1 Streptococcus taonis | reverse complement strand
CTTGTTGAGGCTGATTCAGAAGCTGATGTGCTTGCTGACTCTGACGCACTTGTTGATGCTGATTCAGAAGCAGACGTTGATGCGGATTCAGAAGCTGATGTGCTTGCTGATTCTGATGCACTTGTTGATGCTGATTCAGAAGCGGATGTACTTGCTGATTCTGACGCACTTGTTGATGCTGATTCAGAAGCCGATGTGCTTGCTGACTCTGACGCACTTGTTGACGCTGATTCAGAAGCCGATGTGCTTGCTGATTCTGACGCACTTGTTGACGCTGATTCTGATGCACTTGTTGATGCTGATTCAGAAGCCGATGTGCTTGCTGATTCTGATGCACTTGTTGATGCTGATTCAGAAGCTGATGTGCTTGCTGATTCTGATGCACTTGTGCTTGCTGATTCTGATGCACTTGTGCTTGCTGATTCTGATGCACTTGTTGAGGCTGATTCTGATGCACTTGTTGATGCTGATTCTGATGCACTTGTTGATGCTGATTCTGATGCACTTGTTGATGCTGATTCAGAAGCGCTTGTACTTGCTGATTCAGAAGCTGATGTGCTTGCTGATTCTGACGCGCTTGTTGAGGCTGATTCAGAAGCTGATGTGCTTGCTGACTCTGACGCACTTGTTGATGCTGATTCAGAAGCAGACGT
>NZ_JARZZP010000003.1 GCF_029948085.1 Streptococcus taonis | reverse complement strand
ATGGGACTTTTTTTCTACAACAAAATAGGCTCCATAATTCCTATGGTGGTTTTACCCACTACAGAAATTATAGAGCCTTTTTATGTTTAAAATGTGACGCAAACCGCTTCGGGAACGTGGAAATCATTGGAAAGTTCTGCAAGACGACCAGTCTCTGGATTACGTTTAAAGACAGTTGCATTATCAGAATCCTGGTGAACGGCGATGAGGAATTCTTGGTCTGGTGAGAGAATAAAAT
Source organism: Streptococcus taonis (assembly GCF_029948085.1). Classification (GTDB taxonomy): domain Bacteria; phylum Bacillota; class Bacilli; order Lactobacillales; family Streptococcaceae; genus Streptococcus; species Streptococcus taonis. The sequence goes on along the minus strand of NZ_JARZZP010000003.1, from coordinate 171,456 downwards.
CTCGAGGAGTTTTTCCGTTTGTAGGAACGAATTCCAACAATTCTAAACTACCATCAGCTAGAATAGTGTAAACTACAATAGAATCATGACCACGGTTTGATGCGTACAGGTATTTTCCATCTTGTGAGAGACGAATAGCAGCAGTTCCATTAAAGTCATTAAATCCTTCAGGAAGGGTAGAAATAACTTGCATTTTTTCAAATGCACCAACACCATCATAAATCAATACTTCAATTGTACTATTGAGTTCACAGATGAGATAAGCAATCTTGTAGTGGTTGTGAAAAACAAGGTGACGTGCACCAGCACCAGGACTGCAATTGTAGGTAATTATCTTATTTAGTTTTCCTTCTGGATTGACATCATAAGTAGTAACCTCATCAGTACCTAAGTCGCAAGTCACTAAATACTGATCTGGTGTTAAATCTGTAAAGTGTACATGTGGAGAAGTTTGATTTTTATGAGGACCATGACCGCTATGCTGAACTGTATCAGCCAATTCTAGACTACCATCTTCTTTACGTTTATAGACCAAAACTTGTCCCTTGTGATAGTTAGCCCCATATACTAGGCTACGTTTCTCGTCAACTGCAACATAACAGTGAGGAGCACCTTCTGTCACAAGATGGTTTAGCAAAGTACCATCTGTTTGATAGGCAGCAATTCCACCTTGTCCATCTTTGCTACCGACAGTGTAGAGGTGATTTTCTTGATCAAAGGCAAGATAGGTGGGACTTGGCTCAGCTGCAAATAGTTTAAGATTGGATAGTTGCCCAGTTTCTGTATCAAAATCAGCTTGATAAATCCCTTGGGATAAACGACGTGTGTAAGTTCCGAAATAAATTGTTTCAATCATAGCTATACCTCTAAATAAAGATGCTTCTATTATATCATAAATTGGGAGACCTGAAGAAAATAGTGAAAAAAGTATGAAACATCTAAGTATAAAATTAGTAAAAAGCAAGGTCGCTTTGTTAAAGTTCTCAATCGTCACCTCAACACTTTAAAAACAGTTTATTCCCTGTAAAAATGGTATAATGAAAGGACAAAGGAAAGGAAGTAGATATGGAACAAAAAGAGAAACATTTTAATTTATCTTGGTTTTTTAAATGGTTTTTAGATAATAAGGCTGTTACAGTTTTTTTGGTAGCCTTGTTACTAGGTTTGAATATTTTTATTTTAAGTAAGATTAGTTTTTTATTTATCCCTGTCGTTGATTTTTTATCAGTGGTTATGTTGCCTGTTATTTTATCAGGATTACTTTTTTATCTCTTAAATCCACTGGTAGATTTGATGGAGAAGTACAAGATAAATCGTGTCTTAGCCATTAGTATTATCTTTGTCATTATTGCCATACTCTTGATTATTGGTCTGGCCGTTGCGATTCCAAATCTTCAACGTCAGGTAGTTATTTTTGCGCAAAATGTACCAAATTATCTCGAAGATGCTGATAGAGTTATTGATGATCTTGTAACTAAGCGTTTGCCAGATGACTTTAGACCTCAACTGGAACAGGTTCTGGCTCAGTTTTCAACACAAGCAACTGCTTGGGCAAGTAATATATCTTCTAAGGCTGTGAACTGGGTGAGTGCTATTATCAGTGGAACGTCACAAGTCATTGTCGCTCTAATTATCATGCCGTTTATGCTCTTTTATCTCCTTAGAGATGGAAAAGGCTTGAGAAATCATATCACTCAATTCTTACCAAATAAATTGAGAGAACCAGTAGGTAAGGTTCTAACGGATGTGAACCAACAACTTTCTAACTATGTTAGAGGACAAATTACTGTTGCTATTATCGTGGCAATTATGTTTATCATCTTCTTTAAAATTATTGGTTTGAGATATGCGGTGACTCTTGGTATTACTGCGGGGGTCTTAAATCTTATCCCTTATCTTGGAAGTTTCCTTGCTATGATACCAGCTCTGGTCTTAGGGTTAATTGCTGGACCAGTTATGCTCTTGAAAGTTATTATCGTTTTTATCGTAGAGCAGACAATTGAAGGTCGTTTTGTGTCTCCATTGATTTTAGGTAGTCAGCTAAACATCCATCCAATCACTATTCTATTCGTTTTGTTGACGTCTGGTTCTATGTTTGGTGTTTGGGGAGTCCTATTGGGAATTCCTGTTTATGCTTCAGCCAAAGTTGTTATTTCAGCTATTTTTGAATGGTATAAAAAAGTTAGTGGTCTGTATGAGTTAGAAGAGGAGGTTGAAGGTGAGCAATAGTCAAGAAATGCTTGAAGCTTTGGATCAGCAAGATTTAACAAAAGCTGATTACTATTTTCAAAAAGCATTGGTAGAAGACTCTGATGATCTTCTTCTGGAACTGGCTTATTATCTAGAAGGTATTGGTTTTTATCCACAAGCTCGTCAAATCTTTGAAAAACTAGCTCCAATATTTCCAGAAGTAAATCTCAATCTAGCTAGTATCGCAAGTGAAGACGGACAAATCGAAGAAGCTTTTGCTTATCTGGAAGAAATTCAACCCAATAGCGATTCTTATGTATCTGCGCTTGTTTTAAAGGCTGATTTTTATCAAATGGAAGGATTGACGGATGTAGCTCGCGACAAGCTATTAGAAGCTCTTAATTACTCTGATGATCCTTTATTGATTTTTGGGCTAGCAGAGTTAGATAGTGAACTTGGAAATGATTTAGAAGCGATTAAGGGCTATGCTCAACTGGATAATCGTGAAATATATGAGCAGACAGGGATTTCGACCTATCAACGAATTGGAACTGCCTATGCTCGACTTGGAAAGTTTGAATCAGCCATAGAGTTTTTAGAAAAAGCTTTAGAGTTAGAGTATGAAGATCAGACTGCATTTGAATTAGCAAGTCTTTACTTTGATCAAGAGGAATATCAAAAGGCAGTTTTATATTTTAAACAGCTGGATACTATTTCTCCAGATTTTGAAGGGTATGAGTATGGTTATAGTCAGGCTCTACATAAGGAACACCAGACTGAGCAAGCCTTACTGATAGCTCAACAAGGTTTGGAAAAAAATCCATTCGAAACACGTTTACTACTCCTTGCTTCACAATTATCTTACGAATTGCATCAACCCGAGCAGGCGGAAGCTTATCTTCTTCAAGCTCAAGAAGATGCGGAAGACCAAGAAGAAATCCTCTTGCGACTAGCAACCATGTATCAGGAGCAAGAACGGTATGAGGATATTCTAGCCTTAGAAGTATATGAGCCAGAAAATCTCTTGACTAAGTGGATGATTGCACGGAGTTACCAAGAAACTGAAGATTTGGATGTTGCCTATGAATCTTATCAGGCATTGGTTTCAGAACTCAAGGAAAATCCTGAGTTTTTAGAGCAATATATTCATCTATTACGCGAACTTGGAAGGTTTGAAGAAGCAAAAGAACAGATCCAACACTATCTCAAGTTGGTTCCTGATGACATACAGATGCAAGATTTGTATGAACGTTTATGATGATACCAAAATAGTCGTCTTTGAAGGCGACTATTTTTATAAAATGAAAGATTTAAAAATCTATAAATTCCATCATAAAAATGAATAGATACAGTATGAATTTTTAGCATTTTTTTGATATAATTGTTATAGTTAAATTGAAAAAACTCACTCAAAAAGTGAAATATAGAAAGATTTGAATTATGACACAAGTAAAAATCGTAACAGATTCGTCAGTTACCATTGAACCAGAAGTGGTCAAAGAATTAAATATTACCGTCGTTCCGCTCTCTGTAATGATTGATAGTGTTCTTTATTCGGATGCTGATCTTGAAGAAGGGGAATTTCTTCGCTTGATGAAAGAGAGTAAAAATCTGCCTAAAACAAGTCAACCTCCAGTTGGACTCTTTGCTGAGATTTTTGATGAGTTAAGTAAAGACGGTAGTCAAATTTTAGCCATTCATATGTCTCATGCCTTATCAGGAACTGTCGAAGCAGCTCGTCAGGGTGCAAGTTTGTCAACGGCTAATGTGACCGTATTGGATAGTTCCTTTACAGACCAAGCCCTAAAGTTTCAAGTGGTTGAAGCAGCTAAGTTAGCTCAAGAAGGACAAAACATAGAAACAATTGTGGCTCATGTTGAAGAAGTCAAGAAAAACACAGAGCTCTACATCGGTGTTTCTACCTTGGAAAACCTTGTTAAAGGTGGCCGTATTGGCCGAGTGACAGGTCTTTTAAGCTCTCTATTAAATATCCGCGTAGTCATGCAGATGAAAGATGATGAATTGCAACCAATCGTTAAAGGACGTGGAGCAAAAACCTTTAAGAAATGGTTGGATGAACTAGTTTCAACACTGTCAGAGCGTTCTGTTTCTGAGATTGGTATTTCCTATTCTGGAACTAGGGACTGGGCAGAAGAGATGAAAGAAATCCTACAACCATTCGTTGAAAAACCAATCTCTGTACTTGAAACAGGTTCTATTATTCAGACCCATACAGGTGAAAATGCTTGGGCTATTTTGGTCAGATACGAGTCCTAAAAAAATAAAGAAAATAGCAAGAAATAGCGTTTTTGACTTGACCTACAAGAGAATTTAGGATATGATTGTAATTGTTAATTAGAAAATATTTGGAGGAATTATTAACATGGCAAACAAACAAGATTTGATCGCTAAAGTAGCAGAAGCTACAGAATTGACAAAGAAAGACTCAGCAGCAGCAGTTGATGCTGTATTTGCAGCAGTAGCTGATTACCTTGCAGCTGGTGAAAAAGTTCAATTGATTGGTTTTGGTAATTTCGAAGTTCGTGAGCGTGCAGCACGTAAAGGTCGCAACCCACAAACTGGTAAAGAAATCACTATCGCAGCTTCAAAAGTTCCAGCATTCAAAGCTGGTAAAGCTCTTAAAGACGCTGTTAAATAATGAATTTAGAAAAAGCCTATTGTATCAAGCTTTCTAGCTTGGTCGATAGGCTTTTTTGTAGTTTTGGGGCAAAAAGGGGGCAGGAGAGAACAGTATTTTCTATACCAGTCATAGATTTTAAGCTCTACTATTGGTAAGAATAGTGAGGCTGAGAAGCCTATCTCAAGTTAGGCTTGCAAAGAAAAGATTTAGGTCACCATCCATACAATTGGCACTAAATAGAGAGCAAACAAGGATGGTGAGAAGAGTTTCCTTTCAAGTATTGAGCCCCTTATAGTATTTATTGACAGAGTTAGTGAAAGGGTTTACAATTATATAAAAGAAGTTAGGAGGAAAGGAAGATGATTATTTCAACTACGGGAATTGAAGGGAAAAAAATCCTAGCCTACAAAGGAATTGTCTTTGGTGAAGTAGTTGCTGGAGTTAATATGTTCAAAGATATGGCTGCTGGCTTCCGTAATGTTTTTGGAGGTCGAGCGAGTAGTTATGAAGGTGAATTGACTCAAGCAAGAGAAGAAGCTATAGCAGAAATGATGGAGCGTGCAAGTGAACGTGGAGCAAATGCTATTATAGGTATAAAAATGGACTATGAAACCTTAGGTGCTGAAAATGGTATGCTGATGGTCACCTGTAGTGGAACAGCAGTGGTGGTTGACTTTTAATTTGAGGAACAAAAAAAGAACAGTCGGAACTGTTCTTTTTATGATTATTTGAGACCGTATTTTTTGTTGAAACGATCCACGCGTCCATCTGCTTGAGTGAACTTTTGACGTCCAGTGTAGAATGGGTGTGAGTCTGATGAAATTTCCACACGGATCAATGGGTAAGTTTCGCCTTCGAACTCAACAGTTTCGTTTGTGCGTTTTGTTGAACCGCTAAGGAATTGGTAACCAGTAGTTGTGTCCATGAAGACAACTGGGCGATATTCTGGATGGATATCTTTTTTCATTTTGCAATATTTCCTTTCTGCCATGGTCTCTTTGCGAGCCATAGATTGTTACCATACTAGTCTAACAGATTATGCTAAGTTTGGCAAGCTTTTTATCTATTTTTTCAGTAAGTTTTTTAATTTTTGGTAGATGACTTCATTTTCCTCTAGGCTATAGGAGTTAGCCCCACTTGCAAGTGGGTGACCTCCACCATCATGTTCTTTTGCAACACCATTGATTGGAACGAATTTACTGCGAAGTCGAACGCGATAGTGGCCATCTGCTTGTTCCACAAATATTCCCCAAAGGTTAACAGTATCAATACGACCTGGAGCACCAACAATGGCTGCTGTTTCTGCGTCTGTTACTTGATATGTTTTTAGAATTTTTTGAGTCAGAATGACACGCGCAACACCGTTTTCATCAACTTCTAAGTGATCATAGACATAACCTTGAAGTTTAGCAATTTTAAAGCTCATGGTGTCCATTTTACGTGATAATTCAGCATAGTCAAAGTCATGTTCTCTTAGTTTACTAGCAATTCGAAGGGTACGAGCAGAAGTAGACGGATAAAGGAAACGGCCGGTATCGCCAATAATTCCAGCGCATAGCATTTTAGCTGCATAGTCAGATAATTCAAGATTAGTTGCTTCAGCAAAGAGAGCAATCATCTCACTGGCACTGCTCGAGTTGGTATCTACCCAAACAAAATCTCCGTATACTTCATCATTTGGATGGTGGTCAATTTTAATAATGGTTTCAGCATTGATATAACGTTTATCATCGATACGAGCAGTATTTGCTGTATCACAAATGATAGAAAGTGCCCCTTGATAATCTTTGTCTTCTACCTGATCCATCTTTGCCAGCCATGTTAGTGTTGGTTCATCATAACCAACTACCTTGATATTTTTCTCTGGAAAATGATGTTCCAAGAGAGCCTTTAGTCCAACCTGACTTCCCAAGGCATCAGGGTCTGGTTTCATATGACGGTGAATGATAATGGTATCATATTCTTTAATTTTTTCTAAAATTTGGTGGCAAATCTCCATAAATAACCTCAATTCTTTCTCATTTCATTGTAGCACAAGAGTTTTTATTTTTAAAATGAAAAAGATGTGATATAATGGAGAAAGATAAATTGAGGAGGACGATATGGCATTAGCAAAAATTGTATTTGCCAGTATGACCGGTAATACCGAAGAAATTGCAGATATTGTAGCAGATAAATTGCGTGAATTGGGCTTAGAGGTGGATGTTGATGAGTGTACAACTGTTGACGCATCTGACTTTCTTGAAGCAGATATCGCAATCGTTGCAACCTACACTTACGGTGATGGAGAGTTACCAGATGAGATGATGGACTTCTACGAGGACCTAGCAGATCTTAATTTGAGTGGTAAAATCTACGGTGTAGTAGGATCAGGTGATACTTTCTACGATGAGTTCTGTAAAGCTGTTGATGACTTTGATCGTGTATTTGTGGCAACAGGAGCTGAAAAGGGATCAGAGTGTGTCAAAGTGGATCTCTCTGCAGAAGAAGAAGATATCGAACGCTTGGAACAATTTGCAGAAGAATTGGCTGCTAAAGTAGGATAAGCATGAAGTTGCACTGATGAAAGTTGTCAGTGCAGTTTTTGTTAGATAACCCTAAGAATGTACTGGCCCATTTAGAAGCTTTTTGATACAATCATTCAAATAATGAAGGAGACTCTATGGATTTAGATATTATTAGACAAGAAATCGATCAAATTGATGACCAAATCGTAAAACTCTTAGAAGAAAGAATGCATCTAGTTGAGGGTGTAGTGGCTTATAAAAAAGCTTCAGGAAAAGCTATTCTCGATACTAAAAGAGAAGAAGCCATCTTTGAGAAGGTCAGAAGTCATGTCAGAAATAAAAAATACGAAGAGACAATCGTTGAGACTTTTTCTGATATTCTCAAACGTTCACGCGATTATCAGGATAAAAACATCAAATGAAAAAAGAACAATTTTACCCACTAGGAATCTTTCTAGCTGCCATGCTAGGAGGACTTATCCGATATCAGATTTCGAGATGGTTGCCAGCTAGTCCAGGCTTTCCATGGGGAACTCTCTTTGCTAACTATCTAGGAATTTTCTGCTTAGTCTATCTTGTCAAAGGTTATTTGGTTTATAAGGGAAGCAGTAAAGGTGTCATTTTAGCGCTTGGAACTGGCTTCTGTGGAGGATTAACGACTTTTTCAAGCCTCATGTTAGATGGCGTAAAATTGCTGGATAGAGGTTCTTACCTAAGTCTAGTAGTCTATCTAGTTCTGAGCATTGGTGGTGGACTTTTATTGGCTTATTATTTAGGGAGGAAGAAATGGTAGTATTATATCTAGCACTTGCTTGTGGATTAGGTGCTCTCGTGCGTTATTTCTTTTCACGTTATAATCAGGGTTCAGTACTGCCTCTAGGAACTCTCATAGCTAATCTACTGGGCTGTTTTTTGATCGGCTTATTTTACAATCATGTGGAGTCTAAAGAAGTCTATCTTATCCTTGCCACAGGATTTTGTGGAGGTCTAACCACTTTTTCAACCTTGAATGATGAACTCCAAAAACTCTTGGCTGATAAGAAGGTCTTTTACAGTTATTTTCTCTTGACCTACTTAGGTGGTTTGCTTGTTATTTTTTTAGGAATTTTACTGTAAATTTCTTTACTTTTTCTAGGAAATTTGGTAAACTGTATCTTGTGTGTAATGGACACACAAAAATACAGTTTATCCGCTGAGGAAGCTTCCTCAAGATTGACAAAGATAGGAGAATAAAATGAATCCATTAATCCAAAGCTTGACAGAAGGTCAACTTCGTACTGATATCCCATCATTCCGTCCTGGTGACACTGTTCGTGTACACGCGAAAGTTGTCGAAGGTAACCGTGAACGTATCCAGATTTTTGAAGGTGTTGTTATTGCACGTAAAGGTGCTGGCATCTCAGAAAACTACACAGTTCGTAAAATCTCTAACGGTGTAGGTGTTGAACGTATCTTCCCAATTCACACTCCACGTGTTGAAAAGATCGAAGTTGTTCGTTACGGTAAAGTACGTCGTGCGAAATTGTACTACTTGCGTGCCCTTCAAGGTAAAGCAGCTCGTATCAAAGAAATCCGTCGTTAATTCGACAAAAAAACTCTGCTCATTCGGCAGAGTTTTTCTCTAGCTCCCTTAGTTCAATGGATATAACAACTCCCTCCTAAGGAGTAGTTGCAGGTTCGATTCCTGCAGGGGGCATATAATATACTATAGAAACGTTGAATTAACAACGTTTTTTTATTTTTTGGTCAACATTTGGTCAACTAATATCCTTTTTATTTAAACTAGTTAATACTGCACGAACTTTATTATTTTCAATATCAGCTTTTTCTTTTATTAAATGTCCGTAAGTTTCAGTTATTTGTTTTATATCTTTATGTCCCATCAATTTTGATACTGCCCAAATATCAATTCCTTTAGCTAACATTGTTGAGCAGTATGTATGTCTTAGTCCTGTGCTAGTCATCTCATGAGGAGTAATATTTAATTTTTTTAATACTTGTCTTAAATGCTTGTTAATTCCTGCATTTGTCACAATATTATAATTCAAATCAATAAATATCATATTTTCTTTATTTGAAATTGTTCCATTTTCAATGAATACCCTTTGCTCTTGTTTTAATTTTTTGAGAACTGATAGTGTGTCATCATCGACAGGAATTGTACGAATTGAATCTTCTGTTTTAGCTTTTGTCCAACGTTGCCTAGCTGTATCGTATCTTCTATAAGTTTTGATTTCTGAAGTTTTCCATAAGATGCAATCCCAAGTGAGACCTGCAACTTCACCTGTTCTCATTCCAGTTTTTAATTGAATAAGTAGTAAGTACGGAACAATAGTAGTTGTTAAATCAAGATTTTTTTCTAGATATGTTATTAATTTTTGATAATCTTTAAAGCTGTGAATATATTTTTCATCTCTCCGTTTTTTAGATAGACGCCCTGAAATAATTATACCCTCAGTGAAATCTTCTATATTTAACTTATCTCTTTTTGCAAAACCAATCACATTTCTAACTTCAGCATTCATTCTACTAACATTGTCGCGACAATTTGTTTCAGCATACTTATTAATAAATGCTTGGTATTCGCTCGCTTTGATTTTTAATGCTGGTTTATCTTTAAAATAATCTTTAATGAATCTTCCTCGTAAAATATGCTTATAAAACGTGATATCGCTTTTGTTTAGTGGTTTTACTGTTAATTCTAACCATTTCTCCCAAAGTGAATAAAACGTAATATTTTTATCTATAATAACTCCATTAATTAACTTTAATTCAAGAGCTAAAGCTTCAATTTCAGCTTCTCGTTTTGTTTTAAATCCAGAATTAGAAGCAACTACTTTTTTATCTTTATCAAAAATCCTATAATCCCATAAATTCTTTTTTCCTCGTTTTCTGTATGAAACTGACATGATTACCTCTTTCTAAAAGACGATAATCAAGATATTATCTTGATTATCGTATCATAAACTAAAAATTTCTGCAAAATTTTCTTCAAAAAATTGTTTCGTTTTGCTAGCTAAAAAGTAGTACCGTCCACCCTGACTGTCTGGATATTTCACAAAACCAGCTTTGTTCTTCTCAATATCGATTATTGACCTAATATCAGCCCGATAGAGAACATTTTCTAACAGCCAAGGTCGAGAGACTGAAACCATCTCTAAAACCTCTGATAAACTCATATATTGCCCCTGTGATGCCTTATTTTTTAAGTCAAGATATTCATCTTTCTTAACTATGATATGAGACGCAGGTAACTGTACTTCTAAATTCTCTATTTTGATTAAAATCTTATCTGTCATATAAATTTTTCTCTTTCTATGATAAAATAGAAGCAGAAATAGTATTTATTATTTCCACTAGTTTTAGTTATCGCTACCCTTACTTTGGTCGGTTGGGTTTGTAGCGATAACTTTTCTTTTACTATCAATATTTTTTTCTTTCTTAATTCTTTCTAATATATCCGAAGCAATTCTTCGAAATTCTTCTTCATTTTCTACACTTTTTAGTATATACGTCTGTAATTTTTTAAATGCTCGTTTCGCTTTTTCTTTTAAATCACGTGTAGCTGTGTAATTCCATAATTCAATTTTGATAACCTTATTCTTTTCATCATGAACCATTTTGATTACAAATCTAATTCTCCGCATTAGTTGATGATATTCTTTATTCTTCTTTCCAAACCACGAATCACACCAATCCCAATAACTATCTGAATTTGTGATAATTGTTAAATCATTGATGATGTACGCATCTTTAAAACGTGAACTTAACTGTGTCGCTGAGTCTGGTTCTAGTATCTGAAATAACTCCCGAAAAGTCATGCCACAACTTGAATCTAATTCGTTTATTACAATTGTTTTTTCCCCTTTATAGCCAGAACCTAAATCGAAACGCTTTTTATTTATAGATGGGGTATGTGCGCCTAATCTATCATGTTCTTCTGCAAGTAAGCGTGCTAAATATGATTTTCCTGTTCCTCCTTCAGCTTGAATATAAATACCTGTGTGATTTCGTTCGCCTTTGCTCATACGAATAAATTCCTTCTGAATATATTCTTGTCTGTTTTCCTCAAATTGTCTTTTATTTGAATTCCATGCTTTTTGTGCTATACGTTGAGTGAATTGCTCAAACAATTGTTGTTTTGCTTCAGTTGTAAGTAAGCCTTCTTCTGAGATTAGATAGCTTAATTCTAAACAATAATCGTCTATTTCTAGACCATTGTCAGCTTTCTCTTTGCTATGATTTTTGATTTTTCCCATGATATCATCAATATAGTTGGCATTTTTTGATGAAATAACTTCTGCGATTTCATACGGAAATTTATGTTCTTCCATGTTACGTTCATTTCGATGCGTTAAGTACCGGCATGCTTTTATCGAACTACGAACAAACTCTAAATTTTTTTCTCTTGAAATTGATAAAGCTTTATAAACAGATGAATAAGTATGAGCATGCTTGAAATCAATATAAAAATGAGCATGTAGTGGTTTTGAACTTCCGTCATCTTTTAAATCTTTATCATGAAAAATAATATGATACCTATCTTCTTCATTTTTACAATAGTCTTTAATCCGTTGAATAACTGATTCACGAAAAGCTTTTTCAGTTAATTTTGAATTTGCATTATGTTCATACTCAAATGAAATTTGACCAAAAAATTTTCGTTTTCTATCATTTTGATTAATTTTCATAAAAATCCTTTCTGTTTTTGACACAAAATGAATAGTTTGTGTTGATTTGTGTTGATTAGATATGTTCTTGATATGGACGCCACTGACGGAGCAAAATGTGGCGTCCAAAAGGTTCAAGAATTAACACAGCACAGTTTCAAATTTTAAGGGTTAGACGCGGGTTGTTCCAATGATTTTCGATTCTTTATACCGTACATAAAAGCCTTTTTAAAAATACTAATCTTTTCCAAACCGTTCTCATGTAGATTGATGTTCCAGAATCGTCTGGGTTTGCTGAACTGTCCATCACTAGTCATGATATAACCTGAAAATCTGACCGCATGATTATCTATATTATCTGCTTCTCCAAATACCATGCGAGCTAATTCGTCAGTTATTGCGCCATTTGATAAACAGATACGAACACCTAAGTTATCCCTAATAGCTGTTGAAAGCAATTCAGAACGCGGTTGTTGCATGCAGATACACATGTAGACACCACTCGAACGAGAACGTGAAACGATAGATAAAACCAAATCTTGAATCCTTCTTCTCATCTTATTATCCGTGATGCTAGAAAGCATAGCTGAATACTCTTCGATAACACATAGCTTCATTTTCATCTCTTTACCGAAATTCACAAAAGTTGCGCCAGTAATATCATCACGTGCTGATAATTTTGCAATTTCTTTTTCACGTTTAATAACTAATTCCAACAAATCTTCAAAATATGCTAAAATCTCTTCACTATCAGAAAGAATTACACCTGTTGGAAGAAAAGTCCAAGAACTGAACTCAGATTTAACATCTAAGATTGTTAAATCAACTTCTGAATCAAACATAAAAACTTGAGTAAGTAATGATTTTAAGAATGTTGTCTTTGAGCTTGAGGTATTGCCCACAATTAACGCGTGAATATTTCTCAGCATTGAGAATGTCAAGCCTTCTTCAACTGTTATTTCAAAATCATTAGCTGATTTTAATTCGGTTATCTTCTTTGGTTTTAGCTGTCTTGCTTTAGCTTCTACAATGTCATCTAATAAATAGATAAATTCTGTTTTATCTTCACTTAACCAATAATCTAAAACTATGAGTGTACGATTTTTTCCCACTAAGCAAGCTGATAACATTTCCGCAAACTTCTCTAAATCCTCAGTACTCTGGTCAGCTAATTTTTTGATTTTAACCGTGATGCGCCTGCTTGACTTCTCGAAGTCCGCATGCGCCTTACTAACATCTATGAATTTGCTACCAAGTTTGCGATTCGCAGTTGCTGAATCTAACAACGCAGAGTGTGTCTGTCGTTCTATCAACCTTAGCTGATAGTATAGAGATACTGAACCAAATTTTGATAGTTTAAAAACAAATCGAACCAATAAAACAAGATTCGTCAAAAGCAAGACAGCTATTCCAATCACTATTAAATTCAAACCAAGCTGTGCTTCACTTCCAAGAATACCAACTTCTGCTCCTTTAAATACTAGCCATTTAATAATAAAGCCACAAAATAGTAACCCTGCTCCAACTACTTGAAGCAGAGTTACGAAATTTGGCAAGCTTGGCATTAAATGACCTGTATTTTCATTTAACCTATATCTAATCATAAAACCCTACAAATTTCTTCCATTTCCTTTAACATTTTGCGACGCATGAGTTCAAAATACATGTAAGCACGAATGAAATCAGTGTAACGACCGTTTGAGTAAACTAAACTCAAATTAACAAAAGATGAAACTCGTCCTTGAACTTCAGAATTTATGTATGCTGCTAAAATTCTACGTAGTTCGATAGGAAGGTCAAACGCTGTTAAATTATCTAATTCTTTAGAAATATCTTTCATATCTATTTTCTTTCTACTTTAAACTAACTTCTTTAACGTCTTCAGCCCAAACTTCTATAACATCATAACTTTTATACTTGTAACGACCTCGCGGGTTGACTAACTGATACAAATGTCTGAACTGAATTTTGTTTGCAATATCCAAATTTGGAACAACTAAACTAATCAATTTAACAGCTCCATTGTCCTTTGGCATTGATAAAAATACTTCATAACCAATTGATTTTTCTGAAAAAATAGGAGCGTTTTTTCCATTACTATTTTTCTCAAAACCGACAATCGGAAAATATGGTTTTGGCTCTGTAACACTGATAGCAATACAAGTTGAGAGATTAGTAAGAATTGGAGCAGTTCGACGGTCATTTACAATCGAACTATCTGATTGATTTGTATTGTTCCCGAACAATCCCGTTTGCAATAATTTTTCATTATTTGTCATAAGAAGACACCTATACTAGCTTAAAGCTAGTGCTTTCTTTAATTTTTTTGGTAAATAGTTGAACGTTCTTTATTTACATTTTCAGTTTATCATTCAAAAATATTTTAGTCGTCAAATGCACCATAAGGAAAAAAATAAAAAAATTTGCATTAGGAAATTATATTTGATAAGCTGAAAATAACGATTCGGAGGATAGTATATTGAGTGAAAAGTACTATAATGTAAAAGAAGCTTTGGATTATATTAGAAATTACCCTAGTGGAAAAATAGATAAAGAATTTTATATGGATATAACTGAAAAACAAATTCGTGATATTTTGAAAAAGGATGTACTAGGACGATATTTACAGTTTTCAGAGGGAGAACGCAGAACAGAAATATACGAAAATTTCCAAGGAAAAGAAGTTGCTGATGATTTATATGTATTTCCAAAATTTGGGGAAAATCCCAAAATTCTCTCGAGTTGGGATAGTCTCTATAAAAAAGAAGATAAGCTAGTGAAGCAATTGCAACTGCAAGGTTTTAAAACAGCAGAAGAGCAAATTAGAGAAATGTTTAAAAATTCTGGTAAGCCTTGCTACTTAATGAATAAAGATTACCTTTTTTCATTAAAACTGGAGATTGAAAGACGTCAAAAACCGATTAATTTTTTTCATATTCAACTACATACTAAATCAACAATTATGCAGTTAATTAATGATGAAGTATTAGAAACTAATTTTGAATTAACTATAAGTACTTTATTAGAAGAATTCCAACAGAGATTAAAGGAAGATTGGTTTGGAAATCAAAATTTGTGCATTGAACAAGCTGAAAAAGTAGGTGAATTATTAGAGGATGTTAGAGGGCGCATAGAAATATTGAAATCTGTAGCACCAGAATTATCATTTGATGAACACAATAGTAGATTAAAAGAAGTAGATGAATTCTATAATAAGTTAAAGAATCAAGAATTTATACCACTTTTTAATCTTGAAAAATCTGTTAATAAGTTCAAAAAATCTTATTTGAAACATGAGAATGAAAAAGCAGTTTCTCAACTTGTTAGTAAAATTTATGATTTCGAAAAGTATCAGTTTAAAAAGTATAAAGAAAAGATTGAAGAACAAAATAAAAATAGAGTAATAACAGAAATTTCATTTAAACAGTATTTAGTTGAATTTTACAAGAATATAAATGACTCATTTTGGAGAGGAAATTTTCTAAGTAATTTAGAGGATAATTTTGGGATAAAAATAAACCGCTGATTTTTTTGTCAGCGGTTATTTATATTATTTAATAAAGTCGATATTGCATCTATAATATCTGTTTTTTGTGGCTCTGGAAGCTGTTCAAGTTGGCTGATGATGTTTTCAATTTCTTTACTTTGGATTGGGAAATCAAAGTTAAAAAAAGTTCTTTCATCTACTTCAAGAGCGGTTAAAATTTTATTTAGTGTTTGTATTTGAAAATTATATTTTTCGTTTTCGATGTTATGAATATGTTTAGAACCCAACCCAGCCAATTCTGAGAGTTTCTCTTGACTTAATCCTTTTTTAAGGCGTAAGTATCTAATTCTTTTTGCAATAAATGTTTGTAAGTTATTTTGATTCATATTTTTTTACCTTCACCTATTATTGTAAAGATAAAAATTATAAATAATAAGTAGCATAAATTACACTTAAAACAATAATAAGTGTTGAATATTACACCGATTAATGATAAAATAACATAATGAAACTATAAAAATCACTCAATAATGTGATTAAAGGAGAAATTGATGAAAAAATTGCAAACGTTAACTACAACAGCAGTTATTGGGCTTGCATCAGCTGTTGTGCCTGCATTTGCTCAAGAAGCTAACTCTGATGTAGATACGGCAACAAGCGTAAATGAACCAGCACTTGTTGAAAAGCCTTCTGCTGAAAAATCATCAGACGTAAAACCAGCTCTTGATGCTCAAAAGAAAGTTGTAGAACAAACTAAAGAACAACTTACTGATGCACAAAATAAAGCTAATGAAGCTAACAAACAAGTGTCTAGCGCTCAAACAGAAGTTACTGAAGCTACTGAAGCTGTTAAACATGCTGAAGAAGTTGCTTCTAAAGCTACACCTCAAAACATTGAAGCTAATAAAGCAGACCAGAAAGCTAATCTTGCTGACCAAGACGCTAACGCTAAAGACACAGCTACTGCTAACGCTAACATTGCAACCCAAACTGAAGTTGTAGATAAAGCTCAAACAAACGTGTCTAGCGCTGAACAAGAGCTTAAAGATGCTAATGCTAATGTTTCTGCTAAAGAAGAACAAGTTCAATCTGCTAAAGATGCAATTTCAGGAACTGGACTTGCTCAAGCTGAAGATAAACTTGAAGAAGCTAAAGCTGAAACTAAGGGTGCTGAAAAGAATGTTACTCTTGCAGACACAGCTTTAACTGATGCTAAGAAAGCTGACCAAAAACGTCAAGAAGCTATTGACAATGCGCAAGCAGATGTTGATGCTAAAGCAACTTTAGTTAATGATGCTAAAGACAACCTTGAATCAGCTACTACAAAAGCTAATGGTGCTACAACAAAACTTTCTCAAGCTGAAGATAAACTTGAAAAAGCTACTAAAGCTTTAGATAGCGTTGATATTGTCAAAATTCCAAATTTGACTCAATTCAAAGAAGATAAAACTTCAGGTGACAATGACTTCATGACTGACTCTGGAGCTAAAGCAATTGAAAACACAGAAGTTTCAATTGGTAAAAACGCCAAGAATCAACCTGTTGATATTGACAATCTGACTCAAGAACAAAAAGAAGAAATTTCTCACTTATATGTTGAAGGATTGAATCAAATTCGTAGAAAACTTGGTGTAACCAACGACACATCAGTTACAAAAGAAATGATTGAAGTTGCTTCAAATCGTGCTAAAGCGTACAAAGAACGAGCTCAAAGTCCACTTACACACGGACACATCAGTTTGTTAGCTGGACAAAAGCTTACTGCTAGAACAGAAAACCTAGCTGGTATCGCACCTAAATCAGAAATCAAAACTATGTACGATTTGAAAGAAGCTGTTGTTGATGCCTTAATGCGTACATCATTTGCTGATGCGCCATCAAACTGGGGACATTTAGAAAATAACCTTTACAGCACTTCAAATGTTGGTCTTGACATTGCAAACATCAATGGTCAATACTGGTTAGTCATTGTTACCGCAGACAAAGGTAAATCAATCGCTAACCCAACAAATGCTGAAGCTATTCAGAAAGCATACGAAGATGCTAAAGCTGAAAAAGAACAAGCTCAAACCGCTTCAGAAAAAGCAAATGATGCTCTTAAACAAGCATCAACTGACTATGCTAACGCTTTAGACCTTAAAACTTCAGCAGAAAAGACATTGGCTGACGCTAATGCTACACCAATCCAAACTACTATTGCTGAAAACAATTTGCGCCTTGCAAAACTTGCTCTTGACAATGCACAAAAACGTCAAGCTGAAGCTCAAAAAGCAGTTGATAACTTCTCAGCTGACCTTGCTTCTAAGAAACAAGCTCTTGATGATGCTAAATCAGCTCTTGAATCAGCTAAACGTGTTCAAGAAATCAAAGTTCAAGCTCTTACTGATGCTAATACTGAACTTGCTCATCAACAAAGCAAACTTGAAAACCTTCAAGCTCAAAAAGCCAAATTGGTTGAAGAAAAAGACCGTTTGGTTACAGAAGCTAAAGCTCTTGCTGAAGAATTAAAAAGTTATGTTGACAGTTCAGAAAAGCTTGCACAAACAAAAGCAGAGCTGAAAGAAAAAGAAGCAAAACTTCTTGAAGTTAAAGAAAAAGCAGAAAATGAAAAGAATAAAGTTAGTGCTATTACTACAAAACTTGTTGAGGAGCAAGCAAAACTAGCTAAGCTTCAAGAAACGTTTGATAAGCTTCAAGATTTAGAAGAAAAATCAAAACACAACAACGTTACAAAATTATCTGATGGAACAATTGTTGCTGTACCTAAAGACACACCAGTTTCTGAAGAGCGTCCTGAAATTGATATTAAAGCACTAAAAGAAGCTATTGTTTCAGGTAAAGATGTTGAAATTGTTGATGGAAAAGTTGTTGTACGTGATACAAAACCAATTAATGTTGAACATCAAAAAGCGAACACTGATAAATCTAAGCAGGCTTACGCAAGTGATAAAAATGTTACTATTGACAACAAAGGGAATGTTATCGTAAAGGGTCAAACATACACAAGTCAGCAACAGGCATCAAGTAAGCCGACTTATTCACGGGTAGAACGTGCAAAATCATTGCCAGAAACAGGCGAATCATCGAGTATTGCAATGTTGGTACTCGGTGCAATTCTTGGAGCATTTGGACTTGTAACGGTACGTAGAAAGAACTAGAATAATAAAAAATCTTCTTACATATGTAGGAAGATTTTTTGTATTCACAAAACTAGTTGAAAAGACTGCGCTATTTAAACTAGTTTTGAGAATGAATATTGGACTATACCGATTGTGCCGAACATGGTATCGAACTATGTATCAAAAATTGTGATTATTAAATTTTTAACTTAGAAATTATAGCAAAAACTAAAAATTTATTTGGTCAACCATTGGTCAATTTCCTCAATTTCAATACTAACTAGCGTGTGATAATATCTTGATTTAATCGTTTCTCGGTTATTTTTTTTAACTTATTTTAACGCTAGTTTGCATGCAGGGGGCATATCAAGAAGCATAAAGAAATATAAAGAATATTCAAAATGTTTATTTGAAGGCAATTTTCTCAAGTTCATTTTTAAAAATAATTTAGCATTTTTAATTTTTTTGACCAAATTTTGACCAAAAGTTATATTTTGATCAATGATTATAGATAAAGTGGATCTGCAAAGTAACTTTGACATCTATTAGTTAAAAAATAAGGACTTCCTTTATTAGAATGTCCTTATTTTTATTATGGAATTGGACAAATGAGGTAAAGGTTCAGATTTATGAATTCAGAAAGCAAGTACAAAGCTTTAAACAGCTTTCGAAAAGATTTGGTGTGGATTTTTTGGGCTAAGGTTTGTGACAAGATGAATTGATTGTTATGAACTAGAGAGCGTAAAAAATGGGGAAAATCCTTATTATTCCTCTGAATTTGATATGTTGTACAAGACTATTTCTGGTCTGTTAAATCTATCAATAGCAAAATCTAAACGTGATAGTCTAACATTTAGTACATTTAACGTTAGTAGTTTTATCAATCATTTGAGTAAGAAAATTTCAAAAGAAGAAGGGATAGGTTTTCAAAAATAAATAACCTATCTAGTCATTGTTTATATATAATTTGTATTTAAAATTTAATCATGTTACAATTAAAATTGAAATCGAATAGAAAAGGAAAATGCAAACGTGGGTACACTATTAGCAACAAGATTAAAAAATAGACGAAAAGAATTAAAAATGTCTCAGCGAGAATTGGCTGAGGGGATATGTAAACAGGGACAGATTAGTCGATTGGAGAATGGAGAATTTACTCCAGGAGCAGACTTTTTATATGCTCTGTCTAAGAAGTTAAAAGTTAGTATAGATTATTTTTTTAATAAGCAGATTGGAGTGGAGATTGATGAGCTATCAGAGTTTAAGAAGTTAGCCCAGACTTTTATTACAAATCGAAATTATGAGTCTTTGAAATATATATATGAATTAGAGAGTGTAAAGGTACATCGCTTGTCTTTAGTAGATAAGTTTTATATGGAGTGGATAAAATCTCTTATAGATTTTTATCTCTATGGGCAAAAAGAGGAGGCTGTGGCAAGATTGGAGAAGGTACTGTCTCAGTTAAGTGTATCTGACTTGACCTATCTTAAGGTTTCAAATACTCTATTCAATTTTTATTATGATATTGAAGATTTAGAAAGTTTTAATGAAATTCGAGAAAAGTTAGAGTATCAAGTAAATCAACTCAAATTAAACACAATTGAAGAATTAAACCTTTCTATTAAATTTAATTATAATGTTTGTCGCTACCTATGGTTGCAGAATAATACTGAGGAAGCTATTACTAAAATCACAAATACGATAAAGCAATGTAAGACGTATAGAACAACATATCTTTTGGCTGATTTGTATTTATTGATGGGAAATGTCAGTAAGAATTTTTCTTCTAAAGTTGCAGTAAAAGATTACTTTGAAACGGCTTATTTCCTGTATAAGCTTGAGGGCAATATGTCAATGGCTCTTAAAATCGAGCATTATATTGCAGATATAACAGAATAGTAAAGACGATGTTCAATTAAGCATCGTTTTTTTAATCCAGAAAGATACAAATATGTATTTAACAAAAATAAATAAAAAAATATTATCAAAATTCTTGACATTATTATATTGAAGTGCTAAAATGAGTGCAAGAAAATATTAGGCTTTTTGTCCATAAAACATCTACAGAAACTAACTATAGACTGAGTGAATGTAAAGAGACTTCAGCCTTTGAAGAATTGAGAGGTAAAATTAATGAATGAATTAGAAGTTAGATTTGAACTCAACGATGAGAAAGATTATAATAATGCTATTTCATATTTAGAAAAATCTTATAAATTTAAGAATGAAAATAAGCAAGTTGATAAATATTTTAAAACAAAAGGAAGAGAATTTGAAAATGATGAGGTAGGTAGCTTTATCTACAGAATTCGCCAAGAAGATGATAATAAAGCATGTGTTTTTACAAGAAAAGAAACGATAAAACAAGGAATGTGGAGTGAAAGTGAAATAGAGTTAGAATCTGAAAAATTAGAATTTGTAAGGAATATCTTGCAAGATGGTTTTTCAAATATTTTCACAATAAGTAAACATAGAAAGACTTATCATGATGAATTAGAAAATAAAACGATTAATCTAGATAAGATTGATGGTCTTGGATTTTATCTTGAGATAGAGATTTTAGGAGATTTTTCAAAAAAAGATTATAATAATTTTTATGATAAAATGTGCGGAGAGTTCTCGTTTTTAAATTCAAAAATAGAAACAAAGGGCTATGTCCAATTAATGCGAGAAAAAAATGGACGTAATTAAAATTATCCAATAGTCTTGTTGGGATTGTTTACTCCATTGCTGGATTTGGTAGTTTGATAGCAGTAACCCTTCTTTCTACTTTTTTGAATAAGAAGGATACCTTTATCCTAATGAATATATCAATGGCAACTATCCCACTTGTCATTATGGCAAGCGGAATAGTAGAAAATTGGATTTTTTTTGGAATTTGTTACTCAATTTTGAGTGGACTAATTACAATAGCTTCTGTCTCAATTACAACAATACAGCAACAAGAAAGTACTGAGTATAATATTGGTAAAATACTTTCTAGTTCTTTTGTAATAGCTACCATTTTTGCTCCTTTTGGAGGGATACTGGCTGCTTATTTTAATTGGCTTTTAAACCCGAGATTAAGTCTAGTTATTTTGGGATTACTAAGTAGTTTATTGGTTATTCTTATAAAGAGTTATGAAAAAAAGCTAACTAAGAAAAGAACTGCAATATTTATAAAGGAAGATTAGTGGATTAATTATCATTAGAAAAAATAATATTAATTCGTAGTAAAATAAAAAAATGAAAAAGGTTTTACATAATGTACTACCTTTTTCAGATTTAAAAATTATTTAGGGGATAGAACTAGAGACAAAAAATACTGAACCTTAAACTGCACCCCAAAAGTAAGATTTTTTCTGTCTAACTTTTGGGGTCAGTACAGTATCTCTAACTTCTGGAGTGCTTTTTCTATATTTAAATTTTTTTACAGTACCCATGTACGGATCGCATGGGCAACGCCTGATTCATCATTTGTTTTGGTGATGTATTTGGCGATTTTTTTGAGTTCTGGATTTCCATTTTCCATAACAACTGGGTTACCTACGACTTCAAGCATAGCACGGTCATTTTCTTCGTCTCCGATAGCCATGGTTTCATCTTTGGTCAATCCTAGTTTTTCAGCTAGGTGAGTGATGGCTGAACCCTTGTCTACATTCTTTTTGAGGAGTTCAAGGTAGAAAGGAGCAGATTTATTGATAGAGTAGCGTTCGTAAAATTCTGCTGGGATTTTTTTAATCGCAGCATCGAGAATCTCGGGTTCATCGATAAACATACACTTGACGATTTCCTTGTCAGCCATTTCTTCAGGAGTGCGGTAGAAGATGGGCATGCTGACGAGGGTCGATTCGTGAACGGTATATTTTCCGATATTGCGATTGGCAGTATAGATACCATCCTTAGTAATAGCATGCATGTGGACGCCAAGTTTGCGACTGAGGAATTCCATATCTAGATAATCTTCATAAGTCAAGGATTCGCTGATAATCTCATGTCCTGTAGCGGTTTCTTGAACAAGGGCACCGTTGAAGGTCACTACATAGTCACCTTCATCTCGTAATTTCAAGTCATCTAGAAGTTTGGCAACTCCTGCGATAGGACGTCCAGTTGCAATCATAACTTTGACACCAGCTTGTTTGGCATCTTGGATGGCAGAAAATACTTCAGGAGTGATCTCCTTCTTACTGTTGACAAGGGTTCCGTCGATATCGACAGCGATTAGTTTAATACTCATAAATTTCCTCTTTTAGTTTTTATTTGGTGTAAAATGATCGTTCTCAATTAAGTGTAAAAATTGCTGGGTAATGCTTGCAAAGATGCTGTTTTGGTCTAACATTTCTTTTGGAAAATAAAAGCGATTATCTCCATGGCGACTGCCAGCAAGGGATTGGACGATAGGAGACAGGCTAGAGAGTTCTGCTAGTTCTCCATTTTTTTGTATAATCTCAATCTGCGTCCGTGGGTTTTCTGATTCGGGGCGATAGATATCATAAGGAAGGTCAAAGTTCTTATGAATAGCTGTGTAATAGTCAGGATCAAAGCCGATATCTTCTACCAGTTTTCTCATAGATGAAAGCTTTTCTTGATCCTCTTGAGAAAAGGTGATGGATTTAAAGACCTTGCGATTGACAAAGCGTTGCGATAAGTCTGCGAGAATCTTGTCAGGACTAGTCATCCAGAGTTGGAAATAGGTATTCATAACTCCGTCATCCAGAGCCAGATAGTCAGTCAAGCTAACATTCTTTTCGAAAAATGGGAGTAGATGCGGGGATGTAAGAGTAAAGAAGTCCTTATTGTCTGGATAAAGTTCTTTAGCACGTTTCAAAAGATTCTGCAGAAGGACTTCCATAGCACGTGTGGCAGGATGGAAATAAACCTGCATATACATTTGATAGCGACTAAGAACATAGTCTTCGATGGCATGCATGCCGTTTCGTTGAAAGGCAATTCCGTTCTCGATAGGGCGAATAACTCGTAAGATACGTGTTAGGTCAAATTCCCCATAGGAAGCACCTGTAAAATAGGAGTCACGTAAGAGATAGTCCATGCGATCTGCATCGATTTGACTCGAAATCAGCTGGACCACCTGCTTATTTGGATAAGTGTGGTCTATAACGCTAGCTACCTTTTCAGGAAAATCTGGCGCTACTTGTAGCAGGACTTGATGAATTTCCGTCTCAGGACTTTGGATAATTTCCTGCGTAATCGCCTCATGATCGGTATCAAAGAGATTTTCAAAGGTATGCGAGTAGGCTCCATGGCCTAGGTCATGAAGGAGGGCTGCAGTCATGGTTAGGAGGGACTCCGAAGGATCCCATTCTTTAGGATACTTTTCCTCAAAAATCTCGGTGATGCGACGTGCAATCTCGTAAACACCTAGACAGTGAGAGAAACGACTATGTTCTCCACCATGAAAGGTGTAACTGGATGTTCCTAGTTGCTTGATACGACGCAAGCGTTGAAATTCTTTGGTATTGATTAAGTCATAGATAATCTGATTATCAACATGGATATAATTGTGAACAGGGTCACGAAATACTTTTTCATTCATAAAACCATTATAGCAAAAAGCTACAGTTTTTGGTAAAATAGTAGGATAAGAGTGTAGAAAGAGGACTTGAAGTGAAGATTCGAATGAGAAATACCATCCAATTTGATGAACAATTGGAAGTGATCGACCAACTTTATGATGTTGAGTTACGTGAGAAAGGTGATTTTTCCTATCTCCTTTTTTACAATGAAGAGAAGGAAAAAGTGATACTCAAGTTTAATGATACAGAGTTGGTGATGTCTCGATTTTCCAACCCTAAGACCATCATGCGTTTTCTGAAGGAAGCTGATAGTTTAGCCTATATTCCTACACCAATGGGGATACAGGAGTTTATCATCCAAACAAGCCATTATCAAGTTGATCAGCAAAAGATTGAACTAGCCTATCAACTACAAAACAAAGAAGGAAATCCATTTGCGAACTATCGCTTAGAAATTACCTGGGGGTAATAAAGCCGGTGGAGGAGAAATCAGTAGATAAAGTTTCGATTTCGAAGTTCTAAATCAACTAGCAGGTCAAAGTTTTTTTGCTAATAAAAAATGAGGTTGGGATTTTTATCCCAGCCTCTATTTGATATACAGTTCTTGATTTTTCAAGACGATTTCACGTACACTTGCAAATTTCTTCAGCTTTTTGATGTCTTCGGGATGTGTTACAAGCGTGATTACATAGCCCTCTTTGCCCATACGTCCAGTACGGCCAGCGCGGTGAGTGTAGGTTTCCATATCTCTAGGAACGTCAAAGTTAACCACGCATTCCAAGCTATCAATGTCGATACCACGAGCTAGAAGGTCTGTTGCAAGAAGCAGTGTTAGTTGCTTGTCTTTGAATTTTTCTAAGATAACTTTTCTGAACTTAACATTGACATCGCTAGCTAGTGAAACAGCTAAAACATCACGATATTGCAATTTTTCCTCAGCGCTTCCGAGGTCTGACAAACTATTAAAGAAGACGAGTCCGCGAAAGTCCGCGACATATGCTAGTTTACGAAGCATATCTACTCTGTGTCGTTGGTCTACTTGCATGTAGAAGTGTTGGATGTTGTCTAGCTTTTGATCTGAAAGGTCAATGGTGCGCGTGTTGGGCGCAATCTTATCTTGGTCAAACTTGGTAGTGGCACTCATATAGATGAGTTGGTGGTCACGAGGTGCGTAGTGAGTGATTTTCTCAACAAAGTGAATTTGAGAATCATCTAGCAACTGATCGAACTCATCAAGAATGATCGTTTCCACATTCATCATCTTGATTTTTTTCAATTTGATCAGTTCAAAGATACGCCCAGGAGTTCCAATAAGGATTTCTGGGCCTTTTTTAAGTCGTTCGATTTGACGTTTCTGACTCGAACCAGAAAGGAATAGTTGAGCAGTCAAGCCAATTGCTTCACCCCAGGTTTTAGTTACCTCAAAAATCTGACCAGCCAGTTCAGTATTTGGTGCTAAAATCAATAGTTGCTGCGCTTTTTTCTTTTGGAGACGGAGAAGACTTGGTAGGAGATAAGCTAAAGTCTTACCTGTACCAGTTGGACTGACTCCAAGGAGGGTTTGACCGTCTAAAATCGGATCAAAAAGCTGAGTTTGGATGGGTGTGAATTCTTGGAAACCAAGTTGGTCAAGGAGTTCTAGCCATTCAGTTGGTAGTTTGGTTTTCATTTTTCTGCCTCAAATCTAATGCCAGCAGTCTGGCGCATGGTGTAAAGTAGCTTATGGACGTCGGTTGCATCATCCAGCCAATCTTGGTAGAGTTTTTGGTTTGGCTGTTTGATCATGTTAGCAAAAGCAGCGACCTCCTCAGTCATGGTATGAGGTGCCTGCTGAATTGGTAGATGTGTTTCATTACCTTGATGATCTGTAAAAATAGCTGAGCGAACATGTTCAATAGTGTTGAGTGTCAAGGTTCCATCTGTTGTATATATTTCACAAGGCAGATTAGAAGTAATGTTTTTACCAGCCTTGATGTGAACTTGATATTCAGGATAAGATAAGATACCATCTCCATTTAAATCAATGGTGTTGTAAAGTTGCTGAGCTTGATAGGTCGCATCAAGTGCCTTTCCAAACAAGCGAACCGCAGCATAGATCGGATAAATTCCCAAGTCCATGAGAGCCCCACCAGCAAAACGGTCTGAAAATACATTCGGAGTGTTTCCAGAAAGAAGGTCAGACATCTTAGAAGAATACTTGGCATAGTTAAAATCTGCACCTAAAACTTGCTTATCTGCTAAAAAGTTTTTAATAACGGTGAAGGCTTCCTCATGATAGTTTCTTGCTGCTTCAAAGATGAAACGGTGATTCTCCTGAGTTATTTCAACTAAATCCTGCCATTCTTGGGGTTGAGTCACCGCTGGTTTTTCAAGGATAACATGTTTGCCAGCAGATAAAGCGGCCTTGGCTTGAGTAAAGTGCAGAGAATTTGGACTTGCGATATAGACAACATCAAATTCAGATTGGAAGAAATCCTCTAAATTATCAAATAGACTAACATCTGTATAGGAACTAGCAAATTGCTGAGCAGTCGTGAGCTTTCTTGAATAAACAGCCACTAACTGAAATTCCTGACTAGTATGAGCAGCTTCTATAAAGTGGTGACTGATTGCACCAGTACCGATAATACCGAGTTTAAGCATGAAATCTCCTTTTCTACAAGTAATGACTGCTTTCATTATATCACAGATAGACTAAACTAGCCAAAGGGAGACAATTCTTTTATTTGACACTTCGAATTTTCCTCAAAAAATGTTACAATAGATTCAGAAAAAATAGGAGTGTAGTATGAGATTATTACCTATGAGAAAAATTTCTCGTCATTCAAAAAGATTGGCGCTTTTTTTGACTTTTTGTGCGGGTTATGTAGATGCCTATACCTTTATCATACGTGGGAATACTCTAGTTGCAGGTCAAACAGGGAATGTCGTTTTCCTTTCCGTTGGTCTCATTCAGGACAATGTTTCAGATGCCAGCGCCAAGGTAATGACCTTGATTTCTTTCATGGTGGGTGTCTTCCTCTTGACAGTCTATAAAGAAAAGTTGAGGATTGTAAGAAAACCAATTCTATCCCTTATTCCACTAGCAATTTTATCTTTGATTATAGGATTTGTTCCCTTGACGGTTGATAATATATACATAGTACCACCGTTAGCATTTTGTATGGGTCTGGTTACAACAGCATTCGGTGAAGTTTCAGGAATTGCATACAACAATGCTTTTATGACTGGAAATATCAAACGAACCATGTTAGCATTTGGTGAATATGTTCGCACAAAACATACACCTTTTTTAAGAGAAGGTCTCATCTTTGTTAGCTTGCTGTCGAGTTTTGTACTTGGGGTTGTTGTATCAGCTTATCTGAGTATTTTTTATGAAGAAAAAACAATTTTAGGGATTCCAATCATGATGAGTATTTTTTATTTAAGTATGCTTTTTGCATCTTGGAGGAAAAAAATAAGAGAAAAAGTTTAAATTCGATGATAAATACTTGTCAAGAACTAGGAATCATGCTATACTTGAAGAGTTGACTATGCACGATCCTGTGCAACCGCACGAACATCGTTGCTCGTCGTATAACAAATTTAAACTTCGTCATTATCGCCTTGCCTAACATAAGTTATGTCTTCGGCTTAATTCCTAGTTTATTCTTTGTTATACTTAGAGCTCTTCTTTTAAGTGGTTCGTCCCACGATGCTAGGCGAGTCTTCACAAAAATACGGGGAAACCCAAAAAAATCATAGGAGGTGCATAATGAGCACATACGCAATTATCAAAACTGGCGGAAAACAAGTTAAAGTTGAAGTTGGTCAAGCAATCTACGTTGAAAAATTGAACGTTGAAGCTGGTCAAGAAGTTACTTTTAACGAAGTTGTTCTTGTTGGTGGTGAAAACACTGTTGTCGGAACTCCACTTGTTGCTGGAGCTACTGTAGTTGGAACTGTTGAAAAACAAGGAAAACAAAAGAAAGTTGTTACTTACAAGTACAAACCTAAAAAAGGTAGCCACCGTAAACAAGGTCACCGTCAACCATATACTAAAGTTGTCATCAACGCAATCAACGCTTAATTTTAAGGAGAACACATGATACAAGCAGTCTTTGAGAGAGCCGAAGATGGCGAGCTGAGGAGTGCGGAGATTACTGGACACGCCAAAATTGGCGAAAACGGCTTTGACGTCGTGTGTGCATCGGTTTCTACGCTTGCCACTAACTTTGTCAATTCAATTGAGAAATTTGCAGGCTATGAACCAATCTTACAATTAAACGAAGATGAAGATGGTTATCTCATGGTGGAAATTCCTAAAGATATCCCTTCACATCAGAGAGAAATGACTCAGTTATTCTTTGAATCATTTTTCTTAGGAATGGCAAACTTATCGGAGGACTCTTCTGAGTTCGTCCAAACCAGAGTTATCACAGAAAACTAACACGGAGGAAAACATTATGTTAAAAATGACTCTTACTAACATGCAACTTTTCGCCCACAAAAAAGGTGGAGGTTCTACATCAAACGGACGTGATTCACAAGCGAAACGTCTTGGAGCTAAAGCAGCTGACGGACAAACTGTAACAGGTGGATCTATCCTTTACCGTCAACGTGGTACACACATCTATCCAGGTGTAAACGTTGGACGTGGTGGAGACGATACTTTGTTCGCTAAAGTTGAAGGCGTAGTACGCTTTGAACGTAAAGGTCGCGATAAAAAACAAGTTTCTGTTTACCCAATCGCAAAATAAAAAGGTCCAGTGAACCTTTTTATCCCGAACCTTAAAATGTAAAGGTGAGGAAGCTAGAAGTAGCATTAAATAAGGCTTTCCGAGTTTTCGGAGAGCCTATTTTTTTATCCAAAAAGAATATAAGAAATTCAAACCCTGCTCCTTCGTATTTTATATATAAAACAAAGTATGAAAGCGCATCTCAATTTTAAGACTTTTTGGTAAATTAAGAGTATAATTGAAGTGTGTTACCTTTTTATAAGATAACAAGCTAATATAATAAATTTTAGCTTGCATATTTTTAAAATTTTATTTCAAGGAGGAATAATGGAAAAGTATTTTGGTGAAAAACAGCAGCGTTTTTCATTTAGAAAATTATCAGTAGGACTTGTCTCTGCAACGATTTCAAGTTTATTTTTTATGTCTGTATTAGCTAGTTCATCTGTAGAGGCTCAAGAGACTAAAGGTGTTCACTATAAATATGTGACAGAGTCAGAGTTATCATCAGAAGAAAAGAAACAGCTTGTCTATGACATTCCGACATACATGGAGAATGATGATGAAACTTATTATCTTGTTTATAAATTAAATTCCCAAAATCAACTGGGAGACTTACCAAATACTGGAAGTAAGAATGATATGCAAACCCTAGTTGCTGGTGCTAGCTTAGCTGCTCTGGGGATTTTAATTTTTGCCGTTTCTAAGAAAAAGGTTAAGAATAAAACAGTATTACATTTAGTATTGGTTGCAGGAATCGGAAACGGTGTCCTAGTATCAGCTCATGCTTTAGAAAATAATCTCTTACTGAATTACAATACTGACTATGAATTGACCACAGGAGAAAAATTACCTCTTCCTAAAGATATTTCAGGTTACACTTATATTGGATATATCAAGGAGGGAAACATAACTTCTGAATCTAAAGTAAGCAATCAAGAGAAATCAGCAGCCACTCCTACAAAACAACAAAAGGTGGATTATAGTGTTACACCGAATTTTGTAGACCATCCATCAACAGTACAAGCTATGCAGGAACAAACATCTGTTTCTTCAACTAAGCCGACAGAAGTTCAAGTAGTTGAAAAACCTCTCTCTGCAGAATTAACCAATCCAAGAAAAGAAGAGAAACAATCTTCAGATTCTCAAGCACAATTAGCCGAACATAAGAATGTACAAGCTGGAACTCTGGGAACCGACAAGGGCGAACCAGCGGTCCAGCCAGAATTACCCGAAGCAGTTGTGACTGATAAAGGCGAACCAGAAGTTCACCCAGAGTTACCAGAAGCAGTAGTAAGTGACAAGGGCGAACCAGCGGTCCAGCCAGAATTACCCGAAGCAGTTGTTACTGATAAAGGAGAACCAGCAGTCCAACCCGCCTTACCCGAAGCAGTTGTGACTGACAAAGGTGAGCCGGAAGTTCAACCTGCGTTACCAGAAGCAGTCGTGACTGATAAGGGTGAGCCTGCAATTCAACCTGAATTACCAGAAGCTGTTGTAAACGCCAAAGGTGAACCGACAGTCCAACCCGCCTTACCAGAAGCTGTTGTAAGCGATAAAGGGGAACCTTCTGTCCAATCCGCCTTACCCGAAGCGGTTGTAACTGATAAAGGAGAACCAGAAGTTCAACCTGAATTGCCAGAAGCAGTTGTAACCGATAAAGGCGAACCTGCAATTCAGCCAGAGTTACCCGAAGCCGTTGTAACTGATAAAGGTGAACCCGCAGTTCAGCCTGCATTACCCGAAGCCGTTGTAAGTGATAAAGGAGAACCAGAAGTTCAACCTGAATTGTCAAAAGCAGTTGTAACCGATAAAGGTGAACCGGAAGTTCAACCTGAATTGCCCGAAGCTGTTGTAAGCGATAAAGGGGAACCTTCTGTCCAATCCGCCTTACCCGAAGCAGTTGTAACTGATAAAGGTGAACCTGAAGTTCAGCCAGAATTACCCGAAGCAGTTGTAACTGACAAAGGCATACCGGAAGTTCAACCCGAATTGCCAGAAGCAGTAGTAAGTGACAAAGGTGAGCCGGAACAGGTAGCCCCACTTCCAGAATACACTGGTGATATTGATCAAGTAAAGCCGGATATTCCGACTGAAAAAATGAAAGAACATGATCCAGAAAAAACACTCGAATTAAGAAATGTTTCTGATGTAGAGCTCTATAGCCAGACTAATGGAATTTATAAACAGCATGTTTCGTTGGATGGTGTTCCAAAGAATACGGATAATTACTTTGTCAAGGTAAAATCTTCGGCATTTAAAGATGTCTATCTACCAGTCGCCTCAATAACTGAAGAGGAAAGAAATGGTCAGCCAGTTTATAAAATTACAGCTAAGGCTGAGAAACTCCAGCAAGAGCAGAACAATAAATATGTCGACCATTTCACCTTCTACCTCGATAAGAAGTCTAAAGAGGAAAATACAAACTTTACTTCCTTTAGTAATCTGGTCAAAGCTATAAACCAAAATCTCTCTGGAACCTATCATTTAGCAGCTAGCCTGAATGCTAACGAAGTGGAGCTTGGTCCTGATGATAAATCCTATATCAAGGGAACCTTTACTGGTCATTTGATTGGAGAAAAAGATGGTAAGAAGTATGCTATCTATAATTTGAAAAAACCTCTGTTTGAAAACTTGAATGGTGCTACAGTAGAAAAACTGAGTCTAAAAAATGTTGCTATTTCAGGGAAAAATGATATTGGTTCACTGGCAAATGAAGCTCAGAATAACACAAAGATTAAACAAGTTCATGTCGATGGTGTTCTGGCTGGAGAACGTGGTATCGGTGGATTGCTTGCTAAGGCAGACCAATCAAGCATCACAGAGAGCAGTTTCAAGGGAAGAATTATCAATACCTATGAAACAACTGCTGCCTACAATATTGGCGGTCTGGTCGGTCATTTAACAGGAAAAAATGCGTCTATTGCTAAATCTAAAGCGACAGTAACCATTTCGTCAAACACCAATAGTTCAGATCAGACTGTTGGTGGGCTAGCAGGTCTTGTAGACCAAGATGCGCATATACAGGATAGCTATGCTGAAGGTGATATCAACAATGTCAAGCACTTTGGTAGAGTTGCGGGTGTGGCTGGATATTTGTGGGATCGAAAGACGAATGAGGAACAGCATGCTGGAAGCTTGACCAATGTACTAAGTGATGTCAATGTAACCAACGGGAATGCTATTACCGGTTACCACTACAATGGAATGAAGGTGAAGGATACATTCAGCAGCAAGGCGAACAGAGTATACAATGTCACCTTGGTTAGGGATGAAGTCATCAGCAAAGAATCCTTTGAAGAAAGAGGAACAATGCTAGATGCTTCTGAAGTGACTAATAAAAAAGCAGAAATCAATCCTCTCACTCCTCCAACAGTGGAGCCCCTTTCAACAAGTGGTAGTAAAGAAAGTGATTTTTCTAAGGTGAAGCATTATCAAGCTAACCGTGCTTTGGTTTATAAGAACATTGAAAAATTGTTACCTTTCTATAACAAGGCGACCATCGTGAAATACGGAAACCTGGTCAAGGAGAACAGTCTCTTATATCAAAAAGAACTCTTGTCTGCAGTTATGATGAAGGATGACCAAGTAATCACAGATATTGTTTCTAACAAACAGACTGCAAATAAACTCTTGCTTCACTATCAGGACCATTCATCTGAGAAGCTCGATCTCAAGTACCGGACTGATTTTGCCAAGCTAGCAGAATATAGTTTAGGGGATACAGGACTCCTATACACTCCAAATCAATTCTTGTATGACCAAGACTCTATCATTAAGCAAGTCTTACCTGACTTACAAAAGGTTGACTATAAGTCGGATACCATCAGAAAGATACTCGGAATTTCTCCAGATGTCAAGCAAACTGAGCTCTATCTGGAAGACCAGTTCGTCAAAACAAAACAAAATTTGGCAAACAGTTTGAAAAAACTCTTGTCAGCAGATGCTGGACTTGCTGGTGACAACCCAGTTACCAGAGGCTATCTTGTAGATAAAATCAAGAACAATAAGGAAGCCTTGCTACTCGGTTTAACTTATTTAGAACGTTGGTATAACTTTAGCTATGGTCAAGTGAATGTCAAAGACCTAGTTATGTATCATCCGGACTTCTTTGGTAAAGGAAATACTTCACCATTAGATACTCTGATTGAGTTAGGTAAATCTGGCTTTAACAATCTTCTTGCTAAAAACAATGTCGATACTTATGCTATCAGTCTTGCCAGCCATCATGGAACGACAGATTTGTTTAGCACGCTAGAAAATTACCGAAAAGTCTTTTTACCAAACACTAGCAATAATGACTGGTTTAAAAAACAGACCAAAGCTTTCATTGTCGAAGAAAAATCCACTATTGCAGAGGTCAAAGCCAAGCAAGAGCAAGCAGGGACTAAGTATTCTATCGGTGTTTATGACAGAATTACTAGTAGTACTTGGAAATACCGCAATATGGTCTTGCCTCTCCTCACCTTGCCAGAAAGATTTGTATTTGTCATCTCAACCTTGTCTAGCCTAGGATTTGGCGCTTACGATCGCTACCGCAACAGCGATTATAAGGCTGGAGATGAACTCAATAAGTTTGTTGAAGATAATGCACGTGAAACAGCCAAACGTCAGCGAGATCACTATGATTATTGGTATCGTATTTTAGATAAAGAAGGACGTGAAAAGCTCTATCGTACAATTTTACTTTATGATGCCTATAAGTTTGGAGATGATACAACATCTGGAAAAGCTACAGTTGAGGCTCAGTTTGATAGTACCAATCCGGCGATGAAGAATTTCTTTGGTCCAGTGGGGAATAAAGTAGTTCACAATCACCATGGTGCTTATGCAACTGGAGATGGCGTTTACTATATGTCCTATCGTATGTTAGATAAGGATGGAGCTATCACCTATACCCATGAGATGACACATGATTCAGATCAGGATATTTACCTTGGTGGCTATGGTCGAAGAAGTGGCTTAGGACCGGAGTTCTTCGCAAAAGGCTTATTGCAAGCTCCTGATCAACCAAGTGATGCAACCATTACCATCAACTCTATCTTGAAACATAAAACATCAGATAGTACAGAAGGCCAGCGATTGCAAGTACTTGATCCAACTACAAGATTTAATGACGCAGCAGATCTTCAGAACTACGTCCACAATATGTTTGATGTCGTTTACATGTTGGAATATCTCGAAGGGCAATCTATTGTGAAACAGCTAGATGCTTATCAGAAAATGACGGCTCTGAGAAAAATCGAGAATAAATACGTGAAAGATCCTGCAGATGGAAATGAGGTTTACGCTACTAACGTTGTACAAAATCTGACAGAAGAAGATGCCAAAAAATTGACTACCTTTGATAGTTTAATTAAAAATAATATCTTGTCAGCTCGTGAATATAAGTCTGGGGAATATGAAAGAAACGGTTACTATACGATTAAACTCTTTGCCCCAATCTATTCGGCTCTGAGCAGTAAGGGAACTCCGGGTGATTTGATGGGACGTAGGATAGCTTATGAACTTCTGGCTGCCAAAGGCTTTAAGGATGGAATGGTACCATATATCTCGAATCAATATGAAAAAGATGCAAAAGCGGCGGGAAGTAAGATTAATTCTTATGGTAAAGAAGTAGGTTTAGTTACAGATGAACTTGTCCTTCAAAAAGTATTTAACGGTCAATATAAAACTTGGGCAGATTTCAAGAAAGCTATGTACCAAGAACGGGTGGATCAGTTTAGAAACTTGAAGCCGGTTACCTTCAACGATCCAACTAAATCTTGGGCAAGTTTTGCCAGAAAGACGATTCATAGTGTAGAAGAACTGCAGCGATTAATGGACGAAGCTGTCCGTAAGGATGCAGATGAGAATCGTTATTCTTGGGACAACTATAATCCAGAATATGATAGTGCAGTTCATAAGTTAAAGAGAGCAGTATTTAAGGCCTATCTAAATCAAACTGATGATTTTAGAAGTTCAATTTTCGAAAATAAAAAATAGTGTTTCCTATTAGGAAATAAAATTAAGGAAGGTGATTACACTTGTCATTATTTAAAAAAGAACGGTTTTCAATCCGAAAAATCTGTGGGATTGTTGGTTCAGTTTTACTCGGAAGTATCTTGGTTGCACCGTCAGTCATTCATGCTTCTACCTATCATTACATTGAAAAAAGCGCTCTTACAAAGGAAGAACAAAGAAAGATTCAAGCAGGAATTCCTACTGATAATGAGGTAACTTATGCTCTTATTTATCAGCAGGAAGCTCTTCCTGCAACAGGTTCATCGACTTCTGTGCTTACAGCTTTAGGACTATTAGCTGTTGGTAGTTTAGTCCTTTTGGTTCATAAAAAGAAAAAAGTTAGTAGTTTGTTCTTAGTTACTACTATCGGACTGATTAGTCTTTCTAGTATGCAAGCTCTCGATATAAGCAATCCTTTGAAAGCTCCAAGTCATGAAGGGGTAGTTCAAATTGCTGGATATCGTTATATTGGATACTTACCGCTTGATGATGATGCAATTTCAGAAATTCAACATAAGGATGAGGGGACAAAAAATGTTCCAGTATCTGAAATTCAAAGTATCCCTAATGAAGCGCCTAAAGCAGAAAAACCAGAACATACAGCACCAGTTGGTGGTAATCTGGTTGAGCCCGAAGTTCATGAAAAACCAGAATATACAGCACCGGTAGGAACAGTTCCTGATGTGGCGCCTAAAGCTGAGAAGCGAGCATACACTGAGCCTGTAGGTATGGCTCCAGACGAAGCACCTAAATCAGAGAAACCAGAGTACACTGCACCAGTAGGCACAGTCCCAGACGATGCTCCTAAGTATGAGAAGCCTGACTATACGCAACCAATAGGTACAAACCTTGTAGAACCGGAAGTTCAACCAGCGTTGCCGGAAGCTATTGTGACTGACAAAGGCGAACCGGAAGTTCAACCAGCGTTACCCGAAGCTGTTGTGACTGACAAAGGCGAACCGGAAGTTCAACCAGCGTTACCCGAAGCTGTTGTAACTGATAAAGGCGAACCGGAAGTTCAACCAGCGTTGCCGGAAGCTATTGCGACTAATAAAGGCGAGCCGGAAGTTCAACCAGCGTTGCCGGAAGCTATTGCGACTAATAAAGGCGAGCCGGAAGTTCAACCAGCGTTACCCGAAGCTGTTGTGACTGACAAAGGCGAACCGGAAGTTCAACCAGCGTTACCCGAAGCTGTTGTAACTGATAAAGGTGAACCGGAAGTTCAACCAGCGTTACCCGAAGCTGTTGTAACTGATAAAGGTGAACCGGAAGTTCAACCAGCATTACCCGAAGCTGTTGTGACTGACAAAGGAGAACCAGAAGTTCATGAAAAACCAGCATACACTGAACCGGTAGGCACAGTTCCAGAAGAAGCACCCAAGTCCGAGAAGTCAGAATACACGGAATCTGTAGGTACAACAGGAGTAGATGAAACAGGAAACTTAATTGATCCGCCGATTATTGAAATCTCAGAGTATACCGATCCACTAGCTACAGTTCCTGACGTTGCTCCAGAGAGAGAAGAGCTTCCTGCTTTACATACTGATATTCGTACAGAGACTATTCCTAAAACTATCACAGAAGAATCTGATTCTAGCAAATTTATAGGTGATGATTCTATTAAACAAGTTGGTGAGGATGGCGAACGTCAAATTGTTACTAGCTATGAAGAGTTACATGGCAAAAAAATCAGTGACCCAGTTGAAACAGTAACTATTTTGAAAGAAATGAAGCCTGAAATTCTTGTAAAAGGTACCAAAGAAAAGCCCAAAGAAAAAACGGCTCCTGTTTTGACTCTGACCACTGTATCTAAGGATGTTTTAGCTAAGTCTGCTACAATTAACTACAATCTAGAAAATCAAGACAATGCTACAATTACACGCATTGTAGCGACTATCAAAGAAGGTGGAAAAATTGTAAAAACGCTTGATTTAAAAACCGATAACTTATCTCAAGTATTAGAGAACTTAGACTATTACAAAGATTATACGATTTCAACCACTATGACTTATGATGTAGGTAAGGGTGCAGAAGTATCGACTTTGGAAGATAAACCTTTACGCTTAGATTTAAAGAAAGTTGAGTTGAAAGATATTGCAAATACCAGTCTCGTACAAGTAAACGAAAGCGGTGTCGAAAGCGATAGTAATCATTTAACCTCTCTTCCAAGTAATGTTAACAACTATTACTTAAAAGTAACCTCCAGAGAAAACAAAGTGACTCGTTTAGCAATTGATAAGATTGAAGAGGTCATTGAGGAAGGTAAGCAGCTTTACAAGATAACGGCAAAAGCACCTGACTTAGTTCAACGTGATAAAGACGGTAAGTTAAGAGACACTTACACTTATTATCTTGAAAAACCGAGGGCTACCGAGGATAAGGTTTATTACAACTTCCATGATTTAGCAAAAGACATGCAAGCAAATCCTACCGGTGAGTTTAAACTTGGTGCAGATTTGAATGCAGTTAACGTTAAGCCAGCAGGTAAAGCTTATGTTATGGCTAAGTTTAGAGGTACTTTATCAAGTGTAGAGAATCATCAGTACACGATTCATAACTTAGAAAGACCTTTGTTTAATGAGGCTGAAGGTGCTACACTCAAAAACTTTAACTTAGGTAATGTAAATATCAATATGCCTTGGGCTGATAAAGTTGCACCTATTGGTAATATGTTTAAGAAGTCTACACTTGAGAATATCAAAGTAGTAGGTTCAGTAACAGGAAATAACGATGTAACCGGTGCTGTTAATAAGTTAGATGAAGCTAATATGCGCAATGTAGCTTTTATTGGCAAGATTAACAGTCTTGGAGATAAAGGCTGGTGGTCTGGTGGACTTGTCAGCGAAAGTTGGATAAGTAACGTTGATAAAGCTTACGTTGATGCTAAGATTAGTGCCAATAAATCTAAATATGGTGGTTTAATTGGTAAACTAGATCATGGTATTGACTCGATGACAGTAGGTAAAAAAGGATTTCTCCGAAATGCTGTAATAAAAGGTACTATGAATTTGATTCAGCATGGCGAAAGTGGAGGTGTAATTCATAACAACTTTAACTGGGGTGTTATTGAAGATGTCGTAACAATGCTTAAAGTAAATAATGGTGAAATTGTCTATGGTTCACCAGCCTTGAATGATAATGACCAATATTTTGGATTAGATAATATCAAACGTGTAAATTATGTAAATGGTGTTGCAAGTGGTTTATCTTCCTACAAGCATTCAAATCGTATTACTGGTATCTCTCAAGCCGAAGCAGACACCAAAATCGCTAATATGGGGATTACTGCGAATACTTTCGCTATTCAAGATCCAGTTGTAAACAAGTTAAATCGTATTGTTGATAGAGATTCTGAATATAAAGCGATTCAGGACTACCAAGAAACAAGAAACCTAGCTTATCGAAACTTGGAAAAACTGCAACCATTTTAT
Source organism: Streptococcus taonis (assembly GCF_029948085.1). Lineage (GTDB taxonomy): Bacteria > Bacillota > Bacilli > Lactobacillales > Streptococcaceae > Streptococcus > Streptococcus taonis. Next base: position 133,180 of record NZ_JARZZP010000003.1, on the reverse strand, counting down.
AACAAAGAGTGGATTGTAAACCAAGGGAATAAGTTAACAGATGAGTCCAATCTTGTTAAGAAAACGGTTCTGTCTGTAACAGGTATGAAAGCAGGGCAATTTGTCACTGATTTATCGGATATTGATAAGATTATGGTTCACTATGCTGATGGTACAAAAGAAGAGTTAACTGTGACCGCTAAAACGAATTCTAAAGTAGCTCAAGTAAAAGAGTATGATGTAGCAGGTCAAAACATTGTCTATACTCCAAATATGGTTATGAAGAATCGTAGCCAGTTAGCAAGCAATATCAAAGAGAAGTTAGCTAGTGTTACCCTGCTTTCAGATGAAGTTCGTAGCTTGATGGATAAGCGTGAGAAACCTTGGCAAAATACCCCTGAGAAGAAAACTGAGTACATTAAGGGCTTGTATTTAGAAGAAAGCTTCGAAGAAGTCAAAGGAAACTTAGAAAAACTTGTTAGTCAGATTTTAGAAAATGAAGATCATCAGTTAAACGGTGGGGAAGTAGTCGAGCGTGCTTTACTTAAGAAAGTTGAAGATAACAAAGCTAAAATCATGATGGGGCTGGCCTACTTAAATCAATATTATGGTTTTAAATACGATGAGTTATCAATTAAAGATATTATGATGTTTAAACCTGATTTTTATGGTAAGAATGTTAATGTTTTAGATTTCTTAATCAAAATTGGTTCAAGTGAAAGAAATGTTAAAGGAGATAGAACTTTAGAAGCTTATCGTGAAACTATAGGTGGAACAATTGGAATAAATGAATTAAATGGATTCTTACATTACAATATGAAGCTATTCACTAACCATACAGATATAAATGACTGGTTTAAGAAAGCTATTGAAAAGAACGCGTATGTAGTTGAACAACCATCAACGAACCCTGCATTTGCTAACAAAAAATATCGTCTATACGAAGGAATTAATAATGGGCAGCATGGGCGCATGATTTTACCTCTTCTTAATTTGAAAAATGCACATCTATTTATGATTTCAACGTATAATTCAATTTCATTCGGTGCATTTGAAAAATACAACAAAAATACTGAAGAAGAACGTGAAGCCTTTAAAAAAGAGATTAATCTACGTGCCAAAGAGCAAGTTAATTACTTAGATTTTTGGTCACGTCTTGCTACTGATAATGTACGCGATAAACTTCTTAAGAGTCAAAATGTAGTTCCAACTCCTGTATGGGATAATCATAATGCTCCAGGTGGCTGGCCTGACAGATTCGGACATAGAAATGGAAAATCAGACTATACTCCAGTCAGGGAATTCTTTGGTCGTATTGGGAAGTATCATGAGTATAAGTATGGCTATGGAGCCTATGCTTACATCTTTGCTGATCCACAACCTATGGATGCTGTATATTTTGTTATGTCGGATTTAATAAGTGAATACGGCACATCTGCCTTTACACATGAAACTACCCACGTAAATGACCGCATGGCATATTTGGGTGGTCATAGACATCGACAAGGTACAGACCTTGAAGCATTTGCTCAGGGTATGTTACAAACTCCAGCACAACACGGACATCAAGGTGAATACGGTGCACTTGGATTAAATATGGCATTTGAACGTCAAAATGATGGTAACCAATGGTACAACTATAATCCTAACAAGCTGGATTCGCGTGAAACTATAGATAAATACATGAAGAACTACAATGAAGCTATGATGATGCTTGATTATGCTGAAGCTGAAGCTGTTCTTCCTAAGGTTAAAGGTGACAATAGTAAGTGGTTCAAGAAAATTGACCGTGAAATACGTCGACCAATGGATAGAAATAAACTAAGTGGTCCTCACCAATGGGACAAAGTGCGTGACTTGACAGACGCTGAGAAAATAACCAATCTTGAAACCATTGATGATTTGGTAAATAACAATTTTATGACTATTCACGGAAATCCAGGCAATAAAGTCTTCCACCCAGAAGATTTTGGTACGGCTTATGTCAATGTCAATATGATGGCTGGTATTTACGGTGGTAATACAAGCCAAGGAGCACCAGGTTCATTATCATTCAAACATAATGCCTTCCGTATGTGGGGGTACTATGGATATGAACATGGATTCATTGACTATGTTTCAAGCAAACATCAAGGTGCTGCTGATAAAGAAAATAAAGGTCTTTTAGGCGATGATTTCATTATCAAGAAAGTATCTGGAGACAAATTCAAGACACTTGAAGAGTGGAAGAGACATTGGTATCATGATGTGAAAGTCAGAGCTGAAAAAGGATTCACAGAGATTACAATTGATGGACAAACCATCCACAATTATAATGAACTCAAAGCCTTGTTCGACAAAGCGGTCACAGAAGACCTCAAGAAGGCTGGAAACTACTCAAATACTGAAAATTTGAAATCTAAAGTCTTTAAATCCCTTCTAAAAAACACAGATGGTTTCTTAAATCCATTGTTTAAAATATAAAAGGGACAAGTTTTTTGGCTCTTTGTCAACTGTAGTGGGTTGAAGAAAAGCTAATCTCGAGAAAGGACAAATTTCGTCCTTTCTTTTTTGATGTTCAGAGCGATAAAAATGCGTTTTTTGAAGTTTTCAAAGTTCTGACAACCAAAGGCATTGCGTTTAATAAGTTTGATTAGATTATTAGTGGCTTCCAGTTTGGCGTTAGAATAGGGTAGTTGAAGAGCGTTGACAGTTTTCTCTTTGTCCTTTAGAAAGGTTTTAAAGACAGTCTGAAAAAGAGGATGAACCAGCTTTAGATTGTCCTCAATGAGTCCAAAGAATTTCTTCGGCTCCTTATTCTGAAAGTGGAAAAGCAAGAGTTGATAGAGATGATAGTGGTGTTTCAAGTCTTCGGAATAGCTCAAAAGCTTGTTTAGGATTTCCTTATTGGTTAAATGCATACGAAAAGTAGGGCGATAAAAACGTTTATCACTCAGTTTACGACTATCCTGATTGATTCATAATTTGGACACGCACACGACTCATAGCACGGCTTAGATGTTGTACAATGTGAAAGCAATCCAGAACGATTTTAGCGTTTGGGAGTGAAACAGTCTCGTAGACTGTTTCAGCCTGAGCCTAGAAATTCGAAAGCGAAGTTGTCTAGTCAAGTCATAATAAGGGATAAACATATCCATAGTAATGATTTTGACGCGACTTCGGACAGAACTCTCATATTTAAGAAAATGATTTCGGATGATAGATTGTGTTCTACCTTCCAGAACTGTGATGATGTTGAGATTGTCAAAATCTTGAGGGTAATTTCTCAAAGTAATTTCCACTTTCCTGACCAAAGTGGAAATTAGTCTAAAACGGATTTTTATGGTGGAATTAAGTGTGAGACGTTTGTTAATTATTTTATAGGATTGGCTATTAGTAAGAAATATGGTATAATATAGGGTGAGACCTTCTTAATAAATAGTGAAAGAGTATAAAATGAAAAAAATTGTCATTAACGGCGGGAGACCATTGAAAGGTGAAATTACAATCAGTGGTGCTAAAAATAGTGTCGTTGCCTTGATTCCTGCCATTATTTTATCAGATGATGTTGTGATTTTGGATTGTGTTCCAGACATCTCTGATGTAGCTAGTCTTATTGAGATTATGGAGATCATGGGAGCTAGTGTCAAGCGTTATGACGATGTTCTTGAGATTGATCCTCGTGGTGTTCAAAATAAACCAATGCCTTATGGTAAAATTAATAGCTTGCGTGCGTCTTATTATTTCTATGGTAGTCTTTTAGGACGTTTTGGTGAAGCAACTGTAGGTTTGCCTGGAGGGTGTGACCTAGGACCACGTCCGATTGATTTGCATTTAAAAGCATTTGAAGCTATGGGAGCTAAGACAACCTACGAGGGAGATAATATGAATCTCTCAACCCAAGGATCAAGTCTACATGGTGCACATATCTATATGGATACTGTTAGTGTTGGTGCAACAATCAATACGATGCTAGCAGCAGTAAAAGCTAAAGGTCGAACAGTTATTGAAAATGCTGCTCGCGAACCTGAAATCATTGATGTGGCTACATTATTAAACAATATGGGAGCTCACATTCGTGGAGCAGGTACGGATATGATTACAATCGATGGTGTGGATAGCTTGCACGGAACACGTCACCAAGTCATCCCAGACCGTATTGAAGCAGGTACATATATTTCAATGGCAGCTGCAGTAGGTCATGGGATTCGAATTAATAATGTACTTTATGAGCATTTAGAAGGATTTATTGCTAAACTTGAAGAAATGGGTGTTCACATGACTATTTCTGAAGACAGTATTTTCGTCGAAGAGCAAACAAATCTAAAGGCTGTTAATATCAAAACAGCTCCTTATCCAGGTTTCGCAACAGATCTTCAACAGCCTATTACTCCTTTGCTATTAAAAGCAGAAGGTCGTGGCACATTGATTGATACAATCTATGAAAAACGTGTCAATCATGTTTTTGAATTAGCCAAAATGAATGCAGATATTTCAACAACAAACGACCACATCCTTTATAAGGGTGGAAATCCTTTGCAGGGTGCAAAAGTTAAGGCGACAGACCTACGTGCTGGAGCTGCCTTGGTTATTGCTGGCTTGATGGCTGAAGGAAAAACAGAGATTACCAATGTAGAATTCATCCTTCGAGGCTACTCGAATATTATCGAAAAATTGCGTAATCTTGGAGCAGATATTGAGCTAATCGAAGATTAGCACTTTGAGGATTGCAATGAATATCTGGACTAAATTAGCAAAATTTTCTTTCTATGAGACGGAACGTTTATATTTCCGTCCCTTCTTTTTTACAGATGTAGATGATTTTCATCAACTTGCATCAGATCCTGAAAATCTCCAATTTATCTTTCCTGCACAAGCAAGTATTGAAGAAAGTCAGTATGCTCTTGCCAATTATTTTATGAAATCACCTTTGGGGATTTGGGCTATTTGTGATAAAAAAGAGCAACGGATGATTGGAGCTATCAAGTTTGAAAAACTTGATGAAATTAAGAAAGAAGCAGAAATTGGCTATTTTTTAAAGAAAGACTATTGGTCTCAGGGGTATATGACTGAAGCAGTTACCAAATTACGAGATTTATCCATGAACGAGTTTGCCTTGAAGCAACTTTCGATTGTGACACATCTAGAAAATGTTGCTAGTCAGAAAGTAGCAGAAAAATCAAATTTTGTTCTTTATCGTCATTTTAAAGGTAGCGATCGTTATACCCGAAAGATGCGGGATTATCTAGAATTCCGTTATACAAAAGGAAATCTAAATGAGTAAACACCAAGAAATATTAGCCTACTTGGAAGAATTACCAGTTGGGAAGCGTGTCAGTGTTCGTAGTATTTCAAATCGACTAGGAGTAAGTGATGGTACGGCATATCGGGCTATCAAAGAAGCTGAAAATAGGGGACTTGTTGAAACACGTCCTCGAAGTGGAACAGTACGTGTAAAGTCAAAAAAAGTAGCTATTGAGAAATTAACGTTCGCAGAAATTGCAGAAGTTACAGGCTCAGAAGTTTTAGCTGGTCAAGCTGGATTGGATAGAGAATTTAGTAAATTCTCCATTGGGGCGATGACTGAAAAGAATATTCTTTCTTATCTTCATGATGGCGGCTTACTTATCGTAGGAGATCGAACACGTATTCAGTTATTAGCACTTGAAAATGAAAATGCTGTCTTGGTAACAGGTGGATTTGAAGTTCATGAAGATGTTTTAAACCATGCTAATAAAAAAAATATTCCAGTATTGCGCAGTAAGCATGATACATTTACAATTGCGACTATGATCAACAGAGCTTTGTCCAACGTTCAGATTAAGACAGATATTTTAACGGTTGAAAAAATCTATCGTACCAGTCATGAATATGGATTTCTACAGGAAACGGATACTGTCAAAGATTATCTAGACTTGGTTCGTAAGAATAGAACGAGCCGTTTCCCTGTCATCAATCAGCATCAGGTCGTTGTTGGTGTAGTTACTATGCGTGATGCTGGAGATAAATCACCTGGTACAACGATAGATAAGGTCATGACAAGGACAGTCTACATGACTGGTTTAGCGACGAATATCGCTAATGTTAGCCAGAGAATGATTGCTGAAGACTTTGAAATGGTGCCTGTTGTGAGAAGTAATCAAACTTTACTTGGTGTTATTACTAGACGGGATGTCATGGAAAAGATGAGTCGCTCTCAAGTTTCAGCATTACCAACATTTTCAGAACAGGTTGGTCAGAAGTTATCTTACCACCATGATGAAGTTGTCATTACGGTTGAACCATTTATGTTGGAAAAAAATGGAGTCCTTGCAAATGGAGTTCTTTCAGAAATTTTGACCCATATGACGCAGGATCTGGTCGTGAATAGCGGACGTAATCTCATCATTGAACAGATGCTGATTTACTTTTTACAGGCTGTTCAGATCGATGATATCTTGCGGATTCAGGCTAGAATTATTCACCATACGAGAAGGTCAGCCATTATCGACTATGATATTTATATCAATCATCAAATCGTATCAAAAGCAAATGTTACTGTAAAAATTAATTAAAACTAGGAGAAAACATGATTACATTAAAATCAGCTAGAGAAATCGAAGCAATGGATAAGGCTGGCGATTTTCTTGCCAGTATTCACATCGGTTTGCGTGACATCATCAAACCAGGTGTAGATATGTGGGAAGTAGAAGAATATGTGCGTCGTCGTTGTAAAGAAGAAAATTTCCTCCCTCTTCAAATTGGTGTTGATGGGGCAATGATGGATTATCCATACGCAACTTGTTGTTCGCTTAATGACGAAGTAGCCCATGCTTTTCCACGCCACTATATTTTGAAGGAAGGCGATTTGCTGAAGGTAGATATGGTTCTTGGTGGGCCAATCGCTAAGTCTGACCTCAATGTTTCTAAACTAAATTTTAACAACGTTGAGCAGATGAAAAAATATACTCAAAACTTTACGGGCGGCTTGGCAGATTCTTGTTGGGCTTACGCTGTTGGAAAACCATCAGAAGAAATTAAAAACTTGATGGATGTTACCAAAGAAGCTATGTATAAGGGAATTGAGCAGGCTGTTGTAGGAAATCGTATTGGAGATATTGGAGCTGCTATTCAGGAATATGCTGAAAGTCGTGGTTACGGAGTTGTTCGTGATCTTGTAGGACACGGAGTTGGTCCAACTATGCATGAAGAACCAATGGTGCCTAACTATGGTATCGCAGGTCGTGGTCTCCGCCTTCGTGAAGGCATGGTCTTAACCATTGAGCCTATGATCAATACAGGTGATTGGGAAATCGATACAGATATGAAAACAGGCTGGGCACATAAAACTATCGACGGTGGTCTATCATGTCAGTACGAGCATCAGTTTGTTATTACAAAAGATGGGCCTGTAATTTTGACAAGTCAAGGTGAAGAGGGAACTTATTAATCAAAAAAGGAGCTGAGCTCCTTTTTTTGATTCTCTCAAGTTGAAAATAAATTTACGTAGCAGATATCTTACAAACGTTTTCTTTTATAGTAAAATAAAAGATGACTATATGAAAGAAGGTTCTTAATTGGAAAGTATTTTATTTTTTATTTCTGTCTTTATAGCTGGGGTCTTGTCATTCTTTTCTCCCTGTATCTTTCCCTTGTTACCAGTCTACGCAGGTGTTCTGCTAGATGATCAAGAGGAGTCAAAGACATTTCGTTTTTTGGGTAAAGATGTTGCCTGGTCAGGATTGATTCGTACCCTCTGTTTTATTGCGGGTATCTCTCTCATTTTCTTTATTCTTGGATTTGGAGCAGGATTCCTTGGGAATTTACTTTATGCTGACTGGTTCCGTTATGTCATGGGAATCATGATTATTATACTGGGATTGCATCAGATGGAAATTCTTCATCTACAAAAATTAGAGGTACAAAAAACAGTAACATTTAATCAAAAACAGTCTAGCAAATATTTGTCGGCCTTTTTACTGGGTATCAGCTTCAGCTTTGGCTGGACTCCATGTATAGGTCCAGTTTTAAGTTCTGTTTTAGCACTGGCTGCCTCAGGAGGAAATGGAGCTCTTCAGGGGGCCTTATTAACCCTCATTTACACTCTCGGAATGGCACTTCCATTTTTAGTTCTGGCCTTGGCGTCAGGTCTTGTCATGCCTTATTTTAGTAGAATCAAATCCCACATACTTTTATTGAAGAAAATTGGTGGTTTATTGATCGTTCTCATGGGAATTTTATTAATGTTGGGACAGTTAAATGTTTTATCTGGAATATTAGGATAAAAGGAGTTATCTATGAAAAAAATTATCTATTTTGGACTTAGTTTCTTGTCTCTCTTTCTTCTGATTGCTTGTGGCAAGGAAGAGAAAAAATCAAGTCAAGAAAATCCAACGACTAAGACACAGCAGCAAACAACTGTGAAGCAAGTAGCAATTGGAGCAGAAGCACCTGATTTCACCCTTCAATCTATGGATGGAAAAGAAGTGAAATTATCTGATTTTAAAGGTAAAAAAGTTTATCTTAAATTTTGGGCATCTTGGTGTGGACCATGCAAGAAGAGTATGCCAGAATTGATGGAGCTTGCTGCTAAGGAAGATCGTGGTTTCGAAATTTTATCTGTCATTGCGCCAGGGCTTCAAGGTGAAAAAACTGTAGATCAATTTCCAAAGTGGTTTGAAGAACAAGGTTATAAAGATATCCCCGTTTTATATGATACAAAAGGAGCTGTTTTTCAAGCCTATCAAATTCGAAGTATCCCTACAGAGTATCTAATTGATTCACAGGGTAAAATTGCTAAGATTCAATTAGGTGCGATTAGTAACGCAGATGCAGAAGCAGCTTTTGCTCAAATGAAATAAAGTAATGAAATATAAAAATGTCTAGACAAATCGTCTAGACATTTTTTCTAACTTAAATTAGTTTTTTGAAGCTGCTTGGAATTCAGGGTTTTTCCAAGCTTCATCAATAATAGCTTGTAATTCTTTAGCTGAAGCTTGCATTTTTTGAGTTTCAGCATCGTTCAATGGGATGTTAACTGGACGAACGATACCGTGTGCACCAACGATAGCTGGTTGACCGATAAAGACGTTTTCAACTCCGTATTGACCTTCTTGGAATACTGAAAGTGGAAGAACAGCATTTTCATCATCAAGGATAGCTTTTGTAATACGAGCAAGGGCTACTGCGATACCATAGTATGTTGCACCTTTTTTGTTGATGATTGAGTAAGCAGCATCACGAACTGAGATGAAGAGTTCTACAAGGTCAGCTTCATCCAAGTCACGGTTAGCTTGCAACCATTGTTCCAATTTTACACCGGCAACGTTAGCGTGTGACCAAACAGCAAACTCAGAGTCACCGTGTTCACCCATGATGTAGGCGTGAACTGAACGAGCATCAACGCCGATTTTTTCAGCAAGTGCTTGACGGAAACGAGCTGAGTCAAGTGAAGTACCTGAACCGATAACACGTTCTTTAGGGAAACCTGAGAATTTCCAAGTTGAGTAAGTCAAAACGTCAACTGGGTTAGCTGCAACAAGGAAGATACCGTCGAAACCAGAAGCAACAACTTGTTCAACGATTGATTTGTTGATAGCAAGGTTTTTACCAACAAGGTCAAGACGAGTTTCACCTGGTTTTTGTGGAGCACCAGCAGTGATAACTACAAGGTCAGCGTCCGCACAATCTTCATACTTAGCTGCATAAATTTTCTTAGGTGAAGTAAAAGCAAGCGCGTGGCTAAGGTCTTCAGCATCACCAACAGCTTTTTCAAACAATTGAGGAATTTCAATGATACCAAGTTCTTGTGCAATTCCTTGGTTAACAAGAGCAAAAGCGTATGATGATCCTACGGCACCGTCACCGACAAGGATAACTTTTTTGTGTTGTTTAGTTAATGTCATTTGTCTAAACATCTCCTTCATTTTTTAAGGGCTTCCCCTGTTTAGTTTCATTCTATCACTTTTAAATAGCTTTGTCACGGATATAACATCCACTTAGCCATGTAAACGTTTTAGTCGGATTGGAAGACTGAAATCTAGGTCAAACTATGGTATAATATATCTAGTTACTAATAGTGAAATGAGGCATTTGTTAATGCAAGATAAAAATTTAGTGAATGTCAATCTGACAAAGGAGATGAAGACCAGCTTTATCGACTACGCCATGAGTGTTATCGTATCGCGGGCCCTTCCTGATGTTCGAGATGGGTTGAAACCAGTTCATCGCCGCATTCTATACGGTATGAACGAATTGGGTGTGACACCAGATAAACCTCATAAGAAATCTGCCCGTATTACAGGGGATGTCATGGGTAAATACCACCCACACGGTGACTCATCTATCTACGAAGCTATGGTTCGTATGGCGCAATGGTGGAGTTACCGTTACATGCTTGTAGATGGGCATGGGAACTTTGGTTCCATGGATGGTGATGGTGCTGCCGCGCAACGTTATACCGAAGCACGTATGAGTAAGATTGCTCTTGAAATGCTTCGTGACATCAATAAAAATACCGTTGATTTTGTTGATAACTATGATGCCAATGAACGTGAACCTGTTGTTTTACCAGCTCGTTTTCCAAATCTTTTGGTCAATGGAGCTACAGGTATCGCTGTTGGTATGGCGACCAATATTCCACCACATAACTTGGGTGAAACCATTGATGCTGTTAAGTTAGTGATGGATAATCCAGAAGTCACCACCAAGGAATTAATGGAAGTTCTTCCTGGTCCAGATTTTCCAACTGGTGCTCTGGTCATGGGGAAATCAGGTATTCATAAGGCCTACGAAACTGGTAAAGGATCGATTGTGCTTCGTTCTCGTACTGAAATCGAAGAAACTAAGACTGGTCGCGAACGTATCGTTGTAACAGAATTTCCATACATGGTCAACAAGACTAAAGTTCATGAGCATATTGTGCGTTTAGTTCAAGAAAAACGTATCGAAGGAATTACAGCTGTTCGTGATGAATCAAACCGTGAGGGAGTTCGCTTCGTAATTGAGGTGAAGCGTGATGCGTCAGCCAATGTTATTTTGAACAACTTGTTCAAGATGACTCAAATGCAAACTAGTTTTGGATTCAACATGCTAGCTATCCAGAATGGTGTACCTAAGATTCTCTCTCTTCGTCAAATCTTGGATGCTTATATTGAGCACCAAAAAGAAGTGGTGACTCGTCGTACTCAATTTGACAAAGAGAAAGCTGAAGCGCGTGCACACATCTTGGAAGGTTTGTTGATTGCTCTGGACCACATTGACGAAGTAATCCGTATCATCCGTGCCAGTGAAACGGATGCAGAAGCCCAAGTTGAATTGATGAGCAAGTTCAAGTTATCTGAACGTCAAAGTCAAGCAATTCTCGATATGCGTCTTCGTCGTTTGACTGGTTTGGAACGTGATAAGATTCAGTCAGAGTATGATGAGCTTATTGCTTTGATTGCTGACTTGGCAGACATTCTTGCAAAACCAGAACGCGTAGCGCAAATCATCAAGGAAGAATTGGATGAGGTCAAACGTAAGTTTGGCGATCCACGTCGTACTGAGTTGATGGTTGGTGAAGTCTTGACTCTTGAAGATGAAGACTTGATTGAAGAGTCTGATGTTCTCATCACTCTATCAAATAAAGGTTACATCAAACGTTTGGACCAAGACGAATTTACAGCTCAAAAACGTGGTGGACGTGGCGTTCAAGGAACTGGAGTTAAGGACGATGACTTTGTGCGTGAATTGGTTTCAACCAGCACTCACGATCATTTGCTATTCTTCACCAATAAAGGACGTGTTTATCGTCTTAAGGGATATGAAATTCCAGAATACGGTCGTACAGCCAAAGGGTTGCCAGTTGTCAATCTTTTGAAACTGGATGAAGGTGAAAGCATTCAAACCATTATCAATGTTGAATCAGAACGTAGTGATGATGCTTATCTCTTCTTTACAACTCGCGCAGGTATTGTCAAAAGAACCAGTGTCAAAGAATTTGCCAACATTCGTCAAAATGGTCTCAAAGCCTTAAATCTGAAAGATGAGGATGAGTTGATTAATGTCTTACTAACTGAAAAAGACACAGATATCATCATCGGAACCAGATTAGGCTATGCAGTTCGTTTCAGTCAGTCTTCGGTTCGTAGTATGAGTCGTATCGCCACTGGTGTTAAAGGGGTAAACCTTCGTGAAGGTGATGCTGTAGTTGGAGCAAGGGTGATTACTGACCAAGATGAAGTCCTTATCATTACTGAGAAAGGATACGGTAAGCGCACAGTTGCGACTGAATATCCAACAAAAGGGCGTGCCGGTAAGGGAATGAAAACAGCCAATGTTACTGAAAAAAATGGTCCTCTGGCTGGTCTCTTAACAGTAAAAGGGGATGAAGATCTGATGATTATCACTGACACAGGTGTCATGATTCGAACCAATGTTGCCAATATTTCACAAACGGGACGTTCAACTATGGGAGTAAAAGTGATGCGTCTAGATCAAGATGCTAAGATTGTGACTTTTACAAGTGTTGCAGCAGCAGAAAAAGAAGAAGTTGGGGCAGAACAGGAAACAGAAAGTGAAGCATAATGTCTAAAAAAATCAATAAAAAGAAAAATAAACGAAAAAATCTGTTGATCAATATATTGGCAGGATTTCTGATACTGCTATCAATCGCTTTGATTTTTAACGCTAAAATCCGTGATATTTTTATGGTTTGGAATACTAATAAGTACCAAGTAAGTCAGGTATCAAAAGAAAAATTAGAAGAAAATCAGGATACAGAAGGAAATTTTGATTTCGATTCAGTGAAGGCTATCTCATCTGAAGCGGTTTTATCTTCGCAGTGGGATGCCCAACAACTTCCTGTTATTGGTGGAATTGCCATTCCTGAAGTAGAGATTAACCTACCTATCTTTAAAGGTTTAGATAATGTGAACTTGTTCTATGGGGCAGGAACCATGAAACCAAATCAAAAAATGGGAGAGGGAAATTATTCTCTCGCTAGTCACCATATTTTTACAGCTGAAAATGCCAGTCAGATGCTCTTTTCACCTTTGGTCAATGCCAAAGAAGGGATGAAAATTTATTTGACTGATAAGGAAAAGGTTTATACCTATGTCATTCGTGAAGTCAAACACGTTACACCTGACCGCGTTGATGAAATAGAAGACCGTGAGGGAATCAAAGAAATTACCTTGGTAACCTGTGTAGACTACAATGCCACAGAACGGATTATCGTGAAGGGAGATTTCAAAGAAGTGAAACCTTATGCAGAAACTCCATCAGATATCTTAGAAGCCTTTAATAAGCCTTATAAGCAAAGATATTAAGAGATAAGATTAATAAAAAAGGTTTGCTAGTATTAGCGAACCTTTTTCTTGTCAATTTCAGAAAATAGATAGGAAAAAGACTTTTCAATTTTGGTAAAAAGTAGTATAATGTTTCTATTATAGAAATTTTTAGAAAATTCCGAAAGAGGTTTGTTATGGGATACACAGTTGCTGTTGTCGGCGCTACAGGTGCCGTTGGTGCTCAAATGATCAAAATGTTGGAAGAATCAACTCTTCCTATCGATAAGATTCGTTACCTTGCGTCTGCACGTTCTGCAGGAAAGATTTTGCAATTCAAAGGTCAAGATGTGACCATCGAAGAAACAACAGAAGACGCTTTTGAAGGGGTTGATATTGCTCTTTTCTCAGCTGGTGGATCAACTTCTGCAAAATATGCACCTTATGCTGTTAAGGCAGGCGCAGTCGTCGTAGATAACACTTCTTATTTCCGTCAAAATCCAGATGTACCATTGGTTGTTCCTGAAGTGAATGCCCACGCCCTTGATGCTCACAACGGAATTATCTCTTGTCCTAACTGTTCAACAATTCAAATGATGGTGGCTCTTGAGCCCGTTCGTCAAAAATGGGGATTGGACCGTATTATCGTTTCAACTTACCAAGCTGTTTCAGGTGCTGGTATGGGAGCAATTCTTGAAACTCAACGTGAGCTTCGTGAAGTCTTGAATGATGGCGTGAATCCACGTGATTTGCATGCGGAAATCTTGCCTTCAGGTGGCGATAAGAAACACTATCCAATTGCCTTCAACGCTCTTCCGCAAATTGACGTTTTCACTAATAATGATTACACTTACGAAGAGATGAAGATGACCAATGAAACCAAGAAAATCATGGAAGACGATAGCATTGCCGTATCAGCAACATGTGTACGTATTCCAGTTTTGTCAGCTCACTCTGAGTCAGTCTATATTGAAACAAAAGAAGTAGCACCAATTGAAGAAGTGAAAGCTGCTATTGCTGCATTCCCAGGTGCAGTTCTTGAAGATGATGTTGCTCACCAAATCTATCCTCAAGCAGTTAATGCTGTTGGTTCACGTGATACTTTCGTTGGACGTATCCGTAAAGATTTGGATGCAGAAAAAGGTATCCACATGTGGGTAGTATCTGATAACCTTCTTAAAGGTGCCGCTTGGAACTCAGTACAAATTGCAGAAACACTTCACGAACGTGGATTGGTTCGTCCAACAGCTGAATTAAAATTTGAATTGAAATAATGTGTAGGAGTTCTTTTGAACTCCTTCTTTAAAATAGAGAGGTGTTTTGTATGTCTTATCAAGATTTAAAAGATTGTAAAATTATCACGGCCTTTATTACTCCTTTTCATGAAGATGGCTCTATCAATTTCGATGCCATTCCAAAGTTGATTGAACATTTATTAGCACATCATACAGATGGAATTCTCCTAGCAGGAACAACTGCTGAGAGTCCGACTCTAACTCACGATGAGGAGTTGCAGTTGTTTGCGGCTGTTCAAAAGGTTGTCAACGGACGAGTTCCTTTAATCGCTGGTGTTGGTACCAATGATACACGTGACTCTATTGAGTTTGTCAAAGAGGTAGCAGAGTTTGGCGGTTTTGCGGCTGGTCTTGCGATTGTTCCTTACTATAATAAACCATCCCAAGAAGGTATGTATCAGCACTTTAAAGCCATTGCAGATGCCTCTGATTTGCCAATTATCATCTATAACATTCCAGGTCGTGTAGTTGTCGAAATGACTCCTGATACCTTACTTCGTTTGGCGGAACATCCAAACATTATCGGTGTCAAAGAATGTACCAGTCTTGCCAATATGGCTTACTTGATTGAGCATAAACCAGATGAATTCTTGGTGTACACTGGTGAGGATGGTGATGCTTTTCATGCTATGAACCTTGGTGCAGACGGAGTTATCTCTGTTGCTTCCCATACAAATGGAGATGAGATGCATGAAATGTTTACTGCAATCGAAGAAAGTGATATGAAGAAAGCGGCAGCTATTCAACGTAAATTTATTCCTAAAGTCAATGCTCTCTTCTCTTACCCAAGTCCGGCACCTGTTAAGGCGGTACTCAACTATATGGGATTTGAAGCTGGGCCAACTCGTCTACCTTTGGTTCCTACGCCTGAAGAGGATGCTAAACGCATTATCAAGGTTGTTATTGATGGGGATTACGAAGCAACTAAGGCGACTGTCACTGGAGTTCTTCGTCCTGATTACTAAGATAACTAATATAAAAAACTTTCTAAACAAGTAAAATTGTTGGGAAGTTTTTTTCTTTTTCTACGAATAAATAGATAGAGAGAAAAACAAGGAGTCTATCATGAAAATTAAGATTGATAATTTTGAGATTTATAAGTTAAAACAAGCAGGTTTAAGTAATCAACAGGTTTTAAAGGTACTTCAATATGGAGAAATCTATGATCAAGAATTAACCCTAGAAACGATAGCAGAAGCATCTGAGTGTAGAAATCCAGTGGTTTTTATGGAACGTTACCATAAACTCACCTTTGAAAGTATGGAGAGATTAAGAAGTGACTTTGAAAAATTTCCCTCATTTTCAATTCTGGACGATGTTTATCCCTTTGCTCTCAGTGAAATCTATGATGCTCCAGTATTGTTATTTTATAAGGGCGATTTAAATCTTTTAAAGTTACCTAAGATTGCGGTTGTAGGCAGTCGCTCTTGTAGTCAAACAGGGACAAAATCAGTTCGTAAGGTTATTGAAGAACTGGAGAATGAACTGGTGATTGTGAGTGGGCTGGCTAGAGGGATTGATACTGCAGCGCATATGTCTATTCTTCAAGGTGGTGGAAAAACCATTGCAGTCATTGGGACTGGCTTGGATGTCTATTATCCACGATCCAATAAACGACTGCAGGACTACATCGGTGAATATCATTTGCTACTCAGTGAATATGGACCGGGTGAAGAACCCTTGAAATATCACTTTCCAGCACGAAATCGGATTATCGCTGGCCTATGTATGGGTGTCATCGTTGCTGAAGCAAAGATGAGATCTGGTAGTTTGATTACTTGTGAGCGAGCTATGGAAGAAGGAAGAGACGTTTTTGCTATTCCAGGTAGTATTTTGGATGGTCGTTCAGATGGTTGTCATCACTTGGTTCAAGAAGGTGCAAAACTTGTTTCAAGTGGACAGGATGTACTAGCAGAATTTGAATTTTAAGAACTAGCAAGGTTTTATCGGTTAAACTTTTCTTCTATATATAGGAGTTAAGTCTTGACAGGTTTTTAAAAATGGTTTACACTTTATAAAGTTTATTACTTTGAAAAGGTGTGATACTGTGGCTACGGCAACAAAGAAGAAAAAATCAACAGTTAAAAAAAATCTAGTAATCGTAGAGTCGCCTGCAAAGGCTAAAACGATTGAAAAATACCTGGGTAGAAATTATAAGGTTTTAGCCAGTGTTGGTCATATTCGTGATTTGAAAAAATCCAGTATGTCAGTCGATGTAGAAAATAATTATGAACCCCAATATATCAATATTCGTGGGAAAGGTCCTCTGATCAATGACTTGAAAAAAGAAGCTAAAAAAGCCAGTAAAGTTTTTCTCGCAAGTGACCCGGACCGCGAAGGAGAAGCAATTTCTTGGCATTTAGCTCATATTCTCAATCTAGATGAAAATGATGCTAACCGTGTTGTTTTCAACGAGATTACCAAGGATGCGGTAAAAAATGCCTTTAAAGAACCTCGTAAGATTGATATGGATTTGGTGGATGCCCAACAAGCCCGTCGTGTCTTGGACCGCTTGGTAGGTTATTCTATTTCACCAATTTTATGGAAAAAGGTCAAAAAGGGCTTGTCAGCTGGCCGTGTTCAGTCTGTTGCTCTCAAGTTAATCATTGACCGTGAAAATGATATCAATGCTTTTCAACCGGAAGAATATTGGACGATTGATGGAGTCTTCAAAAAGGGGACTAAGCAATTCCAAGCATCCTTCTATGGAATGAATGGCAAGAAGATGAAATTGACAAGCAATGAAGAGGTCAAAGAAGTCTTGTCTCATCTATCCAGCAAAGACTTTACAGTTGATCAGGTAGATAAAAAAGAACGCAAGCGTAACGCTCCACTCCCTTATACTACCTCAACTATGCAGATGGATGCAGCTAATAAAATCAATTTCCGTACTCGAAAGACCATGATGGTTGCCCAGCAACTCTATGAAGGGATTAATATTGGTACGGGCGTCCAAGGTTTGATTACCTATATGCGTACAGACTCGACTCGTATCAGTCCAGTTGCTCAAAATGAAGCTGCAAACTACATTAATGAACGTTTTGGCAGTAAATATTCTAAACATGGCAGCAAGGTAAAGAATGCGACTGGTGCACAGGATGCCCATGAGGCTATCCGCCCATCAAGTGTCTTTAACACGCCAGAAAAAATTGCTAAGTATTTGGATAAAGACCAACTTAAGCTTTATACCCTTATCTGGAATCGCTTTGTAGCGAGTCAGATGACGGGTGCTATCTTTGATACCATGGCTGTGAAGCTCTCTCAAAATGGAGTTCAGTTTGCAGCGAATGGTAGTCAGGTTAAATTTGATGGTTACTTGGCCATTTACAATGATTCAGATAAGAATAAGATGTTGCCGGATATGGCAGTTGGTGATGTCGTCAAGCAGGTCAATAGTAAATCTGAGCAGCACTTCACTCAACCACCAGCACGATATTCGGAAGCAACACTGATTAAGACTTTGGAAGAAAATGGTGTTGGACGTCCATCAACTTATGCACCTACCATTGAAACTATTCAAAAGCGCTATTATGTGCGTTTGGCAGCCAAGCGTTTTGAACCGACAGAGTTGGGAGAAATTGTTAACAAGCTCATCGTTGAATATTTCCCTGATATCGTCAATGTAACCTTTACAGCTGAAATGGAAGGTAAACTGGATGATGTCGAAGTTGGAAAAGAGCAGTGGCAACGAGTCATTGATGAATTTTACAAACCCTTCTCTAAAGAGGTTGCCAAAGCCGAAGAGGAAATGGAAAAAATCCAAATCAAGGATGAGCCAGCAGGATTTGATTGTGAAGAGTGTGGCAGTCCGATGGTCATTAAACTTGGTCGTTTTGGTAAGTTCTATGCTTGTAGCAATTTCCCAGATTGCCGTCATACACAGGCTATCGTGAAAGAGATTGGTGTTGAGTGTCCAAGCTGTCATCAAGGTCAAATTATTGAACGAAAAACCAAGCGTAATCGTATCTTTTATGGTTGCAATCGCTATCCAGAGTGTGAATTCACTTCTTGGGACAAGCCTGTTGGCCGAGATTGTCCAAAATGTGGCAACTTCCTCATGGAGAAAAAAGTCCGTGGTGGCGGTAAGCAGATCGTTTGTAGCAATGGTGATTACGAAGAAGAAAAAATCAAATAAAAAAATGAGTCCTGAAAGTAAATTTCAGGCTCTTTTTAGTAAAGGTTTGACAAAATTCATCATTGTATGCGAAACTAGAAGAAGATTATTTTATACTCAATGAAAATCAAAGAGCAAACTAGGAAGCTAGCCGCAAGCTGCTCAAAGCACTGCTTTGAGGTTGTAGATAGAACTGACGAAGTCAGTAACATATATACGGTAAGGCGACGCTGACGTGGGAAGAGATTTTCGAAGAGTATTAACTAGGAGAAGTTATGCGTATTATCTATCTGATTATTGGATTTCTGTCATTAGCTCTGGCTATTGTTGGAGTTGTCTTGCCTTTGTTGCCCACGACTCCTTTTCTTCTGTTGTCTATTGCTTGTTTTTCGAGAAGTTCCAAGCGTTTTGAAGATTGGCTTTATCATACCAAACTTTATCAGACTTACGTAGCGGACTTTCGTGAGACCAAGTCTATTGCGCGTGAACGTAAGAAAAAAATTATTGTATCGATTTATATCTTGATGGGAATTTCCATTTATTTTGCGCCTCTTTTACCAGTCAAAATCGGTTTGGGATGTTTAACCATCTTTATCACCTACTATCTTTTTAAGGTGATTCCTGATAAAGAATAGCTTTAATAAGTAACGATTTTCCTTGATAAAAACAAAAACATATTCGAAATAGTATGATATAATAAATTTAAAGTAATCTTCAAGGAGAATCAAATGATTTACGAATTTTGTGCTGAAAATGTAACCTTGCTTGAAAAAGCTATGCAGGCAGGAGCTCGCCGTATCGAGCTCTGTGATAATCTAGCAGTTGGTGGAACAACTCCAAGCTACGGAGTAACCAAGGCAGCTGTGAAGCTGGCGGCCGACTACGATACGACCATTATGACTATGATTCGTCCACGTGGTGGTGACTTTGTTTACAATGATCTAGAAATTGCCATCATGCTTGAGGATATTGCTCTAACTGCTCAAGCAGGAAGTCAGGGAGTTGTCTTTGGTGTCTTAACAGCTGATAAGAAGTTGGACAAGGCCAATCTTGAAAAGTTGATTGCTGCATCTAAAGGTATGGAAATTGTTTTCCATATGGCATTTGATGAATTGAGCGAACAAGATCAGTTAGAAGCTATTGATTGGCTCAGCCAAGCTGGAGTGACACGCATTCTGACTCGTGCTGGTGTATCTGGCGACTCGTTAGAGAAACGCTTTGCTCATTATCATAGAATTCTAGAACACGCTGCAGGAAAAATTGAAATTTTACCTGGTGGAGGGATTGACATGGACAACCGTCAAACCTTTATTGACCAACTGGGCGTGACACAATTACATGGAACTAAGGTTGTCTTTTAATAATTAGAAAGGAACTGCTAGCTTTTGGTAGCAGTTTTCGCTTATGTTTGAAATTTTTAAAGCTTATCAGTTTAATAGTAAAAAGGCTAAAGAGTATGGATTTGTAGAAAATCAAGGCGTATGGAACCATAGTTCAACTATCTTGCACGGAGATTTTCTCATGAGAGTTATAGTTGTGGACGGAGACTTATCTTTTCAAGTTTTTGACAAGGAAATTGGCGATCTTTATCCTCAAGTTCATATGGCAAGTATGAGAGGTACGTTTGTTGGAACTGTTCGAGAGGCTTGTTTAGAAGTTCTTTATGAAATCCGAAAGGCCTGTTTTGACGTACAGGGATTTCTCTGTCCTCAGACCAAGAGAATCATGGCAGTTGTTCAAGAAAAGTATGAAAATCAATTAGAATACTTATGGGAGAAATCCCCTGATACAGCTGTTTTGCGCCATGAGGGCAATCAAAAGTGGTATGCTGTTTTGATGAAAATCTCTTGGGATAAGCTTGAAAAGGGCAGAGAAGGACTAGTGGAAGCAGTCAATCTCAAACATGATCAAGTATCTGATTTGTTGGTAAAAAAAGTGATTTATCCAGCTTTTCATATGAATAAGCGCTACTGGATTAGTGTGCCACTGGATGACAGTTTAGCAGATGAAGAGCTGCTAGAATTGATCGAAAAAAGTTGGAACTTGACCTTGAAAAAGTAATTAGATTTACTTGATTTTTCAAATACTTTCAATTAGCAAAATATTCTTTACTGAAGAAATTTTCAGAAAATATTGGATTTTTTCTTGACATGTGTTTTTTCCTATGCTAAAATACTAAACAAGATATCAAACGAAGGAGAAAGTCAAACATGAAAACAGCTAAGTTTAATCAATTTGCTTTGTTGTTGAGGTACTCGGACTAGTGCAAAAGCATTAGTCCTGTTTGGCTTATCAAGCGGGAGTAAATCAACATCTCGCTTGGAACTCCGAGCGAGATGTTTTTTTAAAACCGAATTTAGAAAAGGGGAAATCTTATGAGAACAGTTGAATTTCTAGATACTAGCCTTCGAGATGGTGAGCAGACACCAGGTGTTAATTTTTCGATCAAGGAAAAGATTGCCATTGCAAGACAACTGGAAAAATGGGGAATTTCGGCAATTGAAGCTGGTTTTCCAGCAGCTAGTCCAGACTCATTTACTGCAGTTCAGGAAATCGCTAAAGTCTTGAAGAAAACAGCGGTGACTGGTTTAGCTCGCTCTGTTAAATCAGATATAGATGCTTGTTATGAAGCGCTAAAGAATGCTAAGTATCCACAAATCCATGTTTTTATCGCTACTAGTCCTATTCATCGTGAATTTAAGTTGAATAAAAGCAAAGAGGAAATATTGGAAGCTATTAAAGAGCATGTTTCCTATGCACGTAGTAAATTTGAAGTGGTAGAATTTTCTCCTGAAGATGCGACTAGAACTGAGCTGGACTTTCTCCTACAAGTCGTTCAAACAGCGGTAGACGCAGGTGCAACCTATATCAATATTCCTGACACGGTTGGTTTTACCACACCAGAGGAATATGGGAATATCTTCAAGTATCTGATTGACAATGTTAAAACTGATCGTCAGATTATCTATTCGCCTCACTGTCACGATGACCTTGGAATGGCAGTTGCCAATAGCCTTGCTGCTATCAAGAATGGGGCAGGACGTGTTGAAGGAACCATTAATGGTATTGGAGAACGAGCTGGGAATGCTGCTTTAGAAGAAATAGCGGTGGCCCTCAATATTCGCCAAGATTATTACCAAGCAGAGACAAGTATTGTCCTAAATGAAACCATCAATACGTCTGAAATGGTTTCTCGTTTCTCAGGAATTCCAGTTCCAAAAAACAAGGCGGTTGTTGGAGGAAATGCCTTCTCTCACGAATCAGGTATTCACCAAGATGGTGTTCTTAAAAATCCTCTCACTTATGAAATCATTACACCTGAATTGGTTGGTGCCAAGAGTAATAGTCTTCCACTCGGTAAATTGTCTGGTCGCCATGCTTTTGTTGAGAAACTAAGATATTTGGCTCTAGACTATACAGACGAAGATATCAAGCCACTCTTTACTAAGTTCAAGGCCTTGGCAGATAAGAAGCAAGAAATCACAGATGCTGATATTCGAGCTCTGGTAGCTGGTACCATGGTTGAAAATCCAGAAGGCTTCCACTTTGATGACTTGCAACTTCAAACCCATTCTGAAAATGACATTGAAGCGACAGTTAGATTAGCTAATTTTGATGGTGAGAAAGTTGAATTTAATGCAACAGGTCAGGGTTCTGTTGAAGCTATTTTCAATGCTATTGATAAATTCTTTAATCAATCTGTTCGCTTGGTATCCTATACGATTGATGCGGTAACTGATGGGATTGATGCCCAGGCACGTGTATTGGTAACTGTTGAAAACAGAGATACAGAGACTATCTTTAACGCAGCTGGACTTGATTTCGATGTGTTGAAGGCTTCGGCTATTGCCTACATTAATGCCAATACCTTTGTTCAAAAAGAGAATGCTGGTGAGATGGGAACAACAGTTTCCTATCGCGACATGCCTACCGTATAAAGGAGAAAGCTATGACAAGAAAAATAGTTGCCCTAGCAGGTGATGGTATAGGCCCAGAAATCATGGAAGCTGGTTTAGAAGTTTTGGAGGCTCTAGCTGAAAAAACAGGTTTTGACTATGAGATTGACAGACGACCTTTTGGAGGGGCGGGTATTGATGCTGCAGGACATCCCTTGCCAGACGAAACGCTCAAGGCTTCTAGAGAAGCGGATGCTATTCTACTCGCTGCAATCGGTAGTCCTCAGTATGACGATGCTCCAGTTCGACCAGAACAAGGGCTTCTGGCCCTTCGAAAGGAACTCAATCTCTATGCCAATATTCGTCCTGTAAAAATCTTTGACAGTCTCAAGCATTTGTCACCACTCAAACCAGAACGAATTGCTGGTGTAGACTTTGTGGTAGTGCGTGAGTTGACAGGCGGGATTTACTTTGGAGATCATATCCTTGAAGAGCGCAAAGCGCGTGATATCAACGACTATAGCTATGAGGAAGTAGAGCGGATTATGCGCAAGGCCTTTGAAATTGCAAGAAATCGGAGAAAACTCGTTACTAATATCGATAAGCAAAACGTTCTAGCGACATCAAAACTCTGGCGAAAAGTAGCTGAGGAAGTTGCGCAGGATTTCCCAGATGTTACCTTGGAACACCAGTTGGTGGACTCAGCTGCTATGCTTATGATTACCAATCCTGCTAAGTTTGATGTCATCGTGACAGAGAATCTTTTCGGAGATATCTTATCTGATGAATCAAGCGTTCTATCAGGCACTCTGGGTGTTATGCCATCAGCCAGTCATTCTGAAAAGGGGCCAAGTCTTTATGAGCCTATTCATGGTTCAGCGCCTGATATTGCAGGTCAAGGAATTGCCAATCCTATTTCCATGATTTTATCTGTTGCTATGATGTTGAGAGATAGCTTTGGACGTTATGAGGATGCGGAGCGTATTGAGCGTGCTGTTGAAGCTAGTTTAGCGGCTGGTGTTTTAACGAGAGATATTGGAGGACAGGCTTCGACCAAGGAAATGACAGAAGCCATCATTGAAAGATTATGAAGATAAATGAAGGAATCACGCTTGCCCTCTTGGTTTGGAATTTGCTTGTTTTCTTGATTTATGGCATTGACAAATCCAAGGCAAGAAGAGGTGCTTGGCGCGTTCCAGAGAAAATCTTACTCATTTTAGCCTTTACTTGTGCTGGATTTGGTGCCTGGTTAGCAGGAATGACCTTTCACCACAAGACTAGAAAATGGTACTTTAAAACAGTTTGGTTTCTTGGGATGGTGACCACGTTAGTAGCTTTATATTTTGTATGGAGGTAATGAATGGAAGGAAAATCAATTTTTGATAAATTATGGGACCTCCATGTGATCACAGGAGAAGAGGGACAACCTCAGCTTATGTATGTGGATCAACACTATATTCACGAGGTGACCAGTCCTCAGGCTTTTCAAGGATTGCGAGATGCAGGGCGTAGATTGAGAAGACCGGATTTAACATTTGGCACTTTTGACCACAATGTCCCGACGGTCAATATCTACGATATTCGAGATGTAATTTCCAAGGCTCAAATTGATAAGTTGGCAGAAAATGTTGAGGAATTCGGGATTGAACATGCGGCCCATGGTTCTGAAAAACAGGGCATCGTTCACATGGTTGGTCCAGAAACAGGACGAACACAACCAGGAAAATTCATCGTCTGCGGAGATAGCCATACGGCTACTCATGGAGCTTTTGGAGCGATTGCATTTGGAATTGGAACCAGTGAGGTCGAGCACGTCTTTGCAACTCAAACCATTTGGCAGGTCAAACCCAAGAAAATGCTGGTAGAATTCACTGGAGTTCCTCAAAAGGGAGTTTATTCCAAGGATTTCATTCTAGCCTTGATTGCCAAGTATGGTGTTGCATGTGGTGTTGGCTATGTGGTGGAATATCGTGGTCAAGCGATTGATGTACTCAGTATGGAAGAGAGAATGACTATCTGCAATATGTCCATTGAATTTGGCTCTAAGATGGGAATCATGAATCCAGATCAGACCACCTATGACTATCTTGAGGGACGTGAGTGTGTTCCCAAGGATTTTGATGCAGCAGTTGCTGATTGGAAAAGGCTGGTTAGTGATGACGATGCCGTTTATGACAAGGTTATCCGAATGGATGTCTCTGAATTGGCTCCTATGGTGACTTGGGGAACCAATCCAGCTATGGGTGTTGATTTTGATAGTAGCTTCCCAGAAATAAAGGATATGAATGATGAACGTGCTTATCATTACATGGATTTACAACCAGGTCAGAAACCAGCAGATATCCAACTTGGCTATGTCTTTATCGGTTCTTGTACCAATGCTCGACTTAGCGATTTACAATTGGCTGCTCGATTTGTTGAAGGGAAGAAAATTGCCCCTAACTTAACAGCTATTGTGGTACCTGGTTCTCGACCAGTCAAGCGAGCTGCTGAAAAGTTGGGCTTGGATAAGGTTTTCCAAGATGCCGGCTTTGAGTGGAGAGACCCAGGTTGCTCCATGTGTCTAGGGATGAATCCTGACAAGGTACCAGATGGTGTTCACTGCGCCTCAACTAGCAATCGTAACTTTGAAGATCGCCAGGGATTTGGTGCTAAAACTCATCTTTGCAGTCCAGCCATGGCTGCTGCGGCAGCAATTGCAGGGCGCTTCGTAGATGTTCGGAAAATGCCTGAAGCCTAGTAAGGAGAGGATATGGAAAAATTTACAGTTTATACAGGAACAACGGTTCCTCTTATGAATGATAATATTGATACCGACCAAATCCTACCCAAGCAGTTTCTAAAGTTAATTGATAAAAAAGGCTTTGGTAAGTACCTCATGTATGCTTGGCGTTATCTGGATGACAAGTATACGGAGGATCCAGACTTTGTTTTTAACCGACCTGAATATCGCAAAGCTAGTATTCTCATCACAGGGGATAACTTTGGCGCAGGGTCTTCAAGGGAACACGCAGCTTGGGCGCTAGCAGACTATGGCTTTAAGGTCGTGATTGCAGGATCTTTTGGAGATATTCATTACAATAATGAGCTCAATAATGGAATGTTGCCTATTGTTCAGCCTAGGGAGGTTAGAGAAAAGATAGCCCGATTGAAACCAACTGACCAGGTAACTGTGGACTTGGAACAACAAACAATCATCACACCAGTTGGAGAATTCACTTTCGAAATTGATAGCGAGTGGAAACACAAGCTCTTAAATGGTTTGGATGATATCGGTATTACCTTGCAGTATGAAGACTTGATTGCTGCTTACGAAAAACAACGACCAGCCTACTGGCAAGAATAAAAAAATAGAAAAGGAACTAGAACTATGACAAAACACATTCAATGGAACGGAACACTTTCACAAGAAGGCTATGAAATCTTGAAAGGTGAGGGCGGATGTATCGTTTGCCCTACAAAAGTTGGTTACATTATCATGACTAGCGACAAGGCAGGACTTGAGCGCAAGTTTGAAGCCAAAGAACGTAATCGTAATAAACCAGGAGTAGTTCTCTGTGGTAGCATGGATGAGCTTCGCGCTTTAGCACAACTCAACCCAGAAATTGAAGCTTTTTACCAAAAACATTGGGACGAAGATATTCTTCTTGGTTGTATCCTTCCATGGAAACCAGAAGCCTTTGAAAAACTCAAAGCTTACGGTGATGGTCGTGAAGAACTCATGACCGATGTGCGTGGAACTAGCTGTTTTGTTATCAAGTTTGGGAAAGCTGGTGAACAATTAGCTGCCAAACTTTGGGAAGAAGGCAAAATGGTATATGCTTCATCTGCAAACCCATCAGGAAAAGGAAATCGTGGTAAGGTTGAAGGAATCGGAGAGCGTATCGAAGGAGCAGTGGACCTTGTCATTGAGGCAGACGACTACGTTGCTTCAATCCAACCAGACAAAACAGTTGAAACTCGCTACGAGCAAGGTGTGATGGTGTCTATGGTCGATAAAGACGGCAAACTCATTCCAGAACAAGGTGGAGCACGCTCAACTTCACCAGCGCCAGTTGTGATTCGTAAAGGGCTTGACATTGATAAAATAATGATGCACCTATCGGATACCTTTAACTCATGGGATTATCGTCAAGGTGAGTATTATTAGGATGTAGAAGAAGTGAGGCTTATACTCTTCGAAAATCTCTTCAAACCACGTCAGCGTCGCCTTACAGTAGATATATGTAACTGACTTCGTCAGTCTTATCTACAACCTCAAAGCAGTGCTTTGAGCAGCCTGCGGCTAGCTTCCTAGTTTGCTCTTTGATTTTAAATGAGTATTGAATTGAGATAAGTTGAGTTAATTGGATTAAGAACCTCAAAAAAACAAAAAGGAAAGCATCTCATGAAAAGATGTTTTCCTTTTATTGTATAAGTTATCGAATAGAGTTATCTTAAATTCAGAAAGGTTCAAAAATGATATTTGATGAATAATGATACTCTACATTTTAACGATTTTATTAGTTATTTTCAACTTGTTCACTATATTTTGGTCTTAGTGTGGTTCCTGAATTGATAATAGTGCGTTTTTGAACTAAAGGCAATTCTGTACGATTATAAACTGTTCTCCAAGGTTCCCAAGCAAGACCTGTTTTTTCTTGAATTTTTACGCGAAGATTGCGAACATTTCCTCTAAATTGTAGTTCAGTTTGGAAACCAGCAGTTCTATTTTTTCCATTATCTTCCCATTCACGAGAGCGGATGCTTTCAATTCCATTTTCGTCATATGTGACTTCGTCCCAGTAAACGTAGTAACGAGCGACATATCCACCCTTATGTTGCAAATTGAGATAGCCATTCTTGTAAGAGGTAATTTTAGTTTCAATATAATCAGTACTGTTTTGGATTGTTGCAACTTGATTATCTCTTAAAAAGGCAGTTTTATAAGAAATAGGGACTGCAGGATTTTGTGTACTAAAATTAGCTCCTTCTTGAATTAATTTCTTGAGATCTTCAGGTGTTCCAGTAACTACTCGAGCAGCGCCATCAGCGTTACCGCCAACAATAACAGCTGTTACAGAAGTATTTTTCAAAACACGAGCCCATTCAGATTCAGGGTTAATAGGCACACCTTTAATGACAGCATTTATAGCTGCTTTAAGTTCTGTACTTGTACTTGTTGTTTCAAATTTAACATACATTTGACGGCCATAAGACATACTAGAAACATAAACAGGAGGTGTTTGTTCATCCAAGCCACGATCTTGTAAATCGTTGACTGTTACATTATCACCAAAGACATCTCCAGGATTTTTTGGTGCATCAAAGTTAGCGGTAAAGTAAATTTGTTTAAAGTCGACAACTTCAATTTGTTTTTCACCTTTTTGTGCAGCTTCAAAGTCAATTTTTAAATCAACCCCAATTTTTTCAAAGTTGCTACCAAATTTTGCTTTTAGTTGATTCATACTATATGCTGAAGTAGAATCGTATTGCATACGAGCAGGTGCGGGATTACTTGATGCATAATTTGCATTCCATCTATTTACCAGAGTGTTAATTCCTTCCTGCATACCACTGACTGTTGTGTTTGCATCAGTATAGCTATCTGATCCAGCCATTCCTGGAAGGTCCACGCTGATTCTACCCTGTTTTCTATCAATACTAACAAGTTGAGGTTTATTTTCTAATAACCCTTGATCTGCTCGGAACAAAGCGCCTAAGAAGATGTCGCTATTACCGTTAATTGAAACATCAGCTGAATTATTAGAAATACTCTTTTTCACTTTTTCAATTACAACAAACTCATTCCCTTGTTGTTTTGAAGATGTATTTGAATAATTTTCGATTGCTTCACCTCTACGAGTTAAAATATCAATTTTGTTGTAGTTTAATCCGAAAAGATATTTATTCAAGTCCTTATCTGCCTGATTAGTAGATCTCATGAGGTTTTCCATAACATCTGCTTTTGGTGCTTCAGTTACAGTAGTGGCATCTTTTTCTTCGGTTTTTGAATTGAGGTTTGGAGTACTTTCTTGTTCGTTTACTGTAGGTTCTGTTTTTGGATTAGAACTACTTGAAATTGAGGGTTCAGTAGCTTTTACAGTATTATTTTGAATAATCGAAGCTGTACTTAATAAAAAAGTTGCAATAACTACACCACAGACACCAATGCTACGTTTTCGGATAGAATAACGAAAACCTTTTTCAAGATTATTTTGAATCATATAAAGCTCCTAGTTTATTATTTCATTTTATTATCTCTTGAATGCGCTTTCTCGGGATAAAAATATTCTAGCAGAAATAAAAATCTTATGCAATCGTTTTCTGCGGAAATTAGACATATCTTTATATATGTTTAATTTTGTTTCGAAGATTTTAGCTTTTTAGTGTAATTTTTCTTTACTTGAGAATTCACCTATGATAATCCACTCATGCAGCTGATCCGTCATACAATTGAATACATGAAGAATCAGAAAAGTATAGGGAGGGGAGTTCTTGATAATCTCTCTATTAGTCGTGAAAATGTGGCAGAAATCGTACGAGTAACGCCCTCTTATAAATTAGCTGCTCGTGCTAAGATTATCAGACTAAATCAAACCAAACCTCTTCGTCATGCATACTTTCGAGAGTACAGAAAATTGCAAGAGCTTTGCCTGATGATCCTAAATAGAGAAAAGCATGGTTTAGGATATCAAGAGCAAAAAATCCATGGTATTCTTTTTGATGCTGCTTGGCTTTGGTAAGAGTATGTTCATACTTTGTTGCTAAAAGAGTTCATCCATCCTAGAAATAAGGATAAGACGGACGGTATTTCAGTATTTTCTAATCGTGAAAGAAAAATATTTCCAGATTTTTATCATAAAGAGTTAAAAATCGTTTTAGATGCTAAATACAAAAAACTGGAATTGACTGAAAAGGGAATCAATCGTGAAGATCTATTTCAATTGATTTCTTATGCTTATATTTTACAAGCTGAGCAGGCTGGGATTGTTTTTCCAAGCGAGGACAAGGTTGTTGATAATGAGATAGGAAAGCTAGCAGGTTATGGAGCCCAGTTGAAAAAATGGTCTATTCAAATCCCTAGACAAGCCGAAAGTTATCAAGATTTTGTCAAGAGGATTGAATCCTTTGAAAGAGTCTTTATCGAAAATATTGGTAAAGATTTGAAAGGCAAGACAAATACAGGGTAAATGTCTACTTAGTTATCTAAATCAAAAATTATAAACACGAACATTATTTGTTTTCGGTCATTACAATTGACAAAAAACGGACAATATTGTAAACTTGTTAAAGTAATTGTCTGGAAAAGACGAGGCTATTCCTAACTTTAGGAAGGTCTAAACAAGAGAAATGAGAGAAATATGTTAAACGAATTTCCGATCTTTGACTATGAAGATATTCAGCTAATCCCAAATAAGTGTGTCCTTCAAAGTCGAGCAGAAGCTGATACACATGTGACCTTGGGAAAACATACCTTTAAGTTGCCAGTTGTTCCTTCCAATATGCAAACAATCCTAGATGAAGATGTTGCTGAACAACTTGCTAAGGGTGGATATTTCTATATTATGCATCGTTTTGATGAAGAAGGACGCATTCCTTTTGTCAAACGTATGCACGATCAGGGCTTGATTGCTTCAATCTCAGTAGGTGTTAAAGACTACGAGTATGATTTTGTGAGTCAATTAAAGGAAGATGCCCCAGAGTACATCACCATTGATATTGCTCATGGTCATGCGGATAGCGTCATTTCAATGATTCAGCACATCAAGAAAGAATTACCTGATACTTTTGTCATCGCTGGTAATGTTGGAACTCCAGAAGCTGTACGTGAACTTGAAAATGCTGGTGCAGATGCTACTAAGGTCGGAATCGGTCCAGGTAAGGTTTGTATTACTAAGGTCAAAACTGGTTTTGGTACTGGAGGTTGGCAGTTAGCAGCCCTTCGCTGGTGTGCTAAGGCTGCGCGTAAACCGATTATTGCCGATGGTGGTATTCGTACACATGGTGATATCGCCAAATCAATTCGCTTCGGTGCAAGTATGGTCATGATTGGTTCACTGTTTGCAGGGCATATCGAAAGTCCTGGTAAAACAATTGAAGTGGACGGTAAACAATTCAAAGAATACTACGGTTCAGCTTCAGAATACCAAAAAGGTGCCTATAAGAATGTCGAAGGTAAGAAAATTCTTCTTCCTGCAAAAGGTCATTTGCAAGACACTTTAACTGAGATGGAACAGGATTTGCAAAGTTCGATTTCTTATGCTGGAGGTCGTAAGGTTGCTGATCTTCGTCACGTTGACTATGTCATTGTGAAGAACTCTATCTGGAATGGTGACGCTCACTAAAAATATGATTACTTATTTATGCCGCGAATTGGCGTGGCGTTTCTACAAGGTACCGTAAATACCTAACAATGAGTAAGCTGCAGAGATATAAGGATAGGTGTTAAATCTATTTCTTTATTTACTAGAGGCTTACTTAGTAAGTCTCTTTTTATTTCGGAGGTTATTGTGAAATTATTAGAAGAACGAATTTTAAAGGACGGAAACGTTCTTGGTGAGAATATTCTTAAGGTGGATTCCTTCTTGACCCACCAAGTTGATTATTCCTTGATGCGCGAGATTGGTCGCACTTTTGCAGAACATTTTAAAAATGCTGGTATTACCAAAGTCGTGACGATTGAGGCGTCAGGTATTGCTCCTGCCCTTTATGTGGCTGAACAGTTAGATGTTCCCATGATTTTTGCTAAGAAGGCAAAAAATATTACTATGAATGAAGGAATTTTGACTGCTGAAGTTTATTCTTTCACTAAACAAGTAACAAGTACCGTATCTATTGCAGGTAAGTTCTTATCTCCTCAAGATAAAGTATTGATTATTGATGATTTTTTGGCTAATGGCCAAGCAGCTAAAGGTCTGATTCAGATTATCGAGCAAGCTGGAGCTACAGTTGAAGCCATCGGAATTGTGATTGAAAAATCCTTCCAAGATGGTCGTGAACTGCTAGAAAAATCAGGTCATCAAGTAGTATCACTCGCGCGATTAGAGCGTTTTGAAAATGGAAAAGTTATCTTCAAGGAGGCAGATATCTAATGAAGCAACAGGAAAACCACTCACAGGCAGCCGTTCTTGGTTTGCAACATTTGTTAGCCATGTACTCAGGTTCAATCCTGGTACCAATCATGATTGCAAGTGCTTTAGGGTATTCAGCTCAACAGTTGACCTACCTTATTTCAACAGATATCTTTATGTGTGGGGTGGCAACTCTTTTACAATTGCAACTCAATAAACATTTTGGTGTCGGTTTGCCTATTGTTCTTGGGGTAGCCTTCCAGTCTGTTGCTCCTCTTATCATGATTGGTCAGAGTCATGGTAGCGGTGCTATGTTCGGAGCTTTGATTGCTTCAGGGATTTATGTTATCCTGATTTCAGGTATCTTCTCTAAGGTTGCCAATCTTTTCCCTGCAATCGTAACTGGTTCTGTTATCACAACAATCGGATTGACCTTGATTCCAGTTGCCATCGGAAATATGGGAAATAACGTTGAAAAACCAACTGGTCAAAGTTTAGCCTTGGCAATGATTACTGTTCTCATTATTCTTTTAGTTAATATTCTTACAAAAGGATTTATCAAATCTATTTCCATTTTGATCGGTTTGATTGCAGGTACCATTATTGCTGCTACTATGGGCTTGGTTGACTTCTCTCCAGTAGCAGAAGCTCCACTCGTTCATATCCCAACTCCATTCTACTTCGGTGCTCCACAATTTGAGATTTCTTCTATTGTAATGATGTGTATCATCGCTACTGTATCTATGGTAGAATCAACTGGTGTGTATCTTGCCCTTTCTGATATTACTAAAGATCCAATCGATAGCACTCGTCTTCGTAATGGTTATCGCGCTGAAGGTCTTGCTGTCTTACTTGGTGGACTTTTCAATACCTTCCCTTATACAGGATTTTCACAAAACGTAGGCTTGGTGAAACTTTCAGGTATTCGTACTCGTTTGCCAATCTACTATGCAGCTGGTTTCCTTATCTTACTTGGTCTTTTGCCTAAGTTCGGTGCCTTGGCACAGATTATTCCAAGCCCTGTTCTTGGTGGAGCTATGCTCGTCATGTTTGGTTTTGTTTCGCTACAAGGGATGCAAATCTTGGCGCGTGTAGACTTCGAACACAATGAACACAACTTCCTCATTGCAGCAGTTTCTATTTCTGCTGGAGTGGGATTAAACGGAAGCAATCTCTTCAATACTTTACCGACTGAATTACAAATGTTCTTCTCAAATGGTATTGTCATTGCAAGTACAGTAGCCATCGTCTTGAATGCTATTTTGAATCGTAAAAAATAAAAATAAGTGAGAAGGATAGAAATATCCTTCTCATTTTCTTTTTTAGAGCTTGAGTATTGTTTATAGAGTCCTTTTTATGGTAAAATGGTTCTATGAATGAAAGAATGAAAGAGCTCGTTGAACTGCTCAATCGCTATGCGACAGAGTATTATACAAGTGATAATCCATCTGTATCTGATAGTGAGTATGACCGTCTTTATCGTGAATTGGTAGAGTTAGAAAAAGCTCATCCTGACCAAGTTTTACCAGAAAGTCCGACACATCGTGTTGGTGGAAAGATTCTTGATGGGTTTGAGAAATATAGTCATCAGTATCCTCTTTATAGTTTGCAGGATGCTTTTTCACGTGAAGAACTGGATGCCTTTGATGCGCGTGTTCGTAAAGAATTGGATGATGTCACTTATATTTGTGAGTTGAAGATTGATGGTTTATCGATTTCCTTGACTTATGAGCAGGGAATTTTTGTTGCTGGGGCAACTCGAGGTGATGGCTCCATCGGTGAAAACATCACTGAAAATCTTAAACGAGTGAAAGACATTCCGTTATCATTACCAGAAAAATTAGATATTACTGTTCGTGGTGAATGTTATATGCCGAGAGCTTCTTTTGACCAGGTCAATCAATCTCGTCAAGAAAATGGGGAGCCAGAATTTGCCAACCCAAGAAATGCTGCTGCAGGAACCCTTCGTCAGTTAGATACAGCAGTAGTATCCAAACGTAATCTTGCAACCTTCCTTTATCAGGAAGCTAGTCCTTCAACTCGGGATAGTCAAGAGAAGGTTTTGAAACATTTAGAACAATTAGGCTTTGTGGTTAATCAAAGACGTCTATTAGCTCATAGTATGGATGAGGTTTGGGCGTTTATTCAAGAAATTGGTCGAGAAAGAGATCAGTTGCCTTATGATATCGATGGAGTTGTGATTAAGGTCAATGATCTAGCTGGTCAGGAGCAACTAGGATTTACAGTCAAAGCACCTAAGTGGGCAGTCGCTTATAAATTCCCAGCAGAAGAAAAAGAAGCGAAACTTCTTTCTGTTGACTGGACAGTAGGACGTACAGGAGTTGTGACTCCGACTGCTAATCTTACTCCAGTGCAACTTGCAGGTACAACTGTAAGTCGTGCAACTCTTCATAATGTTGACTATATCGCTGAAAAGGATATCCGTAAGGATGACACAGTCATTGTCTATAAGGCAGGGGATATCATTCCAGCTGTTCTACGAGTGGTAGAATCCAAGCGAGTGTCAGAGGAAAGACTAGATATTCCAACAAACTGTCCAAGTTGTGACAGTAAGCTTTTGCATTTTGAAGATGAGGTTGCCCTTCGTTGTATCAATCCGCGATGCCCTGCTCAAATCAAGGAAGGCTTGACGCACTTCGCATCCCGTGATGCTATGAATATCTCTGGCCTTGGTCCATCAATCGTTGAGAAACTATTTGCAGCCGATTTGGTTAAGGATGTTGCAGATATTTATCATTTGACTGTGGAAGATTTGCTCTTGCTAGATGGTATCAAGGAAAAATCTGCTCAAAAGCTCTACCAGGCTATTCAAGCATCCAAAGAAAATTCTGCGGAAAAACTCTTGTTTGGTTTGGGGATTCGTCATGTAGGAAGTAAGGCAAGTCAGTTGCTTTTACAAAACTTCCACTCAATCGAATCACTAGCACAAGCTAATCCTGAAGAAATTGCAAGTATCGAAAGTTTGGGAAGTGTCATTGCCCAAAGCCTACAGACCTATTTTGCTACAGAGGGTTCTGAAATCCTTTTAAGGGAATTGAAAGAATCAGGTGTTAATCTAGACTACAAAGGACAGACAGTTGCAGCAAATGCAGCCTTGTCTGGTCTAACTGTCGTATTGACAGGAAAGCTAGAGCGTCTTAATCGCTCAGAAGCTAAAAATAAATTAGAAAGTCTAGGAGCCAAGGTTACTGGTAGTGTGTCGAAAAAAACAGACCTTGTTGTAGCAGGAGCAGATGCTGGTAGCAAGCTCCAGAAAGCACAAGAGTTGGGAATAGAGATTCGTGATGAAGCATGGCTTGAGAGTTTATAAGCTATGAAAGAAGTAAGAAAACGCGCACGTCTCATTTATAATCCAACATCAGGCCAGGAAATTATCAAGCAAAATATCGCAGAAGTTCTAGAAGTGTTAGAAGGACTAGGCTATGAAACTAGTGCTTTTCAGACCAAGCCTGACCCTTTATCGGCCCAGAAAGAAGCAGAAAGAGCTGCAAAAGCTGACTTTGATTTGGTTTTGGTAGCTGGTGGCGATGGTACTATCAATGAAGTGGTTAATGGAATTGCACCTCTGGAACATCGTCCAAAGATAGCCATCATTCCTACTGGAACTACCAATGATTATGCAAGAGCATTGAAAATCCCTATGGGGGATCCAGTTGCTGCAGCGAAGATCATTGCTAAAAATGAAACCAAGCAAATTGATATTGGTCGTGCCTTTGGTGATAAGTATTTCATCAATATTGCTGCGGCAGGAGCTCTTACGGAGTTAACTTTTAGTGTTCCGAGTGAACTAAAGACGCGTTTGGGTTATCTGGCCTATGTTGCTAAAGGCATCGAGATGTTCCCAAAATCCAAAGCACGTCCTGTTCGTATTTACCATGATTGGGGAATTTTTACAGGAGAAGTTTCTCTTGTCTTTGTTGCCTTGACCAATTCTATTGGTGGATTTGAACAATTCGCACCTGATAGCAAGCTGGATGATGGCAATTTTACGCTTATTCTAGTAAAGACAGATAAAATCCTAGATATGTTGAGTCTACTAGTTCAGGCCATAAACGGAGGCCAACACGTATCAGATGTCAATGTTGAATATCTGAAAACTAGTAAACTCCGAATTGAAACTTTGGATCAGGAAGAGCCGTTTATGCTTAATCTTGATGGCGAATACGGTGGCGATACACCAGTAGATTTGGAAGTGTGCCATAATCACATTGAGTTTTTTGTGAATCGTGAGGCGATTGATCAAGGAATTATTCATGAAATATAAAATCAAATTAATTTAGAAATTAGGGAGAACCATGTACAATTATCCTGTACTTATTCATTATCATCGGAAGGATGAAGCCTATGAGGCTTGCAGTTTCAGTAAAAAGCCTCTAGATTCAGTAGAGCTTATCAAAGAAGAAGAATATTTTGGAGCTAAATTTTCACTGACTCAACCTGGTGAAGTGGTACTTGAGACCATGACTTTTACTGTTGAAAAAGATGGTGTCAGCAAAGAATATCCTATTCGCTTCAATTATTATCCGCTTTTGACAGAGGTTTGGATTTTGGATGGAGATGATACTGTTTATTATTCTGAAAATCCAGCCATTGCAAGTCCCCACTATAAAGACCAAAATCCTTTTGCCTTCGACAAGGCTATTAATAGTGCTAGTTTTGACCATCACTGGGGTTATCAAGGAGACTTGGGATGTCAGGTTACTGAAACTGAAACAAGCTTTAGCCTATGGGCACCAACAGCTACAGCTGTCCAAGTAGTAGTCTATGAATCTGCAAGCAATGACGCCCCTATCCTTAAAACTTTTGAAATGGAGCGTGGAAATAGTTATTCCTATAGCCACAAGTATAATACCATTGGAGTTTGGGGTTTAACAGTCCCAGAAAGCCTAGCAGGACGTGCCTACCACTACCAGATTGATTTTCCTCATCACCAGTCATTAACTCGTGATCCTTACACCATTGCAACGAGTCCTGATGGAAAACGTTCAGCCATTGTCTCAAATCAAGATCGTCATGTCGAAGGTTTTGAGGTTAAGCATGGTACAGAAGCAACTTGGCGCTTGGAAAATCCTTGCCAGGCTGTAGTCTATGAAATGCATATCCGTGATTTGACTAAGTCTGAAACTTCTGGTGTTACACCAGAATTAAGAGGGACCTTTTTAGGTGCAGCGCAAACTGGAACGGTCAACCAATTTGGTCAGTCAACTGCGTTTGACTACATCAAAGAACTTGGTGTCAACTATGTTCAGCTACAACCAATCGCTGACCGTCATAAAGAATATGAAGCTAATGGAAATGTAACTTATAACTGGGGATATGATCCACAAAACTACAATGCTCCAGAAACTAGCATGTCTACCAATCCAAATGATCCAGGTCAAGCTATCCGTGATTTGAAGGCTATGGTCCAAGCTTATCACGATGCTGGTATCGGTGTTATTATGGATGTTGTTTACAATCATACCTTCTCAACGGTGGATGCGCCATTCCAAACAACGGTTCCTGATTATTATTATCGAATGAACCATGATGGAACCTACCAAAATGGAACAGGAGTCGGTAACGAAACTGCCAGTGAGCACGAAATGTTCCGTAAATATATGATTGATTCTCTTCTCTACTGGGTAAAAGAATATAATATTGACGGTTTCCGCTTTGATTTGATGGGAATTCATGACGTCAAAACCATGCAAATGATTCGTTGGGCTATGGACGAAGTCGATCCGAAAATCATCCTGTATGGAGAAGGTTGGGATATGGGAACAGGTCTTGCTCCTTATGACAAGGCTAAGAAAGACAATGCCTACCAATTGCCAAACATTGGATTCTTTAATGATAATCAACGTGATGCGGTCAAAGGTTGTGAAGTCTATGGCTCTATCAAATCTGGCTTCGTCAGTGGAGCAGGTACTGAGCCGATTGTCGCAAAGGCTATCCTTGGAAGCCGAGAGCTTGGTTCATACCTTAGTCCAAACCAAGTCTTGAACTATGTAGAAGCCCACGATAACTACAATTTACATGATTTACTTAAAACCCTTCATCCGATGGAGGGTGATAAATGCATCATGAAGAAAGTAGAAACAGCAACGGCTATGAACCTCCTCATGCAAGGGATGGCCTTCATGGAACTGGGGCAAGAATTTGGCCGTACTAAACTCGTAGCTACAGGCGAAAATGGAGAATTGACTCACGCAGATCGTGAGCGAGCAATGAACAGTTACAATGCTCCTGATAGCGTCAACCAAGTCAACTGGAATTTGATCAATGAGCGTCAAGATAGTATCGAGTTTGTTCGTCAGATTATCCGACTTAAAACACAAACCAGTGCCTTTTCCTACCCTACTTATGAAGAAGTCTACCGTCATGTCTTTGTTCACACAGCCATTGAAAATAGTGGTTGGATTGTCTACGAGATTCATGGTGGCGAAGAGCACTTCTTGGTTGTATTCAATGCCAAAGGAGCTTCATATTACTATGAAAATGCAGGAAATCTTGAAATGCTAGTTACAAATAGCCGTTCTAACCAAGAAAATGTTATTGACGACGTCAGTGTGGCAGTTATGAATGTTTTATCCTAAAAAATAACCTAAAACTCAAGATTTATGCTTGAGTTTTTTAATATTTCTAGACATAAAAATAAAAATGGAACAATTACTAAAAATAGTTGAAAATTTCAGAAAATTTGGTAAAATTATATAAAAAGAGTTATCTACGAATATTATGTTATCAAAATCTAAAAATGTTCAGTTTTTAAGTAAGTTGTTTTATATATAGATAATGAGAGTTATTATTGTAATAGTAGCTAATAGAAAATTCCATCGCTTATTATCATTTATGAAAATTTTAGAAATGTTAAGATAACTATATGAAGATTTTCGAAAAAAATTTTAGGAGAATTCGGAAATTAGTTGAAAGTTTTCTTAAAAGGTAGTATAATAGAAATATAGAAAACGCTTACAATAAAAGGGGGATTCAATGGATAAATTTGAGGCTTTAAGAACTTTTACTAGTGGCGAAAATTTTCATCTTCAGCACTATTTGGGAGCGCATCGTGAAGAAAGAGACGGTGAGTATGGCTATACATTCCGTGTCTGGGCGCCAAATGCGCAGGCTGTCCATCTAGTTGGTGATTTTACTAACTGGGCTGAAAATCAAATCCCCATGGTTCGTAATGAATCTGGAGTTTGGGAAGTTTTTACAACTTTAGCTCAAGAGGGACATATTTATAAATATCATATTACTCGTGCTAACGGGCATCAGCTTATGAAGATTGATCCCTTGGCAGTACGCTATGAAGCTCGTCCGGGAACAGGAG
The DNA here is from genome assembly GCF_029948085.1 of Streptococcus taonis. Taxonomy (GTDB): domain Bacteria; phylum Bacillota; class Bacilli; order Lactobacillales; family Streptococcaceae; genus Streptococcus; species Streptococcus taonis. The sequence goes on along the minus strand of NZ_JARZZP010000003.1, from coordinate 94,281 downwards.
CTGTTTTAACAGAGATACCTGAGAAAAAATGGAAGGACGGTCTCTGGTTAGCTCGTAGAAAACGTTGGAGATTTTTCGAAAGACCGGTCAATATCTACGAGGTGCATGCAGGATCTTGGAAGAGAAATCCTGATGGAACACCTTATAGTTTTGCTCAACTCAAAGAAGAGCTCATTCCCTATCTTGTTGAGATGAACTATACTCATATCGAGTTTATGCCTTTGATGGCTCACCCACTTGGTTTGAGTTGGGGTTATCAGCTCATGGGCTACTTTGCTTTAGAGCATGCCTATGGTCGTCCAGAAGAATTTCAAGACTTCGTTGAGGAATGTCACATCAACAATATCGGTGTAATTGTGGATTGGGTGCCAGGTCACTTTACAATCAATGATGATGCTTTGGCATACTACGACGGCACACCGACTTTCGAATACCAGGATCATAATAAGGCTAACAACTACGGTTGGGGAGCACTCAACTTTGACCTTGGTAAAAATGAAGTCCAATCTTTCTTGATTTCTAGCATTAAGTTCTGGATTGATTTCTATCACCTAGATGGTATTCGTGTTGATGCTGTAAGTAATATTCTCTATCTAGATTATGACAATGCTCCATGGACACCAAATAAAGACGGCGGCAATCTCAACTATGAAGGCTATTATTTCCTACAACGTTTGAACGATGTGATTAAACTTGCTCATCCGGATGTTATGATGATTGCAGAAGAGTCTTCTTCAGGTACCAAGATTACTGGCATGAAGGAAATGGGTGGACTTGGATTTGACTACAAGTGGAACATGGGTTGGATGAATGATATCTTACGTTTCTACGAAGAAGATCCCATTTATCGCAAGTATGACTTTAATCTTGTGACCTTCAGCTTCATGTATGTCTTTAATGAAAATTATCTCCTACCATTCTCACATGATGAGGTTGTCCACGGTAAGAAGAGTATGATGCATAAGATGTGGGGGGATCGTTACAATCAATTTGCAGGCCTGAGAAATCTCTACACCTATCAAATTTGTCACCCAGGTAAGAAATTACTCTTCATGGGTAGCGAATTTGGTCAATTCTTAGAGTGGAAGTCAGAAGAGCAATTAGAGTGGTCTAACCTAGAAGACCCAATGAATGCTAAGATGAAATATTTCACATCACAGCTTAATCAATTCTACAAAGACCACCGTTGTCTTTGGGAAGTGGATACAAGCTATGATGGGATTGAAATCATCGATGCAGATAATAGAGACCAAAGCGTTCTATCCTTTATCCGAAAAGGTAAGAAAGGCGAGATGCTAGTCTGTGTCTTCAATATGGCACCAGTTGAACGTCCTGATTTTACAATTGGTCTTCCAGTTGCAGGGATTTATGAAGAAATTTGGAATACAGAGTTAGAACAATGGGGTGGTGTGTGGAAAGAGCATAACCAAACAGTTCAAACTCAAGAAGGATTGTGGAAGGATTATGAGCAGACTTTGACATTTACCTTGCCAGCTATGGGAGCAAGTATTTGGAAAATCAAACGTCGCATCAAACCTACTAAAAAAGTCGCTAATAAAACTCAAAAAGGAGTAGAAAATGAAGAATGAAATGCTAGCTTTAATCCTTGCTGGTGGGCAAGGAACTCGTCTCGGTAAACTCACTCAAAGCATTGCTAAACCTGCCGTGCAATTTGGTGGGCGCTACCGTATCATTGACTTCGCTCTTTCAAACTGTGCCAACTCTGGTATCCATAATGTTGGGGTTATTACACAGTATCAACCACTAGCTCTCAACAGCCACATTGGTAATGGTTCTAGTTGGGGTCTAGATGGTATTGACACAGGTGTTTCTATCCTTCAACCCTACTCTGCAAGTGAAGGAAACCGTTGGTTTGAAGGTACAAGTCATGCCATTTACCAAAACATCGACTATATCGACAGCATCAATCCTGAGTATGTTTTGATCCTTTCAGGTGACCATATCTACAAGATGGACTATGATGATATGCTCCAATCACACAAGGACAATAATGCCAGTTTGACAGTTGCTGTCTTAGATGTGCCACTTAAAGAAGCTAGCCGTTTTGGTATCATGAATACAGATGCTAATAATCGTATTGTTGAGTTTGAAGAAAAACCAGCTGAACCAAAATCAACTAAGGCATCAATGGGTATCTATATCTTTGACTGGAAACGACTTCGCAATATGTTAGTTGCAGCTGAAAAGGCCAACCTAGACATGTCAGACTTCGGTAAAAATGTTATTCCAAACTATCTTGAAACAGGTGAAAGTGTCTATGCCTATGAATTCAATGGATACTGGAAGGACGTTGGTACTATCGAATCACTCTGGGAAGCAAATATGGAATACATCTCTCCAGAGAATGCTCTAGATAGCCGTAACCGTCAATGGAAAATTTATTCTCGTAACCTTATCGCTCCACCAAACTTCCTTGGAGAATATGCTCAGGTAGAAGACTCTCTTGTAGTAGATGGATGTTATGTAAATGGTACGGTGAAGCATTCAATCCTATCTACAGCAGCTCAAGTTCGTAAGGGAGCAGAAGTTGTTGATTCGGTTATCATGAGTGGAGCAGTTATTGGTAGAGGTGCTAAAATTACACGTGCAATCATCGGTGAAGGTGCAGTCATCGCTGATGGTGTTGAAATTGATGGTACAGAAGAAGTACAAGTAGTCGGATATAACGAAGTAGTGGGGGTAGCAACAGATGAAGATTGATAAATATTCAGCAATTTTAGGAAATACCGTTGGTTTCCATGATATGTCAACCTTGACAAGTAACCGTCCAGTGGCAACTTTACCATTTGGAGGAAAGTATCGTTTGATTGACTTCCCGCTTTCAAGTTTAGCTAATGCAGGCGTTCGTAGTATCTTTGGAATTTTCCAACAAGATAACATCAGCTCTGTATTTGACCATATTCGTTCAGGACGTGAGTGGGGTTTGAATACCCTTCTTAGCCACTACTATCTTGGAATCTACAATACTCGTGTAGAAAGCAGTACAGTTGGTAAAGAGTACTATCAACAACTCTTAACTTACTTAAAACGTTCAGGTTCAGACCAAACAGTATCCTTGAACTGTGATGTTTTGGTGAATATCGATCTCAATCAAGTTTTCCATTTGCATAATACAACAAAATCACCAATCACGGTAGTTTATAAGAAATTGCCTAAGAAGGACATTTCAGAAGTAAATGCAATCCTTGATATCGATGAAACTGACCACGTGCTTTCTCACAAACTCTTTGATAAAAAATCAAACCAAGAATACTACAACATGTCGACAGATATCTTTGTTGTAGACACTCAATGGTTGATTAAACGTTTGGAAGAAGAAGCTCAAAAAGAATATCCAGAAAAATTACGTTATGTTCTTCGTGATTTGGCAGCCAAAGAAGGTGCTTTTGCATATGAATATACAGGTTACCTAGCAAATATTCATTCAGTAGAAACATACTATCAAGCTAATTTAGATATGCTTGATCAGCATAAATTCTACTCATTGTTCTCTCCAAATCAAAAGATTCATACTAAAGTTAAAAACGAAGAACCTACCTACTACGCATCTGGTTCAAAAGTGAACACCTCTCAATTTGCTTCTGGTAGTATCATTGAAGGTGAAGTGGATAAATCTATTATTTCGCGTAATGTTCGTATCAATAAAGACAGCTTGGTTAAAGAGTCTCTTATCTTCCCTCGTGTTGTCGTTGGAAAAGGTGCACAAGTTGAGTATGCAATTATCGATAAGGGTGCTGAAATAGCTGAGGGAGTTGTTATTCGAGGTACAGCAGAAAACCCTGTTGTCATCAAAAAAGGCGAAAAAGTAACAGAGGATGTCCTTTCATGAAAATTTTATTTGTAGCAGCAGAGGGCGCTCCCTTTTCAAAAACAGGTGGATTGGGAGACGTTATCGGAGCACTTCCAAAATCATTAGTAAAAGCTGGGCATGAGGTTGCTGTTATCTTACCTTACTATGACATGGTAGAAGCCAAGTTTGGTGATCAGATTGAAGATGTCCTTCAATTCGAAGTCTATGTTGGTTGGCGGAGACAATTTTGTGGAATTAAGAAAACAGTTCTAAATGGTGTTACCTTCTACTTCATTGACAATCAATATTATTTCTTCCGTGGACATGTTTATGGAGACTTCGATGATGGTGAACGCTTTGCCTTCTTCCAACTTGCTGCCCTTGAAGCTATGGAGCGTATTGGATTCATACCTGACGTCCTCCATGCTCATGATTACCATACAGCAATGATTCCGTTCTTGTTAAAAGAAAAATACAGATGGATTCAAGCTTACCAAGGAATCAAGACTGTTTTGACCATTCATAACTTGGAATTTCAGGGTCAATTCTCTGAAAGCATGCTTTGGGACTTGTTCAGGGTTGGATTTGAGCGCTATGCTGATGGAACAGTTCGTTGGAATGATTGTCTTAACTGGATGAAGGCAGGTATTCTCTATGCAGATCGTGTATCAACCGTGTCACCGAGCTATGCTTATGAGATCATGACTACAGAATTTGGTTGCGGTATTGATCAGATTCTTCGTATGGAATCTGGTAAGGTTTCTGGTATTGTTAATGGTATTGATACTGATTTATACAATCCAGAGACGGATGCTTTACTCGAGTATCATTTTAATAAAACTGATTTGTCAGGAAAAGCTCAAAATAAAGCGAAACTTCAAGAAAGAGTTGGTCTTCCAGTACGTCAAGATGTTCCAATGATTGGTATCGTGTCACGTTTGACTCGTCAGAAGGGCTTTGATGTGGTGGTTGAAAGCCTGCATCGTATGCTTCAAGAGGATATTCAAATTGTTCTCTTGGGTACTGGAGATCCAGGATTTGAACAAGCCTTCTCTTGGTTTAGTCAAGTATTCCCAGAAAAACTTTCTGCCAATATTACTTTCGATGTGAAATTAGCTCAAGAGATTTATGCAGCGTGTGATATTTTCCTCATGCCGAGTCGCTTTGAACCGTGTGGACTTTCACAAATGATGGCCATGAGATATGGTACGCTTCCTTTAGTAAACGAGGTGGGTGGACTTAGAGATACTGTTCAAGCCTTTAATCCAATTGAAGGAACAGGTACAGGCTTTAGCTTTAACAACCTAACTCCATACTGGCTCAACTGGGCATTGCAAACTGCTTTGGACGTTTATCATAACCATCCTGACGTATGGAAAAACATGCAAGTTCAGGCTATGGAATGTGATTTCTCTTGGGATACAGCTTGCAAGTCATATCTTGATTTGTATCATAGCTTAGCAAACTAAATAGTTAAAATCGTATGATACCTTCATACGATTTTTTGAGATTATGAAAGTAAGGCAATTATATGAAAAAAATTAAAGGACTCTGTGTACTGGATGTTGATGGGACACTGATAGAAGAGGAAGTTATTGATTTGTTGGGGAAAGAAGCAGAGTGTGAAGAAGAAGTAGCCCTACTGACTGCCCAAGCTATGAGGGGAGAACTAGATTTTGAAGAAAGCCTGAGAAAACGTGTTTCCCTTCTAAAAGGACTTTCTATAGATACTTTTGATAAGATTTATCATGAACTACACCTTAGTAAAAATGCTGCGCAATTTATTAACACTCTGCAAAAAAATCAGATAGAAGTGGGTTTAGTTTCGGGTGGATTTACACCTGTGGTTGAAAGAATAGCAAAAGATTTAGGGATTTCATTATTTTCTGCTAATCAACTGGAAATCAGAGATGGTCATTTAACTGGAAATCTTGTTGGTCCTATTATAAGCAGAGAAGTTAAAAAAGAAACCCTAATAAGATGGGCTGATGAATTAGAGGTACCAATTGATAGAACAATTGCTATTGGAGATGGAGCTAATGATTTAGCAATGTTGAAGAGAGCTGGAATCGGCATTGGCTTCTGTGCCAAAGAAATCGTGAAAGAGGAAATTCCCCTTCAAATTGAAGAAAGAGATTTAACAAAAGTATTGAATCTGATAGATTTCCTTTGATGAGAAAGATGAGTGTATGAAAATTGTAATAGCACCTGACTCTTTTAAGGAGAGTCTCCCTGCAAGTGAAGTAGCTAAAGCTATTAAACGAGGCCTTAAAAAGGCTCTACCTGAATCGAAATGTTTTCTCTTACCTGTTGGCGATGGAGGGGAAGGAACAGTGGATGCCATTAAAAATTCACTTGGTCTTGTAGAAAAAACTGCTTTAGTGACAGGTCCCTTTGGAGATGAGGTTCAAATGACTTATGTTCAAAAAGGAGAACTTGCTCTTTTCGAGGTGGCTGATTTAGTTGGGCTTGCTAAAATTCCTATTGAAAAACGAAATCCCCTGAAGATTCAAACAAAGGGAATTGGTCAACTGATCCTATATTTACTCGAACAAGGAATGAAAGAGATCTATATAGGAGTTGGTGGGACATCCAGTAACGATGGCGGTATTGGAATTGCCTCAGGACTTGGTTACCAGTTCTATGACAAAAATGGAGATGAACTTCTAGCTATTGGTCAGTCTTTGTTTGAAATTACTGATATCTCAAAGGAGAAAGTTATATCTATTCCTTCTGATGTACGAATTAAAATCTTGGCAGATGTTACCAATCCACTCTGTGGAATTAACGGTGCTACCTATACATTTGGGAAGCAAAAAGGGTTGGAACCAGCTAAATTCCAAGACGTTGATATTGCTATTGAAAACTTTTACCGCAAAGTTGCACCTGAAATGTTAAAATTGGATGGTGCTGGAGCAGGTGGTGGCATTGCGGCTGGTTTGTGTGCCTTTGCAGGAGCAGAGATTGTATCTGGTATTCAAACCTGTTTAGATTTAATAAACTTCGATGAACAGGTTGCAGATGCAGATCTAGTTATTGTCGGTGAAGGTAGGTTAGATTCTCAAAGTTTATCTGGTAAGGCTCCAATCGGAGTAGCAAAAAGTACACCAAATGGTGTTCCAGTTATTGCTATTTGTGGGAGTCTGTCAGAGGATTTACCGCCCTTGCCATATGAAAATCTCGTTGCTGCCTTTTCAATACTAGAAAAAAGCGAACCGCTTGAGGATAGTCTAAAAAATGCAGCTATCTATTTAGAAGATACAGCTGCAAACATTGGTCAAATTTTAGCTTTGAAGAAAAATTAACCAAACCACTTTTTCCAAAGAGAAGTAGGAGCTTTTTTCATCTCTTTTTCCTGCCATAAGTCTGAAAAGGCCTTTCTGAGGTCTTTTTCACTTGTTTGAACAGGGGCATCGCTATGGATAACTAGGCCAAAAGGAGAAGAGTTATGATCTTCAGAAACGATGGTCGCTTGGCAGTCAGCATCTTTGGATTGTTTTAGATAAAAAACTTGTTTATCAAACTCTACCTGAGGAGAAATTTTGACAAATAGAGGTTGAGTCTCTTTTTTAAAGGTTTCTATAATTGTTAAAAATCCATTTTTAAATTTATCATCATCAGCTGTTTCAAGGTCCGCGTAGCCAAGGACACGTTCCTCAAATGTTCCGAGAAAACGTCTTTGTTCATCAGGATTTAGTTTAAGACCACCATTGGCCTTTTCTAGGATTTGTTTAGATAGATCAGTCATAAAAATAGTATATCATAAAATAAAGGAGAAAACAGATGAAAGAAAGCGATTACTTTATAAACTTAAGGAAAATTTGCACAAAGATAACGTTTTTCCTTGAAAAAGGTGTCTTTTTAAGGTATCATAGAGGTGTAAAAAATTTAACTCAATAAGGAGAGTAAAAAATGTCAATTATTACTGATGTTTACGCTCGCGAAGTCCTAGACTCACGCGGTAACCCAACACTTGAAGTAGAAGTTTACACTGAATCAGGTGCTTTCGGACGTGGTATGGTTCCATCTGGAGCTTCTACTGGTGAACACGAAGCAGTTGAACTTCGTGATGGTGACAAATCTCGTTACGGTGGTCTTGGTACACAAAAAGCTGTTGACAACGTAAACAACATCATCGCTGAAGCAATCATCGGCTACGATGTACGTGACCAACAAGCTATCGACCGTGCTATGATCGCACTTGACGGAACTCCTAACAAAGGTAAATTGGGTGCTAACGCAATCCTTGGTGTGTCTATCGCTGTAGCTCGTGCTGCTGCTGACTACCTTGAAATCCCACTTTACAGCTACCTTGGTGGATTCAACACTAAAGTTCTTCCAACTCCTATGATGAACATCATCAACGGTGGATCTCACTCAGATGCTCCAATCGCTTTCCAAGAATTCATGATCGTACCTGCTGGTGCACCAACATTCAAAGAAGCTCTTCGTTGGGGTGCTGAAATCTTCCACGCTCTTAAGAAAATCCTTAAATCTCGTGGTCTTGAAACAGCCGTAGGTGACGAAGGTGGATTCGCTCCTCGTTTCGAAGGAACTGAAGACGGTGTTGAAACTATCCTTGCTGCTATCGAAGCTGCTGGTTATGTTCCAGGTAAAGACGTATTTATCGGATTTGACTGTGCATCATCAGAATTCTACGATAAAGAACGTAAAGTTTACGACTACACTAAATTCGAAGGTGAAGGAGCAGCTGTTCGTACTTCTGCAGAACAAATCGACTACCTTGAAGAATTGGTAAACAAATACCCAATCATCACTATCGAAGATGGTATGGACGAAAACGACTGGGATGGATGGAAAGCTCTTACTGAACGTCTTGGTGGTAAAGTTCAATTGGTTGGTGACGACTTCTTCGTAACAAACACTGCTTACCTTGAAAGAGGTATCGCTGAAGGCGCTGCTAACTCAATCCTTATCAAAGTTAACCAAATCGGTACTCTTACTGAAACATTCGACGCTATCGAAATGGCTAAAGAAGCTGGTTACACTGCAGTTGTATCACACCGTTCAGGTGAAACTGAAGATTCAACAATCGCTGACATCGCAGTTGCAACAAACGCAGGACAAATCAAGACTGGTTCACTTTCACGTACAGACCGTATCGCTAAATACAACCAATTGCTTCGTATCGAAGATCAACTTGGTGAAGTAGCTGAATACCGTGGATTGAAATCATTCTACAACCTTAAAAAATAAAATAGTTCAGTGAACTATTTTATCCCGAACCTTGAAACTCAAAAGTTCGGCCGTTGATTTAACAACGTTTTAAGCCCCTCGGATTTTATCCGAAGGGCTTTTTTTCTGTTCAGGGGGCATAAAAGGGGCAAAACTTTTAAGAAATTATTTCACACATAAATTCTCTGTATTTTCACTAATCTAGGTTGAAAATAAAGATTTTTAAGCATATTTTTGGTATAATAATACCCAGGAAAAACTAGAGAAAAGAAGGAGGTAGAGATGGAAAAGTATTTATCTGTTACAACTTTGACTAAGTATTTAAAAATGAAATTCGATAAAGACCCCTACTTGGAACGGGTCTATTTAACTGGTCAAGTCTCTAACTTCCGTAAGCGTCCAACCCATCAGTATTTTTCTCTTAAAGATGACCGAGCGGTTATTCAGGCGACCATTTGGTCGGGTGTCTACCAACGTTTGGGATTTGACTTGGAAGAAGGGATGAAAATTAATGTAGTTGGTCGTGTCCAAGTCTATGAGCCAAGTGGAAGTTACTCGATCATTATTGAAAAAGCTGAACCAGACGGTGTTGGTGCCTTGGCTATCCAATTTGAACAGCTTAAGAAGAAACTGGCAGAAGAAGGTCTTTTTCAAGAGCGATTTAAACAATCTTTACCACAATTTTCAAAAAAAATAGGGGTGGTGACCAGTCGAAGTGGTGCTGTGATTCAAGATATCATCACTACAGTCAGTAGACGCTTCCCTGGTGTGGAAATTGTCTTATATCCTACTAAAGTTCAAGGTGAGGGTGCTGCAGAGGAAATTGCTCGTAACATAACTCGAGCCAATGAACGCGATGACTTAGATGTTCTGATTATCGGTCGTGGGGGAGGTTCTATTGAAGACCTTTGGGCCTTTAACGAAGAAATTGTAGTTCGAGCAATTTTTGAATCTCGTTTACCGATTATTTCGAGTGTAGGTCATGAAACAGATGTCACCTTGGCTGATTTTGTTGCTGATAAGAGAGCGGCAACGCCGACAGCTGCTGCTGAACTCGCTACACCAGTAACTAAGTTAGATCTTTTGACCTATCTTCAGAATCAAGAAAAACGCATGACTACAGCGGTTAAGCATACTTTGTCAAAGAAACAAGAAGCTTTGAGAATCCTCAGTCAATCGGTCATCTTCAGACAACCAGAGCGTTTATATGACGGTTATCTACAACGCTTGGATCAGTTACAGCTGCGACTGAAGCAAGGACTGAATGCTGAATTGGTTCGAAATCAACAAAAGGTGCAAGAACAAGTCCACCGTTTGGAACAATTATCACCAACCATCAAGATTCAGCGTTATCAGGATCGTATCCAACAATTAAAGAAACTGCTGCGAAGCCAGATGGCTGTGACCTATGATGCAAAAGTAGCAGAAGTAAAACGACTATCAGAAGCTCTCCTTATGCTAGATACTAGTCGAATTGTAGCCAGAGGTTATGCAATTGTCAAAAAGGGAGAAGTCGTAGTGGCTTCTGCGAAAGATTTGAAAGAAAATGACCAAGTATCACTGTTGATGCGGGACGGTCAAGTAGAATTAGAGGTAAGAAATGTCAAAACAAAAGAAATTTGAGGAAAATTTAGCAGAGCTTGAGACTATTGTTCAAAGTTTGGAAAATGGGGAAATTGCACTAGAAGATGCCATTGCTGCTTTTCAAAAGGGAATGCTCTTGTCAAAAGAATTGCAAGCTACTCTTGACAAGGCTGAAAAGACCTTGGTCAAAGTCATGCAAGAAGATGGAACAGAAAGCGAACTCCTATGAACAAGCAGGAAAAACTAGCTTTGGTCGAGTCAGCTCTTGAAGACTTTTATGGCAACCAACAATTTGCGTCCAGTTTAAGAGAAGCTGTTCTTTATTCCATACATGCAGGTGGAAAAAGGATTCGTCCTTATTTGCTTTTAGAAGTTTTGGACTCCTTGCAAGTGCCTATCACTCAGGAACATGCTCAAGTTGCAGCGGCACTAGAAATGATTCATACAGGAAGTTTGATCCATGATGATCTTCCTGCTATGGATAATGATGATTTTCGTCGGGGGCGTTTGACCAACCATAAGGTGTATGGTGAAGCTTTAGCTATTTTAGCAGGGGATGCGCTTTTTTTGGATCCCTATGCTTTAATTGCTCAAGCTAATTTACCGAGTCAAACAAAGGTAGATTTAATATCTAATTTATCCCTTGCTTCTGGAAGTATGGGGATGGTAGCTGGTCAAGTGTTAGATATGGAAGGTGAAGGTCAACAGTTAAGTCTAGAGGAACTTCAGACTATCCATGCTAATAAAACGGGTAAACTTTTAGCTTTTCCTTTCCAAGCGGCTGGAATCATTGCTGGATTGGATGAAAATCTTCAGAGGCAGCTTAAAACAGTTGGTGAGTTGATTGGCCTGGCTTTCCAAGTGAGAGATGATGTGCTTGATGTTACCGCTAGCTTTGAGGAAATCGGCAAAACACCCCAGAAAGATTTGCAAGCAGAGAAGTCAACCTATCCTGCATTGTTGGGATTAGATCAGGCGATAGCATTTTGCAATCAAACTTTGGATCAAGCTAATGCGAAACTTGAAGAGATTAGCCAAGTTGTGAGCTTTGACAAAGAACCAATTGTGAAAATAGTAGAAAGTTTGAGAATCAATGGCTAAGGAAAGAGTAGATGTATTAGCTTACAAACAGGGCTTGTTTGAAACGAGAGAACAAGCCAAACGTGGTGTTATGGCAGGTTTGGTAGTCGCTGTTTTAAATGGCGAACGATTTGATAAACCAGGAGAAAAAATTCCTGACGATACAGAGTTGAAACTCAAGGGCGAGAAACTTAAGTATGTTAGTCGTGGTGGCTTGAAACTTGAGAAGGCGTTAGATATTTTTGATCTATCAGTTGAGGGACAAACGACCATTGATATCGGAGCTTCAACAGGTGGCTTTACTGACGTCATGTTGCAAAATGGTGCTAAACTAGTTTTTGCAGTTGATGTTGGTACTAACCAACTGGCATGGAAATTACGTCAAGACCCTCGTGTGGTTAGCATGGAACAGTTTAACTTCCGCTATGCGGAAAAAACTGATTTTGAACAGGAACCAAGTTTTGCCAGTATCGATGTCAGTTTTATTTCCCTAGGCCTCATTTTACCAGCCTTGCACCGAGTTTTAGCTGCTCAAGGTCAGGTTGTAGCTTTAGTTAAGCCTCAATTTGAGGCTGGTCGAGAACAGATTGGTAAAAATGGAATTATCAGAGATGCCAAAGTTCACCAAAATGTTTTAGAATCAGTTACTAAAATGGCAGTTGATGAAGGATTTTCAGTCTTAGGATTGGACTATTCTCCTATTCAAGGTGGTCATGGGAATATCGAGTTTTTGGCCTATTTGCGAAAAGAAGATCACGCAATCAATCAGGTTACTTCTGAAATAGAAAAAATAGTGGAGAAAGCACATAGAGAATTTAAAGATGAATAAAAAAGAGAGACTTGAGAAGATTAGAAGATTTGTTACAGATTATCAAATCGGAACACAGGAAGAAATCGTTGAACACTTGAGAGAAGCGGGTATCTCTGCTACTCAAGCAACAGTCTCCCGAGATATTAAAGAATTAGGTATTGTAAAAATTCCATTGAAGGACAATACTTACATCTATGAATTACCAAAATCAATCGTTAGAAGCTTGCAGTTGGCAGAAAACAATATTATTCATGCTGAACGCATGGGGCATATGATCAATTTGCAAGTTATTCCAGGGAATACTATTTTCGTCAAGAGTCAGTTGATGACTGTTTTTTCTGACCAAATTTTTAGCTGTATTGCTGATGATAATTCCATCTTGATGGTATTGAGAAGTGAAGAAACAGCCAAAGATATTTTTGAGCAAGTTAAAAATTGGTAGGATTATATGTTACTGGAAATTTCGATTAAAAATTTTGCTATCATCGAATCAATTTCTTTGAACTTTGAACAAGGGATGACAGTTTTAACTGGTGAAACAGGTGCGGGTAAATCAATCATCATCGATGCTATGAATATGATGTTGGGAGCTCGAGCTACAACAGAAGTTATTCGTCATGGGGCTCCAAAAGCGGAAATTGAAGGTCTTTTTTCAATTGAAAGTAATCGCGCACTAGAAGAAATTTTTGATGAACAAGGATTAGAATTGAGTGATGAAATCATTATTCGTCGCGAAATTTTACAAAACGGTCGGAGCATCAGTCGTGTCAATGGACAGATGGTTAATCTTTCAGTATTAAGGACGATTGGTCAACAGCTAGTTGATATCCATGGTCAACATGACCAAGAGGAGTTAATGCGCCCCCATCGACATATCCAGATGTTGGATGAGTTTGGGGATGCTTCTTTCTTTGAATTAAAAGAAGCCTATCAGATGAGCTTTGACAACTATCGTCGTATGCGCAAGCAAGTGCTTGACATCAAAAAAAATCAGCAAGAACATAAGGCACGAATTGAGATGTTGGAATTTCAGATGGCTGAGATTGAAGCAGCTAATTTGAAAGCTGGTGAAGATGTTACTCTCAATCAAGAAAGAGACAGACTACTGAACCATAAACATATCGCTGATACTTTGACTAACGCATACAGTATGTTGGATAATGAAGAGTTTTCTAGTCTGGCAAATGTTCGTTCGGCTATGAATGATATGGAAAGTCTTGAAGAGTTTGATCAAGAGTATCGTGAGATTTCAAGTTCCCTTTCTGAATCCTATTATGTTCTAGAAGATATCACCAAGCGCTTGGAATCCATTATTGATGATTTAGATTTTGACGGTAATCGTCTGATGCAGGTTGAAAGCCGACTAGATTTGATTCACACCATTACCCGTAAGTATGGTGGTAGTGTAGATGATGTCCTAGAATACTTTGCCAAGATTACAGACGAATACAATCTTCTAACAGGAAATAATCTATCTTCTGAAGATATGGAAATCGAACTCAAGAAACTTGAAAAAAATCTTGTGGACCTAGCAGGTCAAGTTGCTCAAGCTCGCCATAAAATAGCGCAGGACTTAGAAGATGAAATCAAGCAAGAATTGCAAGACCTTTACATGGAGAAAGCACAATTTCAAGTTCGTTTTAGTCAAGGAAAATTCAGTCGTGAAGGTAATGAGAGTGTTGAATTTTACATCTCCACCAATCCTGGAGAAGATTTTAAACCTTTAGTAAAAGTAGCTTCTGGTGGAGAGTTATCTCGTCTCATGTTAGCTATCAAGTCCGCTTTTTCTCGTAAGGAAGGCAAGACCAGTATCGTCTTTGATGAGGTGGATACGGGAGTTTCAGGTCGTGTAGCTCAAGCCATCGCGCAAAAAATTCACAAAATTGGACAGCACGGTCAAGTATTAGCTATTTCTCACCTTCCGCAAGTTATTGCGATTGCAGATTATCAGTTCTTCATCGAAAAGATTAGCAATGAACATTCAACCGTTTCAACAGTTCGCTTGTTAACAGTTGAAGAAAGGATTGAAGAAGTCGCTAAGATGTTGGCTGGGGAGAATGTGACAGAAGCAGCATTGACTCAAGCGAGAGAATTATTACAAAGTAAGGAGAAATAAATGACAGACTATTATGTAATTGGTGATGTCCACGGAAAAGCTGGAATGTTAGAAGATTTACTTAAAACATGGGATGGCAAGACTCAATTACTTTTTCTTGGAGATTTGATTGATAGAGGAGAAGATAGCCGCCGTGTTCTTGAAATGGTCAAGGATTTGGTAGATAACCAAGGAGCTATCTGCTTATCAGGGAACCACGAGTATATGTTTTTAACTTGGTTGGATAATCCTGAAGAAAGCTATGACCACTATCGTCGTAATGGTGGGGATACAACCATTAATTCCATTTTAGGCCGTCCACTAGATGCACCAGTAGATGGAGTAGCAGATGCTAAGCGTGTTGAAACAGAAGCAGCCGACTTAGTGGAGTTTATCCGTCAGATGCCTTTTATCATTGAAACAGATAAGTATATTTTTGTTCATGCAGGTATTGATTTGACCTTGGAAGATTGGCATGATACCACAGATTATAAGAAAGTCTGGCTCAGAAAACCCTTCCATGAGGCAGAAAATCATACTGGGAAAACAATTGTCTTTGGGCATACTCCTGTTTATGGTTTGTTGGATCAAAAACCTGGCACATCTGAACTCTGGATAACAGAAGATGGTAAAGTTGGTATGGATGGGGGAGCTGTCTATGGCGGTGTTCTTCACGGTATTGTCTTTACCGACCAAGGTATGACTGAGCACTATTTTATCGAAAATGACGGCTTTGTTGCTGAAGATTAGTACTCCTAACAGGGTATGGTCTTGTCAAAATGTTAAAAACAATTTATAATTAATAGATACCCTGAAAGGAAGAGAATAATGAACTTAGAAGAATTGAAAAAACGACAGGAGAAGATTCGTAACTTCTCTATTATCGCCCATATTGACCATGGAAAGTCAACACTAGCAGACCGTATTTTGGAAAAGACAGAGACAGTTTCCAGTCGTGAAATGCAGGCCCAACTATTAGATAGTATGGACCTTGAACGTGAACGTGGAATTACTATCAAGCTTAATGCTATCGAGCTTAATTATACGGCTAAGGATGGTGAGACTTATATCTTCCACTTGATTGACACACCTGGACACGTGGACTTCACTTATGAGGTATCACGTTCCCTAGCTGCCTGTGAGGGTGCTATTTTGGTGGTCGATGCTGCTCAAGGGATTGAGGCTCAAACCCTTGCTAACGTTTATCTGGCCTTGGACAATGATTTGGAAATCATGCCAGTCATTAATAAAATTGACCTGCCAGCTGCAGATCCTGAGCGCGTGCGTACTGAGATTGAGGATGTCATTGGTTTGGATGCCAGTGAAGCAGTATTGGCTTCAGCCAAGGCGGGTATCGGTATCGAAGAAATTCTCGAGCAAATCGTAGAAAAAGTTCCAGCACCAACTGGTGACGTGTCAGCACCATTGAAAGCCTTGATTTTCGACTCAGTATACGATGCCTATCGTGGAGTTATCCTCCAAGTTCGTGTCATGGATGGAGTAGTCAAACCTGATGATAAGATTCAGCTCATGAGCAATGGTAAGACCTTCGATGTAACTGAAGTCGGAATCTTCACACCTAAAGCTGTAGAACGAGATTTCCTTGCGACAGGTGACGTTGGTTATATCGCGGCTTCTATCAAGACTGTTCAGGACACACGTGTCGGTGATACAGTAACCTTGGCGACAAATCCAGCGACTGAACCACTTTCAGGATACAAGCAGATGAATCCGATGGTTTTCGCAGGTCTCTATCCAATCGAGTCAAATAAATACAACGACCTTCGTGAAGCTCTTGAAAAATTGCAACTAAATGATGCTAGCTTGCAGTTTGAACCAGAAACATCCCAGGCTCTTGGATTTGGTTTCCGTTGTGGTTTCCTTGGACTTCTTCATATGGATGTTATCCAAGAACGTTTGGAGCGTGAGTTCAATATTGACCTCATTATGACAGCTCCGTCTGTTATTTATAAGGTTAACTTGACTGACGGTGAATCAATGGATGTATCTAACCCATCCGAGTTCCCAGATCCTACAAAGATTGCGACTATTGAAGAGCCTTATGTTAAAGCTCAAATCATGGTACCGCAAGAATTCGTCGGAGCAGTAATGGAATTAGCTCAGCGCAAACGTGGTGACTTTGTGACTATGGATTATATCGATGATAATCGTGTTAATGTTATCTATCAAATCCCACTTGCTGAAATCGTCTTTGACTTCTTTGATAAGCTCAAATCTTCAACACGTGGTTATGCAAGTTTTGACTACGAGTTGTCAGAGTATCGTCCATCTAAGCTGGTGAAAATGGATATCCTTCTTAATGGTGATAAGGTGGATGCTCTTAGCTTTATTGTTCACAAAGACTTTGCTTATGAACGTGGGAAACTCATTGTTGATAAGCTCAAGAAAATCATCCCTCGTCAACAATTTGAAGTGCCGATTCAAGCAGCTATTGGGCACAAGATTGTGGCTCGTACTGATATCAAGGCTCTTCGTAAGAACGTACTTGCTAAGTGTTACGGTGGTGACGTTTCTCGTAAACGCAAACTCCTTGAAAAACAAAAAGCTGGTAAGAAACGCATGAAAGCCATCGGTTCTGTAGAAGTACCACAAGAAGCCTTCCTCAGCGTATTGAGCATGGATGAAGAATAGTTGAGCTCTCAAGAAAAAATAAGATAAATATAAAATAATGATTTTTTAAGAGGCTGGGTAAAAAGTCAATTTTCTCCGAAAATGAAAAAATATAACGCATAGTATCATCAACATCTGATATTATGCGTTTTTCTGATTTTAAAGATTTTTTGCTCAGCCTCTTTTCTTAATGTTTGACAAACGCGCCAACCTCAAGTATAGCAGATTGAACTTAGAATAGTATACTACAGATTCTAAAATATTTTTAGAAATTGATTTGACTTTCCTAATCTCTTTGTTCATATCTTATTTCAATCAACTATACAAGTTTGGGAATCGACATTTCTGGGCGGAAGGTTATTATGTGAGTACAGTAGGGCTTAATGAAGCCACAATTAAGAAATATATTCAAGAGTGAATAAATTATCCAGTGGATGATTTCTAAACGAGTATGAAAATTTGAAAATAAGTAAAGCATGATCTATCACTAGATAAATTGAGTGTAAAAGAATATGAGGATCCCTTTAGGGGATAGTAGCAAGTAATACTCACGCCTTTTTAAGAGGTAAGTGACGAGTCAAGAGCGATGAGGCTTGAACAAGGTGAAAGCCAGCGTCTTTAGGCGCTGGCTGGTAATGTGGACTTATAGCCCTAGTGCAAACCACCCGTTAGATGGGTGGTTATGTTTTTTTGATTTTTTTCAACTTTTATTATACAATAAAACCAAATAAAAAGAAAGCGGTAACAATATGCTTAATGCGAAAATTTTTTATATATTTTTATGTTTGATCGTTGTCGAAACTACAGGCTTGTTGTTGTTGAAAAACGGTCTTGAAAGAGGTTATTTAGATACAGGAGCTATCATCCTTGCAGTTTTTTCATTTGCTTTCTACAACCTATGTTCATTCGGTTGGGTCTGCTCTACAATAAAAAACAATAAAAAATAAATAGACGTATTTTTAGTCAGAACTTCTCAAAAAACGCATTTTCTTGCACCTGCTCCGTAAATGTGTTATACGGATTCTGCGAAAAAGTGATAGTTTTCTAAGCCATGAGCAATGGAAAAGCACCAGCAGTGCGAATACTGAGGCTTTTTTTACGTGGTTGCAAATCACGTCCGGCCCAGTGGCACTTAATCATCGCCTTTCTTATCTAGCCAGACATAAGAAACTCAAATAGTAGGTTCAGATGATTATGGCTATGTGAAAATTCCTAAATCATGGGTTCGTTCCAAAGAAATTGAAGGTGGAGGTGACATTCAGTACTGTGATGGGACGGATGTCAATATTGTAACTCTCAATACCTTTAAACCTTAGCAGTTTGGTATTAGTGAAAGTGAGTACGCTGCACTTGAAACTGTTCAAATTTCAACTAGCATTTATGAATCTAAACAGAAAAGTCAAGAATTTTCCAAGGTATGGGGGGCAAAATCAACTATCGGTGGCTATGAGGCCTACGTAGTAAACTGTATTGCTAAGAATGGTAAATATTTAATTATCTGGGTTTTTAAATCCGATGATGGTAAGTTTAGATATGTTTCTCTTGAAGGTGTTCCATAGGTATTAAAAAATCTCCTTCCAATGGTGGAAGAAAGTTGGACCAATAAAAAAGTTAAAATCGTGAAAACAGGAGTCATTCCTGTTTTTTTATTATACTTATTAAGAAATTTATAAAAAATATGTTTGAAATTAGCAAATGTTTAATTCGTAAACAAAAAAAATAAAAATCAAACAAAATGCAACAAAAAATATTGACAACGGTTTCATATAGTGTTATACTTATACCATAAAAGTTAAATATGAAGGGAGAAGGTCATGGGATTAGATCATTTCTTTGACAAAGACCTAGTCTTTTGCTTAGAAGCAGATAATCAAGAGCAACTTTTCGATCAAGTTGCAACCCTATTGGAAGAAAAGAAAGTTGTTACAGAGACCTATCGATCGGCCTTGATTGAACGTGAAAAATCGTTCCCAACTGGTTTGGATATGGAGTTTTTAGGGAAGGATTTGCCTAACGTAGCTATCCCCCATACTGATACAATTCATAATCTAACTGAAAATGTTGTCGTGGTTCGTCTGGAAAAACCAGTAACGTTCCACAATATGATTGCTCCTGATAAGGAAGTAGAAGTTTCATTGTTGTTCTTTATCATCAACAATTCAAGCTCAAGTCAAACAAATATTCTTGCGCAGTTGATGGACTTCTTTACAGGCAATGGTCATCTTGAAGCGCTGTCTAAGATTAAGGAACCTGAAGCTTTGTTCCAATACATCTCAGAAGCGACTGCTTAATTTGTTAATAATTTTTATATAAAAACGGAGGAAATCCAAATGATTAAAATTCTTGCTGCTTGTGGTGCAGGTGTTAACTCAAGCCACCAAATTAAAAGTGCTCTTGAAGAAGAACTTTCTAACCGTGGGTACGATGTTCAATGTGATGCTGTTATGGTAAAAGATGTCAATGAAGACTTGATTAAAGGTTATGATATCTTCACACCAATCGCTGCTACTGATTTAGGTTTTGAACCAGGTATCCCAGTTGTTGAAGCAGGACCAATCTTGTTCCGTATTCCAGCTATGAGCGCTCCAGTCTATGATAATATTGAAGCAGCTATCAAAGAACATGGTCTAAGCTAATTATTAATTTGTAAATATTCCATAAAAATAAAGGGAGGAAAATTATGGATATCATTATCGAACTAGCCAATAAGGTGTTCAAGCCTATCTTGGAAATGGGTGGACCGATCATCATGCTGATCATTTTGACACTATTGGCTCTACTTTTTGGAGTGAAATTCTCCAAGGCGCTTGAAGGTGGTATCAAACTTGCCATCGCTCTTACTGGTATCGGTGCTATCATCGGTATGTTAAATGGTGCTTTCTCAGCGTCTCTTGCAAAATTCGTTGAAAACACTGGTATTCAATTGAATATTACCGACGTTGGTTGGGCACCACTTGCTACAATCACTTGGGGTTCAGCTTGGACACTTTACTTCTTGCTTGTGATGTTGATCGTCAACATTGTGATGCTTGCAATGAAGAAAACTGATACACTTGACGTCGATATCTTTGATATCTGGCACTTGTCTATCACAGGTCTTTTGATTAAATGGTACGCTGACAACAATGGAGTTAGCCAAGGAGTTTCACTCTTCATCGCGACTGCAGCAGTTGTTCTTGTTGGGGTTCTTAAAATCATCAACTCTGACTTGATGAAACCAACATTTGATGACCTTCTTAACGCACCAAGTTCATCACCAATGACTTCAACTCACATGAACTACATGATGAACCCAGTTATCATGGTTTTGGATAAGATTTTTGATAAACTCTTCCCAGGTCTTGATAAATACGACTTTGACGCTGCTAAATTGAATAAACGAATCGGTTTCTGGGGATCTAAATTCTTCATCGGTTTCATCCTTGGTATCGTTATCGGTTTGATGGGAACTCCACATCCAGTTCCTGGTGTTGAAGGTGCTGATAAATGGGAACTTGTTATTAAAGGTTGGTTGTCACTTGGTTTGACTGCCGGTGTCTGCTTGGAGCTCTTCTCATTGATCGGTTCATGGTTTATCGCAGCCGTAGAACCACTTTCACAAGGTATTACAAACGTTGCTACTAAACGTCTTCAAGGACGTAAATTCAACATCGGTCTTGACTGGCCATTTATCGCTGGTCGTGCTGAAATCTGGGCTTGTGCCAACGTACTTGCACCAATCATGTTGGTTGAAGCAGTGCTTCTTTCAAATGTCGGAAATGGTATCTTGCCACTTGCTGGTATCATCGCAATGGGTGTAACTCCAGCTCTCTTGGTAGTTACTCGTGGTAAATTGCTCCGTATGATTATCTTCGGAACACTCTTGTTGCCACTCTTCCTTCTTTCAGGTACACTTATCGCACCATTTGCAACAGAACTTGCTAAAGGTGTAGGTGCCTTCCCAGAAGGTGTAAGCCAAACTCAATTGATTACTCACTCAACTCTTGAAGGACCAATCGAAAAACTATTTGGTTGGGCAATTGGTAACGCTACAACTGGTGATATCAAAGCAATCCTTGGCGCATTAGTATTCCTAGTATTCTACGTTGGTATCTTTGCATGGTACAGAAAACAAATGATCAAACGTAATGAAGAATACGCAGCAAACGCAAAATAATTCGCTCCTAAAAATGTAAATTGTAAAAACTAGGTTGTCAGTTTCCAAATCTGGAGTCGACAGCCTAGTTTTTTTAGGCCTTAAATAAATGGAGGTAATTCTAATGATTGAATTAAAAACAGAACAGCTAAGTGTACAGTTTCAAACTTTTGGTGGTGCACTTTCTTCAATAAAAGATAAAGATGGAATTGAGTATTTGTGGCAGGGAGATCCAACTTACTGGAGTGGACAAGCACCTGTTTTATTTCCAATCTGTGGATCCGTTAGAAATGATACTGTCTTGTATGATCAAGAAGATGGTAGTCAAGTAAAAGGTAAAATTCCACGTCATGGATTGGTTCGAAAAAAAGAATTTGAATTAGTGGAACAAACAGAGAATTCTGTCACCTTTGCGATCGAAGATGACCAAGAAATGTATGAGAATTATCCCTATCATTTTCGTCTAGAAATAACTTATACTGTTACGGGAAAGACTATTCGAACACAGTATCAAGTTACCAATAAGGAAACAGATAAGAAAATGCCTTACTTTATTGGTGGACATCCTGGCTTTAACTGTCCTTTATTTGATGATGAAGCTTATGAAGACTACTATCTTGAATTTGAAAAGTCAGAAACTTGTACAGTTCCTAAACCATTCCCAGAAACAGGGATGTTAGATTTTCAAGATAGAAGTAGCTGGTTAAAAGACCAAAAAGAATTGGATCTAAACTATGATTTCTTTAGCTATGATGCTGTGACTTTAGACGAGTTAGCCTCTCGCTCTGTTTCCTTACGGTCACGTAAGCATGATAAAGGGTTGAAACTAGACTTTAAGGAGTTTCCAAACCTCATCGTTTGGTCAACGCTTAATAAAGGTCCCTTCCTTGCTCTGGAACCTTGGTCAGGTTTGTCAACTTCACTCGAAGAGGGCGATCATCTAGAAGATAAGAAAAATGTTCGAATCTTAAATCCAGGTCAAAGTGATCAAATTGGTTTTGATATAGAAATTTTCTAAAAAATAAACAAAAACAAACATAAACTGTTGACTTTTTTAAACAATAGTAGTATATTATGTTTAGAAAGAACAATTTGTGTTTGTTTTAACAAGTTATTCTTCCAATTTCTCCAAGGAGAAGTTACAAAGAGTGATTAGATAAATCATTCTTAAACTAAAATAGTCAACAAAAACTACCAGTAACTACTTGGTAATGGTCATTTTCTTTCCAGAACCCAAAAATTTTTACTGGTCTATTATAAAAAAGGAGTATACAATATGTCTATTGTTATTGGTGCAGATGCTGCAGGTTTGAGATTGAAAGAAGTCGTTAAAGATTTCTTGGAAAAAGAAAACTTCCACGTTGTGGATGTTACAGCTGAAGGTCAAGACTTCGTTGATGTAACTCTTGCAGTTGCTGAAGAAGTTAAAAAAGAAGAACAAAACCTTGGTATTGTCATTGATGCTTATGGTGCAGGTCCATTTATGGTTGCTACTAAAATCAAGGGAATGGTTGCAGCAGAAGTATCTGACGAACGTTCAGCCTATATGACTCGTGGTCACAACAACTCACGTATGATTACTATGGGTGCTCAACTCGTTGGTGACGAATTGGCTAAAAACATTGCTAAAGGCTTTGTAAATGGTAAGTATGACGGCGGTCGTCACCAAATCAGGGTCGACATGTTGAACAAAATGTGCTAATACTCTTCAAAAATCAAGATAATCTGTCGTCAGCTCACTTTAGCTAACCTCAGTTATGCTCGCAGCTCGCTTCCTAAGCTAATCTTGATTTTTCTTGAGTAAGGATAAATGATATTAGATTTATATAATTAATCGGAGGGAATAACTAATGAGAATTGCAATTGGATGTGACCACATCGTAACTAATGAAAAAATGGCGGTTTCAGAATTTTTGAAATCAAAAGGACATGAAGTCATCGACTTTGGTACTTATGACCACGCTCGTACTCACTACCCAATCTTTGGTAAAAAAGTTGGTGAAGCAGTAGTTAGTGGCCAAGCTGATCTTGGTGTCTGTATCTGTGGTACTGGTGTAGGTATCAATAACGCTGTTAACAAAGTTCCAGGTGTTCGTTCTGCTTTGGTTCGTGATATGACAACAGCTCTATATGCAAAAGAACAATTGAATGCCAACGTTATCGGATTTGGTGGAAAAATCACTGGTGAATTGCTCATGTGTGATATCATTGAAGCTTTTATCAACGCTGAATACAAACCATCTGAAGAAAATAAAAAATTGATTGCTAAAATCCAACACGTTGAAACTCATAACGATCATCAAACGGATGCAAACTTCTTTACAGAATTCCTTGAAAAATGGGATCGCGGTGAATACCACGACTAAGAGGTGACTCATGATTTTAACAGTCACAATGAACCCATCCATTGATATATCCTATCCTTTGGATGAATTGAAAATTGACACTGTCAACCGTGTTGTCGATGTTACGAAAACAGCTGGTGGTAAAGGTCTAAATGTTACACGAGTTCTATCAGAATTTGGTGATTCTGTAGTCGCAACTGGACTTGTTGGTGGTAAACTAGGTGATTTTCTAGTTGAAAATATTGATGATCAAGTTTCGAAACGTTTCTTTTCTATCCAAGGGGAAACTCGTAACTGTATCGCAATTCTACATGGAGAAAATCAAACAGAAATCCTAGAAAAAGGTCCTGAAGTTCAAGAAAAAGAAGGACAAGATTTCTTGGCTCATTTCAAAGAACTTTTAGAAACTGTAGAGGTAGTAGCCATTTCAGGTAGTCTACCAGCAGGACTTCCTGTTGACTATTATGCTAGTCTAGTTGAACTTGCTAACCAAGCTGGTAAACCTGTTGTCTTGGACTGTTCAGGAGCTGCACTTCAGGCTGTTCTTGAATCTCCACATAAACCAACGGTTATCAAACCAAATAATGAAGAATTATCTCAACTTTTAGGAAGAGAAATTTCTAAAGACTTGGATGAATTAAAAGAGGTTCTTCAAGAGCCCCTATTTGATGGAATTGAGTGGATTATCGTTTCGTTAGGTGCTAACGGTGCCTTTGCAAAACACGGGGACACTTTCTATAAAGTGGATATTCCAAAAATTCAAGTTGTAAACCCAGTTGGATCTGGTGATTCTACAGTAGCAGGTATTGCTTCAGGATTGTTCCATAAAGAATCTGATCAAGAACTGTTGATCAAGGCAAATGTCCTTGGTATGCTTAATGCTCAAGAAAAAATGACCGGTCATGTCAATATGGCTAACTATCAAGGTCTATATGACCAATTAATCGTAAAAGAGGTATAAAATGGTTTTAACAGAAAATAAACGCGCTTGTATGCAAAAACTCTCTGATGAAAATGGTATCATCTCAGCTCTTGCTTTTGACCAACGTGGTGCTTTGAAACGCCTTATGGCTCAGTACCAAACAGAAGAGCCAACAGTAGCTCAAATGGAAGAACTTAAAGTATTGGTAGCGGATGAATTGACTAAATACGCTTCATCAATGCTTCTTGACCCTGAGTATGGACTTCCTGCTACAAAAGCACTTGCACCAAATGCAGGTCTTCTCCTCGCTTATGAAAAAACAGGATACGACACAACAAGCACAAAACGCTTGCCAGACTGCTTGGATGTTTGGTCTGCAAAACGTATCAAAGAACAAGGTGCAGATGCTGTTAAGTTCTTGCTTTACTATGACGTAGATAGCTCTGACGAACTCAACCAACAAAAACAAGCCTACATCGAACGTATTGGTTCTGAGTGTGTGGCTGAAGATATTCCATTCTTCCTTGAAATCTTGGCTTACGATGAAAAGATTGCTGATGCAGGTTCTGCAGAATACGCTAAAGTAAAACCACACAAAGTTATCGGTGCTATGAAGGTCTTCTCAGACCCACGTTTCAACATTGATGTCTTGAAAGTGGAAGTTCCAG
Organism: Streptococcus taonis; assembly: GCF_029948085.1. GTDB lineage: Bacteria > Bacillota > Bacilli > Lactobacillales > Streptococcaceae > Streptococcus > Streptococcus taonis. Next base: position 69,003 of record NZ_JARZZP010000003.1, on the reverse strand, counting down.
TTAACGTGAAATACGTTGAAGGATTTGGCGATGGTGAAATCGTTCATACACGTGAAGAATCAGCTGCTTTCTTCAAAGCTCAAGACGAAGCTACTAACCTTCCATACATCTACTTGAGTGCAGGTGTATCAGCTAAGCTCTTCCAAGAAACACTTGTCTTTGCCCACGAATCAGGCGCAAACTTCAACGGCGTTCTTTGTGGACGTGCAACATGGGCTGGCTCCGTTGAAGCTTACATTAAAGATGGTGAAGCAGCAGCTCGCGAATGGCTTCGTACAACTGGATTTGAGAACATTGACGAACTCAACAAGGTTCTTAAAACAACTGCAACTTCATGGACCGAACGTGTCTAAATTTCCCCCCTTTTATGTCCTAAAACCTAGCTAAAAAACTTTAAAAAAAAGTTGTATGTAAAGGTTTACAAAATAAAAATCTTGTGCTATACTTAAGTCACAAGTTAATACAAAGTGAGTGTTACTAAGTAATATTAGGCATGATCACAGATGACTCAGAGGTATATTTTCTGAACTCATTTGTGGTCATTTTTTATGCTCACAAAACTTAAATAATAGGGCAAGGAGGTTGCCATGTATCGGATATTAAATCCAATGAATAACAATGTTTCTCTCGTGCGGAATAGCAAAGGAGAGGAGTTGATCGTAATTGGTAAGGGTATTTCATTCGGTAAGAAGAAGGGAGATTTGATTTCTGAGGATCAGGTTGAAAAAGTTTTTCGGATGAAAACAGAAGAGTCGCGAGAAAATTTTATGGCTCTTCTCAAGGATGTACCGCTTGATTTTATTACGGTCACTTATGAGATTATTGATAATCTTTCTAAAAAATATCAATATCCTGTCCAAGAGTATCTATACGTCACTCTGACAGACCATATCTATTGTTCTTATCAGGCTATTAGCCAAGGACGCTATAAGGATAGTAACTTGCCTGACATTTCTGCAAAATATCCTATCGCTTTTCAAATTGCACAAGAAGCTTTTGAAATTTATCGTCAAAAACTGACAGAAAATTTTCCTGAAGACGAAATCATTCGTATCGCTTATCACTTCATTAACGCCGAAGGTGAGAATGCAGTCGAAGTTGTTGAGTCAATTGACAAGAGAAAAGAAATATTAAAGAAGGTCGAAAGCGTTTTGAAGAGTTATAAAATCCAGCGAACACCTGAAAATAATAATTTCTACGACCGCTTTATGATTCATCTAAATTATTTTTTGGATTATCTGGATCGTAGTCGCGATGATAATCAATCCTTGCTTGATATGGAAGAACATATAAAGAATACCTATCCAGAAGCATTCGAGATTGGTAGTAAAATTTATGAGGTCATTGCTCAGGAAACTGGTCTTGACCTCTACAAGAGTGAACGAGTTTATCTTGTTCTACACATTCAACGTTTATTGTCATAACATCTACTAAAAAATATATAAGGAGAATTCTATCATGAATAGAGAAGAAGTAACATTGTTAGGTTTTGAAATCGTAGCCTATGCTGGCGATGCTCGTTCAAAATTATTGGAAGCTTTGAAGGCTGCTGAAGCTGGTGATTTTGCTAAAGCGGATAGCTTAGTTGAGGAAGCTAGTAGCTGTATCGCTGAAGCACACCACGCGCAAACGAGTCTTTTAACCAAGGAAGCTGCTGGTGACGATTTGGCTTATAGCGTGACCATGATGCATGGCCAAGATCACTTGATGACAACTATTTTGCTAAAAGATTTGATGCATCATTTAATTGAACTTTATAAAAGAGGAGCTAAATAATGAATAAGTTAATTGCCTATATCGAGAAAGGGAAGCCTTTCTTTGAAAAACTATCTCGAAATATCTATCTTCGTGCTATTCGGGATGGATTTATCGCAGGAATGCCAGTCATTCTCTTCTCAAGTATTTTTATCTTGATTGCTTTTGTTCCAAACTCTTGGGGCTTTAAATGGTCTGATGAAGTAGTAGCACTTTTGATGAAACCTTACAGCTACTCTATGGGGATTCTAGCAGTCTTGGTAGCTGGTACCACTGCTAAATCTTTAACAGACTCCGTCAATCGTAGTATGGAGAAAACCAATCAAATCAACTATATGTCAACGCTCTTAGCAGCTATTGTTGGTTTGCTGATGTTAGCAGCTGACCCAATCGAGGGTGGCTTTGCAACTGGTTTCCTTGGAACAAAAGGGTTGCTTTCAGCCTTCCTGGCAGCTTTTGTAACTGTAGCTATCTATAAGGTTTGTGTGAAGAACAACGTTACTATTCGCATGCCTGACGAAGTTCCACCCAATATCTCACAAGTCTTTAAAGATGTTATTCCGTTTACGCTTTCAGTTGTTTCTCTCTATGCTCTTGACTTGCTCGCTCGTCAATTTGTTGGTGCAAGCGTTGCAGAATCAATCGGTAAATTCTTTGCACCATTATTCTCTGCAGCTGATGGCTATCTTGGTATTACCATTATCTTTGGTGCATTTGCCTTCTTCTGGTTTGTCGGTATTCACGGCCCATCTATCGTTGAACCTGCCATTGCAGCGATTACTTATGCAAATGCCGAAGTCAACTTGAACCTTCTTCAACAAGGTATGCACGCTGATAAGATCCTTACATCTGGTACACAAATGTTTATCGTCACTATGGGTGGTACAGGAGCAACTCTTGTAGTTCCATTCATGTTTATGTGGTTGTGTAAGTCTAAGCGTAATCGTGCAATCGGACGTGCTTCAGTAGTTCCTACATTCTTCGGTGTAAACGAACCAATCTTGTTTGGTGCACCACTTGTTTTGAACCCAATCTTCTTTATTCCATTTATCTTCGCACCTATTGCAAACGTATGGATCTTTAAGTTCTTTATCGAAACTCTCGGCATGAACTCATTCACTGCCAACCTTCCATGGACTACGCCTGGGCCTCTAGGTATTGTTCTTGGTACAAACTTCCAGTTCTTGTCATTTGCTCTTGCAGCATTGTTAATCGTAGTAGATATTGTTATCTACTATCCATTCCTCAAGGTTTATGACGAACAAATTCTTGAAGAAGAACGTTCTGGTAAAGCCAACGATGAATTAAAAGAAAAAGTAGCCGCAAACTTCAATACTGCTAAAGCTGATGCTATCCTTGAAAAAGCTGGAGTAGAATCAGCACAAAATACAATTACTGAAGAAACAAACGTGCTCGTTCTTTGTGCGGGTGGAGGAACAAGTGGACTTCTTGCAAATGCTTTGAATAAAGCTGCTGCAGAATACAATGTTCCTGTGAAGGCCGCTGCTGGTGGTTACGGTGCTCACCGTGAAATGTTGCCAGAATTTGACCTTGTTATCCTTGCTCCTCAAGTAGCATCAAACTATGAGGACATGAAGGCTGAAACAGATAAACTTGGAATCAAATTGTCTAAGACTGAAGGAGCTCAATACATTAAATTGACACGCGATGGACAAGGTGCTCTTGCATTTGTTCAAGCTCAATTCGATTGATGATAGGGACTGTAAAACAGTCTCCTATCGTTACGGAAATCGCTATGGCGAATTTCCTAATCGCCTTGTTAATTCGTCGGTAAAGAAATATCGTTTTTACCTCCTCATGTCACAATTCGACTGACCTTGGGGACTGTAAAATAGTTTCCGGATTATATATTTGTTTTCCCCCTTTATGTCACTATTTGGTGACTTTGTACAAGAAGTGAGATGGAGATGGATAGCTCACTAACTCCTCTCCCCTCACTTTTCATTTTATCCAATCAAGAAATAGGTGAAAAAATGACAAAAACACTTCCTAAAGATTTTATTTTCGGTGGCGCAACAGCAGCTTATCAAGCAGAAGGTGCTACACATACAGATGGTAAAGGACCAGTTGCCTGGGACAAATACCTAGCAGATAACTATTGGTACACAGCTGAACCAGCGAGTGATTTCTACCATAAATATCCAGTAGATTTGCAGTTGGCTGAGGAATATGGGGTAAACGGTATCCGTATTTCAATTGCTTGGTCACGTATTTTTCCAACTGGTTATGGTGAAGTAAATCCAAAAGGGGTAGAATTCTATCATAACTTATTTGCAGAATGTCATAAACGCCATGTAGAACCGTTTGTTACTCTTCATCACTTTGATACACCTGAAGCTCTTCACTCAAATGGAGACTTCTTAAATCGTGAAAACATTGAACACTTTGTAGATTATGCGGCCTTCTGTTTTGAAGAATTTCCAGAAGTAAACTACTGGACAACCTTTAATGAAATTGGACCAATCGGTGACGGTCAATACTTGGTCGGTAAATTCCCACCAGGTATTCAATATGACCTTGCGAAAGTCTTCCAATCCCACCACAATATGATGGTTTCTCATGCACGTGCTGTGAAATTGTACAAAGACAAAGGCTACAAAGGTGAAATCGGGGTTGTTCACGCCCTTCCAACTAAGTATCCATTGGATCCTAAAAATCCTGCAGACGTTCGTGCTGCTGAGTTGGAAGATATCATCCACAACAAGTTTATTCTAGATGCAACCTACCTTGGACACTATTCAGATGCAACAATGGAAGGTGTAAACCACATCTTATCAGTAAATGGTGGTGAGTTGGATCTTCGTGACGAAGACTTTGCAGCACTTGAAGCAGCTAAAGATTTGAACGACTTCCTTGGAATTAACTATTACATGAGTGACTGGATGGAAGCCTTTGATGGTGAAACTGAGATCATCCACAATGGTAAAGGAGAAAAAGGAAGCTCTAAATACCAAATCAAGGGTGTTGGTCGTCGTGTAGCTCCTGACTATGTACCTCGTACTGACTGGGACTGGATCATCTATCCTCAAGGTTTGTATGACCAAATCATGCGCGTCAAGAAAGACTATCCAAACTACAAGAAAATCTACATCACTGAAAATGGACTTGGATACAAAGATGAATTTGTGGACAACACTGTTTACGATGATGGCCGTATCGATTATGTGAAACAACATTTGGAAGTATTGTCTGATGCGATTGCCGATGGTGCAAACGTCAAAGGATACTTCATCTGGTCACTCATGGACGTCTTCTCATGGTCTAATGGTTATGAAAAACGTTACGGACTCTTCTATGTGGACTTTGAAACGCAAGAACGCTATCCAAAGAAATCAGCTCACTGGTACAAGAAACTAGCTGAGACCCAAGTGATTGAATAGTACAACTAGTTATTAGGTATAGAATTTAAGCGAGGAAGGTTTATGCTCAAAGATTTTATCAAATCAATCTATGAAAAAGTTTATATTATTAACTTTGAACATTGCTCTCATGTACCATCCTTGACCAAGGAGCAACTTGCAAGTCTTGGAAAATGGTATGTCTCGACGGGTAAGGAGTGGATTTGTCATTCAGACTATGAATTTGAAGAATTTCAAAAGCTATTTTTAAATCTTGTCAACGCAGAAGATAAGGATAACATTTCCTTTGTTTCGGATTTTATGCCATTTCAACACTAAAATATTATAAAGAGGAATCTATCTCATACTAGGGGATATTCCTCTTTTTTATCTAGATTTTACCTGAAAGACAAAAAAATTCTTGACAGATTTATGTTATAGGAGTAAACTATTAACTAGTTAAATAACTGGTTAAGTACATAAAGACGTAACTCACTCGCTCAAATCTTGTTTGAAATATAGAAATAGGAGGAGGAGTTTTAAAAGTGTTTTCGTTTTTCAATTATATAATTAACCAGTTAAGGAAGTTCTTTAGGAAAAAGTGTAGTTCTTTATTTAACGAATAAATGAAATAGAAAGTGTGTTTAGATGAAAATCAATAAAAAATATGTTCTTGGTTCGGTAGCTCTTTTAGCATTAAGCCTTTCCAGCTATGAATTGGGGCGTTACCAAGCGGTACAGACTAGCAAAGAGTCTAATCGTGTGTCTTATATAGAAGGGAATCAGGCTAGTACTAAGACTGAAAATCTTACGCCAGATGAGGTTAGTCAGCGAGAAGGTATTAATGCTGAACAGATTGTCGTTAAGATTACCGATCAAGGCTACGTAACTTCACATGGGGACCATTATCATTACTTTAATGGCAAGGTTCCTTATGATGCTATTATCAGCGAAGAACTTTTGATGAAGGATTCGAATTATCAACTTCGAAATGAGGATATTGTCAACGAAGTCAAGGGTGGTTATGTCATTAAGGTTGATGGTCGTTATTATGTATACCTCAAAGATGCATCCCATGCAGAAAATATTCGTAGTAAGGATGAGATCAATCGTCAGAAGCAAGAACACGGACATGGTAGTGGAACAAAAGTTAGCAATGAAGTTACCTTAGCAAGGACTCAGGGACGTTATACAACGGATGACGGCTATGTTTTTAATGCAAGTGATATTATTGAGGATACTGGCGATGCTTACATCGTTCCACATGGCAATCACTTCCATTATATTCCTAAAAGTGACTTATCAGCTAGCGAACTTGCTGCGGCCCAAGCCTTCCTATCTGGTAAAGGTGGCCAAACAAGCTCAGTGGGGTATCGTCCTTCAACAAATTCTTCTAGCAATAGCTCATCAGAGGCATCGAATAGTAGTTCATATGGACAAACAAATCATAGTAATGTTGAGGCAAATACTAGAAGATGGGTTCCAACTGTTAGCCCACAAGTGGATAATAGTTATCAAGCAAGTCCAAGTGAAGACGTATCTAGTCTTTTGAAACAACTTTATGCCTTGCCACTCAGCCAACGACATGTGGAATCAGATGGGCTTGTCTTTGATCCAGCGCAAATTACAAGAAAAACAGTAAATGGTGTTGCAGTGCCACACGGAGATCATTACCACTTTATCCCTTATTCTCAAATGTCTGCTCTGGAAGAAAAGATTGCACGGATGATTCCAGTTAAAAATCAAGGGAATATTTCAGCGCCTGGAGCAGCTAGTTTACGGCCAAATCCTACATTAAAACCAGTTCCACAGCCCGTCCCAAATCCGCAACCAGCACCAGTTCCACTTCCTGATAACCATTCTAATGAGGAGCTTGCCAAACAAGTAGTCAGAAAAGTTGGTCAGGGATATGTCCTAGAAGAAAAGGGAGTTTTACGTTATGTCTTGACTAAGGATTTGTCTAAAGAGAATCTTATAGCTTTTGAGAAAGAACTGAATAAGGTGGCTACACCAGCGCATACCTTGGCAGATAAGAAACGTACAGTCGCTCCTAGAGATCAGGAGTTTTATGATAAGGCTTATAGTTTGTTGGAGCAAACGCATAGGAACCTACTTGAAAATAAGGGACGGCTATCTGACTTCCAGACTTTAGATCAATTGCTAGAAAGATTAAGTGATGAACATGTAAACAAGGTAGCCTTTGTAGATGATTTGCTTAAATTTATTGCACCGATTAGTCATCCAGAACGGCTTGACAAGCCGAACGCTCAAATTGAGTATAGTGAAGATGAAGTTCGTGTAGCTCAGCTAGCGGATAAGTACACAACATCGGATGGTTATATCTTTGATGCCCATGATATTATCAGTGACGAGGGAGATGCTTATGTAACGCCACATATGGGTCATAGTCATTGGATAGGTAAGGATAGTTTGTCCGATAAAGAAAAATCCGAGGCTCAAGCCTATACCAAAGAGAAAAATATCAACCCTCCATCTGAAGATAGTGCGACCCAGGCAAATCCCAATGCGGAAAGCGCAGCATCCATTTACGAACGCGTTAAAGGTGAAAAACGAATTCCATTGGTTCGTTTACCTTATAATGTTGAACATACTGTAGCAATAAAAAATGGTAATCTAATTATTCCTCACAAGGATCATTACCATAATATCAAGTTTGCTTGGTTTGACGACAAATCTTATAAGGCACCGAATGGTTATAGTCTTGAAGACTTATTTGCAACGATTAAGTACTATGTAGAACACCCAGATGAACGTCCACATTCAAATGATGGTTGGGGAAATGCTAGCGAGCATGTCTTGGGTAAAAAAGATAATAGTCAAGATCCTACTAATAACTATAAACCAGAGGAAGAACCTGAAGAGGAAAGTCCTGTTGAACCAGAAGAACCACAGGTTGAGACTGAAAAGGTAGAAGCTAAGCTCAAAGAAGCAGAGGAACTATTAAAGACAGTCACAGATGCAAACCTTAAATCCAATGCTAGCGAAACCTTGGTTGGTTTGCGAAATAATCTGACTTTGGGAACTATGGATAACAATGGTATTATGGCTCAAGCTGAAAATCTCACAGCCTTACTAAAAAATAGTAAGCCTAAAACAAGTCAAAACGATTAAAATTCGTGAGTTAAAAATAACCAGTGAGAACTGAAAATGAAATCTAGTTCTCACTTTTTTCATGAAAATGCATAAAAAATATTGACATTTTAAATTTTTAGGAGTAAAATGTTTACTAGTTAATTAAATGGTTAAATACTAGTTAAGGAGTTGTTATGAAAAACAGAAGTATCCTATGGCTCATGATTGCCTTCTTTGCTCTTGTTTTAGGAGCTTGTGGACAAAAAGCCAGTCAAGATAATAGCCATGAAACTAAAGGAATGAAGATTGTGACCAGTTTTTATCCTATCTATGCCATGGTCAAGGAAGTATCTGGTGACTTGAATGATGTTCGGATGATTCAGTCTAGTTCTGGTATCCATTCCTTCGAACCTTCTGCAAATGACATTGCGGCCATTTATGATGCTGATGTCTTCGTCTATCATTCTCATACTTTAGAGTCATGGGCGGGAAGTTTGGATCCAAGCCTACAAAAGTCCAAGGTAAAGGTGTTGGAAGCATCTGAAGGTATGACCTTGGAGCGCGTGCCTGGGTTAGAAGATATGCAGGCTGGAGATGGGATTGATGAGAAGACCTTGTACGATCCTCACACATGGTTAGATCCTGAAAAGGTTGCAGAAGAAGCACAGATTATTGCTGATAAGTTATCCGAACTGGACAGTGCCAACAAGGATACCTATCAGAAAAATGCGCAAGCCTTTATCAAAAAAGCTCAAGAATTAACTAAGAAATACCAACCCATCTTTGAAAAAGCTAATCAAAAGACTTTTGTAACCCAACACACAGCCTTTTCATATTTGGCAAAACGATTTGGACTTAATCAACTTGGGATTGCAGGGATTTCTCCTGACCAAGAACCAAGCCCAAGACAGTTAACAGAAATACAGGAATTTGTAAAGACTTATAAGGTCAAAACCATCTTTACAGAGAGCAATGCATCATCTAAGGTAGCGGACACACTTGTCAAATCAACAGGTGTGGGTCTTAAAACCCTCAATCCTTTAGAGGCAGACCCACAAAATGACAAGTCCTACTTGGAAAATTTAGAAGAAAATATGGCTATCTTAGCTGAAGAATTGAAATGAGGAGATTATGAAGATTAATAAAAAATATCTAGCGGGATCTGCAGTGGTCCTTGCCTTAAGTGTTTGTGCTTATGCTTTAAATCAACATCAAGCACCTGAGAAAAAAGATGACAACCGTGTATCCTACGTTGATGGTAAAGAGTCTGAAGCTAAAAAGAATGAAACTCTGACACCAGACCAAGTTAGCAAGAAGGAAGGCATAGAAGCTGAACAGATTGTTACCAAAATCACTGATCAAGGTTATGTGACTTCACACGGCGACCATTTCCATTACTATAATGGTAAGGTGCCTTATGATGCTATCTTTAGTGAAGAACTGGTCATGAAAGATCCAAACTATCAGCTGAAGGATGAAGATATTGTCAATGAGATTAAAGGTGGCTATATCATCAAAGTTGATGGCAAATACTATGTCTATCTAAAAGATGCTAGCCATGCAGATAATGTTCGTACCAAAGACCAAATTGAGCGTCAGAAACGGGAAGGCACATCAGACAGAGGAAATGAAACTAAGGAAGTCCTTGCTGCACGAGCTCAAGGCCGATATACAACGGATGATGGTTATGTCTTTAATGTTGCAGATATCATTGAAGATACAGGTGATGCCTATATCGTTCCTCACGGTGGACATTATCACTACGTTCCAAAGGGTGCACTTTCCTCAAGCGAGTTGGCTGCTGCACAAGCCTATCTGGCTGGCAGGAGAAGTCAACCGAGTGTGACGGACTATAAACCGAATCCAAGTGTCGAACCAAGTCCTCAAGCAGATAACTCAGCTACAAACAAACCAGTAGCTCAAGCGGACGACCTTCAAAGTCTTCTTGCTCAGTTATATGCTTTACCAGTTAGTCAACGCTATCGAGAATCTGATGGTTTGGTATTTGACCCAGCTAAAATTACCAGTCGTACACCATCAGGGGTGGCCATTCCACACGGTAATCACTACCATTTCATTCCCTATAGTAGTATGTCTGCTTTGGAACAAAAGATTGCTCGTTTGATGCCACTTTCAGGTCTTGTAACACCATCAAATCCTGTAGAAACTCCAAGTAAACCTAGTGAAGATCATGAGTACAACCATGACCATGAAGATGGAGAGAATCATGATCATGACCACCATGGACACGACCAAGAAGAGCCGGGTCATCATGGTCAGGAAGGAGAAGGACAAGGCCATGACCATGACCACAATCATGACAATCCCCACGATCACGGATTCGATACTAATCGTGTTATAAGTGAAGATGAGCAAGGTTTTATCGTTTCTCATGGGGACCACAATCATTATTTTTACAAGAAAGATTTGACGGCTCAACAGATTAAAGAAGCTCAGGAACACTTGAAAGGTAAAACCGAAGTTAAACCTAATCCATCAGATGAGCACCATGATGAAGACGGGCATGATCACCACCATGGTGAAGACCACGATCACGGATTCGATGCTGATCGAGTGATAAGTGAAGATGAGGAAGGTTTTGTCGTTTCACATGGAGATCACAATCACTATTTCTTTAAAAAGGATTTATCAACAGAGCAGATTAAGGCTGCTCAGGAGCACTTGAAGGAACATCATCAGGTAGAACCTGTTAAACCACTTGCAAAAGATGTGGAAGCTTTCTCTCGAGATGCCAGCGATGAAGAAAAGATAGCTTATATCTCTACAACATATGGTGTTCCGCTTGAAGCGATTCGTATCTCAAATGGATTCTTTGTATTTGGAAATCCAGACCAGGCTTATGACCCAACTCACATTCACCCTTATGCAGTTCGAAAGGAACATGTTCGTATTCCTCTCCAAACAGGAGATGCAGAGCTTGATTTCCTAAACGAACTCTACACAACTGCTTTACGTGATGGCGTTTCTCCTTATAGTTTGCAGGTTGAAAATGGTAGCTTCGTCATTCCTCATGGAGACCATAATCACTACATTAAGGTTCAAACTAAAGGTTATGAAGTCGCTTTGAAAAACAAAATTCCAGCATTACAGTCAACTTACCAACCTGGTGCTTTTGATGAAGCTACTGTTCAAAATAAGGTTGATCAACTTCTAGCAGAAAGTCGTGAAGTCTATAAAGATAAACCAATTTTACAAAGACAAATTGAGCTTGCCTTGGGACAATTCTCTGAAAATATGAAGAAGCTCTCAACCAACTCAACAGCTGGTTATCTGGCTGCTTTAGATCTCTTTGACAAGCAGTATATCCACGTTGACTCTAGTGTAAAACCAACAGAAATCAGTCCTTTAGACAAGAAATATCAAGCTTTAGTAGATAAGATTAATACCTTGGATACGGATGCTTATGGACTTCCTAAAAAGGATCTATTGGCTCAACTCCAAGAAAATAAATTGGCTCAAGATGAGGCTGGTTTAGATGCAGTTGAAGCTAAACTACAAGCTCTGCAAGATTTTAATGATCGTACTGGTGTTACGACAGTCGAATACATTAAGTATTTCTATCAACATCTGTCAGATGGTCGTTTAAATGACACTCTTAGAAATAAAGTTGCTAACTTAACTTGGACTCTTTATCAGTCACAATCTTTCCTTAAGGCAACTGACTTGAACAAACTCTTCCCTGAAATCTATCAAACAAAATTAGAGGTAGAAGAAGCAGTGAGGAATGAATCAGTTGCTCATAAACCTTCTGAAACGATCCTAGACACTGAAAAAGTGGATGGTCATAGTGCCAAAACGGCAGTCTATGAATTTTTGAAAGGTTTGTTTGATGATATTCAACCTGAGGAACAAAGCAATCATGTTCGAAAAGGTCAAGTAGAAGAACTTTTAACAAAAGCTGAAGAATTAGTGGCTCAAGTCAAAGAAGAGGGAGTTAAAGCTTCACTTGCTGACGAAGTTAAAAATCTGAAAGCTGCTCTAGATAAAGATGACGCAGACCTTGATGAATTAAATACGCAAGTCCAAGATCTTCTGAAACGTATTTCACTAACCATTCAGAATGAACGTGAGAATGTCAAACAAGACCCAGAGGTTTTAGTTCTCTACCAAAAACTTTATAATGGTGTCATTGCCCTTCATACTTATTTAGAAATGAATAATGGGTCTGATGCTGACTTTGAAAAAGTGGACGCCTTATTTGATAAGCTTAGTGCCGCAAGCAAAGACAAGCAAGCTCTTTTGGCTCTTGCTCAAGAAATCGTTTTGTTAAACCAAGAATTTCAATCCAAAGTAAAGCCAGCTGAAGCTAGCACGGAAACAGCCAATACAGAAACAAACGATAAACAAGCTGAGTCAAACTTAACTCCTGCAACTAGCTCTCCAGAAACAAGAGAAAAAGTAGCAGAATAATAAAAAGTTCAGACAGCTACCGTGTCAAAAGTAGGCTGCTGATAAAAAAGAGGTCGGGAATTTTTTCCCGATCTCTTTAGTCTTTATAAGCTACAATTCCAATAATAGTGTCAACAGCACGCTCCATAGTTTGAAGGCTAACGTATTCAAAACGACCATGCATATTCTCGCCACCAGCGAAGATATTTGGCGTTGGAATTCCCATAAAGGAAATCTTAGATCCGTCAGTTCCACCACGGATAGGTTCGATAATAGGTGTGATAACAAGGTCTTCCATTACCGCTTTAGCAATGGTTACTGGTGTCATATCCTTTTCAATGACTTCTTTCATGTTGTAGTACTGGTCTGTCAAAGTTAAAGTAACACGATCACTACCAAGTTCTTGGTTCATCTTATCAGCGATAGCTTGCATAGCAGCTTTACGCGCTTCAAAGTTTTCTTTTTCGAAGTCACGGATAATATAACTGGCACGCGCTTCCTCAACAGTACCTGTTACATCCATGAGGTGGTAGAAACCTTGGTAACCCTCAGTCAACTCTGGACGGTCGGTTGCAGGAAGTTGATTGTGGAAGTTAATGGCTAATTGGAGAGCATTAACCATTTGCCCTTTAGCTGTTCCTGGGTGAACATTACGACCTTGGAAGTGAAGTTCTGCACCTGCAGCAGAGAAGGTTTCGTATTGCAATTCACCAAGAGGTCCACCGTCAACTGTATAAGCAAAGTTGACATCGAAATCTTCTGCATCAAATTTATTGGCACCGACACCGATTTCTTCATCTGGTCCGAAGCCAACACGGATTTCACAGTGTTTAATTTCAGGATGAGCAGTCAAGTATTCGATAGCTGTCATGATTTCAGCGATACCAGATTTATCATCAGCCCCGAGAAGGGTAGTTCCATCTGTAGTAATTAAGGTTTGGCCAGGATATTTCTCTAAGCTCTTGAAATCCGCTGGATCGAGTTTGAAACCAGAATTACCTAGTTCAATCACACCACCATCGTAGTTTTCAATTACCTGTGGATTGACTCCTTCGGCATTAAAGTCAGCAGTATCCATATGGGAGATGAAGCCAATTTTACGTGTTAAAGATGGATCATTGGCTGGCAAGGTACCAATCGCAAAACCATTTGGAAGGTAGTAGACGTTTTGCAGTCCAACACGTTTCATCTCTGGGATGAGGACATTGGTTGCGAAGTCTACTTGACTTTGGGTACTTGGTGTAGTGGTTGAATGTTCGTCAGAACGTGTATTGACTTTGACATAAGTCAAAAAACGCTCCAACAATGTTGGATATTTCATCGTAACTCCTTTTTCCTTCTTTTAAAACCATTGTATCATAGAAAGAAGAGAAAAACAAAAGTCAGAAGGGAGATAAAATCCTTATGTTATCGTTTACTTATGGCTTCTTTAGTGATACAATAAAAAAGATAAAAATATCACAAGGATGCAGAGATGAAAAAAGCGATTTTAATGATGACATTTGGTTCACCAGAAGAGATTACCTTTGAAGGAGTAGCCGACTTTTTTACCAACATTCGTCGAGGAGTTCGACCTCAAGACCACGAGATTCAAACCCTTTATGATAATTATGTTCGAATTGGAGGAACTCCACTTCAAAAAATTACCCGTGAAGAAGTTGCCTTGGTAGAAGCTAGGTTAGGAAATGAATATAGTGTCTATTTTGCCAATAAATTTTCAACCCCTTTTATTTCAGATATAATTCGGCAAATGGAAGCAGATGGAATTGAAAAATGTATTTGCTTGATTTTAGAGCCACACTATTCTTTTTACTCTGTCATGGGGTACGAAAAGTTTCTGGAAAGCAAACAAATTCAGTTTTTAGTTATTAAGGACTGGTATCAAGAAGAAGCACTATTAAACTATTGGACAGCTGAAATTGCTAAGATTTTAAAAGAAAAGGTGAAACAGGATAGCTTTAAAGTCATCTTTTCTGCCCACAGCGTACCCATTTTTGCCTTGGATTTTGGTGATCCCTATATCGACCAGATTTTCGAAAATAGCAAGTTAATTGCTGAGAAATTAGGCTTGAAACCAGAACAATATACCAACACTTGGCAGAGCGAAAGTGATATTGGTATTCCTTGGATTAAACCAGATGTATTGGAGTATCTTAGAGAACAGGAAGAACATCCAGAGCATTATATTTTTGTGCCTATTAGTTTTATCAGTGAGCATATTGAAGTCTTGTTTGACAACGATGTAGAATGTCATGACTTGTGTCAGGAATTGGAGGTGAACTACCATCGTCCACCAATGCCAAATACAGATTCTCGTTTGATTGATGCCTTGGTCAATATTATCCGAGCTAATGAACATAAAGAATTTAGAGAATTCCTCCCAGAAGAAGAAACCTTTGATGAATTAGTCCCTTCGGATGACACTAAGAATATTTTAGATGAATCACAAGACTTACAAATGCCAGAATTTGTTAAAAAATTAATTGAGAAAAAAGGTCGTGAAAATGTCAAGATGCCTTATTTAATCAAAAAAATGCTTGAAAAAGCTGGCAAATTACCTAAAGACTAAGTGAAAATAGAAAAGAACTGGTAAGTTTTGTTTCCAATATCTGCTAAGGTAGGATATAACTTAGAATGTGAAAGAAAAGGCGGTGGGACAGAAATCGATAGACAAAGTCTTGATTTCGTAGTCCCAGCCCCGCGAGGATGATTAGGAACTTTTTGGAGTCTAAAAGACGAACAAAAAGTTCAATCAGCTACCGCGTCAAATTATGATTGATAATAAAAAGTGAGGTCGGGATCTTTTTGTCCCAACCTCTTTTTAGGTGACTAGCATTTTTTTGACCTAGTTTTTTCTTATTTACCCAGACAAAATTGGCTGAACAACTGTGTAATGAGTTCATCTGGTGCAGCATCACCAGTGATTTCTCCGAGGATTTCCCAGGTTCGAGTTAAATCAACTTGAAGCAGATCAACTGGCATGCCCAGCTCAAGACCTTCGTTAACAGCTTGTAGGCTTTCAACAGCCTTCTCAATCAAGGAAATATGACGAGCGTTGGATAGGTAGGTAGCATCTTGCTCAACCAACCCAGCATTCTCAAAGAAAAGGTTGTTGATTCTATCTTCAATCTTATCAATGTTTTGATTTTTAAGGACTGAAATACGAATGACATCATCTGGAAGTTCAGAAGTTTCAATCGCTTCTGGCAGGTCAGTTTTGTTGAGAAGAATGATTCGATTGGTATCTTGACTGATTTCAAGAAGTTGTCGGTCTTGGGTAGTTAGAGGTTCACTGGCGTTTAAGACAAGTAGTACCAAGTCAGCTTCCTTGAGAGCTTTTTTGGAGCGCTCGACACCGATTTGTTCGACGATGTCATCTGTTTCACGGATACCCGCAGTATCAATCAACTTAAGTGGTACACCATTGATGTTGACGTATTCTTCGATGACATCTCGGGTAGTACCTGCAATATCCGTTACAATAGCCTTGTCTTCACGTAGGAGGTTGTTGAGTAGACTGGATTTCCCAACGTTGGGACGACCAATGATAGCCGTTGAAATCCCTTCACGTAGGATTTTACCACGACGAGCTGTTCTAAGGAGATTGGTTAGTAATTGCTCAAATTCCAATGTCTTCTCTCGGACAACAGCAGTAGTGGCTTCTTCCACATCGTCATACTCAGGATAGTCGATATTAACCTCTACTTGTGCTAGTGTATTGAGGATTTCTTGACGAGTATTGTTAATCAAGTCTGATAGAGAACCGTCTAGTTGCTTGACTGCAATATTCATGGCCTTATCCGTCTTGGCACGAATAATATCCATAACAGCTTCGGCCTGTGTCAAGTCGACACGACCGTTCAGGAAAGCACGCTTAGTAAACTCACCAGGCTCTGCCATACGAGCACCTTCGCGGATAGCCAGTTGGAGAATTTCATTGGTTACGGCGATTCCACCGTGGGTATTGATCTCGATAATGTCTTCACGAGTGAAGGTCTTTGGAGATTTCATAGCTCCAACCATGACCTCATCCATGACTTTCCCTGTCACAGGATCAACAATATGACCGTAGTTAAGAGTGTGGCTAGCAACCTTACTCAAGTCCTTGCCTTTAAAGATTTTCTGGGCGATAGCAAAGCTATCTGTTCCGCTTAAACGAACAATCCCAATAGCCCCTTCACCTAGTGGAGTGGAGATTGCTGCGATGGTATCAAATTCCCGTGTAATCATTTCAATTCCTTTATAGTTTATTTGTTTGTATTGACTAATATCTCTTAAAATTGTAACAAAATATAATGTTTTATTCAACGAATGCCACTTAGAAAGAAAAGCCTAAGCAGATTGCTTAAGCTTTACTTAGTGCGCATTTCGCCTTGTGGGAAATAGGTTCCTTCAGGCATATCGTTGATAATGACATGAACAGCAGATTGAGGTGCACCAGTGTTGCGAACCACAGCTTCCGTTACTTCCTTGGCTAGGGCTTTCTTTTGCTCTAACGTGCGTCCTTCAAATAAATCGATGCGTACAAATGGCATAATTGCGTCCTCCACTAGTTATTTGATTTCTTCTATTTTACCACAATTTGTCGTTTAAAGCTTTGAGAAAATATGGTATACTAGAATGTAGCAAAAATTTAGAAATGGACGTGAAATAGAAGCATGGCACAGTTGTATTATCGTTATGGGACCATGAACTCAGGCAAGACGATTGAGATTCTTAAGGTAGCCTATAACTATGAGGAGCAAGGAAAGGGAGTTGTGATTATGACTTCGGCTCTGGATACGCGTGACGGTGTTGGCTATGTTTCAAGTCGAATTGGGATGAAAAGACCAGCAGTTGCTATTGAGGAAACGACGGATATCTTTGGGTTCATCCGAGATTTACCTGAAAAGCCTTACTGTGTACTTGTCGATGAAGCCCAGTTTTTAAAGCGTCACCATGTTTACGACTTAGCTCGTGTTGTTGATGAGTTAGACATACCTGTTATGGCATTTGGTTTAAAAAATGACTTTCGCAATGAGCTATTTGAAGGTTCTAAACACCTCTTGCTTTTAGCAGATAAGATTGATGAAATCAAGACCATCTGCCAGTATTGCAAGAAAAAAGCGACCATGGTCTTGCGTACGCAGGACGGATTGCCAGTCTATGATGGTGAGCAAATCCAGATAGGTGGCAATGAAACCTATATCTCGGTTTGCCGTAAACATTATTTTGCACCACTGATAATATCCAAAAAGGAACAAGACTATGACAATTGAACTAAGAGATGTTACAATGGAAAATTATTTTGATGTTCTGAATTTGGATGTTAAAGAATATCAAAAACAATTTATTGCTACTAACGCAATTAGTTTAGCTGAAGCATATGTCTACACAAAAAATGGAGATTTTGTAGCTCCATTGGCAGTTTACGATAATGATGCAATCATAGGTTTTGTGATGTTAGTATATGATAAAAAAATCGGAATTAGTAATGGAAATTATTTACTATTTCGTTTCATGATTGATAAGCATTTTCAAGATCAAGGATACTTTAAACCAATTATGGATAAGGTGCTAGACTATGTTCGGACAGCGCCAGCAGGTTTATCCAATAAACTTTGGTTGTCTTATGAACCAGAAAATGAACATGCAAGATCTTGTTACCTCAGTTATGGATTTAAAGAAACTGGGGAAATATTTGAGAACGAAGTAGTAGCAATATACGATTTAACAATTGAGAAATAAGGAGAAAAAATGAATATCTATGATCAACTACAAGCTGTAGAAGACCGTTATGAAGAGTTGGGAGAATTGCTGAGTGACCCGGATGTCGTTTCAGACACCAAGCGTTTCATGGAGCTCTCAAAAGAAGAAGCTTCTACTCGTGATACCGTCACAGCTTACCGTGAATACAAACAAGTTCTTCAAAACATCGTCGATGCTGAGGAAATGATTAAAGAATCAGGCGGAGATGCTGACTTGGAAGAAATGGCCAAGCAAGAATTGAAAGATGCTAAGGCTGAAAAAGAAGAGTACGAAGAAAAACTGAAGATCTTGCTTCTTCCTAAAGATCCAAACGATGACAAGAATATCATCCTTGAAATCCGTGGAGCTGCAGGTGGTGATGAAGCAGCCCTCTTTGCTGGCGATTTGCTAACTATGTACCAAAAATATGCTGAAGCTCAAGGCTGGCGCTTTGAAGTCATGGAAGCATCTATGAACGGTGTCGGTGGTTTCAAAGAAGTGGTTGCTATGGTTTCTGGTCAGTCAGTTTACTCTAAACTTAAGTATGAATCAGGTGCTCACCGTGTACAGCGTGTCCCTGTGACAGAAAGTCAAGGGCGTGTCCATACCTCGACAGCGACTGTCCTTGTCATGCCTGAAGTGGAAGAAGTAGAGTACGACATTGATCCAAAAGACCTTCGTGTGGATATTTACCACGCATCTGGAGCTGGTGGACAGAACGTCAACAAGGTTGCGACTGCCGTTCGTATTGTTCACTTGCCAACCAATATCAAGGTTGAAATGCAGGAAGAACGTACTCAGCAAAAGAACCGTGAGAAGGCTATGAAGATTATCCGTGCGCGTGTTGCTGACCACTTTGCACAGATTGCTCAAGACGAGCAAGACGCAGAGCGTAAGTCTACTATCGGTACTGGTGACCGTTCAGAACGTATCCGTACTTATAACTTCCCACAAAACCGTGTTACCGACCACCGTATTGGCTTGACTCTTCAAAAACTAGATACGATTTTGTCTGGTAAACTAGATGAAGTTGTGGACGCCTTGGTTCTTTACGACCAAACTCAAAAATTGGAAGAATTAAACAAATAATGAAATTAGCTCAAATTTTTAAGGATTTTGAGGAAAAGTTGATAGCACAAGGAGAGGAAGCAGAAAGCCTCTCCTTTGTCTATCGTAGCCTGAAAAATCTATCTTTTACAGACTTTGTCTTTGCTCTCCAGCGAGAGGTAACAGATGAAGAGTTACAGCTTATAGAGGACATTTACAGGAAATTGGCAAATCATATACCCGCCCAGTATATTATCGGTCATGCTGAATTCTTTGGGATGAAGTTAAAAGTAGATGAGCGGGTCTTGATTCCTCGACCAGAGACAGAAGAACTAGTGGAGCTCACCCTGGCTGAGAATCCAAAGGAAAATCTTAAAGTTCTGGATATTGGAACAGGGAGTGGTGCTATTGCTCTTGCCTTAGCTAAAAATAGACCTGATTGGACAATCACAGCTGCCGATATTTCTCAAGATGCTTTGGATCTGGCGATGGAAAACGCTAATAAACAAGGTCTAACATTATCCTTTATTAAATCTGACTGTTTTTCCGAAATTTCTTCAAAATATGATATAATTGTATCCAATCCACCTTACATATCTCGAGTAGATGAGGCAGAAGTAGGTTTGAATGTTCTCCATTCAGAGCCACATTTAGCCCTCTTTGCAGATGAGGATGGTCTAGCGATCTATCGCAGAATTGCGGAAGAATCAAAGGACTTTCTAAATGATGGTGGTAAGATTTATCTTGAAATTGGCTACAAACAAGGACAAAGTGTACCTGCTCTCTTTAAGGAAAATTTTCCCGAGAAGCGAGTTCGAACTCTGAAAGATCAATTTGGCCAAGATAGGATGGTTGTCATTGATGATTGAGAAAATTAAGAAAGAGCTTGAAAATGGTGGAGCTGTAGTTTTGCCGACAGAAACAGTTTATGGTCTCTTTGCAAAAGCTTTGGATAAAAAGGCAGTTGACCATGTTTATCAGCTTAAATGTCGCCCTAGAGATAAGGCGCTCAATCTCAATGTCGCAAGTTTAGACGATATCTTGAACTTTTCTAAGAATCAGCCACCTTATCTCAATAAACTGGTTGAAAGTTTTTTGCCAGGCCCTTTGACCATTATCTTAGAAGCTAATACCAAGGTTCCCTACTGGGTTAATTCAGATTTGACGACTGTTGGATTTCGCATGCCGAGTCATCCAGTAACTCTGGACTTGATTCGTGAGTTTGGCCCCTTAATAGGACCTTCTGCCAATATCTCAGGGCAATCAAGTGGAGTAGATTTTCACAAGATTCTTCAAGATTTTGACCAAGAGGTCTTGGGACTAGAAGACGATGCTTTTTTAACAGGTCAGGATTCGACTATTTTAGACTTATCTGGTGACAAGGTAAAGATTCTACGTCAAGGAGCGATTACTCGAGAAGATATCCTTGCCAAGATACCAACAATTCCTTTTGAGGAGGTATGATATGCTACGTGATTTGAAAACAAGAGATGTTGCAGCTATTTGTGAGATTAACAAAGAAGCTTTAGACTATTCCTTTAGTTTAGAGGAAACGTCTAGTCAACTAGATAAGTTATCTCAAGACTCTCATCATTACCTACTGGGTTTCGAGGATTCGACCAGCCATGACTTAGTTGGTTATGTTCATGCCGAGGTTTATGAATCCCTTTATTCAAAACCAGGTTTTAATATCCTAGCTTTAGCTGTTTTGCCTCAAACACAGGGTCAGGGTATCGGAAAAACTTTGCTCCAAGGATTGGAACAAGAAGCAAAAAAACGAGGCTATAACTTTATTCGCTTAAATTCTGCAGACCATCGTCTGGGTGCCCATGCATTTTACGAAAAAGTTGGTTATACCTGTGATAAGACGCAGAAACGGTTTATTCGCATTTTTTAGTTTGGATTTTATATTCTTGTTGTAAAAACAAACTAAAGACCTGTCACACTATAAAGGAGAAGACATATGATTTTTGACAAAGATGATTTTAAAGCTTATGACGCAGATCTTTGGAATGCTATTGCTAAAGAAGAAGAACGGCAACAAAACAACATCGAGTTAATTGCCTCTGAAAATGTTGTTTCTAAGGCTGTTATGGCAGCTCAAGGGTCTATCTTGACCAATAAATACGCCGAAGGTTACCCAGGACGTCGTTATTACGGTGGTACTGATGTAGTAGATATCGTTGAAAGTCTAGCTATTGAACGTGCAAAAGAAATCTTTGGTGCCAAGTTTGCCAATGTCCAACCTCACTCAGGAAGTCAAGCCAACTGTGCAGCTTACATGGCTTTGATTGAGCCAGGTGATACGGTCATGGGAATGGATTTGGCAGCAGGTGGGCACTTGACTCACGGAGCTCCTGTCAGCTTCTCAGGTCAAACCTACAACTTCGTTTCATATAGTGTTGATCCTGAAACCGAACTTTTAGACTTTGACGCCATCTTGAAACAAGCTCAAGAAGTAAAACCCAAACTAATCGTAGCAGGGGCTTCAGCTTATTCTCAAATTATTGATTTTTCAAAATTCCGTGAAATTGCTGATGCTGTTGGTGCTAAACTCATGGTCGATATGGCGCACATTGCTGGTTTGGTTGCTGCAGGTCTTCATCCAAGTCCAGTCCCTTATGCACATATTACAACAACAACGACCCACAAAACACTTCGTGGGCCACGTGGTGGTTTGATTTTGACTAACGACGAAGAGCTTGCTAAGAAGATCAATTCTGCTATTTTCCCAGGTATCCAAGGTGGGCCATTAGAGCACGTTGTTGCTGCTAAGGCTGTTGCCTTTAAAGAGGTATTGGACCCAGCATTCAAGGAATATGCAGCAAATGTTATTAAGAACAGCAAGGCTATGGCAGAAGTCTTCTTGCAAGACCCTGATTTCCGTATTATCTCTGGTGGTACTGAAAATCACCTCTTTCTAGTTGATGTAACTAAGGTTGTAGAAAACGGAAAAGTTGCTCAAAACTTGCTAGATGAGGTCAATATTACCCTAAATAAAAACTCAATTCCATACGAAACTTTGTCACCATTTAAGACAAGTGGGATTCGTATCGGTGCAGCAGCAACAACTGCACGTGGTTTTGGTGAAGCTGAAAGTCGTAAAGTGGCTGAACTTATCATTAAAACTCTTAAGAATGCAGAAAATGAAGCTATTTTAGATGAAGTAAGAAGCGATGTCAAAGCCTTGACAGATGCCTTCCCATTATATGAGGACTAAAATTTTTATGGACATTTATATTAAGAAAGCTATTATCCATCAGTTCAGCCCGGATGACACAGAGTTGTTTCTAGCGGATAAATTTCTCAATATCACTCCAAAAATCGAAGAATACCTGCGCAAGAAAATTGAACGTGTGTATTCAGATGAAGCCAAGACTGGGATTTTCGAAGAAGAAAATCCCTTCTTCAATCACATCACAAACGATTTGTTGGAGACATCGGTGACGCTGGCTAACCTCTGGAAAGAGGAATTCAGCATTTCTGAAAATCTTAAGACCAATGACTTGATTTTTGTGCAGTTTTCTAAAGAAGGAGTGGAACATTTTGCTTTCTTGCGAATTGCCCTGCGTGAGACCTTAACCCATCTGGGTGGAGAAGTTGACAATCCAATCAAGCTAACTCAAAACAATCTACCAGGATTTGGAACAGGTGCTGACGAGGCCTTGGTGGTCAATCTTCAAAGCCGAAAATATCACCTGATTGAGAAACGAATCAAATATAATGGAACTTTTTTGAACTATTTTTCTGAGAATTTGATTCAGGCTCAGCCAAAGATATCACCTAAGAAGTCAATCAAGGAACTGGAAAAAACAGCTCAAAGAATTGCAGAAACCTTCAACACAGACGATTTTCAATTTCAATCTAAGGTCAAGTCTGCTATTTTCAATAACCTTGAAGAAAGCAATGAGTTGTCTCCAGAAAAATTGGCCAATGACCTTTTTGACAACAATTTGACAGCTCGATTGAGTTTTATAGACCAAGTCAAAGAAGCAGTGCCAGAGCCAGTTCAATTTGATGAAATCGATGCCAGTCGTCAATTAAAGAAATTTGAAAACCAAAAACTTTCTCTGTCAAATGGGATTGAGTTAATCGTACCCAATAATATTTACCAAGATGCTGAGTCGGTCGAATTTATCCAAAATGACAATGGAACCTACTCTATCTTAATCAAAAACATCGAGGATATACAAAGCAAATAATGTTTAAATTTATAAGAAGGGTCTTAGTGCTTGTTCTTATCTTATTTACTGGTTATAAACTTTTTCATATGTATCGGGATGTGAAGCAGGTCATGACCTATCAATCCTTGGTACGAGAGGTTTTAAGTGAGCAAGATACGCCAGCAAATGAAGAACTAGTCCTGGCCATGATTTATACCGAAACCAAAGGAAAAGAAGGCGATGTCATGCAGTCTAGTGAGTCTGCTAGCGGAACTACAAATACAATCTCTGACAATAGGAGTAGTATTCGTCAGGGAATTCAAACCTTGACAGAGAATCTTTATTTAGCTCAAGAAAAGGGTGTAGATGTTTGGACTGCTGTACAGGCCTATAACTTTGGGCCTGCTTATATCGATTTTATCGCCCAAAATGGGAAAGAAAATACCCTTGCACTAGCCAAGCAATACTCAAGAGATACCGTTGCTCCGATTTTAGGAAATACAACTGGAAAAACCTATCGATATGTCAATCCAATTTCCATCTTTCAAGGTGGAGAACTTTATGTAGATGGAGGGAACTATTATTATTCTAGACAGGTTCAACTAAATCTCTACATTATTAAATTTTTTAATCTATTTTAAGCACTTAGAAAATTCTAGGTGCTTTTATAAGCTTTCTTTAAGACTAATTTACTATGCTAGATAGGAAAAGGAGGAACGTCTCATGCGAAAGAAATTCTTTCTGACTAGTGCTGCAGTTCTTTTAGCTGTTGCAACTTTGCAAAGCGCTCAAGCAGCCACTGATGTTCAAAAAGTAATTGATGAAACTTATGTTCAACCTGAGTACGTCTTGGGTTCTTCACTAACAGAAGATCAAAAAAATCAAACATTAAAAAAACTCGGCTATAACGCATCTACAGATACCAAAGAACTGAAGACTATGACGCCAGATGTCTACTCAAAGATTATGAACGTCGCCAATGACTCTAGTCTCCAGCTCTATTCGTCTGCCAAAATTCAAAAATTGGGTGAAAAATCTCCACTTGAAGTGAAGATTGAAACCCCTGAAAATATCACTAAAGTGACCCAAGACATGTACCGTAATGCGGCCGTTACCTTGGGTGTGGAGCACGCGCGTATCACCGTTGCGGCACCAATCCCTGTAACAGGTGAAAGTGCCCTAGCAGGTATTTACTATTCATTAGAAGCTAATGGTGTTCAACTTCCTCAAGAAAATAAAGACCTAGCTCAGGAAGAGCTAAAAGCCTTGTCAGACATCAACGATGAAAACAAGGACAAATCAGGCTATGATGCCAATAAACTCAATGTAGCCCTTGCCGATATCAAGTCTGCTATCGCTAAGGCTAAAGAGTCCAAGGGTGAGCTTACTGAAGATGATGTTCGTAAGATTGTAGAAGATACATTGAAAAATTATAAGCTAGATCAGGTTATAACAGGAAATCAGATCAATATCATCATCAATTTTGCCTTCAATCTTTCAAAGAGCGATATTCTTAATAACGAAGACTTTACTAAGACGCTAAAAGATCTGAAACAAAGTATTGTTGCACAAGCAGGAGATAGTTTTAGCAATATCGACCTTAACTTTGATGCTAATAAAGCTATTCAAGACGGTGGCAATATCCTCAGTGCTATTTGGCAAGCAATTGTAAACTTTTTCAAGAGTTTTGGTGCTTAGGGGAATTCATGGTATAATAGATGGTAACAGAACAGTTGCTGTCTTTTTTTGTCGGCTGATAGAAAGTGAAAATTATGTTAAAGAAGAATGATATTGTAGAAGTAGAGATTGTCGATCTGACCCATGAAGGAGCAGGTGTTGCCAAGGTAGATGGCTTGGTCTTTTTTGTAGAGAATGCTCTACCAACTGAGAAAATCTTTATGCGTGTCCTTAAAGTCAACAAGAAGATTGGCTTTGGTAAAGTCGAGGAATACCTGACGCAATCTCCACATCGTAACCAAGACTTAGATTTGGCTTACCTGCGTTCAGGCATTGCCGACTTTGGACATCTTGCTTATCCAGAGCAACTCAAGTTTAAAACCAAGCAAGTAAAAGATAGCCTATATAAGATTGCTGGAATCACGGATATAGAGGTAGCAGATACTCTTGGTATGGAAGATCCTATCAAGTATCGTAACAAGGCTCAGGTTCCTGTTCGTCGTGTCAATGGTGTTCTGGAGACTGGCTTTTTCCGTAAGAATTCTCATGACCTTATGCCGTTGGAAGATTTTTACATTCAGGATCCAGTCATTGACCAAGTTATCCTTGTTTTACGAGATTTGCTTCGTCGTTATGACTTAAAACCCTATGATGAGAAGGAACAGTCTGGCTTGATTCGTAACCTTGTTGTTCGTCGTGGCCATCATTCAGGTCAAATTATGGTTATTTTGGTGACAACTCGTCCTAAAATTTTCCGTGTGGAACAGTTGATTGAACAATTGATTAAGCAGTTCCCAGAAATTGTGTCTGTTATGCAGAATATCAATGACCAAAACACCAATGCGATTTTCGGGAAAGAATGGCGTAGGCTTTATGGTCAAGATTACATTACCGATCAAATGTTGGGTAATGATTTCCAAATCTCAGGCCCAGCCTTTTACCAGGTCAATACCGAAATGGCGGAGAAACTCTATAAAACAGCTATTGACTTTGCTGAGTTAAGAGCAGAGGATGTGGTTATTGATGCCTACTCAGGAATTGGGACTATTGGACTATCAGTTGCTAAACACGTTAAGGAAGTTTATGGCGTAGAAGTCATCCCAGAAGCCGTGGAGAATAGCCAGAAGAATGCTAACTTAAACGGCATCACCAATGCCCACTATGTCTGCGATACAGCTGAAAATGCTATGAAGAATTGGCTCAAGGAAGGTATCCAACCAACCGTTATTTTGGTCGATCCACCACGCAAGGGCTTAACCGAAAGCTTTATCAAAGAAAGCGCCCAAACAGGAGCTAAACGCATCGCCTATATCTCCTGTAACGTCGCCACCATGGCGCGTGATATCAAACTCTACCAAGAGTTGGGCTATGAATTGAAGAAAGTACAGCCGGTGGATTTGTTTCCACAAACACATCACGTGGAGTGTGTGAGCTTGTTGGTAAAACGCAGTTAATCCTCAAAAGGTTCACCCAAACCTTTTGAGTCCCACAGACGCATTATGTCGAAGCTTGTACGAGCTACAGAGTAGCGAAGTAGAAGTAGATGTTCGGCCCATGCGACAAGGTGAGACCGAAGGTCGAGAAGGTGCCCTGGGGTATAGCTGTCGTAGATTGAGGAGATTACGACGAAACGATACAGTAATAGCGAACTGCTGAATGTGTAAGCTTGTTTGTGAAATGTGGATAATCGTTCAAAAATCAGAAGGACTAGAGATGTATATGTTGGAATTGTATCAAAATCCTTCTTATAAAGATCTAGTCGCATTTGGGTCCTTAAAAGAAGGAAAGGAATTTGTATCTAAAATAACTGGATATGCTCTAGAAAATGAAAATGATTTTGTTCAAGGTAATAAAGTAGAAATAACGAACATTTAGATGAAAGGTTTAGAGTAAACATGAGTCTCTTATTTGAAGAATTTAAAACCATTTGTTTCCATTTAAATCGAGTCGGAATTACACCGACACTGATGGGGTCTTTGGGATTGGAGTTTAGAACGAAAGAAAATTGGGGACCGTCTGACATCGACATTCATGTGCCTGGTGACCCTAGAGGTTGGGATGCACCTGATCATCTCAGAATTTATGACTGGGACAAGATAATGAAAGTGATGAAAGACTTAGGCTACGTCTTAATAGATATTCATGAGCATGAATTCCAAAAGGATAGAGTGAGTGTTGAATTTGGAAGTATCGATTCCTTACTTGATTTTGCAGGAGTTTCGGAATCAGATATAGAGCTTATTCACATTGAAGGCATCACTTTTCGTCTTCCAAGTCTGGAGCAGTATCTAAGTATTTACAAAGCTTCTTCTCAAGACTTCTATCGAAATGATCACAATAACAATAAGGATTTTAAAAAGATCGAGTGGCTGGAAAGACATTTGTAAATTATCATATGAAAAGTAGTAAGTTGTAAGACTGGCTGCTATGTTATTTTTATCATCATTTTTATTGGTCATTTAATTTATACTATATTGGCTAGTAATAGAATTAGTAAAGAAAAGGATTTTAAATTTTAGATCAGCTTATCCATTATTGAAAGTAACGATTTTATAATTAGATGATTAATGTTAGAGAATTATCAATTGTAATTCTAAGTGGAGTTATGGATATCGTTTCTTTTGGAAGTGATGATAATCTTTCCGTTCCACAGTATCATTTTAAAATGATTTTCATTGCCTTTTGTTTATTAGTATAAAAGCAGAATATTACCACATGTTGAGTGTGTGAGTTTGTTAGTGAAACGGAGTTAATCCTCAAAAGGTTCACCCAAACCTTTTGAGTCCCACAAACGCATCACGTTGAGTGTGTGGCACTTTTGTCCAAACTCGACGTCGATAAGCATATAGATGGTGAAATTAAGCTTAATAAGCTCGATTTGACAAGTGCTGAAAGTAAAACAATCAAGGAATATATATATTGAAAAAGTTTGATTTAAAGGTTTCGACACATTTTATTGCACAGATTAAAAAGAAATTTGGTATTGTACTGAGGGAGCATTATAATAAATTGGAAAAAGAGAAATAGTTTATTCCACAATGCATACCGGAAAACGAGGAAACTATCATCGATGCTTTAAGGTATTTTAAGATGATTTAATAGAAAAGGTGCTAATTCAAGTTAAAAATTATATGAAAAAGGAGAGCGAATATATGGAAAGTATTAATATTGAATGTCAAGTGTTTACTCCTCACAATATTGTCGTTGAGATATTAAATCAAGTTGGGTATATAGAAAAGCTATATGGGAAAAAGGTTCTAGAAAATTCTTGTGGTGATGGAGCTTTTCTTGTTGAAATTGTTGATAGATATATTATTGACTGCTTGAAACAAAATTTTTCTAAAGATAGGATAATCTATGGATTGGAAAATGATATATACGGAAATGAAATAGATGAGAAGCACAAAGTGAATTGTATAGATAATTTAAATAGGGTTGCGAAAAAATATAATATTGATTGTGTTAAATGGAATATTGCACAGAATGACTTTTTAAAAAGTTCTATTATCGAAAAATTCGATTTTATTATAGGAAACCCTCCGTATATAACATATTCAGATTTAAATAAAACTACAAGATCTTTCATTAAAAAGAATTTTATAGTGTGTTCAGATGGGAAACCAGATTATTATTATGCTTTTATTGAAATGTCTATAAAGCTATTAGCTGATGATGGTAAATTAGCTTATCTGATACCTAACAACATTTTTAAAAATAGATTTGCAGATAGATTACGTATCTTTATGTTACCTCATTTGTCAGTAATAATTGATTATACAACAGAAAAACTCTTTGAAAATAAATTAATTTCTTCTGCTATTATTATTTGTAATGGCACACAGAACAATAACGATATTCAATATGTAAATAAGGTAAAAAACCGAGAAATAACATTGCATAAAAATAGTTTAACAAATAAGTGGATTTTTAGAAAAAAAGAAGTAGTTAAAAAAAAGGCAAAAAGAAAATTTGGTGATGATTTTAATGCAATGTGTTCGATTGCTACGTTATTAAATGAAGTATTTATAATAAAAAAATATGAAGAATATAATGAACATATATTGGTTAATGGGTATAAAATTGAAAAATCGGTATTAAGAGAAGCCGTTAGTCCAAGATCATTGCAGTATGCCCGAAAAGAATTTTTGATTTTTCCATACTCATATGGAGAAAATAATAGTATATTGCGCTTTGAAGAATCAGAGTTTATACAACAATTTCCAGGAGTGTACAACTATTTAAAATCCTTTAGTGAAAGATTAAATAAGCGTGATAAAGATAAAAATGCACAATGGTTCGAGTTTGGAAGATCACAAGCATTAAGCCATCTTAATCAAGAAAAATTATTGTTATCTACTTTGATAACAGAAAAAGTTAAAATACATCACATTACTAAAAATCAAGTACCTTATTCAGGGATATGTATATATCAAAAAGGAGATTTGTCATTAGAAATTGCAGAAAAGATTTTGAAAAGTGATGAATTTTTAAATTATGTTTATGATATAGGGATTAATGCTAGTGGAACAACAATGAGGATTACAGCAAGAGATGTTATGAATTTTGAATATACTTTGGATTAGGAAGAGAAATTACCATGGAAAAGATATCATTCAATGTAGATGCTTATACAGCTCGTTTAATAGGACGGGAAAATGTATCAAAATTAAACGGTGCTATAATTGAATTAGTTAAAAACACATATGATGCGGATGCTACGATTTGTGTCTTATATTATGAAAAAACAACTAATTCGCTATATATCGCAGACAATGGTTGTGGTATGACAAAGGATGTCATTATAAAACACTGGATGACTATTGGAAGATCGACAAAAAAGGATAGATTTATTAGCAAATCAGGTCGAATACAAACTGGAGCAAAAGGAATTGGAAGGTTTGCTTTAGATAGGATATCTGATACATGTGAAATGTTTACTGTTTCTGTGGAAGGAAAGTTAATTTGGAAGGTTGATTGGGAGGATTTTTCAAAGAGTGATAATATTACAGATGTAACAGCAGATTTGTATGAACCAACTGTATCAATAGATGGGTTTCTTGATGAAGTTATTAATTACGAAGTGAAAAATATAATATTAAATAATTTAAAAAACACGGGAACTATTTTTAAGTTAACTTCTTTAAGAGACTCATGGAATGATAATGTTATAAAAAAAATCAAGGACGATTTAATAACATTAATACCATATGAAATGAAAAGTGAATTTCAAGTATATTTCTTTGATGAACAAAACTCAAGTGAAGATGCTGATGTATTAGATGTTGAGAATGCTTTTTCTTATGATTATAAAATTAAATTTAATGTTCTGAAAGATGGAAAAACTTATATTGAGATACATAGAAATGAATTTGACTTTGGTGATAGATTTGATGAAATAATTACACAAGCTGAATTTACTTCAGAAGATGAACAGTATTTTAAAGGCAAATATATTTGTATAGAAACAAACTTTGCACATATGCTACCAAAACGTGGGGAGCAGTTTAAAAATACAATAGGTGAATTTTCCGGAGTTTTGTATTTTGAAAAAGTGACTTCTTCAAAAACAGATGCTGAAAAATATTTCTATAAATTGTCGAATAATCGTAATAATAAGAGGGATATTTTTGGGGGAATAAAAATATATAGAGATAGTTTTAGAGTGAGACCTTATGGAGAACCCAAAACATCTGATTATGACTGGCTGTTATTAGCTGGTAGAAAAAACAAATCTCCTGCTGCACCTTCACATCAAACAGGTGCGTGGAGGGTTAATACTGATCAAATAATTGGATCAATTTTTATTTCTCGCATGAATATTACATTACCAGACCAATCTAATAGAGAAGGTATTGTAGAAACAAAGGAATTTGTATTATTAAAAGAATTTTTAATTAATGTGATTCAGGAATTTGAAAAAGATAGGCAATATGTCTTTCGTAAGTTAGATGCTCGCTATGATAAAATAATGGAAGCTGCAAGGATACAAGCTGAAATTAATAAGAAAGCAGAAGAAGCAAAGGCTGCTAGAGAAGATAAGAAATTTTTAGATGATAGCAGTGAACTCAATCAAAAATCAGAATCTGCTAAAAGTTTTATAGATCCAGAAGAAGCTAAAACCGTTTTAGATCATAAAGATACAGTTATTAAAAACTTAGAAGATGAGAATAGATTGCTAAGAACATTAGCTACAACTGGTATAGTTACTAACACTTATGTCCACGAAATTAAAGATATAACTCATAAGCTAAGCAGAAAGATTGTTATGGCTAAAGAAGCTTTGGAATTAGATAGAAACTTACAAGATGGGTTAAAATATGTAAATGAAGCTAATGTAATGAGAGATTCATTAAATTCATGGTTCAAGGTAACAATAGGTTCTGTAACACGTGATAAAAGAACTATGAAAAAAACAGATTTAATCTTTCTGATATCACAAACGGTAAAGTCATGGGAAGAAACACTTAAAAACGTTTCAATAGTTTTAGAATTTCAAGGTTCAGAAATACAATTAAAATGTTTTCCTTATGATATTGAAAGCATTTTTAGTAATCTGATTGCTAATAGTGTAAGTTCTTTTGAATCCTGTTTTTCAGATAATAAGAGTATAAAAATCGTAGTATCTGACTTAGAACAAGAAATTATTATCAAATACAGCGATTCTGGACGAGGGTTATCTCGTGCCTATAAAGATAATCCAAGAAAAATATTAGAACCTATGGAAAGTGATAGAAGAAATGAAATGGGAGAAACTATTGGCACTGGTATGGGTATGTGGATTATAAATAGAACGGTTGCTGACTATAATGGAAGTATAGATTTATCCGATAATATGAAATATACTTCTGGATTCTATGCCACTATAAAATTAATAAAGAAATAGAAGTGGAGAACTGACATGTATAGAATAGGATTTATTGATGATGATCGAGATTCATATGAGGATTATCAAGTACGTTTAGCAAGAAAAAATATTGAATTACTATATCCAGACGGCATTACTGAAATGCCAGAAATAATAGAATGGCTTTTATCTAATGGTATTAAATGTTTTATTATAGATTATAAACTTAATAATAAATTTAAGTTTTTGGGGACGGAATTAATTACTTATATAAATTTGAAAGTCCCTGATTTACCATGCTTAATATTAACTAATTACCCTGAAGAATCAATAAATGAAAATTTAGTAATTATAAATTTGATTGAAGATAGAAATGTTTTAGCTGCAAATGATATAGAAGAGTTTGTAAGAAAGATCAAACAGGCTGTTGATGTTTTTGAAACTAGGTTACATAAATATCATATCGACTATGAGAATCTTCTCAAAGCAAAGAAAAATGGTTCTATATCAGCAATAGAAGAAGAACAGTTTATAGATTTATATAAATTATTGCGTGCATACGGTGAAGTAGATGACTTGCCAATTCAGCTTTTAAGTAGCGAGGTTAATCAGAAAATTGATGAAATACTTGGAAGAGTAAATGTTTTGGTAGAGGAAATCGAAAACAGGTAAAAGTTATGCGAATACATGGAGAAAATGAAATTAGTAGAAGTATTGATGTGAATCAAGAAAATGACTATAAAAAATATGTTCCTCATTTGAGAGAAGACTTTAAACATATATGCGGTTATTGTGGTAAACCTGAAGAGGTTACAACAAAAGGTTTTGAACCAGATCATTTCGTTCCTGACAGAATAGATTCAAGTAGAAAACTTGATTATTCCAATTTAGTATATTCTTGTTTCACATGCAATAGAAAAAAACTCGGCAAATGGCCAACGGAAAATAAAGATAAACCCAATGATGGAGAGGTTGGATTTGTAGATCCTGTATTAAAAGAATATGATAATCATTTAGGCAGAGATAAAGAAGGTAG
Organism: Streptococcus taonis; assembly: GCF_029948085.1. Taxonomy (GTDB): domain Bacteria; phylum Bacillota; class Bacilli; order Lactobacillales; family Streptococcaceae; genus Streptococcus; species Streptococcus taonis. The sequence continues at coordinate 35,892 of NZ_JARZZP010000003.1, read as the reverse complement.
TATTGAATTCTATACAAATATTGGTAAATACATGTATAAAAATGCGTTTAGGTTTGATATACGGCCGATGAAGGAAATATGGAAAATTAGTCAATTGATTAATGCAAAGAAAAATTTACTCGAAATTAAAGATAAGCTCACATCAGAGGAATTGATGAAATATTTAGAATTAGATAAGGCTATAGAGGAGTTAAAGAAAATATTATTCGAAAAAAAAGAGTAATCAGATATTATTGCGGTTTTGACTAGATATTAAATCTATAAAATGATGTATCATGATATAAATTTATATAAAAACAAATGCTGATATATAGTTCATATACGATATTCTGAAGCGGTAAGTTTATTAGAGAAGTGTAAAAAGTTCACTGAACCTTTTGAGTTCGTCCATGAGACAAATTGAGACAGAAGGTCGAGAAGGTTCCCTGGGGAATAGCTGTCGTAGAGTAAGGAGTTTACGACGAAATCATACGAAAACAGCAAACCTCTGAGTGCGTATGCTTGCTGGTGAAAAAGTAAAAACTTTCATCTGAAGTAATTTTATAAACAGCTGGAATTTAAGGAGAGAAAAATGATTTTAGAAACGGAGAGATTGATTCTTCGCCCATGGGAAGAAAGAGATGCCAATGATTTATTTCAATATGCCAGTAAGCCAGAGGTTGGTCCGATTGCAGGTTGGCCTGTACATACCAGTGTTGAAAACAGTAGGGAGATTATAAAAAATTATTTTTCAGCACCTGAAATATACGCCATCGTTTTAAAAGAAACCATGCATCCAGTCGGTAGCATAGGATTGATGATCGGCTCTGCAAGTGATAAAGGTATTCCTGATACTGAGGCGGAGATTGGTTACTGGATAGGAGTTCCGTATTGGGGTCAGGGACTGATACCAGAAGCCGTTCGTGAAATTATGAGACATGGATTTGATGACCTGAATCTGGAGAAACTGTGGTGCGGATATTTTGATGGTAATACAAAGTCACAGAGAGTTCAGGAAAAATGTGGTTTCCGTTATCATCATACAAAAGAGAACGTTCCATGTGCATTGGAAGGTGTTCTTCGCACAGAGCACATAACCTGTCTATCAAAAGAAGAGTGGATTTCATTTAAGTAAGGAATAGCCGTCGTAGAGTGAGGAGATTACGACGAAATGATACGGTAAGTCCGAACCGCTGAGAGTGTTTCTCTGCTCTTAAAAGTGAACGAAAGGAATAACGAAAAGCGTAAAGGTAGCTTCTCTAATCGAATAGAGGATAAGAATCAGAGTAATAGTTCAAGTTGGGCTTCTGGATACTATAGTCTGACATGCTATCAATCTATTTCAGAAGCTGGACAAATTGTAATAACTTTCCTTGAAGGAATTGAGATAGATTTATAAGAGACTGTGACTGGGAAGTTGCAGTCTTTTTCAGGTTTTAATGGTATAATGAGATTATAAATGAGTATAATATTTTAATCCTCTGGAGGACGCATAATGTTGAATTTAGTAAAAGGTCATCGAATTAGCTTGGTAGAAAACCTGTTTGAGTCATTTACAAAGTTAACCGAACATCATTTGATGGCGAATGTGCACGCAGAAAAAATATTAGAGGTTTTTCAACACTTTATTGCGATTCATGACGAGCCCTTGTTTTTTATTTTGGAATTGCCTGTTAGTATTGATAGAGAAAAAGTGATAGCAAAGAATATTATCAAGGAATCCCATAAGGATGTTTATTATATTGATGGTTGTTCAAGAGAGGAATGCCTAGCACTGTTGATTAGATACGGTGATTTGCTTATTAATGATGGACTTAGTCAGTTTGGATTTGGTGGGCATCAAAGTCATGATGAGATCATGCTTGATAGCTATAATGTTGTGACAATTTATAGTAAAGAACTATCGAAATTTAATGACTTTTTTGAACCTCATAATATTCAATTTGTAGAAGAACTAGTGACTGCTTGGAAAACTTTTTCTAAGACCTCACCAGGAATCTCTGAAATCTATGAAAGTAATGGAAAAACTGTTTATGACTTGCCTGAAGAATTAGCTGAATGGGGAATATATTTAGCTGAAACTCGAACAGAATAGGTATAGTTATAGATTAGAAATAGAATATTTCAATTCCTCTAATACCCAAAATTTAACTTTAATGAATTTATAGGAGTAAAAGCTATATGCAAACACACGTTGAGGCGGTATTACTCTTTGTACGATCTAAAAAAAAGTAGAGTAGATTTTTAGTATATTTATAGATGTGACATTGGACATTAGGAGGTATTTCATGTTAGGAGCAATAGTTGGAGACATTGTTGGTTCTGTTTACGAATGGGACAATATTAAAACGAAAGACTTTCCATTATTTCGTGATGATTGTTTTTTCACTGATGATACGGTGATGACCTGTGCTGTTGCAGAAGCAATCATGAATGGCGGTCAGAAGGATGACTTTATTGACGCCATGAAAAAATATGGTATGATGTATCCCGATGCAGGTTACGGTGCAAGATTTGGTAATTGGATTGATGGCGATGATCGAGAACCTTATAATAGCTTCGGCAATGGCTCAGCAATGCGTGTTTCTCCATGTGCCTGGACCATGGATTGTAGTTTCTGTGCACGAACTGGAGCCTGGCCGTCCAGAAGAGCTCTTGCACGACTTTCTGCAGAGGTGACTCATAACCATCAAGAAGGGGTCAAAGGAGCTATGGCGACGTCTGATGCTATCTTTATGTGTCGCTTTTACTTTGGAGGTTACTGTGGGGATTATGAACAACCAATCAACGATAATCCTACAGAATGTAAGAGACTCATCAAGGAACACATAGAACAAGAGTATGGATATAATCTTTCTCAAACACTAGATGAAATTCGTCCTACTTATCGTTTCAATGAAACTTGCCAGGATACGGTACCTCAGGCCATCATTGCCTTTCTTGAAAGTACAGACTTCGAAGATGCTATCAGAAATGCTATTTCTCTCGGCGGTGATAGTGACACTCTCGCTGCGATAACAGGAAGTATAGCCGAAGCTGCTTATGGTATACCTGATTGGATTAAAGACAAAGCCTATACCTATCTAGATGAGCCTTTAAAAGATGTGCTCAGACGATGGGAGAAAGAAGTTTCGATATCATAATGGAGATTAGCGAGTCAGTATCCTGTGGTGAAAAAATAATGTACGGACAGTTTAGAAAGGATTATCAATGCTTATATTGGAATTGTATCAAAATCATTATTCAAAAGATTTAGTCGTGTTTGACTCTTTAGAAGATGGAAAAGCCTTTGTAGCTCAAATTCCTGGATATACTTTAGAAACAGAAGATGGGTTTCAAGTGGAGTATGTGAACCCCAAACACTTGCCGGATTATATGGAAATTGTCTTTAACGGAAATATTGTCCCTTTATCTAGATTTTCGTTTAATTTTGAGGAAAATGTGGACATTATTTGGAAAGAAATTTCGAATCTATCCGAACCAAACGATAAAGTGATTGAAGGAGCTACAAAAGTCGATGCTTATGTCATTAACAACGATGAAGTGAAAGCCTATGTAGAAGTCAGAGAAGCAAATTATCACAAGGTAAAAGATTTCTTAGAGCGCAATGGGTATGAAGTTGACAGAAGCTTTTTCGGAAGTGAAGACGGCGAAGCGATTGTCTATAGAAAAAAAGGCGCCGAAGATTGGCACTTCTTGTGTCACTTAGACCCATCGTTTGTAGAGATTGAAGATGTAGAAGGATATGTGAAAGAAGCCATGGAAGATATGCAATAGTTACTCAAAGTTCGTTTTAAGTTTGTAGGATTGCTAGTTAAAGCAATTTGATATAGTGTTCAAAATAATCAATAAAAAAATGTAGTATTTTAGCAAATATAATATGGAGGTTTAAGATGCCAACTACAATAGAAGTTAATAAACAGAGTGTTGAGGCACTACTTGGTAGTGGAAGAACAAAACCATTTGTTATTCCAGAATATCAGCGTCCTTATGCTTGGACGGATGAACAGGTTGAAACACTGTTTGAAGATTTATGGGAATTTACCGTCAGTAATGGTGGTACTGAACGCGAAGGTTCGTATTTTCTTGGAAGTATCGTTTCGTATGAAAATGATAATGGTGAACAGGAAATTATTGATGGTCAGCAACGTATTACCTCTCTGTTTTTATTGTTAAGAGCGATTTACACAAAGCTATTTAATTCTCCATTATCAGAACGAACTCCAGAAGCAAACAATTTTATTGGTAAGATTGAACCTTCAATCTGGCGAACTAATAAACTGACTGGAACAGTTGATTATAAGACTACTCTTCTAACATCACGTGTTGTTAATAATGAAGGTAATGAAATTCTTCGTAAAATTCTCGAAACTGGAAGAGCAAATAAAGATTCTAAAGATAATTATTCTAGAAATTATATTCATTTTCAGGAGTTACTTGATAAACATTCAAGTGAGAATCCCTTAATGATTTATCAGTTCATTTATTCCCTATTAAATCAAGCTATTCTTTTACCAATAACTGCCGATACCCAAGATACAGCATTGACTATTTTCTCTACTTTAAATGACAGAGGTTTACCGCTATCTGATGCTGATATATTTAAAGCTAAGATTTATAACCATCTTGAGGGAAAAGATAAGGAAACATTTATTGAACGCTGGAAAGAGCTTGATGAACAAGCTACAGCAGCTAACGAAAGTATCCAACAATTATTTTATTACTATATGTTCTATCTTAGGGCTTTGGAAAAAGATACTAAAAGTACTACACCTGGTGTCAGAAAATACTATTCGAGTAACAAATTTGAACGCCTTTATCAATCTGAATTATTAGATAATTTATTCGTAATGATCGAATTATGGAAAGTAATTAATAAAGGTGAAGTGCTGGAAGATGAGAGTTGGTCATCAAATATAAAGATAAAACAAACATTAGATACACTTACTTCATATCCTAATGAGTTCTGGAAATATCCGGTGATTATATATTATATTTGTTATCGTAAGGATAAAAACTTTGAGGATAAATTTGCAAGATTCTTAAACAAATTACTCGCTGAACTAATGACAAAGTACATTCTTATTCCAACTATCAATGCTGTTAAAGGTGATATTTTAAAATTAAATTCAGCAATTGTTGTATCAGATATTCCTAAATTTGATTTCAAAGAACTAGACCAAGCTCAACTTGAAGCAGGAATCCAAAATCCTCACCGTAATGTGGTGAGAATGTTGCTTAAAACACTTGCTTATAAACATCAGGATTCATTATTACCAAGTAAATGGGAAATCGAACATATCTTCCCTCAAAAATGGCAAACTAACTATTTTATCGATGAATCAGATCATAAAATCCGAGAGAAAATCGAGCATATAGGCAATAAATTACCATTTGAAAAGAAGTTAAATATTATAGCAGGAAATGGTTACTTTGCTAAAAAGAAAAAAGAATATGCAGATTCTAAGATCGAAATCACAAAAGTTATGGGACTTTCTGAAATTCAAGAGTGGAATTTAGAGTCAATTTCGAAAAGAGATATCAGGATTTCAGATTCTATTATTGCAATTCTTAAAAAATGGAACAAAGAGTATTCGGTTATTACAAAAGAAATTGTTTCCAATAAACCTTCAGATGAGGATTTAGCTCGTATTGCTGAATTTAAGGAAAAAGGATGGATTTAATGGTAAATCAATAACAAGTAGCTGTGCGTTTTTCAAACTACTTTAGATTTTTATAGAGAGAAAGCGTATGAGATGATTGAAAATAGTGGAGAGAGATTTAATGCTAGAGTGGAAATCTGTACCAGAGGATGAATATGAAGCTAGTGCAGCTTTTAGTGAAAATAGTCATTACGAGATTTCTACGATGACTTTGAAGGGAAAGAAACATCTGATTCGATTGAAATTTCCCTTCTGTCATTTTTACCAAATCACAGATAGAGGCATTTTTAATGCTCTTCATAAGATTCCTCGGTCGCCAGTTCTTGAATCCCCTATTTGTAAGCTAGAGACTAGTAGCCTGATTACAGAAGTGATTCATAGGGCGGGTGGAGTTTTGGCTGAAGTAGACTTGGTTCATTTTCGTATTTGTGCTAAGAATCTAGTTTTTGACTTAGTTCTCTATAAAAATCAAGAGAGTGATATAAGGATAGAAGAGGTTGAACAAAAATGAAGTGGGTTCATATTGGTGAGGAAATAGAGTATGATTGGTATGAACTACGGTGTCAACTTTCTCAAGAAAATCACCTACAAATTTTTCTTGAGGGCTTAAAGAATCAAAAGCTCAAATACTGTATTGATTTTGGTAAGATTCTTTTTTGCAGATCCATCGATGAGGGGGTGGGACCTGAATTTGCTCGAAGAAGATTTACTTAGTGGACCAGAAATTCCCTATTTATCAGATGGGATTTTACTTGAAATGATAGACACTCACCTTAAAAACAGAGTTCAAAAATTTTATCCTGACCCCATCTATCACTACCAAGTACAGGGAATTAATTTTGGAATAGACGTTCTTACAGAGGCATTTCCGATTATTAAAAAACTAGACTGAAACCAAGGTAAAAGCAACCCTTTTTCAACAATAAAATAGGCTCCATAATATCTTTAGGGAATTTATCCACTAGAAATATTATGGAGCCTGAATCCTTACAGCTTTATCTACAGATTTTGGTAAGTTCTTTATAAAATATCCACCCTGAGGGAATCGAACCCCCATCTCAAGAACCGGAATCTTACGTGATATCCATTACACTAAGGGTGGAAACTTTAATTATTATATCAAAAAAGAGAGCTGAACTCAAGTTTTTTCTAAACTCAGCAAAAGGAGAAGTAAAAAAGGATTCAGTATGAACCGAATCCTCAAGACGATTATTTTTTCTCAAGAAGAGCTTTGATTTCTTGAAGAACTTCCAACTCAGTTGGACCAGCAGGTGCTTCTTCAACAACCTCTTCTTTTTTGCGAAGGTTTTGAGCTTTTTCCATTGCTTTAATCACAAAGAATAGAACAGTACCAACTACAAGGAAGTTGATAACAGCACTCAAGAAGTTACCGTAAGCAACCCCATTCCATGAAAGTTCAGCAATACGTTCGATTTTCGCTGCTTTCAAAGCAGGGTTCAATAGAAGTGGAGTGATGACATCATTAACAAATGAAGTAACGATAGCACCAAAAGCAGAAGCGATGATTACACCGACAGCAAGGTCTACAACGTTACCACGGAGCAAAAATTCTTTAAGATCTTTTAACATTTTCTTTTTCCTTTCGTAATTTTACATTCTAAATTATAACTTAATCATCTGTTGAATGCAAGTAATATGCTCAGTGTTTTTTAAAAACAAAAACTTTACTGAAGATATAGTTGAGGACTATAATAGTAAGTTGTGCAAAAATAGTCTCAATTGTATTGATAGTATTGAGATTATCACCTACAAATTGACCGATAATATGAGGGTAACTCGTCACAAAAATAAAGGTCAGAAGTAGGTCTAATAGGAAAGTTATGAATCTTGCAGTCGTAAATTTTATCAGACGCTTGAACCAATGTTTTCGTTTCTGTTTAAAAACAATGGTATCATTTGTGAAAAAAGCAAAGAGAATTCCAGCTATATTTCCCAGAGCAGTCGCCCATAATTCTTGTTTACAAAGATAAAAAATCGTGATGCGAACAATGATAGAAACAAGAGTAGTCGCAACTCCGAAAAATAAGTAGGAGAGGATTTCATTATCGAAAAAATTTTTTATGCATGTTTTCATAAAAATAGTATAGCATAAAGGAGATAAATGTGCTATACTTGTAAGGTTGACTTGCTCAACCCTTGGTGCTTAGCTTCTTTCACCAAGCATATTAGACGCGCTATTGTCGCTAAAGGAGAAAACATGAAAAAACTAACTGTTCGTGATATGGCGGATATTGCCATTGTCGCAGCAATTTATGTGGTTTTGACAATCACACCACCCCTTAATGCTATCAGTTACGGTGCTTATCAGTTCCGTATCTCTGAAATGATGAATTTTCTTGCCTTTTACAATCCTAAGTACATTATCGGTGTTACTCTTGGCTGTATGATTGCTAATTTCTTCAGTTTTGGAATCATCGATGTCGCGGTTGGTGGAGGATCAACTCTTGTCTTCCTAAGTTTAGGCGTATGGTTGTTTAGCAAATATAAAAAAGACTATCTTTTTAATGGATTGATCCGAAAAGATCATTTCTTCTTTTCAATTCTTTTTTCGATTTCAATGATCACCATTGCTGCTGAATTGAACATCGTAGCAGAAGCACCTTTCTTCTTAACTTGGTTTACAACTGCTATCGGAGAATTCGCTTCACTCATTGTTGGTGCTATTCTTATCGGAAAAATCGGTAAACGTCTTGATTTGACTAGATAAAGATATCACATGAAATATTATTGAAAATGGCTGAACTTTGTTCAGTTTTTTTCTTTATCCATGAACCTAGAAGCTCAACAAAAGTGGTATAATAAAGAAAAAAGGGATTATTTTAGTATGCATAGTTATAGTATTTCAGTTTTTGAAGTCCTTTGGGAACATCCGGTCATTAGATTTTTGTTAATTTTTTTAGCACTATTTTATGCCTATCTTTTTTTCCAAAGAGTTAAGACATCCTTAAAAAGTGGTGGGAGTATGTTGGATCCTTTTCATATTGCAAAGGGAAGATTATACATTCACACGATTATTCTTTTTAGAAAAAGGATTGTTCCTCTAGCTGAAATTAGACAGATTGATATTGATTACATTCGAGGGAGAAGAATGAATGGGGACAGGTATCATCTGTATTTTACAAGGAAAGATGGAAAATCTTTTACTTTTTATTTTGGAAAAAGCAAAAGAAACGAGGAGTTAGTGAAAAATCTTGCCAATGTGGCCAAGAAGTGCCATATTAAAATCTATTATTATTATTATTAAGAGTCGATTGCTGTTGTCACTTGTGACAGTTGTCAAAGCTAGGAGAGTAGCTAATATGAATCAACTACAAGTAATAAGACAAGATAAACAACTAAGAATTTTATTGATGCAAGAATGCGATATTCTCTTTTATGACCAGTTGAAAGAGGTTGAATTTTCTCAGAACAATGAAGTTTATTCTCTTTCGCCCATAGCCTTTGCTAAAGACGGCAGCGGGGGAGAATATGTAATTCTTGAGGATGAGAGTATTGGCTTTATAGGGAGTGAAGGCCAAGTTGGTCGGGTAGCAGAAAGCCTTGATGACTTGCTTACTTTCTTAATTCATGCTGGTTCTATCTCAGACTTTTCCTGTCGGTTACTCTACCAAAACAAGGATTTGTTGGCAAAATTCTGTCAGAGATTTATCAATAAAGCACGACAAAACTACCAGTCAAAAGGCGAAAAGTGGGACAAAGTGAGAACTCTACTTGCGCAAGAGTTGGGACTTAAATTTCAGCCAGAAAAACTGCAAGAGTTAGCCTTCAATTTTTATCAATCAGCGATAAGAACTCCACTATTTACTTGTAAATATGGTCATGGTGAGAATGAATATGTCTGCGATTCTGTTTTGTCAGATATTGTTGGCTTGTGGGTTTCATAGCTGGTAAGGTTGACTGCAGAAGAAATTGAAGCTTTTACAAACACTAAAAACAATCAAATGTAAAGGACAAAAATTTATTTCCACTTAAAATATTTTATGTTATAATATTAACAATGATGTTTTAAGGAGTTTATATGAGTTCTTCAGAATTTATTTCAAAGATTGATTATTATTGCCATAAGAAAGAGAGTCTATTTGACCAAAGTAAGTTTAAATATGCCATTCGCTCGATGTTTGCAGGTGCTTTCTTAACCTTTAGTACAGCCGCTGGGACCATAGGTGCTGATCTACTCAATAGCATCGTTCCAAGTGCTGGTTATTTCCTATTTCCCTTTGTATTTGCATGGGGACTTGCCTATATCGTTTTCTTGAATGCCGAGTTGGTTACCTCAAATATGATGTACTTGACAGCTGGAACATTTTTAAAGAAGATTGATTGGAAAAAAGCCTTTACCATTTTACTTTATTGTGCCTTTTTCAACTTAGTTGGTGCTCTGTTAGCAGGTTGGTGCTTTGCTAATTCATCGGCTTTTTCACACCTGACACACGACAGTTATCTTCCAAAGATTGTAGCCAAGAAGTTGGCACGTCCTAGTGAGTTGGTCTTGTTGGAAGGGATTTTGGCAAATATGTTCGTAAATATTGCCATTCTATCTTCAATTTTGGTTAAGGATAGCAATGCCAAACTCTGGATTATCTTGTCAGCTATTTCTATGTTTGTTTTCTTATCTAACGAGCATATTGCAGCCAACTTTTCATCTTTTAGCATTATTAAATTCAGCATTGTTTCTGATCAAATTGCTAACTTTGATATTCCAAATATTCTACGTCATTGGAGTGTTACCTTCATTGCTAACTTGATTGGTGGAGGATTCTTGATAGGTTTACCATACGCTTATCTTAATAAAAATGAAGAGACTTATGTTGATTAGCACTTAGCTCTTACTAAATAAAATGAAAATCAATAATAGAGGAGGTCGGGACTAAAAATCCAGACCTCGATTTTTTTCCAAAGAACTTTTTGATAAAAACGTTGTTTTCTCTGTCTATAAATTCAAACAAATTATTAGTACATGGACTTTAGCTGAAAACTAAAGAGACTCTTTTGTAAATTCAATATAGAACAAAATAAAAAATATATTAAATATATAGAGTAGAGGATTTGAAAATAAAGAGTTGAAAACATTAAATATGGTGATACAAAGCAAATGGAAACGATTGCTAAAAGTGATAAAAATATTGTAAATAGAATTAAGAAAGCCTTCCCATAATTTCGATTTTATGTTATAATATTCACAAATAAAAGTTTTAGGAGTTAATATGGTTTCTTCAGAATTTATCTCAAAAATTGAGTTTGCTTGTAAGAAAAAGGAAAGTCTTTACAGTCAAAGTAAATTCAAGTATGCTATCCGTTCAATGTTTGCTGGTGCATTCTTAACATTTAGTACAGCAGCTGGTGCAGTTGGAGCTGACTTGATTAATAAGATTGCTCCAGGTAGTGGACGTTTCCTCTTCCCATTTGTTTTCGCTTGGGGATTGGCTTACATTGTCTTCTTGAATGCTGAATTGGTAACATCTAACATGATGTTCTTGACAGCTGGTAGCTTTTTGAAAAAGATTAGCTGGAGAAAAACAGCTGAAATCCTTCTATATTGTACACTCTTTAATTTGATCGGTGCTCTTATAGCAGGTTGGGGCTTTGCCCATTCAGCAGCTTATGCAAACCTAACACACGATAGCTTTATTTCTGGCGTTGTAGAAATGAAGTTGGGCCGTTCAAATGAACTAGTCTTACTCGAAGCTATCTTGGCTAATGTCTTTGTAAATATCGCAATTCTTTCATTTGTTTTAGTCAAAGATGGGGGAGCTAAACTTTGGTTAGTTCTATCTGCGATTTACATGTTTGTATTCTTAACAAACGAGCACATCGCCGCAAACTTTGCATCATTTGCGATTGTGAAATTCAGTGTCGCTGCTGATTCAATTGCAAACTTCGGTATTGGAAATATTCTTCGTCACTGGGGTGTAACCTTTATTGGTAACTTTATTGGTGGTGGTCTACTGATAGGATTGCCTTACGCCTTCTTAAATAAAAACGAAGATACATACGTAGATTAAAAGTTGGATTCATTCCAACTTTTTCTTTTTGTTTTTCCATGCTATAATGAATGTAGAATAGATAAATATAGAGGAATAACATGAACGAGATTAAATGTCCCAATTGTGGCGAAGTATTTACAGTCAATGAAAGTCAATATGCAGAATTGATTTCTCAAGTTCGAACTGTAGAGTTTGATAAGGAATTACACGAGCGAATCAAGCAAGAGTTGACATTAGTGGAACAAAAAGCCTTAAATGAACAACAGGCAAAACTGGCTCAAAAGGATCAAGAAATTGCCCAGCTTCAAAGTCAAATTAACAACTTTGATACAGAAAAAGAATTGGCTAAGAAAGAGGTGGAGCAAAGTGCTAGTCAAAGCTTGCTAGAGAAAGAAAAAGAAGTCCAAGCTCTCGAAAATCAATTGGCTACCTTGCGCTTGGAGCATGAAAATCAACTACAAAAAACTCTTTCTAATCTTGAAAAAGAACGCGATCAGGTCAAAAATCAGCTCCTCTTACAAGAAAAAGAAAATGAGTTGTCTCTAGCTTCTGTTAAACAAAACTACGAAGCCCAGCTTAAGGCAGCCAGTGAACAGGTTGAATTTTACAAGAATTTCAAGGCGCAACAATCAACCAAGGCAATCGGTGAAAGTTTGGAACACTATGCAGAAAGTGAGTTTAACAAGGTTCGAAGCTTTGCCTTTCCAAATGCATACTTTGAGAAGGACAATAAGGTTTCAGCACGTGGTTCTAAGGGTGATTTTATTTTCCGTGATTTTGATGAAAATGGACTAGAATTCATTTCCATTATGTTTGAGATGAAAAATGAAGCAGACGGGACAGAGAAGAAGCATAAGAATGCGGATTTTTATAAGGAATTGGACAAGGACCGCCGTGAGAAAAATTGTGAGTATGCAGTTTTGGTAACTATGCTTGAGGCTGATAACGACTACTTCAATACTGGGATTGTCGATGTCAGCCATGAATATGAAAAGATGTATGTCATTCGTCCCCAGTTCTTTATCCAGTTGATTGGACTCTTGCGCAATGCTGCACTGAATTCTCTCAAATACAAGCAGGAATTGGCTTTGGTTCGCGAGCAAAATATTGACATTACGCATTTCGAGGAAGACTTGGATGCTTTCAAGGTAGCCTTTGCTAAGAACTATAATTCAGCTTCTGTCAACTTCGGCAAGGCCATTGATGAAATTGACAAGGCCATTAAGCGTATGGAAGAAGTCAAGAAATTCCTGACCACATCAGAAAACCAACTGCGCCTTGCTAACAACAAATTGGATGATGTTTCCGTTAAAAAATTGACACGAAAAAATCCAACTATGAAAGCTAAGTTTGAAGCTCTGAAAGGGGAGTGAGAAAAAACATATGAACGGTATTATCAACTTAAAAAAAGAAGCGGGGATGACCTCGCATGATGCAGTTTTCAAGCTGCGTAGGATTTTACGAACTAAGAAGATTGGTCATGGAGGAACTTTAGACCCTGATGTTGTCGGTGTTTTACCCATTGCAGTTGGCAAGGCTACTCGTATGGTGGAGTTTATGCAGGATGAGGGTAAGGTCTATGAGGGTGAAATCACCCTAGGCTATTCAACGACGACTGAGGATGCTAGTGGTGAGGTAGTTGCAGAGACACCAGTTTTGTCACCTTTAGATGAGAATCTTGTTGATGAAGCAATCGCTAGTCTGACAGGTCCTATTACTCAGATCCCCCCTATGTACTCCGCTGTCAAGGTCAATGGGCGCAAACTTTATGAATATGCGCGTGCTGGTCAAGAAGTGGAACGTCCAGAACGTCAGGTGACCATTTATCAATTTGAACGGACAAGTCCGATTTCTTATGAGAGTGAACTTGCACGATTTACTTTTCGTGTAAAATGCAGTAAGGGAACCTATATTCGTACCTTGTCGGTTGACTTAGGAGAAAAACTTGGCTATGCTACTCATATGTCTTATTTAACACGAACAAGTGCAGCTGGATTACAGTTAGATGATGCTTTGACCTTGAGTGAAATAGAGGAAAAAGTACAAGCTGGTGAATTAGACTTTCTTCATCCCTTGGAGATTGGGACAGGTGACTTGGTCAAGGTATATTTGACTCCAGAACAGGCAGAAGAAGTGCGTTTTGGTCGCTTTATTGAATTGGAACAAACCGAGAAGGAATTGGCTGGTTTTGAAGGTGAAAAATTACTAGCCATTTTAGAGAAACGTGACCAACTCTATAAGCCTAGAAAGGTTTTCAATTGATTAGAGCTGGTGGTAAAATCGCAAACTGATTTTTAGTTTTAAAAAATGCTAAAAGATAGTTCAATTTAGACCCGAAAAAGTTATGAAAAAGGGTTGAAAACACGGTGATATTTGACAGTTTTGCTTGCTTATGATAATATTTAAATAAAGAAAAGCTAGAAAACTTTCAGAGGATATTATGAGTATTGAGATGACTGTTAGTGAGATTGCTGAGGTCTTGGGCTTGTCCCGCCAAGCAATCAATAACCGTGTCAAGGAATTACCTGAAGAAGATACGACTAAAAATGATAAAGGAGTTACTGTGGTAACTCGCAGTGGCTTGATTAAGCTTGAAGAAATCTACAAAAAGACCATTTTTGAAGATGAACCTGTTAGTGATGATGTAAAGCAACGTGAATTGATGGAGATTCTTGTTGATGAAAAGAACGCTGAAATCATCCGTCTTTATGAGCAATTAAAGGCCAAAGACAAACAGTTAGCTGAAAAAGATGAACAGATGCGTGTCAAAGACCGTCAAATCGCAGAAAAAGATAAGCAATTGGATCAACAACAACAGTTAACGCTACAAGCTATGAAGGACCAAGAAACCCTTCAGTTGGAGTTGGATCAGGCTAAGCAAGAAGTACAAGCAACGAAGAAAGGCTTCTTTGCTCGCTTATTTGGAGGATAAGAAAAAACTGCTTGGTTTCTAGGTATAACCAAGTAGTTTCTTTTTACAAATACAGTAAGGAATGGATAAGATGGAAAAATTAAGAGATTACATTTCATTTGATTTGGAATTTAATAAACACCAAGATAAAACTCACTTGATTCAGGTATCTGCGGTCCGTTTTAAAGATGGTGAAGAAGTAGGAGCATTTGACTCATATGTTTATACGGATGTACCATTGAAAAGTTTTATCAATGGTTTAACGGGTATCACTTCTGAAACCTTGAAAGATGCTCCGATGGTGGAGGAAGTTCTTAAGAATTTTCAAGATTTTGTAGGTGAATTACCCCTTGTTGGATATAATGCAGCCAAGAGTGATTTACCGATTTTATTGGAGCATGGTTTGGATTATAGTAGCCAATATCTAGTTGATCTCTATGATGAAGCTTTTGAGCGACGCAGTTCTGATCTTCACGGCATTGCAAATCTCAAGTTACAGACTGTGGCTGAATTTCTTGGATTCAAGGGTCAATCTCATAATAGTTTAGAGGATGCGCGAATGACTGCGCGTGTTTATGAAGCTTTTCTAGAATCTGATGAAAGTAGAATATTACTGGACTCCAAGAGTAGTCTAAACTCTAATCCTTTCGGTGGTTTAGATTTATCACAGCTGTTTGATTAGGAGGTTTTATGAAACCTGAAAAACCTAAAAAATTGGGTTTTAAAAAGATTTACCTAAATCTGGATAAAATCCTCTTTCTATTTTTTCTAATCTTCATGCTGGTAGATTATATTTGGTTGCCATTGAACTCATTGATAGCAGGCTTTTTACTCAGTCAGACGGGCTATTTGTTTATCTCTTACAATAACATTTTTGAGATTATCAAAAATGCGCCTTTAGTCAGCTTTGGTTTTTTAATCTTAATAGCCATTAACCTTTTAGTAGCCTATTTTCAAATTAGTCTTCTCTTCATTGGGGCTCGACACCTTCTCTATCATGAAAAACGAACCTTGATTGAGTATAGTCGCAAGGTCTTTCGTGAAAGTATAGCCTTCATGAAACGTCTGACTCTTTCCAAGGCCTTGTTTATCTTCGTTTATATCGCTATGATTTTTCCGTTTATCAGGAAGATTTTTAAAATTTATTATTTTAATAAAATAGTTATACCTGATTTTATCCAGACCTACATGGAAGACAAGTATTGGATATGGTGGCTTGGTATTATCATCTTGTCAATTCTCTTCCTATACGTTTCTGTTAAGTTGGTTTTTGTTCTACCAAAAATCTTTTTTGAAAAGATGACGGTTAAGGATGCTGTGGTCTACAGTCTAGAAAAAACCAGGAATCATTTTTGGTTTTACGCTTGGCATCTTTTTCTCATTGTTGTCAAAACAAATCTTTTCTTTTACTTACTTCTAATCCCACTATTGGTTGGCCAGTTTTTAGTAGATGGTCTCACACATCGAGAATCTTTGATTCTTGCTATTTCGAACTATATTTTGATTAAAAATATCCACTATATGGCTTTGACTTACTTCTTGGTTAAGTTTACCTCCTTTTTAACTGGTGAGGAGTTGGATATTATGCCAAGACGAAAGAAAGATCATATCATGAGATGGGGTGTAATGGGGTGCGCCAGTGTCTTCTTTGCGATTGAGGGTTATGTTTATCTAGAAGCACCCGTAGTCAATCCTCCGCTTGTCATCTCTCACAGAGGAGTTTCTAATGGGAATGGTGTCCAAAATACAGTTGAATCCTTAGAAAAAACAGCTCAGTTAAAACCAGATTTAGTTGAGATGGATGTGCAGGAAACCAAGGATGGTCAGTTTGTCATGATGCATGATGCTAACCTAAAAAGTTTAGCGGGATTAAATGTAACACCGCAAGACTTAACTTTAGATGAGTTGAAGCAATTAGATATTTATGAAAATGGTTATCAGACCAAAATTTCCAGCTTTGATGATTATATAAATCGTGCCAATGACCTTCATCAGAAATTGCTGATCGAAATTAAAACGAGTCGAAAAGATAGTGCCCAAATGATGGATCATTTTCTAGATCAATATGGGGCAAAGATCAAAGTCTATGGGCATCAGATGCAATCTTTGGATTATCATGTTATTGAAAAAGTAACTCAGTATGATAAGGAAATTCCAGTCTATTTCATTCTGCCCTACAATTCCGTTTTTCCAAGAACGAATGCAACAGGCTATACCATGGAATATTCTACCTTAGATGAATATTTTGTAACCAAGCTTTGGAATACAAAACAAAAACTCTATGTATGGACAATCAATAGTTCGGAATCCTTTGATAAGTCCCTACGTTTGGGAGTTGATGGTATGATAACAGATGATCTAGAAAGAATTAAAGAAGAGCTTGAAACCGCTCAGGAAGATCCTGAATATACGGACTTGCTTCTCAAGAAAGCAGCAGAAATATTTACTTTCTAGGTAAGACAAAAGAGGCTGAATTGAACATCAGCCTCTTTTTATACTATTAGAAAGGTAATTTACCAGCAAAAGCACCTAGTTTCTTCTTAGTTGCTTCATCAATTCGTTCAAGAGCAGCATTGACTGCTTGAACTGTCATATCTGATAGAGTTTCAATATCTTCTGGGTCAACAACTGCTGGATTGAAATCAATTTTTGTAACTTTCTTGTCTCCTGTTAGTGTCGCAGTTACAAGGTTTTGGGCAGAGGTTCCAACAAATTCTGTAGCAGCAAGTTCATCCTGACTTTGCTCCATTTGTTTTTGAAGTTTTTGAGCTTGACGCATCATGTTTTGCATATTCATCATGGTAGTGTATGGCTTCCTTTTCTTTTATTTTCCCTATTATTTTAACAATTTTAACTAGAAAAGTCTATTCTAATTTTAAAAGGACCAAACATTAAATTTTCTGACAATTTATTGAATAATTAGAAAAACTATGATATAATAAATTTAAAAAATGGGATTCCCGTGATTTAATAGGAGTATTTAATGAAAAAACTTGGTTTTATCCTTTTATCTTCGGCATTGTTGTTATCTGCTTGTGCAGTTCGTTTTGAACAATCGTCAACTACAAGTGATTCCTCTCAGGTTACAAAATTGTCAGAAGATAACCAAAAACTATTGGATAAGGCAACTAGTGACTACAAAGTATTTGTGGAAGAACAGATTGATAAACTTTTAACGGATACAGAAGGTTTTGTTCAACTATTGAAGGATGGTAAGTTAGAAGAAGCTAAAAAGGCATACCCTTTAATCCGTATGTCTTATGAACGTTCAGAGCCGATTGCAGAGAGCTTCGGAGAATCTGATGTGAAGATTGATTTTCGATTAGCAGACTACTTAGATGAAAATAAGACCGAAGAAGGTTGGTCTGGTTTCCACCGTATCGAGCGCATTCTTTGGGAGGAAAACACAACCAAAGGAACTGAGGTTTTTGGTGACCAACTGGTAAATGACATCAAGGAATTAAAGGCTAAGATTGCGACTGTAGATGTTGATTACAAGATTATGCTAACTGGCGCTGTTGACCTTCTTAATGAAGTAGCGACAAGTAAGATTACTGGTGAAGAGGAGATTTATTCTCATACAGATTTGTATGATTTCCGTGCCAATATCCAAGGTGCTGAAAAGATTTTCCAACTCTTTAAACCCTTGCTTGAAAAATCAGATGCAGCTCTGGTTAAAGAGTTAGAAGAAGATTTCAAATCTGTTAATAGTTTGTTAGACAAACACATGACGGACAAGGAACACTATAAGCTCTATACAGACTTAACGAAAGAGGATACCAAGGAATTGTCTGAAGCAGTCACAAAACTTGGTGAACCATTATCACAAATGGGTAAATTTCTTGGTGGAGAATAAGTAATATGACAAACAAAGGCGAAAAATTTTTTGAACAAAAAATGGACCGTCGAGAATTTCTAAAAAAAGCAGGTATTGGAGGTGCTGGTCTCGCACTTGGTCTCTCCGGTGCTTCTGCTTTTTTCGCACCTAAGCTTGATGGTCAGGAGAAAATCTCGTACGGGGATGAAAAGATAGCCTTCTACGGCAAACACCAAGCTGGCATTACAACTGTTATGCAGAAAAACATTTATTTTGTGGTTTTAGATTTGCATACAACCGACAAAGAGAAAATCATCCAGTTATTTAAAGATTGGACTGATTATAGTGCCAAACTTGTAGAAGGAGAATTGGTTAAAAAAGATGGTAACAATAGCCTCTTACCTCCAAGTGATACTGGAGAAACAGTTGGGCTTAATCCTCATCGTTTGACATTGACCTTTGGAGTTTCGGCTAGCTTCCTAGAAAAGATGAAACTAGAGAACAAACGTCCAAAACTTTTTAGAGATTTGCCTCCTTTTCCAAAGGAACAGTTACGAGAAAAGTACACGGGTGGAGATATCGTCATTCAAGCTTGTGCAGATGACGAGCAAGTTGCCTTCCATGCTGTTCGTAACCTTATCCGAAAGGGAAGGAATGCCGTTACTCTTCGTTGGAGCCAATCTGGTTTTGCAGCTATTGGCAATCGTATGGAAACTCCTCGTAATCTCTTTGGTTTTAAAGATGGGACTGCTAATGTCACTACTGAGAAAGAATTTGATCAGGTTGTTTGGGCTGACAGTAAGGATTGGATGGAAAATGGTTCTTACATGGCCGTTCGTCGCATCCAGATGTTCCTAGATACTTGGGATCGAACCAATCTCGAGGAACAAGAAAATACCTTTGGTCGTTATAAAGAAAGTGGCGCTCCCTTTGGCAAGAAGAACGAATTTGATGAGGTTGATTTAAGCCTTCTTCCTGATGATTCTCATGTACGTTTAGCTAAAGAAGTGGATAAGCCTCTCCTGCGTCGCTCTTATTCTTATTCTGATGGAATTGATGAAAAGACAGGTCAGTTTGATACTGGTTTGCTCTTTATTTCCTTCCAAAAGGACCCAGATAACTTTGTTAAGGTGCAGACCAATCTAGGTGCTACGGATAAAATGAATGAATACGTTACCCATATAGGCAGTGGACTTTTTGCCTGTTTTGGTGGTGTAGAGAAGGGAGGTTACATTGGGCAGAAATTATTGGAATCCTAAAAGTATTATCCTCCTATTTGCTTGTTTCTTCTTGTTGATTTTTCCGGTAGGAGCTAAGGAAAATTTGAGTCCTTACTTTGTGAAAATAGCTGATGCAACTAAAGTTGTTAAAGAAGGCAAACAAGATCAGGCTAGAAAACTAATCGATGAAATGACCAAAGATTTCGAGAAAGTCGAGAATTCTGACTCTGAAGCAGGACGACAAGTTCAAGAAAGGTTAGTCTTAACTGATGATATTACCGAAGACCAGCTAACTCAGATTTCTTTAGCCCTTTTGACATTTGAGAAAGAGCAAAATCCAGTCGACCTTGATGCAGAAAAAGAGAAACTTGTAAGTCGCTTAGAACCTCGTTTTGAAGCCTTAGACAAGGCAATTGCTTCTCAAGAACTGGAAGCAGTAAGAGAAGCCTATAAAAAAATGAATTCAACTTGGACCATCAATGAAGCAGTGGTTCGCGACCATAGTACAGCTCATTATGGGCAAGTGGAAACAGCTATTTCCTTTCTGCGTAGTAGCATTGAGACTGAACCAACTAACTTTGATACTATTCAGGCATCGTTTGATGATTTGAAAAAAGCCATTTCTAACTTTGTTGAAGGTACAGAAGTTGCGACGACATCTTCGAATCTGACCCTTAAGGATGGAATTGATCTTTTAGAAAAGGCCTTGGCTCAATTTCAAGCTGGTCAAGATAGCGAAGCAGCTGCAACGATGAAGGAGTTT
The DNA here is from genome assembly GCF_029948085.1 of Streptococcus taonis. Taxonomy (GTDB): domain Bacteria; phylum Bacillota; class Bacilli; order Lactobacillales; family Streptococcaceae; genus Streptococcus; species Streptococcus taonis. The sequence goes on along the minus strand of NZ_JARZZP010000003.1, from coordinate 15,534 downwards.
ATTACTATTTGGCCCACTATCGAGGGTTCTGTAAGTACAACCAATCCTTCGCTTTATACTAAGGTTGAAAGTGAGAGTCCTGTCATCATGGTTAAGGGAAAGGAAAGTGAATATCAAGAAAAGCTTTCTAGCTTGATTGCAGAGCTATCTCAAATTGATACTAGCGCTTCCTATAATGCATTTGACGCCATGCTCATCTTGCTCCGAGAAGGTATAGAAGCCCTCTTGATTGTCATGGCGCTTGTGACAACTTTGAAAGCTGCCAGGATGAGAAAGGGACTCAAGTGGGTCTATGGTGGTGCATTTGCGGGTATAGTTGCTAGTCTTTTAATTGCCTATATCCTACAGGTTGCCTTTCCAGCAGTTACCTCAGGAACTAACCGTGAAATCATCGAAGGTGGAGTCGGGATTTTTGCGGTTATCATGATGATTTTAATCGGTATTTGGCTTCATAGCAAATCCTCTGTTAAAAAATGGAATGCTTTTATGGAATCGCAGATGCAAACTGTCACGAAAACAGGATCGTTCTTTTCTATGTTTGCTCTGAGTTTTCTAGCCGTGTTCCGTGAAGGTGCTGAGACGATTTTATTCTATGTGGGGATTCTGCCAAGGATTTCTAGTTTTGATTTTGTCCTAGGAATTTCTCTAGCCCTCTCAGTTTTAGTCGTGATTGCCTTTGTGATGAACAAGGCTAGTCAATTTTTCCTGCCTCATAAGTTTTTCTTCATCCTGACTTGGATGATTTATGCCTTAGCCTTTAAGATGACGGGAGTCAGTATCCATGCCTTACAGTTGACAAATATGATTCCAAACCATCTGCTCTCAGGAATACCAAGTATTGATATATTGGGAATTTACCCTAGTTGGGAAGGGGTAGCAGGTCAGACTCTCTTTATCCTCGTAGTCTTTCTAATTACCATTAGACAGGGTGAAAAGTGATGGATCAAAAGGAATTGACAATTATTGAACATTTGCTAGAATTTAGAAAGAGATTGCTAGCAGTAGTTGTTTGCTTCTTTCTAGTATTCTGCGTTTCACTATTATTTGCTGATCAGGTTTATCAGTATATCACACAAGGTTTTAGTCAGAAGTTAATCGTCTTGGGGCCGAATGATATTTTATGGATTTATCTCCGTTTAGCAAGTTTAATGGCCTTTAGCCTTACCTTACCTTTTACGGTCTATCAAGTCTGGAGTTTTGTTCGACCAGCCCTTAAAACTGAAGAAGCAGGAGCGATTTTTGCTTATATCCCTGCAACTTTCCTTTGTTTTATCTTGGGATTAGCCTTTGGCTTTTATTTTGTAACACCAGCTATACTTCAGGTCTTACTGGGACTAGGTGAAAACTTATTTGAGACGCAACTGACAGCACAAAATTATCTAGCCTTTGTCTTTCAAACAACTGTACCACTAGCGTTTATCTTTGAATTGCCAGTTATCATTGCTTTTTTTACCTCAATTGGTTTGATTGGACCTGGCCTACTCATTTCTTATAGACGTTATGCTTACTTCATTTTATTGGTATTGGCAGTTATATTGACGCCGGCCGATTTTATTAGCGATTTAGCGATGACTGTTCCTTTAATCTTATTGTATGAGGTTAGTATCGCTATTAGTAAATGGATAATTAAGAGAAAAAGGAAAGGAGAAAAAAATGGGAATCTTACGTGATATTGGTGCACCAGGCTTGATAGTCATTGTTCTTGGAGCACTATTGATTTTTGGGCCAAAACGCTTACCAGAGTTAGGCGAGTCAGTAGGAAAAATGCTTGCCGAGTTTAAGAAAGCCGTTAAGGGCATCGGTGAGCAAGAAGAAAAATAAACGAAAAATGATTGAATAGAGTTGAGAATTGTTAGCTTGGAATTATCTCTGGCAAATATTCTCAACTCTTTTTATTTGGTTTAAGGTTTCTTTAAGGTTTCTATAATATTCTGAAGAACTCTATATTAATGGAAAGATGGATTTGAAAACCTACTTTTTATCATTCAAGATACCTTCCCAAAAAGTATGTAACAACCCTCTTTCTGGCTAGAGAATTCTAGTATTTATTTCGATAAAGGGCTAGGTTGTGATATAATGGTAAAGAATGAGTTTTTTAGAACAAACTAAAGGAGTATTAAAATGATCTACGCTGGAATTTTAGCAGGTGGAACTGGCACGCGCATGGGGATTAGTAATTTACCAAAACAATTTCTTGAGTTGGGAGATCGCCCAATCTTGATTCATACTATTGAAAAATTTGTCTTGGAACCAAGTATTGAAAAGATTGTAGTTGGAGTTCATGGTGACTGGGTTACACACGCAGAAGATTTAGTTGAAAAATTCCTTCCGCTTCATAAGGATCGTATCATCATCACAAAAGGTGGTGCGGATCGTAATTCTAGTATTGAAAAAATTATTGAAGCTATTGATGCTTATCGTCCACTGACAGAAGATGATATCGTGGTAACGCATGATTCGGTTCGCCCCTTTATCACACTTCGTATGATTCAAGACAATATTGCTCTTGCTCAAAAACATGATGCTGTCGATACTGTGGTTGAAGCGGTGGATACCATTGTTGAAAGTACAAATGGTCAGTTCATCACAGATATTCCAAATCGCGCTCATCTTTATCAAGGACAAACACCTCAAACCTTCCGTTGTAAAGACTTTATTGATTTGTATGGTTCTTTATCAGCAGAAGAAAAAGAAATTTTAACAGATGCATGTAAAATCTTTGTCATTAAGGGTAAAGATGTTGCCTTGGCAAAAGGTGAATACTCAAACCTTAAAATTACAACAGTTACAGACTTGAAGATTGCTAAAAGCATGATTGAGAAAGACTAGAGACATGATTAATCAAATTTATCAACTGACAAAACCCAAATTTATCAATATCAAATACCAAGAAGAAGAGATTGATCAAGAGAATCATATCCTTATTCGACCAAACTTTATGGCGGTTTGTCATGCGGATCAACGTTACTATCAAGGAAAACGTGATCCAAAAATTTTATCAAAGAAACTTCCAATGGCTATGATTCATGAGTCTTGTGGGACTGTTATTTCTGATCCCACAGGTACCTACAAAGTTGGTCAGAAGGTTGTCATGATTCCCAATCAACCACCTATGCAGAGTGATGAGGAATTTTATGAAAACTATATGACAGGAACCTATTTCTTGTCTAGTGGTTATGATGGCTTTATGCGAGAATTTGTTTCTCTACCTAAGGATCGTGTGGTAGCTTACGAGGACATCGAAGATACAGTAGCTGCCATTACTGAATTTGTCAGTGTGGGTATGCACGCTATGAATCGTTTCTTGACGGTTTCTCACAGCAGACGTCAGCGTATTGCAGTTATTGGCGATGGTAGTTTAGCTTTTGTAATGGCTAATATTATCAACTATATCTTGCCTGAAGCTGAGATTATTGTTATTGGTCGTCATTGGGAGAAATTAGAACTCTTCTCTTTTGCTAAGGAGCTTTACATTACGGATAGCATCCCAGAAGATCTTAGTTTTGATCATGGTTTCGAATGTTGTGGTGGTGATGGATGCGGACCTGCTATTAATGATCTCATCCGTTACATCAAACCACAGGGAACCATTCTGATGATGGGTGTTAGTGAGTACAAGGTCAACATCAATACCCGAGATTCCTTGGAAAAAGGTTTGTTACTGGTAGGTTCTTCGCGTTCAGGACGTGTTGACTTCGAAAAAGCTATCCAAATGATGGAGATTAAGAGATTTGCCAATCGTTTGAAAAATATCATTTATTTAGAAGAACCAGTACGAGAAATTAAGGATATTCACCGAGTTTTTGCAACTGACCTAAATACTGCCTTTAAGACAGTCTTTAAGTGGGAAGTCTAATGGAGGATGATTGTGGAAAAGATTATTAAGGAAAAACTGACATCTTTACTATCAACTGATGAAGATATTTTAAGTGTTGAACAACTAGGAGGAATGACTAATCAAAACTATTTGGTTAAGACAACCTCAAATCAGTATATCGTTAAGTTTTTCGGAAAAGGCACAGATAAATTGATCAACCGCCAGAATGAGAAATTTAATCTGGACTTGTTAAAAGATTTAAAACTTGATGTGGAAAATTATCTTTTCGATATTGAAGCAGGTATCAAGGTTAATCAGTACATTAAATCTGCGAATACTCTTAATTCCACTACTATCAAGACTAAGTTTGAAAAGATTGCGCCTATTTTACAAACGGTTCATGCTTCGGGTAAGGAATTAAAAGGAGAGTTTGCTCCTTTTGAGGAAATCAAAAAATATGAAACCTTGATTCAAGGGGAGATTTCCTATCCGAACTATGAAACTGTCAGAAAGTTAGTATTTTCTCTGAAAGAAGAGCTTGAAGAAATTGGTATCGATAAGAAATCATGTCACATTGATTTGGTTCCTGAAAATTTCATAGAAGGACCAGATGGTCACCTTTATCTGATTGATTGGGAATATTCATCTATGAATGATCCTATGTGGGATTTGGCAGCTCTTTTCTTGGAATCTGAGTTTACTTCAGACGAAGAAGAGAACTTCTTAAGTCATTATGAAAGTGACCTGACACCAGTTTCTCGGGAAAAAATTCGTATTTACAAAATCTTGCAGGACATTATTTGGAGTCTCTGGACTATCTACAAAGAAGAAAATGGTGCAGATTTCGGAGATTATGGAATCTCTCGTTACAGTAGAGCTGTGAAAGAGTTGGATTCTATGGGAGGTTCTGATGAAGACTAAAAACGGAGTTTCCTTTGGTCTGCTTTCAGGGATGTTTTGGGGATTAGGTCTGACTATTAGTGCCTATATATTTTCAATTTTTACTGATTTATCACCTTTTGTAGTAGCAGCAGCACACGACTTTCTAAGTATTTTTATCTTACTAGGTTTTCTTCTAGTTAAGGAAGGAAAAGTACGTTTTTCAATCTTCTTGAATATTCGAAATGTCAGTGTTATTATTGGTGCTTTACTGGCAGGACCGATTGGTATGCAGGCCAACCTTTATGCAGTTAAGTATATTGGAAGTTCTCTAGCATCGTCTGTTTCTGCGATTTATCCTGCTGTTTCAGTCTTGCTTGCCTTCTTCTTCTTGAAGCACAAGATTTCCAAAAATACAGTTTTGGGGATTCTTCTAATCATTGCAGGAATTATTGCTCAGACCTATAAAGCCGAGCAAGTGAATTCTTTCTACATTGGGATTCTTTGTGCCTTGATATGTGCCCTTGCTTGGGGCAGTGAAAGTGTTCTGAGTTCCTTTGCAATGGAAAGTGATCTCAGTGAAATTGAAGCCCTCTTGATTCGGCAAGTTACATCCTTCTTGTCTTATCTTGTTATTGTGCTCTTCTCGCATCACACGTTTGCAGAAGTGGCTAACGGGCAATTGTTTGGTTTATTGATAGTCTTTGCAGCATTTAATATGATTTCTTACCTTGCCTACTACATTGCTATCAATCGATTGCAACCAGCAAAGGCAACCGGTCTAAATGTCAGTTATGTAGTATGGACTGTTTTGTTTGCAGCAATTTTCTTGGGCTCGCCCCTTAATTTACTAACCATCATTACTTCATTTGTTGTAATGGCTGGTGTTTACATTATTATTAAAGAATAAAGGAGAAAGCGCGTGAAAGCTATCATCTTAGCAGCAGGTTTGGGGACTCGTTTGAGACCCATGACAGAAAATACACCCAAAGCTTTGGTTCAAGTTAATCAAAAACCTTTGGTTGAATATCAAATTGAATTTTTAAAAGAGCGTGGAATCGATGATATCATCATCGTAGTTGGTTATTTGAAAGAACAGTTCGACTATCTTAAAGAGAAGTATGGCGTTCGTTTGGTCTTCAACGACAAGTATGCTGATTACAATAATTTTTACTCACTTTACTTGGTAAAAGAAGAGTTGGCTAACAGCTACGTTATCGATGCGGATAACTATCTTTTCAAGAATATGTTCCGCAATGATATTGAACGTTCAACTTACTTTAGTGTTTATCGTGAAGAATGTGACAATGAATGGTTCCTAGTTTACGGAGAAGACTACAAAGTTCAAGATATCATCGTTGATAGCAAGAACGGCCGCATCCTGAGTGGTGTGTCATTCTGGGATGCTCCAACAGCTGAGAAAATCGTTGGGTTTATCGACAAAGCCTATGCAAGCGGCGAATTTGTAGATCTCTACTGGGACAACATGGTTAAAGATAATATCAAAGAACTAGATGTTTACGTAGAGGAATTGGAAGAAAACTCTATCTACGAAATCGATAGTGTCAAAGATTATCAAAAATTGGAGAAGATTCTCTCTTCACAAAAATAAGTAAACTAAAATACATCCGACACCTTACCTATTTTTGCTTGACTTTTTAGGGTTGATACAGTATACTAGTAAAAATTTAACCTTTAAGGGAAGTCCAGAGAGGCTCACAAGGTGTCAGATAGAAAATAGATTACACAAACTTCGAATAAACAAAGTTTATTTGATTCTTTTCTGTAAGTATCTTACTGAAACCTTGCGATTGCAAGGTTTTTCTTTTTCTGAACCCCTTAAAATTTAAGGAGGAAAAGTTATGAATCCAAATTGTAAAAAACGCATGGGTGCTATTCGCTTGGAAATCATGAAAGTAGTGTCTCAAAAGGAAATCGCACCAGCGATCTTTGAGCTAGTACTTCAAGGAGACATGGTTGAAGCTATGAAAGCAGGCCAATTTCTTCATTTACGAGTTCCTGATGATGCTCATCTCTTGCGGCGTCCGATTTCAATCTCGTCTATAGATAAGGCTAATAAACAATGCCATCTTATTTATCGTATCGAAGGTTCTGGTACGGCAATTTTTTCAACCTTAAAAACAGGTGATAGCTTAGATGTTATGGGACCTCAGGGGAATGGTTTTGATTTATCTGATTTAGACAAGCAGAATCGTGTTCTCCTAGTTGGTGGTGGAATCGGAGTACCACCCTTACTCGAAGTAGCTAAGCAACTGCATGAGCGTGGTGTAGATGTCACAACGGTTCTAGGATTTGCGACCAAAGACGCAGTTATTTTGGAAGATGAATTATCCCAATATAGCAAAGTCTTTGTAACGACTGATGATGGTTCTTATAGAACCCAAGGAAATGTATCAGTAGTGATAAAGGAATTTGATAAGAAATTTGATGCCATCTACTCTTGTGGGGCACCTGGTATGATGAAATATATCAATCAAACCTTTTACGAGCATCCAAGAGCTTATCTATCTCTTGAATCCCGTATGGCCTGTGGTATGGGGGCTTGCTATGCTTGCGTATTGAAAGTACCTGAAAGTGAAACAGCTAGTCAACGTGTGTGTGAAGATGGCCCTGTATTTAAAACAGGCACAGTAGTTTTATAAGGAGAGTGTCATGACTACAAATCGATTACAAGTTTCTCTACCAGGCTTAGAATTAAAGAATCCTATCATTCCTGCTTCAGGTTGTTTTGGCTTTGGTCAAGAATATGCCAAATACTATGATTTAGACCTTTTGGGCTCCATCATGATTAAGGCAACTACCTTAGAACCACGTTTTGGAAATCCAACTCCACGAGTGGCAGAAACGCCTGCTGGTATGCTCAACGCCATTGGTTTACAAAATCCAGGTTTAGAGGTCGTTCTCTCTGAGAAACTACCTTGGCTTCAAAGAGAATATCCAAATCTTCCCATTATCGCCAATGTTGCTGGCTTTTCAAAACAAGAATACGCAGCCGTATCTCATGGAGTTTCTAAGGCAACTAACGTGAAAGCCATTGAGCTCAATATCTCTTGTCCTAACGTTGATCATGGAAATCACGGATTTTTGATTGGGCAAGACCCGAATTTAGCTTATGATGTGGTAAAAGCAGCTGTGGAAGCATCAGAAGTGCCCGTTTACGTCAAATTAACCCCTAGTGTGACAGATATCGTGACTATTGCAAAAGCAGTAGAAGATGCTGGAGCTAGTGGTCTCACAATGATTAATACCCTTGTTGGGATACGTTTTGACCTTAAAACCAGAAAGCCGATTATCGCAAATGGGACAGGTGGCATGTCTGGACCTGCTGTATTTCCTGTAGCTCTAAAACTAATCCGTCAAGTAGCTCAAACAACCAAGCTTCCAATCATTGGTATGGGAGGAGTGGATTCAGCTGAAGCGGCCTTAGAAATGTATCTGGCAGGAGCCTCAGCAATCGGTGTCGGAACAGCCAACTTTACGAATCCCTATGCTTGTCCAGATATTATCGAAAATCTACCAAAAGTCATGGATAAGTACGGGATCGAAAGTCTAGAAATGTTGCGAAAAGAAGTCAGAGAAAGTTTGCTCTAAGTTTTATGTCCTGAATTCAGTCTAAATTGTTTTGAAAGCGCCATTTTTCTGGTATAATAAATACTATGATTATTACAGTACCTATTAAAACAGAAAAAGATATTGCAACACCAGGACCAAACGTCCTTGTACTTGGTTATTTTGATGGAGTTCATCTTGGACATCAAAAATTATTTGAAATAGCTTCTAACATTGCTGCTGAAAAGCGCCAGGGAGTAGCTCTAGTAACTTTTAACGAATCACCAAAACTAACTCTGAATCAATACTCACCTGAACACTTATTGCATATTTTGAATGCTAGTGAACGTGAACGTAGATTGAAGCGAGCTGGAGTTGAGAGCTTGTATTTGATGGATTTCACTAGTCGAGTAGCAAATATGACTGCCCAAGAATTCATTGATACCTATGTCAAGGAAGCAAAGGCAGATACGATTGTAGTTGGTTTTGACTATACTCTTGGTTCAGATAGAAAAACAGCTGAGGATTTAAAAGAACTTTTCCATGGTGAAGTAGTTGTTGTTCCACCAGTTGAGGATGAAAAGGGGAAAATTAGTTCAACGCGTATTCGCCAAGCCATTCTAGAAGGAGATGTAAAAGAGGCAGGCAAACTTCTGGGATTCCCTTTGCCAACGAGAGGTGTAGTGGTTCACGGAAATGCGCGTGGTCGAACTATTGGCTTCCCTACAGCTAATTTAGTCAACTTGGATCGGACTTATATGCCGGCTGATGGTGTCTATGCCGTTGACGTTGAAATCCAAAGAAAAGTCTATCGTGGTATGGCGAGTCTAGGTAAAAATGAAACCTTTGATGGCGAAGAAGAGCGTTTTGAAGTTCATATCTTTGATTTTTCCGACGATATCTATGGGGAAACTGTCATCGTTTCCTGGTTGGACCGTATCCGTGATATGGTAAAATTTGATAGCGTTGATCAATTGGTTAAGCAACTAGAAGAAGATGAAAAGATAGCTAGAAAATAAAATCAAAAAATAGTAGAGTTTGGGATTTTCTCAAACTCTTTTTTATTTGTATTTTTAGCTTAAGTTTGGGGAATCATCATAACTATTATAGTAGGCTAAATAAAGAATAGTTCATTTCGACTTCTAAAACATTGCTAGAAATTGATTTGACTCCCCTAATCAATTTGTCCAGATTTTATTTCATTTCACCATAGAGGAAATTTGAAATATCAACTTGTGAACATCATCGTATTTTTGGATTATAGAATGAATAAATGATATGTTCTTTTTATACCAAGTTATAGAAATTATAAAATCTATCTAAAACGAGTTTTAAGAAATATTTCCTATAATTAAGACCGCGAATAAGTTTCATGAGAAAGAGGAAAGTGTTGGTTATTATATAAATATCCTAGTTGACGTATTGGAGATCTTTTTTGAACTGTGTAAATCAGTATTTTTTAAGTAATTAACGGTTATCATTGCTAGATATTATCATTAAAAAGTGGTAAAGTAGGAAACAGCATCAATTTTTAAAATTGATAGAAAAACGGAAGGTATTAACATGTTTTTTAAAAGAAATGAAGGTCAATTTAGAGAGACAGACCGTGTTACAAGATTTAAGTTAATCAAGTCTGGTAAGCACTGGTTACGTGCCTCTACTTCCCTTTTTGGCTTGTTTAAAGTCATTCGTGGTGGAGTCGATACTGCTCAAGTGTCAACAGAAGTTGTTGAAGAGCGTTCTTCCACACCATTGACAGGAATCGATGTTCTTAAGGGAATAGTAGCAGCTGGTTCAGTTATCGGTGGTGGGGCTGTTGTTCAAACTCAAGTCCATGCCAATGAACAAACTGCAGTTGAAAAAGTTATCGAAACAGAGGATACACTTGTCACTGCAGATAAAGTTGTTCTAGGAACAGTAGGGAAAGAAAATCAAGAAGCTCCGGCTTCAGATGTGACTTCTCAGTCTATTAGTGAGAGTGTTTCAGTCTCTGAAAGTCAATCATTATCAGAGTCCTTGTCTTCATCAGTGTCTGCAAGTACATCTGCATCAGAGTCTACCTCAACTTCAGCATCTACTTCAACTTCACTCAGTAGCTCTGAGTCACTTACAAGATCAGAAAGCCTCTCAGAAACGAGTTCTACTAGTTCTGTAGTCACAAACTCAACAAGTAAGGGTTCTACTGGTGAAACTTCTAAGGTAGAAGAAGTAGTAGCGGATAAAGATGGTGCTACAATTACCTATAAGTCAACTCCAGCTAACTTGAATACTGCTTCAGCAAGCGCAGGTGTTTCTGATAAAGTCAATGGCAACACTGCTGATATGTTAACAACAGCAGCGACAGGGTTAGTAACTGCGACTGAAACTGACAAAAAACGAGCAGAGCAAGAGAAAAAACTCAAGAGTCTTTCAGATGAGATTGGAACCTATCTCGGTCGTCTGGGAAATCGTGAGGGTGCTGAAAGTGCTCTTCTAAAAGGGAAAGCTACGATTGAAACTATTCAAAATGCTTTGACCGATCCTAACGCTGACCTTAATACTCTTATCTCTGAGGCTACTAGAACACGTAATAGTGTGGTCAACACAGTTCTTCGAGCAAGTTCTGGAGCGCGTGACTACCGTAATGGTCAAGCTTTGACTTCTTCAAATGATTTTCGTATTCCATTTAATACAAATGCTTCTTTGGGAAATGCAAGCTATGATTCTAAAGCCAAACTAATTGTTACCAATAAAAACCAAGCAAACTACTTTAAAACATCAGGGACTGCAAATCTAAGTGGTGGTACAGTAACCTTAACACAGAACACAAGTGGGCAAGCTGGTTCCTATACCTTGAAAACTAAGATTGATATGACTGAAAGCTTTACTTTGACAGGTAAGATCAATCTTGGTAATGCCTATGAAGGGTATACTAATGGTCACTATGGTGGTGATGGGATTGCTACAGTGTTTTCAACTGCTGAACCTGGTGTCATCGGAAATGCTAACGGTAATGGTTCAGGTGCCTCTCTTGGTATGGGGGGAGATAATCTTAAAGGTTCTTTTGGATTTAAACTTGATACATGGCATAATACGGGTGCACCAGAAGCTGTAAATAAAGCATCTGCCGATCCAGGGTCCGTGTCAGGTGGCGGTGCCTTTGGTGGCTTTACCTATAACTATAATGGTAACAACAGAAATGCCCAAGGAACTGTCTATCCAGTAATACGTACATTTTCAAAATTGGCTCAAAATCCAACGAATAATACTTTCAGAGACTACCAGGTTTCCTACAATGGAACGACCAAAGTGATGACTGTTACCTATAATGATGGTCAAACCTGGTCTATGAATCTGCAATCAGATACAATTGCGACTACAAGAGATATGTTTGTAGATGGCCGTCCAGTTAATACAAATTCTCTCAGACTTGAGAATACAAGGAGAAGTTTGTTGGATAACGCTGGTAACCCTGAAGAACTAGCCTTGGCCCTCTTCGCTTCGACAGGCTCTGGAACCAACTTGCAACAATTTAGACTAGAAAAATTTGAATACTCTGCGCGTGGTGCCTATGTTACAGTTCATTTCATCGATGCAGATACTGGAGAGGAAATCCCTGGTAAGGATGAGATGTTTATCCAACAACTTCCAGGAACAACTGTAGATCTTTCACAATATTTGAACATTGATGGTTATCAGTTGAAGGCAACTAACGTTGCAACAGCCAAAGGATACGTATCGGGCAATACTGTCAGAGTTCTTGAAGGAAAACAAGGTATTACCTATGCCTTCCATAAACTCAAACAAAATGAACTTTATAATGCTACAACTAAAGTTCCAACTGTTTATACTTTGCAAGGGGAAGCTGCGACAGATGTTGCTAATGTAAATAACTTTGTCACTGTTGATCCTGTTGATAGTTCAACACCAGCTGTCACTGGACATAGCATTTCTTGGGTAACGCCAATCTCTACTAGTGCAACTGGGGCTCAATCAGCTCTAGCACGTGTTACCTATTCTGATAATTCGACAACGGATGTAACCATCAACTATACGGTCTATCCGAAAGTTGAAACCAAAACAAACAATGGTGTGAAAGGTCAATTTTATGCCTTTAAAGCAGTTCCAGGTAGTGATAGAACTGTTGGAGGAAGCTATGCCAATAATATTGGTGGCTATTCAAACCTCTATATCAATAGTAGTGACCTTCCATCAGGTACTACATTCTCTTATGAATATCGCCTGAATAACAATCCAAGTGCCACATTGAGTAAACAAGCTGGCTCACCTGAATTTAGTAGCGTATGGCATACAACAGGAACTAATCCTGTGTCGCACCGTACAACTTACACAGTAAGAGCTACCTATCCAAATGGACGTTTTGGTACTGTATCATCTAGCAATGCAGCCCTAACAAGTGAAACTAGCTTTGACTATACTGTAGTTGATCCGGTAGCAAAACAAGAGTATGTTACTACAGTTGGTGATAAGGCTTCATTAGCGGATATTATTGCCAATCCAAGTAATGCTATTAAGAATTCTGATGCTGGAGTTGCGATACCTGCAGGTACAACATTCAGTTGGGAACAAACTCCTGACGACGCCATGGTTGCTAATCCAGGATTCTACACAAGAAAAGTAAGAGTGACCTTACCGCAAGGTTCTACTGATGCAGCAAGAAACAGCACATCTGTTCCAGTTATCTTCAAGGTCAATCCACAAGCACCACAAATCGCAGATAATCAGGTTACTAACACAGGTGGTCTTCCAAATAAAGGAATTACAGTCACCAATGTGACGCCGGGTGCACTTGTTACCCTGACATTAAACGGACATACATTCCCTAAGACAGCGGGGAATAATGACACAAGTGTAACCTTTACTGCGACAGATTTGAAGGCTGCCTATGATGGAAACAACGGTCTCCTTCCAACAGGTGACGTAACTGTTAAACAAAGTAAGGTTTTCCAAAATCCTGGTACTAGTGTAAATGAAACCTTGGAATCAGCTACAACGACTAAAACTATTACCAAGGAAACTGTAGCACCTGAAGTAACTTTTGAACTTTATATTAAGAACGACAAGACGGGCCTATGGGAAAAACAATCGATTAAGAATAATGTTCGTCCAGGAGTCAGTGGTTACGAAGTATTCGCAGGCGACAAGATTAAAGTTGTTTTAACTGCTAAAGATAATAGTGGTAAGATTAAAACTCTGAAATTAAACGATGGTACTTCAGATATCAGTCGTATTTTCCAAGATGGTTATTCTTCAGATGATGCAGCGCCAGGCATTAAGGACACCACTACTGAAGCTTCAGCAACAAATCCAAAAGTATTAGAGTACACTGCTACTTACGGAGAAAATGTCCAATATAAAGATGGAAATAAATGGACTCGTGGAACTAATGCTACAGACTTATCAGATAATACGGGTAGAGTAACGGCTGTAGTTGCACAAGGAAAATTGAATGAAAAATTCCCAGGAGCTCAACCTACTAACGCCATTGCAGTTGCCAATCCAAATGCGTTGACCGATGATGAACGCACCAAGATTCTTGATGCAGTGAAAACTGCAAATCCTCAGGTAGCCAACCGCATTAGCGATTATAGTATTGCTACCGATGGTACTGTAACGATTACCTACAAAGATGGCACAACGAACGATGTGACTATTAAGGTAATTCCACAGGCACCAGTTATCTCAGTTGCTTCTACTAATGAAACTGGTGGCTTGCCAAATCGTTCGATCGTTGTTACAAATGTAACACCAGGAGCTCTTGTAACCTTGACTTTGGCAGGTCATACGTTCGAGAAGAGAGCTAAAGATAATGAAACAAGCGTCACATTTGATCCGACAGAATTGCAGGATGCTTATGATGGCAATAACGGTCTTCTTCCGACAGGTGTTGTAACAGCTAAATCTACAGTTGCTGGTCTCGATTCAGAAGTAACGACAAGTAAGATTACTCCTGAACGTGTGAATCCAACAATTACCTATACTGTTACTGTAAATGGTCAGGAACCTAAGAAAGATAGCAATGGTCGCTATTTGTTCTATGCAGGAGATACTATCCAGATTACCTATACAGGTAAAGATAATAGTGGTAAATTAAAAACTTTGAAGGTTTCTGGTAATCGAAAAGATTTGACGGACTTCTTTGAAAACAGACCTGAATGGGGAACTGGTCCTATCACAAATATTATCAATACCTTAACAAATGATGACCAAACTACCTTCACCATTAATGCGGTTACTAACAAAGACCTTGCTTGGAGATCAGGAAATACCTGGGGACGTTGGCTCAATGCTACAGATCCAAGTGGAAACACTGTTGACGTCGGAGAAATTCGAATTCAACAAGATCAGTTGCAGAACTTGTTTAATAAACCTGCGATTGACTTGACTGAAGTCAAGGATAAAAATCATTTATCAGAATCTGATAAGGACAAAGTTCGCGAAGAAATCAGAAAAGCTCACGATAAAGTGACTCCGAACGGTCGTGATCGTATTTCTAGCATCGATGTAAGTGACAGCGGTGTTGCAACAGTTTATTATAAAGATAATGCTAAAGTAACATCTGGTAATCAACCATATGCACCAACGGTTTATAGTCAAGATGAAACTGTTTCAGACAAGAAATATCGTTCTGAGTCAGCATCAACAAGTGCATCAGTGTCAGCTTCAACCAGCGCATCAGTAAGTGCAATGACTAGCGCAAGTACATCAGCAAGTACATCTGCATCAACGAGCGTAAGTACATCCGCAAGTACTTCAGCCTCAACGAGCGCAAGCACATCAGCAAGTACATCGGTTTCAACCAGCGCAAGTACGTCGGCAAGTACGTCAGCTTCAACGAGCGCAAGTACATCGGCAAGTACATCGGCTTCAACAAGCGCAAGCACCTCAGCAAGTACATCGGCTTCAACAAGCGCAAGTACGTCAGCAAGTACATCTGCATCAACAAGTGCATCGACCTCAGCGTCTGAGTCAGCGTCAACAAGCGCAAGCACTTCAGCCTCTGAATCAGCATCAACAAGTGCGTCTACATCAGCATCTGAGTCAGCGTCAACAAGTGCATCGACATCAGCATCTGAATCAGCGTCAACAAGTGCAAGCACCTCAGCATCTGAATCAGCAAGCACAAGTGCAAGCACCTCAGCATCTGAATCAGCAAGCACAAGTGCAAGCACATCAGCGTCTGAATCAGCGTCAACAAGTGCATCGACCTCAGCGTCTGAGTCAGCGTCAACAAGCGCAAGCACTTCAGCCTCTGAATCAGCATCAAC
>NZ_JARZZP010000039.1 GCF_029948085.1 Streptococcus taonis | reverse complement strand
ACAGCGAAAGATCAAACTGTTAAACCAGGAGATAAACCATCTGCCAAAGATTCAATCGGTAATGTAGGTGATCTTCCAGAAGGAACAACAGTAGAGTTCAAGACACCAGTAGACACAACTACCCCAGGTGACAAAGACGCTACAGTCGTTGTGACATACCCAGATGGATCTAAGGATGAAGTACCAGTTAAAGTAACTGTAAAAGATCCAGAGAAGACATCTGATGCAGACAAGAACACTCCAACAGCGAAAGATCAAACTGTTAAACCAGGAGATAAACCATCTGCCAAAGATTCAATCGGTAATGTAGGTGATCTTCCTAAGGGTACAACAGTAGCCTTCAAGGATCCAGTAGACACAACAACACCAGGTGAAAAACCTGCGACAGCAGTTGTAACTTACCCAGATGGTTCTAAGGAAGAAGTTCCAGTTAAAGTAACTGTTACAGACCCAAGTTCAAAACCAACAGATGCAGATAAGAACACTCCAGTAGCGAAAGATCAAACTGTTAAACCAGGAGATAAACCATCTGCTAAAGATTCAATCGGTAATGTAGGTGATCTTCCAGAAGGAACAACAGTAGAGTTCAAGACACCAGTAGACACAACTACCCCAGGTGACAAAGACGCTACAGTCGTTGTAACATACCCAGATGGTTCTAAGGATGAAGTACCAGTTAAAGTAACTGTAAAAGATCCAAGTGCACCAGCTACAGATGC
>NZ_JARZZP010000038.1 GCF_029948085.1 Streptococcus taonis | reverse complement strand
AAGTTTTCTGGCAATATCGTAATAGGGACTAAACATATCCATTGTAATGACTTTCACGCGACTTCTCACCTGACTAGAATAACGAAGAAAATGATTGCGAATAGTCGCTTGAGTTCGTCCATCCAGAATAGTTACGATCTTTCTGGAATCAAAATCCTGTGCAATGAAACTCATCTTACCTTTCTTGAAGCTGTATTCATCCCAAGACATGTGAGTTGGAAGGAAAGATAAATCTGTCTTGAATTTGAATTCTTTCAATTTACGAATGACTGTCGAAGTAGAGACAGATAGACTTTCTGCGATAGCCGTCATAGGGACTTTCTCGATTAATTTTTGAGTGATTTTCTGGTTGACGATGGTCGCGATTTGGTGATTCTTTTTGACTAAGGAAGTCTCTGCGACAGCTATTTTCCCGCAGACTTTACAACGGAAACGGCGTTTTCTCAATCGAATGAGTGTCTTATAGCCTGCACACTCTAGATAGGGGATTTTAGATTCTTTCTGGAAGTCATATTTAGTCATTTGCCCTAGGCAGTGATGACACTTAGGAGCAGGATAATCTAGCTTAGCGATGACTTCTTTATGAGTTCCAGCATCAAGATAATCCAAGATTTTGATGTTCTTGTCTTTAATTCCGAGTAAGTTTGTGATAAAATTTAATTGTTCCATAAGATTCTTTCTAATGATGGTTTGGTCGCTTTTCATTATAGGTCTTATGGGACTTTTTTTCTACAACAAAATAGGCTCCATAATTCCTATGGTGGTTTTACCCACTACAGAAATTATAGAGCC
>NZ_JARZZP010000037.1 GCF_029948085.1 Streptococcus taonis | reverse complement strand
TTATAGTCACTTAGTTTATAAAATACATGTTATAATAAAGCCATGGCATATAGTACAGATTTTAAACAACGAGCATTAGATTACATCAAAGAGGGACACAGCCATGTCGAGGCGGCCAAAGTTTTTGATGTTGGCGTCAGAACTCTCTTCACATGGGAAAAGAAATTACGTGAACAAGGACACTTAGAGCGGAAAAAGCGAGTCGCCAAAAGCCGAAAGATTCCTTTGGAGGAGTTGAAGGCCTTTGTAGAGGCTCATCCAGATGCTTTTTTACGGGAAATTGCGACACATTTTGATTGTGCTGTTCCTTCAGTATGGGCAGCTTTAAAGCAGATTAAGGTCACTTTAAAAAAAGACGACTAGCTTTAAGGAACAAGATCCTGAGAAAGTCGCTGAGTTTCTTGATATTTTGAATAGCCTAAAAGATTTACCAGTCGTATATATTGACGAAACAGGAATCGACCGCTACCTCTATCGTCCTTATGCACGGGCTCCTAGAGGGGAGAAAGTCTATGAAAAGATTAGTGGACGGCGTTTTGAGCGGACTTCAATTGTTGCAGGACAAGTAGACGGAGAGTTTATAGCTCCTATGATTTACAAGGAAAATATGGCGAGCGATTTCTTTGTGGAGTGGTTCAAAACGCAACTTCTACCTGCTTTGAAGACCCCTCATGTCATTGTCATGGACAATGCTAGTTTTCATCCCAAGAACATCTTGGATGAGCTTTGCATTCAAGATAAACACTTTTTCTTACCTCTACCACCGTATTCACCAGATTTGAATCCTATTGAGCAGGCTTGGGCTATCTTGAAAAAGAAAGTGACAGATTTATTAAGGGAAGTCCCCAATATCTTTGAATCATTAGAGTGCTTTTTTAAAACTAAATAACTATA
>NZ_JARZZP010000036.1 GCF_029948085.1 Streptococcus taonis | reverse complement strand
GTAATCTTACCTGGACCTGAAACTTTACCGTCTGGTAATTCGCTGTTTGGTACTTTTCCTTTACCGTTTTCACCGATTTCAACAGTGATTGGGTTGCCATCTTTACCTGGGATTTCTACCTTAGTTCCTGGTTTGTATGGAGTTCCATCTGGTTGCTTAGGTGTTACTGTTACGTCACCTGTCTTAGGATCTTGTTCCAACTCTACTGTTGGTGTCTTTTGAGCTGGTGTTTCTGGTGTTACCTTAGCTGGAGTTTCAACTTTAGGAACTTCCACTGCTGGTTTACCTGGTTCTGTAATCTTACCTGGACCTGAAACTTTACCGTCTGGTAATTCGCTGTTTGGTACTTTTCCTTTACCGTTTTCACCGATTTCAACAGTGATTGGGTTGCCATCTTTACCTGGGATTTCTACCTTAGTTCCTGGTTTGTATGGAGTTCCATCTGGTTGCTTAGGTGTTACTGTTACGTCACCTGTCTTAGGATCTTGTTCCAACTCTACTGTTGGTGTCTTCTGAGCTGGTGTTTCTGGTGTTACCTTAGCTGGAGTTTCAACTTTAGGAACTTCTACAGCTGGTTGACCTGGTTCTGTAATCTTACCTGTACCTGGAACTTTATCGTCTGGTAATTCGCTGTTTGGTACTTTACCTTTACCGTCTTCACCGATTGTGACTGGGATTGGCTTACCATCTTTACCTGGGATTTCTACCTTAGTTCCTGGTTTGTATGTTGAGCCATCTGGTTGCTTAGGTGTTACTGTTACGTCACCTGTCTTAGGATCTTGTTCCAACTCTACTGTTGGTGTCTTTTGAGCTGGTGTTTCTGGTGTTACCTTAGCTGGTGTTTCAACTTTAGGAACTTCCACTGCTGGTTTACCTGGTTCTGTAATCTTACCTGTACCTGAAACTTTACCGTCTGGTAATTCGCTGTTTGGTACTTTTCCTTTACCGTTTTCACCGAT
>NZ_JARZZP010000035.1 GCF_029948085.1 Streptococcus taonis | reverse complement strand
GGATTGGAAGAAGGTCAAACAGTCTCTGTCACAGCGAAAGACGCTTCAAACAATACATCAACTCCAACTACAGCAACCGTAGCGAAAGCCGATGATAAGACAGCTCCAGCAGCCCCAGTTGTGAACCCAGTTAAAGCAGGTGATACTGCTGTAACCGGTACAGCCGAAGCAGGTTCAACAGTAGAAGTAACCCTTCCAAACGGAACCAAAGCAACAGCAACAGCTGACCAAGATGGTAACTTCAGTGTTCCAGTTAGCGGTTTGGAAGAAGGTAAAACAGTATCTGTAACAGCGACAGATGACGCAGGTAACACATCAGATGCGACAACAGCAACCGTAGCGAAAGCCGATGATAAGACAGCTCCAGCAGCCCCAGTTGTGAACCCAGTTAAAGCAGGTGACACAGCAGTAACAGGTACAGCTGAAGCAGGTTCAACCGTCGAAGTCACTCTTCCAAATGGTGATAAAGTATCAGCTAAAGCTGACCAAGATGGCAACTTCAGTGTTCCAGTTAGCGGTTTGGAAGAAGGTAAGACAGTCTCAGTAACAGCGACAGATGACGCAGGTAACACATCAGATGCGACAACAGTAACCGTAGCGAAAGCCGATGATAAGACAGCACCAGCAGCCCCAGTTGTGAACGATGTTAAAGAAGGTGATAAAGCTGTTTCAGGAACAGCAGAACCAGGAACAATCGTTGAAATCACTCTTCCAAATAGTGAAACAGTTACTGTTACTACAAATGAAGCTGGTCTCTTCTATCTTCCAGTTATGGGCTTGAAAGCTGGTGATAAAGTGACTGCCGTAGCAAAAGATGCATCAGGCAATACATCAACTCCAACAGAGAAAACAGTTGGTAAAGGTGATGGTAAGGATGCGGATAATGTTAAAGTACCAGCTCTTACTCCAGTAGTAGATCCTAACAACTTGACAGATGCAGAAAAAGCTAAAGTAGCTGAAGAAG
>NZ_JARZZP010000034.1 GCF_029948085.1 Streptococcus taonis | reverse complement strand
ACTACCCCAGGTGACAAAGACGCTACAGTCGTTGTAACATACCCAGATGGATCTAAGGATGAAGTACCAGTTAAAGTAACTGTAAAAGATCCAGAGAAGACATCTGATGCAGACAACAACACTCCAACAGCGAAAGATCAAACTGTTAAACCAGGAGATAAACCATCTGCCAAAGATTCAATCGGCAATGTAGGTGATCTTCCAGAAGGAACAACAGTAGAGTTCAAGACACCAGTAGACACAACTACCCCAGGTGACAAAGACGCTACAGTCGTTGTAACATACCCAGATGGATCTAAGGATGAAGTACCAGTTAAAGTGACTGTTCAAAATCCAAGTTCACCAGCTACAGATGCAGATAATAACAAAGTAACGGATCCGGCAGTAACACCAGTTAAAGATCCAGCTAACTTAACAGACGCAGAAAAAGCTAAGGTAGCCGATGAAGTTAAGAAATCTAACCCAACAGCGAAAGATGTTGAAGTTGGCAAAGATGGCACAACAACTGTTACATACCCAGATGGTACAACAGCGGTTATCCCAGCAGATAAGACAGTTAAGAAATCAGATGATAAAGCAGTTAAGGATCCATCAGTAACCCCAGTTACAGATCCAAGCAACTTGACTGATGCAGAAAAAGCTAAGGTAGCCGATGAAGTTAAGAAATCTAACCCAACAGCGAAAGATGTTGAAGTTGGCAAAGATGGCAAAACAACTGTTACATACCCAGATGGTACAACAGCGGTTATCCCAGCAGATAAGACAGTTAAGAAATCAGATGATAAAGCAGTTAAGGATCCATCAGTAACCCCAGTTACAGATCCAAGCAACTTGACTGATGCAGAAAAAGCTAAGGTAGCCGATGAAGTTAAGAAATCTAACCCAACAGCGAAAGATGTTGAAGTTGGCAAAGATGGCAAAACAACTGTTACATACCCAGATGGTACAACAGCGGTTATCCCAGCAGATAAGACAGTTAAGAAATCAGATGATAAAG
>NZ_JARZZP010000033.1 GCF_029948085.1 Streptococcus taonis | reverse complement strand
TTCGAACCCACGCACGCTTTTACACGCCTGACGGTTTTCAAGACCGTTCCCTTCAGCCGGACTTGGGTAATCCTCCATAGTATTTAATGGACCTTGTAGGACTTGAACCTACGACCACTCGGTTATGAGCCGAGAGCTCTAACCAGCTGAGCTAAAGGTCCAACAAGATCATTATAGCGGCGAAGGGGATCGAACCCCCGACCTCCCGGGTATGAACCGGACGCTCTAGCCAGCTGAGCTACACCGCCATCAATCGGGAAGACAGGATTCGAACCTGCGACACCTTGGTCCCAAACCAAGTACTCTACCAAGCTGAGCTACTTCCCGAGTTAAATAGAAAAAATGCACCCTAGAGGAGTCGAACCTCTAACCGCCTGATTCGTAGTCAGGTACTCTATCCAGTTGAGCTAAGGGTGCTCATTATATGCCGAGGACCGGGATCGAACCGGTACGATCGTTACCAATCGCAGGATTTTAAGTCCTGTGCGTCTGCCAGTTCCGCCACCCCGGCCTCTCTAAGCGAACGACGGGATTCGAACCCGCGACCCCCACCTTGGCAAGGTGGTGTTCTACCACTGAACTACGTTCGCATCGACCTCTTGGTTATATTAAAAAAATGCCGGCTACATGACTTGAACACGCGACCCTCTGATTACAAATCAGATGCTCTACCAACTGAGCTAAGCCGGCTTATTTCTATTATGCGGGTTAAGGGACTTGAACCCCCACGCCGTTAAGCGCCAGATCCTAAATCTGGTGCGTCTGCCAATTCCGCCAAACCCGCAATGATGACCCGTACTGGGCTCGAACCAGTGACCCATTGATTAAAAGTCAATTGCTCTACCAACTGAGCTAACGAGTCTAAAATAACTTACGTTATCTTAAACGGTCCCGACGGGAATCGAACCCGCGATCTTCGCCGTGACAGGGCGACGTGATAACCGCTACACTACGGGACCTATGGGAGTTAACGGGATCGAACCGCTGACCCTCTGCTTGTAAGGCAGATGCTCTCCCAGCTGAGCTAAACTCCCTAGAGCTAAGCGACTTCCTTATCTCACAGGGGGCAACCCCCAACTACTTCCGGCGTTCTAGGGCTTAACTTCTGTGTTCG
>NZ_JARZZP010000032.1 GCF_029948085.1 Streptococcus taonis | reverse complement strand
CCAGATGCACGTTTAGCTGACAAAAAAGGTCAAGAAGTAGAAGATGCTTCAAAAGTTGTTGATAAAGTAGAAAAAGATGGCAACAATGTTGTTGTAACCTATAAAGATGGTTCTAAAGATACAAAACCATTGTCAGAATTTGTAAACGTAGCTCCAAAAGTAGAAGTTCCATACTCAAATGAAGCTAATAAACAAATCTATGTTTATACAGGTGAAAACACTGATCTAACTTTCAAAGGTACAGATGAAAAAGAAGTTAAAGATCTTTACCTACGTGGACCTGGAGATGTTTCATGGAATAACGCGAATAAATATGGATTTACAACAGGTAAAGTTGAAAATGGCGCAGTGACTGGAGAAGGTTCAGTATCTGAAGATAAGACATCAGCTACTATCAAGATGACTGGTACTACAAACCTTAAAGCTGGTCAAGAGTGGACAAGTTTTATCGTTTCTAAAGACAACAATGGCGAACTTTCAAACACTGATTACAGAGCGCTAGATGTAGATCCTAACGCTAAAGAAAAACCAGGATATGTTCGATTTGTAGTTAAAAATCAAACATCTAAATACGATATAGCAACTCCAGCTCCAGCTGATAAAGTTGAAGTAGCAGATCCAACTAAGGTAACAGATGCTGAGTTAGATAAAATCAAAGAAAAACTTCAACTTAAGTACAATAAAGATAACGACGATGCGAATATCGCAAAAGATACTCCAGTTAATAAAGATGGTAAGATTCAATCAGTCACAAAAGATGACAAAGGAAATCTTGTCGTAACATATAAAGATGGTTCTAAAGATACAAAACCATTATCAGAATTTGTAACTAAAAAACCAAAACAAGCAGATAAGAACGAGCCAACACCAAAAGCTCAAACTGTAGACAAAGGAACTGAACCAAAAGCAGAAGATTCAATCGGTAACTTGAAAGATCTTCCTAAGGGTACAACAGTAGCCTTCAAGGAACCAGTAGATACAGCAACACCAGGTGAAAAACCTGCGACAGTCGTTGTAACTTACCCAGATGGATCAACAGACGAAGTTCCAGTTAAAGTAACTGTTCAAGAACCAAGTTCAGAACCAAAACAAGCAGATAAGAACGAGCCAACACCAAAAGCTCAAACTGTAGACAAAGGAACTGAACCAAAAGCAGAA
>NZ_JARZZP010000031.1 GCF_029948085.1 Streptococcus taonis | reverse complement strand
AATGCTCGTTGTTTAAAATCTGTACTATATGCCATGGCTTTATTATAACATGTATTTTATAAACTAAGTGACTATAACTATCCTAAAATATGGAGAGGACAACGATTGCCCTCTCCATATTTTAGCTTTTTTTAACCCACTACAGTTAACAAAGAGCCACAAAAAGCCCAAAAAGCGAACAATACTTAGAATTCCATTTAACAAAATTCTAGCATTGTTCGCTTTCTTTATCTAAACATTCTTTGTATTTTATGACTAAAATCATTACCTGAATGAATCTAGTTCGTTGTTAAAACACTAAAGAATGCATATTGGTTTGACTAAATTTTTAGTCTTCTTTTTTCTTTCCCAAAGCAAGTCCGAGACCACCTAGAATACCAAGAAGGCCTAGAGATGCAAGAGTCGCATTTGATTCTGTTCCAGTATTTGGCAATACTTTTTGAGAATCATTTGACTTAGCTCCGTTATCATTAGTAGCTGTAGTATCTCCGTGATTTACATTCGGATTAACTGCAACTGGTGTTACCTTAGCTGGTGTTTCTACTGGAACTTCCACAGCTGGTTGACCTGGTTCTGTAATCTTACCTGTACCTGGAACTTTACCGTCTGGTAATTCACTGTTTGGTACTTTACCTTTACCGTCTTCACCGATTGTTACTGTGATTGGTGTTCCATCTTTACCTGGGATTTCTACCTTAGTTCCTGGTGGGTATGTTGAGCCATCTGGTTTCTTCGGTGTTACTGTAACGTCACCTGTCTTAGGATCTTGTTCAACATCTACTGTTGGTGTCTTACGAGCTGGTGTTGTTACATCTACTGGTTGTGATGGTTTCTTGTTCGGTTCTGTTACTGTTCCTGTACCTGGGACATCTTTCTTAGGAAGCTTGTCATTTGGCACTTCACCTGAACCATTGTCACCAATTGTTACTGTGATTGGTGTTCCATTTTCACCTGGAATTTCTACCTTAGTTCCTGGTGGGTATGGTTTTCCATCTGGTTTCTTAGGCGTTACTACTACATCACCATTTGGTTTACGAGTAATTTCAATCTTACCTGGTTGTTCAGTTACTGGTGTTGCTGGTGTTACCTTACCTGGTGTTGTTACTGGAACTTCCACAGCTGGTTGACCTGGTTCTGTAATCTTACCTGTACCTGGAACTTTACCGTCTGGTAATTCGCTGTTTGGTACTTTACCTTTACCGTCTTCACCGATTGTTACTGTGATTGGGTTTCCATCTTTACCTGGGATTTCTACCTTAGTTCCTGGTTTGTATGGAGTTCCATCTGGTTTCTTAGGTGTTACCGTAACGTCACCTGTCTTAGGATCTTGTTCCACCTCTAGTGTTGGTGCCTTTTGAGCTGGTGTTTCTGGTGTTACCTTAGCTGGTGTTGTTACTGGAACTTCTACAGCTGGTTGACCTGGTTCTGTAATCTTACCTGTACCTGGAACTTTACCGTCTGGTAATTCGCTGTTTGGTACTTT
>NZ_JARZZP010000030.1 GCF_029948085.1 Streptococcus taonis | reverse complement strand
TCAGATTGAAGACAAAGTCCTTGGAAGTCCAGTTTCTAAGGGCTTTTCTTTGTGTAAAGTCGTATAATAGAGGTAAGAAAAGTTGTGAGGTGTTCCCTATGTTTCACAAAGAAAAACCTGATTATAACCGTAAGCAATATGGTTTCTATACAATAGACGAATTGGTCCCCAAAGATCACTTTCTTCGACAAGTAGATTCAAAGGTTGATTTTGACTTTATTTATGATTTGGTAGAAAATACCTATAGCCCAGATAATGGTCGTCCTAGTCTTGATCCCGTCATGCTAGTCAAAATTCCTTTGATTAAATGTTTTTATGGCATTCGTTCCATGCGCCAAACCATGAAAGATATTGAAGTAAATGTGGCCTATCGTTGGTTTCTTGGACTAACTTTAGATGATAAGGTCCCTCATTTTACTACCTATGGAAAGAATTACAGCCGTCGTTTTCAAGATAAAGAACTCATTTCTGAGATTTTTTCCCAAGTTCTCAGCCAAGCTTTGTATGCTGGCTTAATTGATCCTTCTGAAATATTTGTGGATGGTACCCATATCAAAGCGGCGGCTAATAGTCACAAGTATCGTAAGGAAATGGTAGACCAACAAGCTAAATTTATGAGTGAACAATTGGCAGTTGAGATTGATTTAGATAGGAAAAAACACGAAAAAAAGTCCTTAAAGCCCGCAAAAGAAAGTGAGGCCAAGGAAAAGAAGATCTCAACAACAGATCCCGAGTGTGGTTGGTTTCACAAGGGCGAACACAAGGAAGTATTTGCCTATTCTGCTCAAGTTGCTTGTGATAAGCATGGTTGGGCCTTAGCTTATACGGTTGAAGCAGGAAATGTTCATGATAGTCAGGCCTTCCCTGCCCTATTTTCAAAGTTAGAGCCTTTCTCCCCACACTATATTATTGCGGATTCAGGTTACAAGACACCAGCTATTGCCCATTATTTATTAGAACGTAACATCATCCCTGTCTTTCCTTATACTCGTCCAAAGGGAGTAAAGGGAAACTTAAGACCTAGTAATTTTGTTTATGATGCAAGCCATGATTGTTATGTCTGTCCAGAAAATCAAGTACTAAACTATCGCACGACCACTCGAGAAGGCTACCGTGAGTATAAGAGTAATCCAAAAGTATGTGTTGCCTGTCCTTTATTATCCGTTTGTACCCAAAGCAAGAATTTTCAAAAAGTAGTAACGAGACATGTCTGGAAAGATGCCCTTGAATTTTGTGAGGAAATTCGCCACCAAAGAGAAATGAAAGAGCTCTATAAGAAGCGCAAAGAAACAATTGAACGACTCTTTGGGACGGCTAAGGAGTACCATAATTTGAGATACACTAGAGAGAAAGGAAAGTCCAAAATGCAGGATCAGGTTGGGCTTACTTTGGCGTGTTTAAATATCAAAAAATTAGTGAAATGGATAGGGTATGTCCCTTTTTATTTTTCTCAAATACAGATTTTTGAATGGAATATCAGATGATGAGACAAACTATTTTTGAAAAAAGAAAAAGACAAACGCCAAAAATAACGTTTGTCTTCGTTCTGA
>NZ_JARZZP010000002.1 GCF_029948085.1 Streptococcus taonis | reverse complement strand
ATGGGACTTTTTTTCTACAACAAAATAGGCTCCATAATTCCTATGGTGGTTTTACCCACTACAGAAATTATAGAGCCCTTATTAGCAGGTGGGAGTTTTTGTAATCAAGAAGATTATTGATTTTCCAAACAGATTCTAAGTATTTTTAGCAAGGTAGGTATATAATAGAACTACAAAGTAAATATCTATATTCATATAACAAAAAAGAAGGTGATGAAGATGAAAAAATGGCAAGCAACTGTATTGGTCTGCACTAGTCTGTTTTGTCTATCAGCTTGTAAAAATCAGACGACGAGCGAAGCTGATAAGCAAAATGGAGACAAAAATGCACAAGTTAGTTCTCAAAATGCAAAACAAGGAGAAGCAGTTCCAGACTTTGAGCTTATGGGAGTTGATGGGAAAACCTATCGCCTATCAGATTATAAGGGCAAAAAGGTCTATCTCAAATTTTGGGCATCTTGGTGCTCTATTTGTCTAGCTAGTTTACCTGATACCGATGAACTGGCAAAAGAAGCTGGCGATGATTTTGTAATTTTGACAGTTGTTTCTCCTGGTCAAAAAGGAGAGCAAGCAGAAGAAGCCTTTAAAAAATGGTATCAAGGTTTGGACTATAAAGATTTACCAGTATTGCTAGACCCTTCGGGACAACTTTTGGCGAGTTACGGAGTTCGTTCTTATCCGACTCAAGCCTTTATTGATAAGGAAGGTAGACTCGTTAAGACCCAGCCAGGCTTTATGGACAAGGAAACTATTTTACAGACGCTAAAAAGCATAGATTAGAGGCTCATCATGAATGATAAATTAAAAATAATTGTATTCATAGGAATCATCATTTGCATTATTATTGGAATTCTATTTCTTTTGGAAAAAAGGAGCGCAAGCTACACAGATACCACTCAAATTGAGAAGGCAGCAGTTAGTCAAGGGCAAAAAGTCACGAAAAAAATTCAACCAAGTAAAGATGCTGACTTACATGAAATCTATCTAGCAGGAGGTTGTTTCTGGGGAGTCGAAGAGTATTTTTCACGAGTAGCGGGTGTGACAGATGCGGTCTCTGGCTATGCAAATGGTAGAGGAGAAACAACCCAGTATGAATTAATCGGCCAAACCGGGCATGCAGAGACTGTTCATGTAACCTATGATGTCAATCAAATCTCTTTAAAAGAAATTTTGCTCCATTATTTCCGCATTATCAATCCAATCAGTAAAAATAAGCAGGGAAATGATGTGGGGACTCAGTACAGAACAGGAGTTTACTATACAGATGAGAAAGATTTAGAAGTCATCAATCAAATTTTTGACCAAGTTTCTAAGAAGTACGACCAGCCTCTGGCGGTTGAAAAGGAAGCCTTAAGAAACTTTATTGTGGCTGAGGACTACCACCAAGACTATCTCCAGAAAAACCCTAATGGATATTGTCATATCAATGTCAATCAAGCAGCCTATCCTGTTATTGATGCAAGTAAATATCCAAAACCGAGTGACGATGAATTGAAAAAACTTTTGTCTCCAGAGGAGTATGCCGTGACTCAAAATGGTCAAACAGAACGTGCCTTTTCAAATCGTTACTGGGATAAATTTGAAGCAGGTCTTTATGTGGATGTTGCGACTGGCGAACCTCTCTTTTCTTCGAAAGATAAATTTGAATCGGGTTGTGGTTGGCCAAGTTTTACCCAGCCGATCAGTCCAGATGTTGCGACCTATAAGGAAGACAAGTCATACAATATGGTCAGAACGGAAGTCAGAAGTCGAACAGGGAATTCTCACCTAGGACATGTCTTTACAGATGGACCTCAGGACAAGGGAGGTCTACGCTATTGTATCAATAGTCTATCCATCCATTTTATCCCAAAGGATCAAATGGAAGAAAAGGGCTATGGTTATTTGTTGGATTATGTTGAGTGATTTTGAGATTATTAAAAAGTGTTTACTAGAAATATATTTTAATTCATAAGAAGTGTAGAATTTGGATTTTAGAAGCGGTTGGGCAATTTAATCGAACGTGTTGGAATCACTCCTGAAAATTTTTGATTTTGAAAACAAGTAAGGTGAAAGCTATCAGGGTGAATATGGCGCTCTCGGGCTCAACATGGCTTATATGCGACCAAATGATGGGGACCAATGGTACAATCCAGATCCAACCAAGTTGCAAACACGCCAGCAGATTGACCACTACATGAAAGGTTATAATGAGGCCTTGATGCTTCTAGATTATCTGGAAGGGGAACGAGTCCTCGCTAAGAATGATCTGGCTTTGAAGAAGGCTTGGTTCAGCAAGATGACCAAGCAGATGCGCTATCAGGATCAGGATAATAAACTCCTTGCTCCAAACCAGTGGGACTATGTCCGTCCATTGACAGATGACGAAGCCAAGACTCAGCTAAATTCTGTGGATGATTTAATCAAAAATAACATCATCACCAACAGGCATTATCAGGGAACTTACCGACCAGAAGACCTCAAGACAGCTTATGTCAATGTCAAGATGGTGGATGCTATCTACGGTGGAAATACAAGTCAGGGAGCTCCTGGAGCCATCTCCTTCAAGCATAATGCCTTCCGTATGTGGGGTTATTATGGTTACGAAAATGGTTTCCTAGGATATGCTTCTAATAAATACAAAGATGAGGCGCTGAGCGAGGGGCATGATACACTTGGCGATGATTTCATTATCCAGAAGGTTTCGAAAGGCAAGTTCCAGAACTTGGAAGAATGGAAGAAGGCTTGGTTTGACGCTATTATTGCCAAGGCAAAACGAGGAATCCATAGTTTTGAAATTGATGGTCAGCAAATTGATTCTTATGAGAAATTGCAAGACTTGTTTGACCAAGCAGTAGAAACGGATTACCGAAACTTCAAGTATGGAGGCTCAGTTGCCAACTATACAGTAGCTCTGAAGAAAAAAGTCTTCCAAAAACTATTGCAGGTCACAGATGCCTTTTCATCTGAACTCTTTCCTAAAGGATAGATAAAAAGTCGGTGTGATAAAAGAGAATGCTATGTTCAGATTTTCTTAGAAAGTGACATCTACTTTATCATTCTCAAAGAATAAAATTGCCAGATCTCCTGTTGGGGTCTGGCTTTTATGGTATACTTAGGATATGCATAGAAAAACAGTGATTGATTTTAGGGTTTTGGGGGAGCGATACACCTTTACCCAGCCTATCAAAGAGTTAAAAACAAGAAGATTAGCAGAAGTGGCAGACCTGCTGGCACAAGTGGAAAGCTACCAAGAGCAAGGCTATTATGTGGTGGGCTATGTCAGCTATGAGGCTGCGCCTGCTTTTGAGGAGAAGTTGGCGGTTCACGAGGGTCCCTTGTTAGGAGAGTATTTGCTTTACTTCACTGTTCATAACAGTGTTGAAACATCTAACATTCCTCTGACTTATGAGGAGGTGGAGTTGCCATCAAACTGGCAGGAAGTAACTTCTGCAGAGGACTATGAAAAGGCTATTGCCCAGATTCACCATCATTTAAGACAAGGAGATACCTATCAGGTCAACTATACGGTTCAACTCAAGCAGGAGTTGTCTGCCAATCCTTTTGCTATCTACAATCGTATGGTTGTCGAGCAGGAAGCGGGTTACAATGCCTATGTTGAACATGACGACATGGCAGTGATTTCCATGAGTCCAGAACTCTTTTTTGAGCAAAATGGTCGTGAGTTGACAACTCGCCCTATGAAGGGGACGACTAAACGGGGTTTGAACGACGTTGAAGACTTGAAGGAAGCGGCTTGGTTGGAGCAGGATCCCAAAAATCGTTCAGAAAATATGATGATAGTGGACCTCTTGCGTAATGACATGAACCGTATTTCTGAGGTTGGTAGTGAGCATGTGGAGCGTTTATGCCAAGTAGAACAGTATTCAACGGTTTGGCAGATGACTTCGACCATCAAGAGTCAGTTACGACCAGATGTTGACCTAGTTGAAATTTTCCGATCGCTCTTTCCATGTGGCTCCATCACAGGAGCTCCCAAGATAGCGACCATGGAAATTATCAAGAACTTGGAGCAACAAGCTAGAGGAGTTTACTGTGGAACTGTTGGACTCTTGCTTCCTAATGGACGACGGATTTTTAATGTGGCTATTCGAACCATTCAACTGCATGGAGGGCAAGCCATCTATGGTGTCGGAGGTGGCATCACTTGGGATAGTACTTGGGAAGCAGAATACCGTGAAGTCCAGCAAAAGGCAGCTGTTCTTTATCGCAAACAGCCTCGTTTTCAACTGATTACGACAGGAAAAATCAGCCAGAAAACCTTGCTCTTTGAAAATCAACATCTAGAAAGACTGCGAAAGGCTAGTCGTTATTTTGCCTTTCCATTTGATGAAGATAGTTTGAGACAAGAAATAGAGAAGGAGTACCAGTCTTGTGACATACGTCAAGATTATCGGATACGAATCAGTCTCAGCAAGTCTGGAGAAATAGAAATTGATCGACAAGTATTGACACCGCTTAGCTCTAGTTTTTGTCAGGCCAAGCTTTGTCAGCAAGAAGCTGATTTGGAGCAGGCCTTTACCTACTTTAAGACGACACATCGACCGCATTTGACAATGGGAGAGCAGGAAATCATCTATCACACTGCTGATGGAAAATTGCTTGAAACCTCTATTGGCAATCTGGTCTTAAAAATGGATGGCAAGCTCTATACACCTCCTAGTCAGCTAGGCCTGTTACCAGGGATTTATCGTCAACACTTGCTTGAAAATGGGCAAGTAGAAGAGAAGGTCTTAACCATAGAAGATTTGAAGCAAGCAGAAGTCATTTATGCTTGTAATGCAGTAAGGGGCTTATATGAGTTGTCAGTAGGGGAGAACTAAATGAAACTAATATTTTTACATGGCCTAGGTCAGTCAGCAGATAGTTGGAAAGAAGTTCAGGATTTACTGGCAGATTATCCTTCTGAAGCCCTAGACTTATTTCCTTCCAGAGTTGCTACCTACCAAGAAGCTAAGGAGCGCATTTATCAGCGCTTAACAGTGGAAACAGAACCTTTTGTCCTAATCGGTTTGTCCTTAGGGGCTGCCCTTGCATTGGAGCTTTCAAGTTATGATATACCAAATCTTCAGGCCTTGGTTTTGTCAGGTTGCCCACTGAAACTAGCAGGTAACATCCCTTTTTACATTCAGTTGCTGATATTTAAATTGCTTCCAAAAAGGATATTTGAGAAACAGGGAGCAGATAAAGCTCTTATGGTTGGAGTTTCTGAGGAATTAAAAACACTTGATTTAAGAGAGATTGCAAGGAATTGTCCCTATTCAAGCTTGTTAATTTGTGGTAGTCAGGATAAGCCTAATCTCAGTTCAATGAAAGCTATTCAAGAACTGATGCCAGATTCCCAGTTTCAGATCATTCCTGAGGGACCTCATGTCTTGAATAAGGCAAAACCAAAAGAGTTTGCAGAAATAACTAGAAGTTTTCTTGAATTGCTGTAACAAGTTTGATAAAATAATAAAGAAGTGATAAATCATAAAGGAGATAAAAATGAGTCAAAAAATTATTGGGATTGACCTTGGTGGGACTTCTATCAAGTTCGCTATTTTAACGCAAGAAGGAGAAATCCAAGAAAAATGGTCTATTAAGACTAACATTTTGGATGAAGGAAGCCATATCGTAGACGATATGATTGAAACTATTCAACACCGTTTGGGCTTGCTTGGATTGTCTGCTGAAGATTTCCGTGGAATTGGTATGGGGTCACCTGGTGTGGTTGACCGTGAAAAAGGGACTGTTATCGGTGCCTACAACCTCAACTGGAAAACTCTTCAACCAATCAAAGAAAAAATGGAAAAAACCTTGGGGATTCCATTCTTTATCGACAATGACGCCAACGTGGCAGCTCTTGGTGAGCGTTGGATGGGTGCTGGTGACAACCAACCAGATGTTGTTTTTATGACACTTGGTACAGGTGTTGGTGGCGGTATCGTAGCAGAAGGTAAATTGCTTCACGGTGTTGCAGGTGCTGCTGGTGAGCTTGGCCATATCACTGTTGACTTTGACCAACCAATCGCATGTACGTGTGGTAAAAAAGGCTGTCTTGAGACAGTAGCTTCAGCGACAGGTATCGTTAACTTGACTCGTCGTTACGCAGATGAATACGAAGGCGATGCAGCCTTAAAACGCTTGATCGACGACGGTGAAGAAGTAACTGCTAAAACTGTCTTTGATTTGGCAAAAGAAGGAGACGACCTTGCCTTGATCGTTTACCGTAACTTCTCACGTTACTTGGGTATTGCATGTGCCAACATCGGTTCTATCCTAAATCCATCAACAATCGTTATCGGTGGTGGTGTATCGGCTGCAGGAGAATTCCTTCTCCAAGGCGTGCAAAAGGTTTATGATGAAAATACCTTCCCACAAGTACGTACATCTACTAAATTGGCTCTTGCAACTCTAGGAAATGACGCTGGAGTTATCGGAGCAGCATCACTTGTCTTGCAATAAATAAACATAAAAAGGAGAAAATTGCTTTCTGTAAGCGAGTGATTTTCCTCCTTTCTTTTTTTATGCTATACTAGTTAAGACAATGAATGAGGTGATAGCAAATGACAAAAGCAGATAAGATTTTTAAAGAAAATATCGAGCGAATTCTCAATGAAGGAGTCTTTTCAGAACAAGCACGTCCCAAGTATAAGGATGGAACAGTGGCTAACTCCAAGTACATCACAGGTGCTTTTGCGGAGTATGACTTGTCCAAGGGAGAATTTCCAATCACGACCTTAAGACCTATTCCTATCAAATCAGCTATCAAGGAAGTGCTCTGGATTTATCAGGATCAGTCAAATAGTCTAGAAGTTCTCAATGACAAGTACAATGTTCACTACTGGAATGACTGGGAAGTTGGAGATACAGGGACTATTGGGGAACGTTATGGGGCTGTTGTTAAGAAGCATGACATCATTAACAAGATTCTCAAACAGTTAGAAGCCAATCCTTGGAACCGTCGCAATATCATCTCACTTTGGGATTATCAAGCTTTTGAGGAAACAGATGGCCTTCTTCCTTGTGCCTTTCAAACCATGTTTGATGTCCGTCGTGTAGATGGGGAAATCTATTTGGATGCGACCTTGACCCAACGTTCTAACGATATGCTGGTGGCTCATCATATTAATGCTATGCAGTATGTGGCTCTTCAGATGATGATTGCTAAACACTTTGGTTGGAAAGTTGGAAAATTCTTCTACTTTATCAATAACCTTCACATTTATGACAATCAATTTGAACAAGCTCAGGAATTGCTTCGTCGTGAGCCTTCAAACTGCCAACCACGTTTGGTCTTAAATGTACCAGACAAGACCAACTTCTTTGATATTAAAGCAGAGGATTTTGATCTGGTTGATTATGATCCAGTCAAGCCACAGTTGAAGTTTGACTTGGCAATTTAATACTCTCTGAAAATCTCTTCAAACCACGCTAGATTCCTAGTTTCCTATTTGGTTTTTATTGAGTATATTTTATTGAGTATAAAAGAATAGAAAAAAAGAAGTTGAGAAAAATCCCAACTTCTTTTGTGTTTTAACGTGATACGCGACGACGCGCTGCTTTCTTACGGTTTTCTTCGATGAAAGCTGCTTTTTGTTCTTCTGGTTCGATCACTTTCTTTTTAACTGCGTAAACTGCACCTGCAACTGCAGCGACAGTTCCTGCAATACCTGTTACAAGACCTTTAGCGAAACCTTTAGCCATGAGTATTCCTCCTTTAACTTATAAATCAGCCAGCTACCTCAAGAGGTCGCATTTTTCTGACTGACCTTTTTGTGATATAATAATAGTAGCGAAAAAATGGGAATTTTTCAAGGAAAAAAGATGAAAACAAAAATAATTGTGATTGTTGGACCGACTGCAGTTGGAAAGACAGCTCTAGCCATTGAAGTTGCTAAGCGTTTTAATGGTGAAGTAGTTAGTGGAGATAGCCAACAAGTCTATCGAGGACTAGATATTGGGACAGCCAAGGCTAGTCCAGAGGAGCAGGCAAGTGTTCCTCATCACTTGATTGATGTGAGAGATGTAACCGAGTCTTACTCGGCTTTTGATTTTGTTTCAGAAGCTAAGGCAGCCATTGAGGATATTCAAAGTCGCGGCAAACTAGCTATTATCGCTGGTGGGACAGGTCTTTATATCCAGAGTCTGCTAGAAGGATATCATTTAGGTGGTGAGACTCCCCATGAGGAGATTTTAGCTTATCGAGCTAGTTTGGAGCCTTATACAGATGAGGAATTAGCCCATTTGGTGGATCAAGCAGGCCTTGCAATTCCCCAGTTTAATCGTCGCCGTGCCATGCGTGCCTTAGAAATTTCCCATTTTGGTCAAGACTTGGAAAATCAAGAGACCTTGTATGAGCCGCTGATTATTTGCTTGGATGATGAGCGTAGTCAATTGTATGAACGGATTAACCACCGTGTGGATTTGATGTTTGAAGCTGGACTATTGGATGAAGTCAAGTGGCTGTTTGACCATTATCCAGATGTACAGGCTGCTAAAGGCATTGGCTACAAGGAACTATTTCCCTATTTTCGTGGAGAGCAGAGCCTGGAGGAAGCTAGTGAGAGTCTTAAACAGGCGACCCGTCGTTTTGCCAAGCGCCAGCTAACCTGGTTCCGTAATCGTATGCAGGTGACCTTTTATCAGATAGGAGAATCTGGTGTAAAAGACCGTATTTTAAACCAGATTGAGGAGTTTTTAAATGATTGAAACGGAGAAAAAAGAGGAGCGAGTCCTGCTGATTGGTGTTGAACTCCAGGGCATGGATAATTTTGACCTCTCCATGGAAGAACTGGCTAGTCTAGCTAAAACGGCAGGGGCAGTTGTAGTCGATAGTTACAGACAAAAACGTGAAAAATACGATTCCAAGACCTTCGTCGGTTCTGGTAAGTTGGAAGAGATTGCTCAAATGGTGGATGCAGAAGAAATCACAACTGTCATTGTCAACAACCGTCTGACACCTCGCCAAAATGTCAATTTAGAAGAAGTTCTAGGGGTCAAGGTCATTGACCGCATGCAGTTGATTTTGGATATCTTTGCCATGCGGGCTCGAAGCCATGAAGGGAAGCTCCAAGTTCATCTAGCTCAGCTCAAATACCTCTTGCCTCGTTTGGTTGGTCAGGGGATTATGCTCAGCCGTCAGGCAGGGGGAATTGGTTCCCGTGGTCCAGGTGAAAGTCAGCTGGAGCTTAATCGTCGTAGTGTTCGCAACCAGATTACAGATATCGAGCGCCAGCTCAAGGTGGTTGAGAAAAATCGGGCGACAGTTCGAGAAAAACGTTTGGAGTCAAGTACTTTTAAGATTGGCTTGATTGGCTATACCAATGCTGGTAAGTCAACTATCATGAACACCTTGACTAGCAAGACCCAGTATGAGGCAGATGAGCTCTTTGCGACTTTGGATGCGACGACTAAAAGCATCCATATTGGTGGGAATCTACAGGTGACTTTAACTGATACTGTTGGGTTTATTCAAGATTTGCCGACAGAGTTGGTGTCAAGTTTCAAGTCAACCCTTGAAGAAAGCAAGCATGTAGATCTCTTGGTCCATGTCATCGATGCTAGCAATCCTTATCATGAGGAACATGAAAAAACAGTTCTCTCCATCATGAAAGACTTGGACATGGAGGATATTCCTCGCTTAACCCTTTATAATAAAGCGGATTTGGTAGAGGATTTCACGCCCACTCAAACGCCATATGCTCTGATTTCGGCAAAGTCTAAAGATAGTCGAGAGCAGTTGCAGGCTTTATTGCTAGATAAGATCAAGGAAATTTTTGAACCCTTTACTTTGCGCGTGCCTTTTTCTAAGGCTTACAAGATTCATGATTTGGAGAGTGTTGCGATTCTTGAAAAACGGGACTACCAAGATGATGGTCAAGTCATCACAGGCTACATTGCTGAGAAAAACAAATGGAGATTAGAGGAATTTTATGACTGATATCAAAACATTAGCTCTCAAGTATGGTGGGTATACCAGCTTAGATAAAGTATATCTAGATCAGCTTTTAGCTGGTAAATCTGACCAGGAGCAACTAGCCCTCATCACTCCTCCACCCAGTGTAGTGAATGCCTACTTTGCAGAACTCTATCAGAAAAAGAGCCCTCAAGCTGCGACAGATTATTTTGCTGAATTGAGTCAGGAGTTGAATCTTTACAATACTGAGCCAACTTTCACTCTGGAAAACAAGCCCTTTATTCGCCTCAATCTCTCTGGTAAATCCTTTGGATTTTGCTACGAGAAAGAAGGTCTAGGTCGCATTTTCTCTGAACACGAGGAAGCAATTACAGATGAATTACTCTTTGAGATTGCGCAAATTTTTCCTCATCAGCTAGTTTTTGAGGAGTCTGGTAAAATCTACATGAAGGAGCTTGGAGAGGAAGAAGTTGTCTCTGTGGAGAGTTTGACGCCTTTAACCGACTTGGAAACTCTGGCAGATGGAAGAAAACGACTCAAAGGC
The DNA here is from genome assembly GCF_029948085.1 of Streptococcus taonis. GTDB lineage: Bacteria > Bacillota > Bacilli > Lactobacillales > Streptococcaceae > Streptococcus > Streptococcus taonis. The sequence continues at coordinate 168,248 of NZ_JARZZP010000002.1, read as the reverse complement.
TATAGTCAAGAGGATTTACTACAAGAAGCTAAATCTTTCTCTGGCAAGTTTTATTACCGCTCGGAAAATAGAACTGCTATGTTATATATTGATTAATTAGAAAGTATCGAATGGATATTCAATTTTTAGGAACGGGGGCTGGTCAGCCCTCTAAAGCCCGCAACGTTTCAAGTCTCGCCCTGAAACTCTTGGACGAGATTAACGAAGTTTGGCTCTTTGACTGTGGCGAAGGAACGCAAAATCGCATTCTGGAAACCACGATTCGACCACGAAAGGTCAGCAAAATCTTTATTACTCACCTACATGGAGACCACATCTTTGGATTGCCTGGTTTTCTCTCTAGTCGTGCCTTTCAAGCCAATGAAGAGCAAACAGATTTGGAAATCTATGGTCCCCAAGGCATCAAGTCATTTGTCTTGACTAGTTTGCGTGTCTCTGGTTCACGCCTACCCTATAAGATTCATTTCCATGAGTTTGACCAAGATTCTCTAGGGAAAATTCTTGAAACAGATAAATTCACGGTGTATGCGGAAGAGTTGGATCACACTATTTTCTGTGTGGGTTATCGTGTCATGCAAAAGGATCTAGAAGGGACCTTGGACGCTGAAAAACTAAAGGCTGCTGGTGTACCATTTGGACCGCTTTTTGGAAAAATCAAAAACGGTCAGGATGTTGTATTAGAGGACGGCACCGAGATCAAGGCAGCAGATTATATCTCAGCACCGCGACCTGGTAAGATTATTACCATTTTGGGAGATACTCGAAAAACAGATGCCAGTGTGCGTCTTGGTGTCAATGCAGATGTTCTTGTCCATGAGTCGACTTATGGCAAGGGAGACGAAAAGATTGCCCGCAATCATGGCCACTCAACCAATATGCAGGCTGCACAAGTAGCGGCAGAAGCAGGAGCCAAACGACTCTTGCTCAACCATATCAGTGCACGCTTTCTTTCAAAAGACATTAGCCAGCTCAAGAAAGATGCGGCAACGATTTTTGAAAACGTCCATGTGGTCAAAGACTTGGAAGAAGTGGAAATCTAGAAGATTGAGAAAGGAAAAGTATGTCGACTATTCTCATTACAGGTGCTAGCGGGGGTCTAGCTCAAGAAATGGTCAAACTCTTGCCCAATGATCAATTGATTTTGCTGGGTAGAAATAGAGAAAAATTAGCTCAACTATACGGAAATCATCCACAGGCTGAATTGGTTGAGATTGATATTACCGATGCTCAAGCCCTAGAATGCCTAGTAGCTGAACTCTACCAGCGCTATGGAAAGATTGATGTTTTGATTAATAATGCTGGCTACGGGATTTTTGAAGATTTTGACAATATCTCTGATCAAGATATTCATCAGATGTTTGAGGTTAACACCTTTGCTTTAATGAATCTGTCTCGGTTGGTTGCAGCTTGTATGAAGGAAATCCGAAAAGGCCATATCATCAATATCGTTAGTATGGCTGGTTTGATAGCAACTGGAAAGTCCAGTCTTTACTCAGCGACCAAGTTTGCGGCTATTGGTTTTTCAAATGCTCTTCGCCTTGAGCTCATGCCCTATGGTGTCTATGTGACGACGGTTAATCCAGGTCCGATTCGTACAGGATTTTTTGACCAGGCTGATCCAGATGGAACCTATCTTAAGTCGGTTGATCGTTTTCTCTTGGAACCTGACGCAGTAGCCCAAAAGATTGTTAAGACCATAGGGAAAAACAAACGCGAGCTCAATCTCCCTCTTTTGTTAAATTTAGCTCATAAATTTTACACCCTCTTTCCCAAGTTAGCAGATAAGTTAGCTGAAGAAACCTTTAATTATAAGTGATGAAGCTGTTTCCTTGAGGAATGGCTTTTTGTTTTAATTAGGAGAAGTTGTTGATCAAAAATAATCCCTGAAAATACTGGTAGTTTATCTCTATTTGATAGTTTTGGAGTATAATTGAGATAAGAAAGCAGATTAAAGAGAGAATAAACTCCGAGTCTAACATAACTAAAAGTATATCTATAGCCAAAGCTTATGAAGTCAAGATAAAATAGGTTTAAAAGAACTTGCCCTTTGTCGGATTGATTAGACTGAAAATTGGAGTTAGGAATATTCTTAGAATAGATGAAGAAAATAAAAAAGCCTAAGAATGTTAAAACATCTTGACATTTCATCGATTTAGAGTATAATAAAAAATGTAAAGAGCTCTTGACATTTTTTTGACGAATTGGAGGAATAGGACTATGAGAAAAATGGATGAAATGGACAGAGCGATTCAGCTACGTTCTGAGGAATGGGGTTATAAAACGGCTCTATTTGGCTTATGTGGATGGACAGTATTTAATATTTATCAATCTATTACAAAAGGCATTGAACTTGAAATGTTACCATGTCTGATTTTATGTTTATCTATTTCTATTCAAGGATTTACTCAACATGCAATAAAACATAAAATGATTGACGGTGATGAAGAGTTTAAAGAACCAAATAAACTTGTTCAAGGAGTAATTTTGATGGTTGTTATCCTTATCGTAGTTTTGGCGATTGGCATTTATTGTTTTCAGAAAGACTAATGCTGTATGAAAAATAATATCAAACAGTTAAGAAAGTCTGAAGGACTACGTCAGGAAGATATGGCAAAAATATTAGGCGTTAGTCGACAAACCATAATTGCTATTGAGAATGACAAGTACAATCCTACACTTGAACTAGCAATGAAAATTGCAAGGTTGCTACGACTACATGTTGAAGAAATTTTCATTCTAGAGGATTAAAGATATCAGATAGCATTTATTTTAATCATCTGCTCCGTAATGATGAGAGAGTTTTCCAGTTCATGGAAACTCTCTTTTTAAAGCTCAAAAAGAGTCTACTCAATTTTACCCTTGTCCATCTATATATCTATCGTAAAACTGGTATAAAAATTGCAAATAAACAGTTAAAATAGTATACTAGAACTAGCAATTATGAAAACGTTTGCGTTTTTATTAATTTTAGGAGACAAGACATGGAATTAACAGCCATTTATCATAGACCAGAATCAGAGTATGCTTATCTGTATAAAGAAAATCAGTTGCATATCCGAATTAGAAGTAAGAAAAATGATATTCAGCAGGTCATCTTGCACTATGGAGATCCCTTTATTTTCATTGAGGATAAGTATGAAGCCAAGAAAGAAATGATTAAAGTAACCTCGGATGCTTTATTTGATTATTGGCAGGTTACGGTGTCGGTTAATTTTGCACGGATTCAGTATCTTTTTGAACTCCTTGATAAGGAAGGTCAGGGAGTCTTCTACGGAGATAAGGGATGTGTTGAATATACTCACGAAAACTTGGATGCTGATGGAAATGGCTTTAAACTTCCTTACATTCACGAAATCGATGGTTGCCAGGTTCCTAGTTGGGTTTCAGAAGCTGTGTGGTATCAGATTTTCCCAGAACGCTTTGCTAATGGAAATCCTAATTTGACTCCAGATGGAGCTCGAGAGTGGGATGCTGTCATTGCACCTAACATGGATGATTTTTTTGGTGGAGACTTACAAGGGATTATTGACCATTTAGACTATCTTAAAGATTTGGGAATCACTGGACTTTACCTATGTCCAATTTTTGAAGCAACGACCAATCACAAGTATGATACGACGGATTATTTTGAAATCGACCGTCACTTTGGAGACAAGGAAGTCTTTCGTAATCTAGTCGAGGAAGCCCACAAACGTGGGATCAAGATTATGCTAGATGCAGTATTTAATCATATTGGCAACCAGTCAGTCCAATGGCAGGATGTTCTAAAAAATGGAGAAAACTCAGTTTATAAAGATTGGTTCCATATCCAAGAATTCCCAGTTACTGAGGATAAACTTCAGAATCCAAGGCAACTCCCTTATCATACTTTTGCCTTTGCTAGCTATATGCCTAAGTTAAATACAGCCAATCCTGAAGTCAAAGACTATCTTCTCAGTGTTGCGACCTACTGGATTGAGAATTTTGATATCGATGCTTGGCGTTTGGACGTTGCTAATGAAATTGACCACCAGTTCTGGAGAGATTTCAGAAAGGCAGTTCTCGCTAAAAAGCCTGATTTGTATATACTAGGTGAAATCTGGCATACGTCTCAGCCTTGGCTACAAGGGGATGAGTTCCATGCTGTTATGAACTATCCGCTCTCTGAAAGTATCAAGGATTATTTCTTGCGTCAGCATAAAAAGACGGAGCAGTTTATTTCAGAAATCAACAGCCAGTCTATGTACTACAAGCAACAAATATCAGAAGTGATGTTTAACCTTCTTGATTCTCACGATACAGAGCGTATCCTCACAACTGCCAAAGGCGATCTCCAACATGTCAAGGCTGCTCTAGCTTTCCTCTACCTTCAAAAAGGGACTCCTTGTATCTATTACGGAACAGAGTTGGCCCTAATTGGTGGACCAGACCCTGACTGCCGTCGTGTCATGCCTTGGGAGCGTGTATCTGAGGATAATGATATGCTGAATTTTATGAAGAAATTAATCCAAGTCCGTAAGGAAGTGGCAAGTATGATTCAGCATGGAAATTATCGCTTGGAAGAAGTGAAACTAGATGTTTTATCCTTGAAGTGGAACTACCAAGGAAAAGAAGTTCAGGCAATCTTTAATCAGTCTAAAGAGAATTTTGTTTTAGAAAGAGATTCAGTTGATTTAGCGAGTCATTGCCAGTTTGAAGATGGACAACAAGTTATCTTGCCAGCTGGATTTGTGGTTTATATTTCTGAGTAAAGAAGGAATGAAATGATGGCACTCAAGGAAGTTTATGATTATTTTCGTCACTATGATAAGGACACTTATCAAGTTGTCGCCTGCATGGGCAATGAACCATCGGAAGAAGATGTTCAGGATTTTGAAAATCAATACGGCATTCGTCTGCCAGAAGATTTCAGAGAATTCACCATGTCATCTTTGGGAGGTCTCTTTATGGAGGTCAGAGAAGAGCTATGGCCAAGAGCCAAGGCTTACGATGTAGCCCCTTTTTGGACCTTCTGCAGAGGTATTAAGGTCTTGGGAATTGCCGATGGCATCCCAGACTTCTTAGACATTCGAATAAAAACTAAGGAATTACATGATTTAGGATTTGTTGACTATATTCCATTTCTGTCTATCATAGGGGATGGAGATGTGATTTTCTGCTTTGATAAGGACAATCATATAGTAGCTCTAGATTGGTATAATAGTGGCGAAACTGAAGAGCTTGAATGTGATTTTTCAGAGCTTTTGCTTCAGCAAATTGCCGAGCTTGAAGAACGTAAAAATGAGATGATCAAGCTTTTGGAAAAGGGGAAATCTAGTCAATAATCTAATAGGAAATATCAGTTTGATAGTCCGTAAAAGAGGTTGGGACAAAAGATCCCGACCTCACTTTTTATTAGCAATCAAACTTTGACGCGGTAGCTGATTGAACTTTCTGTTCGTCTTTTATACTCTTCGAAAATCTCTTCAAACCACGTCAGCGTCGCCTTGCCGTATATATGTTACTGACTTCGTCAGTTCTATCCACAACCTCAAAGCAGTGCTTTGAGCAACCTGCGGCTAGCTTCCTAGTTTGCTCTTTGATTTTCATTGAGTATTAGACTCCAAAAAGCTCCTAATCATCCTCGCGGGGCTGGGACTACGAAATCGAGACTTTGTCTATCGATTTCTGTCCCACCGCCTTTTTTAGTAAAATCATTCACTAAATGTACATTCAGATTTTTAAACTTTTCTACAAATTATAGAAAAAAGAATCAAAAGTATGATTTTTATGCTGCCAGTATTGAAGTTTCTTATATTATTTTATAAAATAGAAGCAAAATACTACTGAAAAAGTAGAGCGCTTACATAAAAATGGAAGCGGTTACCAATATAAGGAGGATCTTATGGGAAAAGATCATTGGAATCGAAAAAGAGTGTATAGTATCCGGAAATTTACGGTGGGTACTTGCTCAGTGCTCATCGGTACTTGCTCAGTCTTATTTGGAGCAAGTGTAGCTGGTGCAAACCCAGTTTCAGCTGATGAAACTCCAATTGCAGTTGCTGCAGAAAAAGTAGCGGATGATTCTCATAAAGAGGAACTTGGTGAAACAAGAAGTCCAGAACAGCCAGCATCAACTGAATCAGCTGCAAGTGAAGTTGCTACACCAGCTCATGCGGTTGAAAAGGCACAGGACGACCAAACTGTACAATCAGATTCTGATAAAAAAGTGGATTCCATGTTAGATAAGAAACCTCAAGCAATTACTCAAGACCAATCTGCTCAAACGGAAAAACCGGACCTAAAACCGGCTACCAGTGAGGAGGTAAATCAATTGGTTGAGGACCGTAAAGTAGAATTTAACCAAAACTGGCATTTTAAACTCAATGCTAATGCAAAAGACGCTATCAAACCAGATGCAGATGTATCAAGCTGGAAGAAATTAGACCTTCCTCATGACTGGAGTATCTACAATGACTTCGATCATGATTCTCCTGCCCAAAATGAGGGTGGACAACTCAATGGTGGTGATGCTTGGTATCGCAAGACCTTTAAACTAGATGAAAAAGACCTTAATAAGAATGTTCGCCTGGTCTTTGATGGAGTTTATATGGATTCGCAAGTCTATGTAAACGGTCAGCTAGTTGGTCACTATCCAAATGGTTACAACCAATTCTCATATGACATCACTGACTATCTCAATAAAGACGGTCGTGAGAATGTCGTAGCTGTACATGCGGTCAATAAACAACCAAGTAGCCGTTGGTATTCAGGAAGTGGTATTTACCGCGATGTTACCCTTCAAGTCACAGATAAGGTTCATGCTGAGAAAAATGGAACAACTATCTTAACACCAGACCTTGAAAAACAACAAAATGGTAAGGTTGATACTCATGTAACAAGTAAGATTGTCAATACAGATGACAAAGATCATGAAATTGTTGCTGAATACCAAATTATTGAACGAAATGGTCAGGCTGTAACGGACGTGGTTCGTACAGATAGTCAAGTCTTGAAAGCTCATCAATCAACTAGTCTAAATGCTATTTTGCAAGTTGAGAAACCAAAACTTTGGACAGTCCTTAACGACAAGCCTGCCCTTTATGAATTGGTAACTCGTGTCTATCGTGATGGCCAGTTGGTAGATGCTAAGAAAGATTTATTTGGTTATCGTTATTACAATTGGACTCCAAACGAAGGCTTCTCTTTGAATGGTGAACGGATTAAATTCCACGGTGTTTCTCTTCACCACGACCACGGAGCTCTAGGGGCTGAAGAAAACTATAAGGCAGAATACCGTCGTCTGAAACAGATGAAGGATATGGGTGTGAACTCTATCCGTACAACCCACAACCCAGCTAGTGAGCAGACCTTGCAGATCGCTGCAGAACTAGGTTTGTTGGTGCAAGAAGAAGCCTTCGATACTTGGTACGGTGGGAAGAAACAGTATGACTACGGACGTTTCTTTGACAAAGACGCCACTCACCCAGATGCTAAAAAAGGTGAAAAATGGTCTGATTTTGACCTACGTACAATGGTCGAGAGAGGCAAGAATAACCCTGCTATCGTCATGTGGTCTATCGGTAATGAAATCGGTGAAGCAGACGGTAAGGCTCGTTCTCTAGCGACTGTTAAACGCTTGGTCCAAGTTATTAAAGCAGTTGATAAGACACGCTATGTTACTATGGGAGCAGATAAGTTCCGCTTTGGTGATGGTAGTGGTGATCATGAAAAGATTGCCAACGAACTTGATGCGGTTGGATTTAACTACTCAGAGGACAACTACAAGAAGCTTCGTGCGAAACATCCGAATTGGTTGATTTACGGTTCAGAAACTTCTTCTGCAACTCGTACTCGTGGTAGCTATTTCCGTCCAGAAAGTGAGCTAGTTCATAGCAACCAAGCTTACCGTCATTATGAGCAATCAGACTATGGTAATGACCGTGTTGGTTGGGGTAAAACAGCCACTGCATCGTGGACTTTTGACCGTGACAATGCTGGTTATGCTGGTCAGTTTATCTGGACAGGTACCGACTATATCGGTGAGCCTACTCCATGGCACAACCAAAACAACACACCAGTTAAGAGTTCTTACTTTGGTATCGTAGATACAGCTGGCATTCCTAAGAATGACTACTACTTGTACCAAAGCCAATGGGTTTCTGCTCAGAAGAAACCAATGGTTCACCTCCTTCCTCATTGGAACTGGGAAGATCCTACTCTGAAAGCAAATGTAGCTGACGCAGATGGTAAGATTCCTGTTCGTGCATTTTCAAATGCTGCCAGTGTGGAACTATTCTTGAATGGTGAGTCCCTAGGTAAGAAAACCTTTAACAAGAAACAAACAAGCGATGGCCGTACTTACCAAGAAGGTGCCAATGCAAAGGAACTTTACCTTGAGTGGAAGGTTGCTTATCAACCTGGAACCTTGGAAGCAGTAGCTCGCGATGAGGCTGGTAATGAAATTGCTCGTGATAAGGTTACGACTGCTGGTGAACCTGCAGGTGTTCGCCTAGTCAAAGAAGAAAATGCTATCGCAGCAGACGGAAAAGATCTTACTTATATCTACTACGAAATCGTTGATAGCGCTGGTAATGTAGTTCCAACTGCCAATAACCTTGTTCGCTTCCAGTTGCACGGCCAAGGTCAGATTGTCGGTGTGGATAACGGTGAACAAGCAAGCCGTGAACGTTACAAAGAGCAAGCTGACGGTTCATGGGTTCGTAAAGCTTTCAATGGTAAGGGTGTTGTCATTGTCAAATCAACTGAGCAAGCTGGTAAATTTACCTTGACTGCTCATTCTGATCTCTTGAAATCTGATCAAACTACTATCTTCACAGGTAAGAAAGACCAAGCTGAAAAAACAGTTTTGGGTACAGAAGTTGCTAAAGTCCGTACTGTTATCGGTCAAGCACCGAAAATGCCTAAGAAGGTTGCCTTTATCTACAGTGATGGTAGCCGTACAAAACTTCCAGTAGAATGGTCAGCAGTTGATGTCAACGAACCAGGAATTGTGACTGTTAAGGGTGTGGCAGATGGACGTGAAGTAGAAGCGCGTGTTGAAATCTTGGCTCTTGAAGCAGAATTGCCTGTAGTTAAGAGAATCGCTCCAAATACAGACCTAAGTTCAGTTGACAAATCTGTTTCTTACGTATTGTCAGATGGTACTGTGGCGAGCTACGAAGTTAATAAGTGGGAAATTGCAGCTGAAGATCAAGCTAAACTAGCTATTGCAGGATCACGCATTCAAGCTAAAGGTATTTTAGAAGATGAAGAAATCACTGCGACCTTGGTAGTGGCAGAAGGTGAAACTGCTAATCCAGTAGTCCCAAGTGTAACCGTAGCAGACCAAGCTGTAGAAGGTCTTTCAACTGACCAACCTGTAAAATATCACAAGCTTGCTTATGGAGCATCCTTGCCAGAGGTCAAAGCTACAGCCGAAAATGCTCAAGTGACAGTTATTCAAGCTAATGAAGCAAATGGTATGCGTGCAAGCATCCATGTTCAACCAAACGATGGTGGTCCACTACAAACTTATGCTATCCAATTCCTACAAGAAGCTCCACAAATTGGACGTTTGAGCCTAGAAGTTGAAAATGCAGCTGCTTTGAAAGAAGACCAAACAGTCGGTATCAAGGTCTTGGCTCACTACCAGGATGGTACACAAGCAGTCTTGAAAGCTGACAAGGTTAGCTTCTCAACTTCAGGTGAGGGAGATGTAGCCGTTCGTAAAGGTCTGCTTGAATTGCATAAACCTGGTCAAGTAACTCTGAAAGCTCAATTTGAAGGAGCAGAAGGCCAGATTGACTTGAACATTCAAGCAAATACTGAAAGCAAAGTTGTCCAAGCCATCCGTCCAGTTAGTGTCGTGACAGGTTTGAACCAAGAACCAAGTCTACCTGCTACTGTAACTGTAGAGTATGACAAAGGATTTCCGAAGGTTCACAAGGTGACTTGGCAAGCAGTTGCTAAGGAAGACCTTGCTAAATACCATAGTTTTGAAGTCCTAGGTAAAGTTGAAGGAATCGAGAAAGAAGCTCATGCTAAGGTATCTGTCGAAGGTATCATTGCTGTCGAAGAAGTGAGCGTAACTACTCCAGTTGCAGAAGCTCCTCAACTACCAGAGAGCGTTCGTACTTACCACTCAAATGGCCAAGTCTCTTCAGCTAAAGTAACTTGGGACGCAATTGAACCAAGCCAATACGCACAAGAAGGCAAGTTTACTGTGACAGGACATGTCGAAGGTACTCAACTACCAACTAAACTTCATGTTCGTGTATCTGCTCAGACAGAAACTGGTGCAAATATTTCTGACCAGTGGACTGGTTCAGAATTGCCACTTGCCTTTGCATCAGACTCAAATCCAAGTGACTCAGTAGCCAATGTCAATGACAAACTAATCTCATATAACAACCAACCAGCAAACCGCTGGACAAACTGGAACCGTACAAGTGAAGCATCAGTGGGAATTCTCTTTGGTGACTCTGGTATCATGTCTAAACGTTCAGTGGATAACATCAATGTAGCCTTCCACGAAGACCACGGTGTTGGTGCACCTAAATCCTATGTCATCGAATACTATGTCGGTTCAGCAACTCCAACAGTTCCTAAGAATCCAAGCTTCGTAGCACGCGAAGACCATGTCTTTAATGACGCTAAAAACTGGAAAGAAGTAACAAATCTCAAGGCTCCAGATCAAGTCAGAGCTGGAGAAATGACCCACTTTAGCTTTGATAAAGTCAACACTTACGCAGTTCGTATACGCATGGTTCGACCAGATGGTAAATGGGGTACTTCTATTACAGAAATGCAAATCTTCTCTAAACAAGTAGCTGCAGCTAAGAATGCTCAAGCAAAAATCCAAGTAGATGGAAAAGATTTGCCAAACTTTAACCCAGGCTTGACTGACTACTATCTAGAAGCAAGCCAAGGAAAAGCTCCAGCTGTTACAGCAAGTGTCACTGAAAATGGTATTGCAACAGTTGTACCAAGCGTAGGTGAAGGAGATCCAGTTCGTGTTGTTGTCAAGGCTGAAAACGGAGATATCCTAGGTGAATACCGCCTACACTTCACAAATGATAAAGATTTGCTCGCAAGTAAACCTGTTGCTGTTGCCAAATCCTCTCGCTTGGTTGCTAAAGGACAAGCCTTAGAATTACCAGCCAAAGTTCCTGTTTACTTTACAGGAAAAGATGGCTATGAAGTCAAGGACTTGGCTGTTGACTGGGAAGCAGTTCCAGCAGAAAATCTAACAAAAGCAGGTGAATTTACAGTTCATGGTCGCGTTTTGGGTACTGATTTAACTGCTGAAGTAGCTGTTCGTGTAACAGACAAACTCGGAGAAAATCTTTCAGACAACCCAGACTTCGATGACGATAGCAACCGTTCATTTGCCTCAGCAACTAACGATATTGATCCAAACTCTCATGACCGTGTAGATTATGTTAACGATGGTTCAGATGATGAAAGCCGTCGTTGGACCAACTGGTCTCCAACTCCATCTTCTAATCCAGAAGTTTCAGTAGGGGTTATCTTTAGAGAAGCTGGTAAGATTGTTGAGCGTTCAGTAGCAGAAGGAAGCATTCGATTCTTTGCAGATGGTGGAACAGACGCCCCTTCTAAACTAGTATTAGAACGCTATGTTGGACCAGAATTTGATTCACCAGAATATTACTCTAACTACCAACCATACGATCCTGATCACCCATTCAACACTCCTTCTAACTGGGAGAAAGTTGAATACCGTGCGGATCAAGAGATTCAAGCAGGAACTGACATCCATGTAACCTTTGCACCAGTCAAAGCTAAAGCTATGAGATGGCGCATGGACAGAAAAGCAGACAAGAAGGGTGTGGCTATCACTGAAATGGCCTTTATCGCACCAAGTGAAGCACCTAAGGACAATACAGCTTCTAAACTTCTTGTGGATGGTAGAGAGCTTGCTGACTTCTCTGAAGCTCGTGTGGATTACCAAGTAACCTATAGTGGAAACCGTCCTAAAGTGACCGTTGAAGCTGGTGAAAACGTAGCGGCAACAGTTGTCGATAGTGGTGACGATAAACTTCCAGTCTTGGTACGTCTCGTTTCAGAAAGTGGTAAACACGTCAAGGAATACCGTATCCAATTGACCAAAGAAAAGGTTGAAACTGGAAAAGTTGCCCCAGCTGTTCAGGAAGAGCTTCCTAGCCTAGAAGTGGTAGAAGAAGCTCTCAGCTTCAAGACAGTGAAGAAAGAAGATCCAACTCTAGCAGAAGGTGAAACTCGTGTAACTCAAGCAGGTCGTGAAGGTAAAGAACGTATCCTGACTGAAGTAGCACTAGATGGAAGCCGTACTGAAAAACTTCGTGAAACTATTGAAGCACCGCAAGATGAGATTGTCTTAGTCGGAACTAAGAAAGAAGTATCTGGTAAAACAGATCCAGCTATCCATGAGGTTCCAGAATTTACTGGTGGAGTAAATGGTGTCGAAGCAGCTGTTCATGAAGTTCCAGAATACACAGGAGCTATTGGCACAGTAGGTGATGAAGCAGCACCAGTAGTAGAAGTCCCAGAATTCAAGGGTGGCGTTAACGCAGTCGAAGCAGCTGTTCATGAAGCTCCAGAATACACTGAAGCTATTGGCACAGCAGGCGATGAAGCAGCACCAGTAGTGGAAATCCCAGAATACACAGGCAGTGTGAATGGAGCAGAAGCAGCTGTTCATGAAGTTCCAGAATACACTGAAGCTATTGGTACAGCAGGTGATGAAGCAGCACCAGTAGTAGAAGTCCCAGAATTCAAGGGTGGCGTTAACGCAGTCGAAGCAGCTGTTCATGAAGCTCCAGAATACACTGAAGCTATTGGCACAGCAGGCGATGAAGCAGCACCAGTAGTGGAAATCCCAGAATACACAGGCAGTGTGAATGGAGCAGAAGCAGCTGTTCATGAAGTTCCAGAATACACTGAAGCTATTGGTACAGCAGGTGATGAAGCAGCACCAGTAGTAGAAGTCCCAGAATTCAAGGGTGGCGTTAACGCAGTCGAAGCAGCTGTTCATGAAATCCCAGAATACACAGGAGCTATTGGTACAGCAGGTGAAGAAGTAGCTGTTCAGGAAGTAAGCCCAGAATTCACAGGCAGTGTCAATGGAGCAGAAGCAGCTATCCATGAAGTCCCAGAATTTACTGGTGGTGTGAATGGTGAAGCAGCAGCTGTTCAAGAAGTAGGTCCAGAATTCACAGGTGGTGTCAATGGATCAGAAGGAGCTATCCATGAACTTCCAGAATTCAAAGATGAGCAGTCACAAATAGCTCTTGCTATGTCACAAGATAAGACCTACCAAGCACCTGCAAGTCATCAATACAAACTCCCAGAGACAGGCACTAAAGAAAATGCTGGCCTTGCAGCCGTAGGTGTTGTAGGAGCACTTCTTGGTATGTTTGCAATGGGCAAGAAAAGAGACGACGAATAAGATGATGTAAAAGCATCCAAGTCATAGAGATTGGATCAAGAGACTAATCTCGACAATAAAAAGCGGACAAAACTAGTTTTCTGATAAACAGAAGCTGGTCTTGTTCGCTTTTTTATCTAAACAATTAATTGCAAAAGAAGACCAGAGATGATATTCGACAAAAAACTAAAATAACAAACTAGAGGAATTGCCTCAGAAACATGGTGAGTAAGGCATGGCTATACTGACTTGAATTCAGCTCATCTGAGGACTTTGAAAATCTCTCTAAAGTCTACAGGGATAAGCTTTCTTTCTCTCCTCAAAAGAGTTATAATAAAGATGAAAATAGGAGAAGAGGAGGAGATAGGATGGCTTATATTGAAATGAAAAACAGCTATAAGAGGTATCATACTGGTGATACAGAAATCGTAGCCAATCGAGATGTCAACTTCGAGATTGAAAAGGGAGAACTAGTCATTGTCCTTGGGTCATCTGGTGCAGGGAAGTCAACCGTTTTAAATATTCTAGGTGGTATGGATACAAACGATGAAGGGCAAGTCTGGATTGATGGAACTAATATCTCGAATTTCACTTCTCATCAGAGAACTAACTATCGTAGAGATGACGTTGGCTTTGTCTTTCAATTTTACAACTTGGTTTCTAACTTGACTGCCAAGGAAAATGTTGAGCTTGCTTCAGAAATTGTTGCCGATGCCTTGGATCCTGAGCAGGTTCTCAAGGATGTAGGTTTAGGACACCGTCTAAATAACTTTCCAGCTCAGCTGTCAGGCGGTGAGCAACAACGAGTATCCATTGCTCGAGCGGTGGCAAAAAATCCTAAAATTCTCCTTTGTGATGAACCAACGGGAGCTTTGGACTACCAGACGGGTAAGCAGGTTCTAAAGATTCTTCAAGATATGTCACGTAAGAAGGGGGCTACCGTTATCATTGTGACCCATAATGCCTCCCTAGCTCCAATAGCTGATCGGGTGATTCAGATGCATGATGCCAGTGTCAAGAGTGTTGTCCTCAATCCTCAACCACAGGATATTGATGATTTGGAGTACTGAGATGAAAAGAAAGACATATTGGAAAGACCTGCTCCAGTCTTTCACAGGTTCAAAGGGACGGTTTTTATCCATCCTAACTCTAATGATGTTAGGTTCTTTAGCCGTGGTTGGTCTCAAAGTAGCCAGTCCCAATATGGAGCGAACAGCTTGGGCTTATCTGAAAGATACTAATGCGGCAGATATGACCGTCATAGCAGATTATGGTCTAGATCAGGCAGACCAGGAAGAATTGCAAAACCATACGGGAGCAGATGTTGAATTTGGTTATATGACAGATTTGACTCTGGCAAACAGTGAAGATGCCATACGGATCTTTTCAAATACTAAAAAGATTTCAAAATTTGAGGTGACACAAGGACGTTTGCCTGAGAAAGAGGATGAATTGGCCTTGGCGGACTTTTGGAAAGACCGTTATCAGATTGGTCAAGTCATTCAGTTGAGCCAAAAGAAGGGCAGTAATTCTCAGTTGAAGCGGGATAGTTATACCATTACAGGCTTCGTCCACTCTCCAGATATTTTCTCAAAAACGGATATGGGGAGTTCAGCTAGTGGAAATGGGAACTTAGCAGCCTATGGTGTCGTAACTGAAGCAAATTTTAAGAGCTCTGTTTACACGATTGCCCGCCTGCGTTTTGCTAGTCTAACAGATGTCAATCCTTTCTCTAGTGATTACGAAAAGAAGCTAGAGAAAGAAGAAGCAACTCTAAAGAACTTAGTTGCTGATAATGGTCAAGCGCGGCTAGAGAAAATGAAGAAAGATGCTCAAAAATCACTTGATGAAGGAAAGAAGCAACTGGATGAAGCAGAGACCAACTTGACAGCGGGTAAGAAACGCCTGCAGGAAGTCGAAACGCGTTTACAAGCTCAAGAAAATCAAGTGAGCCAACTACCAGAACCACAAAAAAGTCAAGCATCTAGTCAGTTAGAAGAAGCAAAAGACCAACTAAAGCAAGAAAAGGAAAAGCTGAGCCAAGCCGAAACAGATCTTACTAAGGAAAAGGCTAAGTGGCAGACCAGTCAGGATGAGGTCAATGCTCTAACAGAGCCAACCTATCATGTCTACAATCGCAAGAGTTCTCCTACTGGTCAAGGTTACCTCATGTATAGTAACTCGGCCATGAGTATTCGTGCCGTAGGGAATATCTTTCCAGTTGTTCTCTATGCCGTTGCAGCCATGGTTACCTTTACCACCATGACTCGTTTTGTAGATGAGGAAAGAACCAATGCTGGTATTTTCAAAGCTCTAGGCTACCATAGCAAAGACATCATTGCTAAGTTTGTGATTTATGGTCTGGTTGCTGGGACTCTTGGAACCCTTCTAGGAATTCTGATTGGACATTACATCTTAGCACCTACTATTTCGCATATCATCACTGAGCGAATGATTGTTGGAGAGAGTCAGCAATATTTCTACTGGACCTATAGTTGCTTAGCTTTGGGACTAAGCTTAGTAGCTAGTGTCCTACCTGCTTACCTTGTATCTCGCAGAGAATTGCATGAAGAAGCAGCACAATTATTACTACCCAAGCCACCAGTCAAGGGCTCAAAGATTCTCTTGGAGCGGATCACCTTTATCTGGTCTCATTTGAGCTTTACCCAAAAGGTAACTGCTCGCAATATTTTCCGTTACAAACAACGCATGCTGATGACCATTTTTGGAGTTGCAGGTTCAGTAGCCCTCCTCTTTGCAGGGCTTGGTATTCAATCCTCTGTGGTTGGCGTGGCAGACAGGCAGTTTAAGGATCTGCAACAATATCAGATGATTCTCTCTGTCAATTCTCGAGCTTCAGATTCTGATAAGGAAAAGCTAGAAGAAAAATTGCAGAGTGATGAAGTTGAAAACTATCGTTTAATTTCTTCCAAACAGGTTGAGGAAAAGTATGCTGGCAAGGCAGGTGTTCAAACCGTGACCATGATGGTAACGGATCAAGATGATCTGGTTCCCTTTGTCCTCCTAGAAAAAAATGGGGAAAAACTGAGCTTATCTAACGGACTTGTTCTGACTGAAAAATTAGCCCAGTTGGCAGGAGTTTCCCTTGGTGACAACTTTACAATAGATGGAAAAACCTTTAAGGTTGGAGCCATTACCGAACACTACGTGGGCCATTTTGTTTATATGAATCAGGCGACCTATGAGAAAATTTATGGTCAAGCTCCCAAGATGAACACCTATCTGGTCCAACTCAAGGATAAAAGTGAAGGAAATACTGAAACCGTCGCAGGAGAATTTATGGATCTAGCTGCTGTCAGTGGCCTCGTTCAAAACGCCTCCACCATTCAGCTCTTTGAAAGTTTTGCCAATTCTCTGAATCATACCATGGCGATTTTGGTGCTGGTATCGGTGCTACTAGCTATTGTGATTCTCTATAATTTGACCAACATCAATGTTGCTGAACGGATTAGGGAACTCTCAACCATCAAGGTTCTTGGTTTTCATAACAAAGAAGTGACCCTTTATATCTATCGGGAGACCATCCTATTGTCACTAATTGGAATGATTGTAGGTCTAGTCTCAGGCTTTTATCTCCATCAATTTCTCATTCAGATGATCGCACCTGGAACCTTCCGTTTTCAACCGAAAGTCGGCTGGGAAGTGTATCTCATTCCAATTCTAGCTGTTAGTGTCATTTTGACCATTCTAGGCTTTTTTGTCAATCATTATCTCCGAAAGGTAGATATGCTTGAAGCCCTCAAGTCTGTAGAATAGTTGGTCGAGGACAAAAACAAATAAGAAAGCCCTTTGTGGCTTTTTTATTTTCATAAAAATGGTAAAATAGTAAGAGTAGAAATGGAGTTCTAGATATGAAACGAATTGATCAATTTGAAAATAAGAAAGTATTAGTCCTTGGTTTGGCCAAATCAGGTGAGTCAGCAGCTCGTCTTTTGGACAAGCTTGGTGCCATTGTAACGGTTAATGATGGTAAACCTTTTGAGGAAAATCCAGCGGCTCAAAGCCTTTTGGAAGATGGTATCAAGGTTGTAACTGGTGGTCATCCTTTGGAATTATTGGACGAAGATTTTGCTCTCATGGTGAAGAATCCAGGAATCCCTTATAGCAATCCAATGATTGAAAAAGCTCTAGAAAAAGGCATTCCAGTCTTGACAGAGGTTGAGTTGGCCTACTTGATCTCAGAAGCACCAATCGTCGGTATTACTGGTTCAAATGGGAAGACAACGACCACCACTATGATTGGAGAAGTTCTGACTGCTGCAGGGCAAAATGGACTTTTATCAGGGAACATCGGATATCCTGCTAGTCAAGTGGCTCAAACTGTGACAGATAAGGATACTCTTGTCATGGAGCTATCCTCTTTCCAACTAATGGGAATCCAGGAATTCCATCCTGAAATTGCTGTTATCACCAATCTGATGCCAACCCATATTGACTATCACGGTTCTTTTGAAGCCTACGTTGAAGCCAAGTGGAATATTCAAAGCAATATGACAGCTGCTGATTACCTAGTATTGAACTTCAACCAGGAATTAGCTAAAGAACTTGCGACAAAGACAAATGCGACTGTAGTACCATTCTCAACACAGGAAAAGGTTGATGGAGCTTATCTTGAAGATGGTCTTCTTTACTTCCGTGGTGAAAAAGTTATGGCAGCTGATGAAATCGGTGTTCCAGGTAGCCACAATGTGGAAAATGCTCTTGCAACCATTGCTGTTGCTAAACTTCGTGGTGTTGACAATGAAACCATCAATGAAACCTTGTCAGCTTTTGGTGGCGTTAAACACCGTCTCCAGTTTGTAGATCAAATCAATGGCGTTAAATTTTATAACGATAGTAAGTCAACCAATATCTTAGCAACTCAAAAAGCCTTGTCAGGATTTGATAATAGCAAGGTTATCTTGATTGCTGGTGGGTTGGACCGTGGCAATGAGTTTGACGAATTGGTTCCTGATATTACTGGACTTAAGAAAATGGTCATCCTCGGTCAATCTGCAGAACGTGTCAAACGTGCAGCGGATAAGGCTGGTGTGGCTTATGTGGATGCAAGAGATATTGCTGATGCAACTCGAAAGGCTTATGAACTTGCAGAAGCAGGAGATGTTGTTCTCCTCAGTCCAGCCAATGCTAGCTGGGATATGTATGCCAACTTTGAAGTGCGTGGAGATCTTTTTATCGACACTGTAGCGGAGTTAAAGGGATAATATGAAAAAAATAGTATTTACTGGTGGGGGAACGGTTGGACACGTTACCCTCAACCTTTTGTTAATGCCTAAGTTTATCGAAGATGGCTGGGAAGTCCACTATATTGGTGACAAAAACGGAATTGAGCATCATGAAATTCTCAAGTCAGGTTTAGATGTCACCTTCCATTCTATTGCAACTGGAAAATTGCGTCGTTATTTCTCATGGCAAAACATGGTTGACGTCTTTAAGGTTGCTTTTGGAATCCTTCAATCGCTCTTTATCATGCTTCGAGCTCGTCCACAAGCCCTCTTTTCTAAGGGTGGATTTGTATCTGTTCCGCCTGTTATTGCAGCGCGAGTATGTAGAGTACCAGTCTTTATCCACGAGTCTGACCTCTCTATGGGATTGGCCAATAAAATTGCCTATAAGTTTGCGACTAAAATGTACTCTACTTTTGAGCAAGCGTCTAGCCTCACTAAGGTAGAACATGTAGGAGCTGTGACCAAGGTTTCTGGACCAATTATGGAAGAGCCTGAAGAAATGGTGGATATCCGAACTTCTTTCAATGATAAGCTACCAACTCTTCTTTTCGTCGGAGGTTCTGCTGGTGCGCGTGTCTTTAACCAACTAGTAACAGACCACAAGGAAGAGCTGACTAGTCGCTATAATATCATCAACCTAACAGGGGATGCTAGCTTAAATGAACTAAGTTCAAACCTCTATCGAGTTGACTACGTGACAGAGCTCTATCAACCTCTCATGAATATGGCTGATGTGGTCATCACTCGTGGTGGTGCCAATACGATTTTTGAGCTCCTTGCCATGGCTAAATTGCATGTCATTGTGCCACTAGGTCGTGAAGCCAGCCGTGGAGATCAGATTGAAAATGCGGCTTACTTTGTGAAAAAAGGCTATGCTGAGGAGTTGCAAGAGGGCGATTTGACCTTGTCTACTTTAGAAGAAAAAGTAAGCAAGCTTTTGACCCACAAAGAAGACTACCAGAACACGATGAAGAATTCTCATGAATTAAAATCTGTGGCGGATTTTTATGCGCTACTAACAAAAGATCTATCATAAGGAAAATCGATGTCAAAGGATAAGAAACAAGAGCCAACTCAAGGCAAGGAATTGTCAGAGTGGCAAAAACGAAATCAAGAATATCTTCAAAAAAAAGCTGAAGAAGAGGCCCAACTAGCCAAAGAAAAGGCCCAAGCAGATACCAATAAAAAAGAAGTTGCAAAAGCTCCGGAAGAAGAAACCACTTTATCAGAGTGGCAGAAGCAGAACCGTGAATATCTGCGTAAAAAGGCTGAGGAAGAGACCAAGGAAGAACAAGAGTCAGACTTATCTGAGGACACTGAGGAGGAAGATGATTCAGATTCTAATCCTGAAGAGCAGAAGGAGAGTGTAGAAGACCAGTACTCGCTTGAAAATGAGGAGGAAACTACTGAACCAGAACTAGTGGAAGAAGAGGGCGAAAAATCTGACGAAAAATCTGAAGAAACAAAAGTAGAAGAAAAGAGATCTAAGTCTAAGGAAAAGATTGCTAAGCCTTCTATTCCAAGTGTTCATATCTGGCGTGCTGTTACGATTCTAATCCCAAGTTTGCTTGTCTTGTTCTTTTCCATCTATCTTTTGACGCCATACTCAACTCTGAAAAACATAGAAGTCACTGGGACAGTAGAGACCAATGCAGACCAAATTAAAGAGGCTTCAGGGATTCGTGATAGTGACTATACCTTTAGCCTGCTCCTCAATAAAGACAAACATGCTGAGATGATTAAGTCTAATCACTGGATTGAATCTGCTAGTATTCGCTATCAATTCCCGACCAATTTCACCATCCAGGTCAAGGAATACGTGATTGTAGCCTATTATGTTTCTGGAGAGGACCATTATCCGATTCTTTCTAGTGGGATGGTGGAAACCAGTCCAGTTAGTCTAGTCAGTCTTCCAGAAACCTATATGTCCGTACTCTTTAACGATGAGCAGCAAGTCAAAACCTTGATTGAACAACTAGCTGAAGTCAGCCCAGAGATTAAGCAGGCGATCAAAACGATTGAATTGGCTCCAACTAGTGTAACCAGTGATCTGCTCAAGATTACCATGTATGATACGGATGAGATTTTGGTTCCTTTATCAGAACTAGGTAAAAAATTGCCTTACTATAGTAAGATTAAACCCCAACTAACAGTTCCGAGCGGTATTGATATGGAAGTCGGGATCTATAGTTATAGCTTAACGGATAAGGCTTTAGAAGAAGCAAGAATCAAAGCTAAAGAAGAGGAAAAGAAGAAGCAGGAAGAAGAAAAGAAAAAACAAGAAGAGCAAGGGAATCAAACTCAAAATCAAACAACCCAACAATCACAGAGTCGTTAAGCTTAAGATGATTCTGTTGACTTGATTGTGAGTCTTGGCTTTAAAGTTCGTCGAATACTAGTTTTTACTTGACAAGTCCCGCTTTAAATAATAGAATAGTAAAAAACCTTTAAAGCAGTCCAGAGAGGCAGCTAAGGTTAGGCGGTGAAAGGGTGGATTCTACCCATTTTTCGTGGAACCTTGCTGTTGGCAGGTTCCTTTTTTGTAGTCTTTTTGACGGAAGCTGGGCTGATAAGAAAGATAAGAGGAGAAACGCATGCGTGAAAGTCGCCCAGTCATTGCTCTGGATTTTCCAAGTTTTGAAGAAGCCAAGGAGTTCTTAGCCCTATTTCCAGCAGAGGAAAAGCTCTATGTCAAAGTAGGAATGGAAATCTACTATGCTGTAGGACCTGAAGTTGTCCGCTATTTGAAGTCATTAGGACATAGTGTCTTTTTGGATCTCAAACTGCATGATATTCCCAATACAGTCAAATCAACCATGAAAATCTTATCCAACCTAGGAGTTGATATGACCAATGTGCAGGCAGCAGGTGGAGTTGAGATGATGCAGGCAGCGCGTGAAGGATTGGGAGATAAGGGGATTCTCATAGCGGTGACCCAATTAACCTCAACCTCGGAAGAACAAATGCAGGAGTGTCAAAATATCCAAACCAGCCTCCAAGAGTCGGTTATCCACTATGCCCAGAAAACAGCTGAAGCTGGTCTAGATGGAGTCGTTTGCTCGGCTCAAGAAGCCAAGCTTATCAAACAAGCAACTCATGAAGACTTTATCTGTCTGACACCAGGGATTCGCCCAAGAGGGACAGAAGCAGGAGATCAGAAACGGGTAGTAACCCCAGGACAAGCTTACCAGATTGGCAGTGACTACATCGTAGTTGGGCGTCCGATTACGCAAGCAGCTGATCCAGTCGCAGCCTACCATGCCATCAAAGAAGAATGGACACAAGATTGGGTTTAAAAAGAAGATTCATTTAATACTATAAAAAGGAGCACACCATGACACTTGCTAAAGACATCGCTAGCCATCTATTGAAAATTCAGGCCGTTTACCTCAAACCAGAAGAGCCCTTCACATGGGCATCAGGCATTAAGTCACCGATTTATACGGACAACCGTGTAACGCTTGCATACCCAGAAACACGCAACTTGATTGAAAATGGTTTTGTGGAAGCTATCAAAGAAGCCTTTCCTGAAGTAGAAGTGATTGCAGGAACTGCAACAGCAGGGATTCCACACGGAGCCATCATCGCTGATAAGATGAATCTGCCATTTGCTTATATTCGTAGCAAACCAAAAGACCACGGAGCAGGCAACCAAATTGAAGGCCGTGTAGCCCAAGGGCAAAAGATGGTCGTTGTTGAAGATTTGATTTCAACTGGTGGCTCAGTTCTTGAGGCCGTGGCTGCTGCCAAGCGTGAAGGAGCAGATGTTCTAGGTGTTGTAGCTATCTTTAGCTATCAACTAGCAAAAGCAGATAAGAACTTTGCGGATGCTGGTGTCAAACTGGTGACCCTTTCAAACTATAGCGAGCTTATCCACCTAGCCCAAGAAGAAGGCTACATCACACCAGAAGGACTTGACCTTTTAAAACGATTTAAAGAAGACCAGGAAAATTGGCAAGAAGTGTAGAAAAATCAAAGAGTTTTGAGAAAGAGACTTTCATAATATAAAAACGCATCATATCAGGTGTAGAAAAGCTTGATATGATGCGTTTTATTGTGGAAATGTTTTTCGAAGTTTCTAGTCAAATTGAGTTTTTGTTCTGATTATTGGATTTATACTGTGAACAATGTCATAGAAGGTAGATTAAGTAAATGTTCCAATACAAGAATAAATATTAGAACTAGATAAATGTGTTACTAATATTTGAATCGGGAGTTTCTTCGATAAATTCAACGATATCATTTGGAAGACAATCTAAAATGAGACATAGCTTTTCTAGAGTTAGTAAAGTTATGTTTTTGTTTTTCTTTAAGCTGTCAAGAGTTTTGTTATCAACTCCGGATTTTAATAACTTATATTGAGAAATTTCTTTTTTCTTCATTGTAGCCCAGAGTGGGTTAAAACTGATTATCGTCATCAACTCCTTTTATTTAATTATAAGAAAAAAGTATCTGACTTCATATTGTGTATATATCCACAATATGATAAAATAACTAGGAAAGGAGAGTTATAGATGAATAAGAGTGATATTATTTCTCAAGAGGAGAATGAGTTAGATTATTTTTTAGGAATTATTCCGGATGAATATAAGTCAGATTTGTTTGATGAATGGACTATTTGGGAAGCTTATGTAAAAGGGCGGTTACCAAATAAACATTGGTCTGAAGTTTTTGATAATGGGACATACCATTCACTTGATGTCATTACTGCAGAAGGCAAAAAATATGAATATTATCCTATCGCTAATCCGCAATCATACCAGACTGTTTTACAAGAATATCTTTCGACAATAGAAGAGCCTAAACGGAGTAGAAACTTAATAGTTGAAGCTGCTATTTGGTCTAAAAGAGTAGAAGACCTGACTAAGTATTTTTATATAGTAGATGGAAAACATGTTTCTCTTATCAACCTGAAATTAAGTGTTTTGGGATGGATTTTCAGAATTTTAGGTTCATTGTTCTTAGTTGCCTATATGGATAGACTTGGTGAATTTTCTAGTTCTGGTTTAGGAATCTTAAGTAAACCTTTTGAATACTCCCTTTGGGTGGGAGCATGGGTTCTGCTATGGTCTCCAATTTATTTTGCTTATCAACGAGTGAAGCATGAAAAACCAATAGCAAATCAAGTAAAAGAACATAAGGATGAAGTTGCTCAAGCTAGAAACTATTGTATAGAGAAATTGAATAGTATCCCATTTGTTTATGCAAGGCAACAAGCAGGATTAGATATTCATTTTGATGCTTTTGCTTATATGGTTAATGTAATTGATCAAGGTAGAGCCTATGACCTAGGACAAGCGCAAAATATGTATGAAGATTTGATAAGGACAGAGCAATTAAATTATCAGTTTCAAGAATTACAAAGAAAAGTTGATTACAATAACAAAATGACAACAATTAATACATTTACAAATTTAATGAAATAATAGATTAGGAGAAATAAGATGTTTGGAAAACCGAAATATGAAAGTGATATTGATCAAACAGATAGAGATATGTGGTGGGGTTTTGCCATTTTTATAACTGTAATGTACTTTTTAGTCAAAGCAACTTACTATGTCGCATTGCCGTTTTATACTTTATTTACTCAGTTATTTGAAGAAAAAATCCAACAGAAAGAATATTTAAACTGGATGCGATTTTTGCCTTTGACTTGGTTTATGAGTGGAGAGACCAAAGAAATGAGACGAGCTGCTGTGAGCTGTACTATACTGCCGATTTCGCTACCTTTATTTTTAATTTTTAATTATCTATATAGTATTAAAGTAATTGGCGATAGCTTTTCCATTTTTATTCTGATTTTATTTACATGCAGCATAGGAGGTATTATAGGTACTGTTCGAAATTATCGTTTTTCTAAAAAATATATTAGATAGTGTAGGTATGTTAAAGAGAGAATCATTGAAAAGTCAGGAAAATAAAGATGGATAGACAAAATACTAACGAAAAAAAGACTTTGAAAAAAGGTAGAAGAGGTTGGGTAATCTCAGCAGCAATTGTCGCACTTTTAGGAATTTTAGCTGGAACTGTTGTGTTGCAAAATCAATCGAGTCAAAACCAAGGAAAATCTGAAAGTGTTACTGTTTCAGATTCTTCTTCAAAAGAAAAAGAATACTCAACAACTGATACTATTAAAGAAACAGAGAAGAGTTTCCCACCTAAAGTAGATGCCAAAGAGGAATTGTCCAAAGTATTTGTAGCTACTAAAGAAGTTGGTGTTGAAGATTCGATTAAATCTCTCGATAAATCATATGAAAAATTATCAGAAATAACGAAGGTAGAGGAAAAGCTTAAGTCACAGGTAACAAATGAAGGTGAAGAAGCAGTTAAGCAAGTTTCTAGACAAGAGGTAGGTAATAAAGATAATAAAATACTGGAAAAATCTGATAGCTTAACTAAAAAAGTTGAGGTAGAAAAAACGACATTAGAAAAAGGGAAGCTGGTTGTTCGACCAGAACTTCCATCACTTGTAGTTACAGATGACAAAGGTATTTCAGCTGTTCAACAAGAGCTACCAGAATTGGTAGTTAGTGACAAAGGAACACCAGAAGTTCAGCCTAAACTACCTGAGTTGGTAATTAGCGAAAAAGGTACTCCTGAAGTTCAACCTAAATTACCTGAGTTGGTAATTAGTGAAAAAGGCACTCCTGAAGTTCAACCTAAATTACCTGAGTTGGTAATTAGTGACAAAGGAACTCCAGAAGTCCAACCCAAACTACCTGAATTGGTAGTTAGTGAAAAAGGCACTCCTGAAGTCCAGACTAAACTTCCAGAGTTGGTGGTTATCGAAAAAGGAACTCCTGAAGTTCAAGAAAAATTACCTGAAGCTAAGCCGGAAAAAGATAAGGTCTTAGATAAGAAGGAAGAGAAAAAAGAAGTTGAAACTAAAGTTACAACTCCAACTGTTCCAGAAAACAAAGACCAAACAACTGGTACTCCAACTAAAGAAGAAAAAACTTTAGAAGAGAAAAAAGATAAGGTTGAAGGTAATAACCAAGCAACTTTACCAGGAAACAAAGAACAAGTTGAAACTGGTAAAACTAATACTGTAGTTGGTGAAAAAACAACTGAAGAAGTTATTAAACCTGCTACTCCAGCAAAACCAGAAGTGCCTGCTAAACCAGCAGAAGATGGAAAACCAGCTGTAGAAGCTCAGCCAGCCATTCCAGCTCAGCCTGAAGTTAAAAAAGTTGTAACTACTCGAACTGAAGTAGAAACTTCTGTAATTGAACCTGGAGTCCAACATGTCCCAGATGCAAATCTTAATGTTGGTGAAACTCAAGTTGTTCAAGAAGGTGTTGCAGGAAAAACAGAAACAACTTACACAATTACCATTGAAAATGGTGTAGAAGTTAGTCGTGTAGCAACAGGAACTCAAACAATTCCTGCAGTTGATAAAGTTATCCATGTTGGTGCTAAAACTTCTAAAGAAGTAGTTCGTACTACAAAAGAAGAGGTAGTTCGTACTCCTATTCTTCCTGGTACAGAATACGTTCCAGATGAAAACTTAGATGCTGGAGTAGAAAAAGAAGTGAGAGCTGGTCAATCTGGTGAAAAACTTGAAGTCTATACTGTAACACTTGAAGATGGTGTAGAAATTGGTCGTACTCTTGTTTCTTCTACTCAAAAAGATGCAAAAAACAGAGTTGTTCATGTAGGAACAAAAGTTTCTAAGAAAAATCTTGAAACAGTAACTCGAGAAACTCACAAAGTTGAACATAAAGTTACTAGCAGCACAAATCCAGACCTTCCAAAAGGCGAGAAAAAAGTAATTCAAGTTGGCAAGGATGGTTCTTATGAACTTGTAACTATTGTTGTCACTACTCCAGATGGAAAAGAAGTTTCTCGTGATGAAAAACGAGAAAATGAAGTTCCTGCAGTTTATGAAATTGTTGAAATCGGAACCGGTGAAAATGTTGAAACAAGCCGCACTTCTCGAACAGTTGAAGTAAATTACGAAACTGAAGAAGTTAAAGATGAGACACTAAATGAAGGGAAACGTGTAGTAGAAACTAAGGGTCAAAAAGGTTCTTATACAGAAACTACAATTGTTTACGGAAATGGTCGTTCATCTGTAGTGAAAAGTGATGAGGTCAAACCTGTTAAAGAAGTTGTTCGAGTTGGAACACATAAAGTTTTGACAGAAAACAAAACTCGAGTTGAGCGTAAAGCTGGAGAAAACTTCAAGACTGTAGAAGTTAAAAGTGACAAGCTTTTCTCTGATCAACGAGTTGTTAAAACTAAAGGTAAAAACGGTGAGATTATCGAAAACTACAAAGACTACTATGAAGATGGTAAACTTGTTAAGAGTGAACTAGTCAATACTGAAACTGTTCCAGCAGTTGATGAAGTAGTCGAAGTTGGAACCAAAGATCGTTACACTTATGCTAACGAAGACAAAGTTATTACCGCTGTAGGTGAAAAACGAGTAGCAGATTCTAATCTTTTTGAAGGTGATGAAACTGTTGAAGATGCTGTAAATGGTAAAGAAACTTACAAAGTTAAGTACAGTAATGATGAAAATCAAAACCGTACAGAAGTCAGTCGTGAACTAATCAAAACTGTCCCTGCAAAACAAAAAGTTGTTCATTATGGAACTAAGAAATTGATGTCTAAAGTTACTGAAGAAGAAACTGAAACAATTTCTCATGGTTATCGAACAGAAAATGATGCTACCCTTTTCGAAGGTGAATCTCGTACTGAAGATGGAAGTGACGGTTATAAACGTTACCGCAAAGTTATTTCAGTAAACAACAAAACCGGTGAAAGAACTGTTAAAAGTCGTGAGCTAGTTGAAACTAAGGATGCAGTTGATACCATTACCTTTAAGGGAACAAAAGAACGTTATACTTATGTGAATGAAGATAAAGTCATTGTTTCTGTAGGTGAAAAACGAGTAGCAGATTCTAATCTTTTTGAAGGTGATGAAACTGTTGAAGATGCTGTAAATGGTAAAGAAACTTATAAAGTTAAGTATCTAAATGATGAAAATCAAACCCGCACAGAAATCAGTCGTGAACTTATCAACTCTGTTCCAGCAAAACAAAAAGTTGTTCATTATGGAACTAAGAAATTGATGTCTGAAGTTACTGAAGAAGAAACTGAAACAATTTCTCATGGTTCTCGAACTGAAAATGACTCTAACCTTTTTGAGGGTGAAAGTCGTACTGAAAATGGGCGTGACGGCTTCAAACGTTACCGCAAAGTTATTTCAGTAAACAATAAAACTGGTGAACGAACTGTTAAAAGTCGTGAGCTAGTTGAAACTAAGGATGCAGTTGATACCATTACCTTTAATGGTACTAAGAAAAAACGTGTCGCTGATCCAACAGATGTCATTGTTCCAACAAGTGATGACAATTATGATA
Source organism: Streptococcus taonis (assembly GCF_029948085.1). Classification (GTDB taxonomy): domain Bacteria; phylum Bacillota; class Bacilli; order Lactobacillales; family Streptococcaceae; genus Streptococcus; species Streptococcus taonis. Next base: position 140,244 of record NZ_JARZZP010000002.1, on the reverse strand, counting down.
TTGATGGCACATGGAAAGATATTAAGAGTTTAGGTGAAAACGGTTTAGATCCGAACAATGAAGATCACCGCAGTGCTAAGTATCTACACGATAATCTTTCTCAAGCTGATAAAGATCGTGTGGCTGTTGATGAAACAGATGACGGAGATGATCTTCCTCGAGACATGGGACTTGTCTCAGTTTGGAAAGCATCACGCCTTTCTCAAGCAGAACTTGACAAGCTTGAACAGATTATAGATAATCGTAAACTTAATGAACACTTCATGGAACTTCTTAATGAAGAACGCACTCGTAAAGGCTTGACTCCTGCAACAATCGCAGCAGATGATAGCGAATTAACTCGAGTTGCTAATATTCGTGCTAATGAAATGGCAGATCATGGATCTTTACGTTATCAAGGTAAGAAGGAAGGTAAGCATAAACGTCCTGATGGTTCTCGTTGGTCAACTGCTTATGATCCAGAGTTCTACAAACAAACAAATGCAATGACAGAAAACGCAGCAGAAGCAACTGATGTTTGGGATATTGTGAGTCTTACAAATGAAAAGGCATTAGCTCATAATTTCTATACTAGATGGAAACACTCTAAAAGTCACTATGCAGCTATGATGATGGGAGATGGTTATAGCCCAGCAAACAAGAATGTACAATTCCGTGTAGCTCTTGGATTTGCTAATCATTCACTAACCTCTGGTAAAGCAATTAATGTTGTTGCTATGATGGAAATTGCATCTATGATGGACTAGATAAAAACGAACAAGATAAGATTCTGATTACCAGAATTCTAGCCTTGTTCGTTTTTCTTTTTAAAACTTAGTCAACTTTTCCGCCTTCAACAACCAAGTCATCTGCTTTAGCAGCGTCACCGTAGGTTGGGTGGAGTGTTTTTTCATAGGCTTTGTGGAAGAAGTTTTCCTTACCTAATTTTTCGATTTCTTGGTTGATGTAGTCGAGTAGTTCTTGGTTACCTTTTTGAACTGCTGGTGCAATAGTATCTGGATTACCAAGAGAAGTAATTCCTACTTCATATCCTTTGTTTTCAAGTGCCCAAGCTAGGACTTCAGTATTGTCAGTAGAGAAGGCATCTCCACGTCCATCAAGAAGGGCTTGGTAGGCATCGCTATATTGATCGTATTTTTGGAGTTTTACTTCTGGGTGATTTTTCTCAAAGTAAGTTTCAGCAGTAGTTCCTTTTGTAACGATCAAGGTTTTGCCTTCAAGTTCTTTAACGTCCTTGATGACTTTATCTTTTGGTGACACAACACCGAGAGAAACTTTCATGTAAGGAAGGGCAAAGTCAACTTGTTTCTTACGTTCGTCAGTAACTGTAAAGTTGGCAAGGGTGATATCAACCTTGTTTGAAATCAAGTATTCAGCACGGTTGGCAGCATCAACAGAAACGTATTTAACCTTGACACCAAGGTCTTGTGCTAATTGGTTACCAAGTTCGATATCGTAACCTTGGTAAGAACCATCGTTGTCAACATAACCAAACGGTTTTTTGTCTCCAAAGACTGCGATACGAAGTTCGCCACTTTTCTTAATTTCTTCAATGGTGCGAGCTTTGGCAGTTGCCTTAGTAGAGGAAGCATCAGAGCTTCCACCTGAACTACAAGCTGTGACGAAGATAAGCGCAAATGCTAGCGCAAAAACAGTTAGAATTGGTTTAAGTAGTTTCATAATAATCTCCTTTATTGATTATAGATATGAGCCAAACTGGCTAAAGTCAAAGACGTTTAAAAATTCTTGTGCTCGTTTGGTTTGTGGATTTGTGAAGAATTCTTGAGCAGTTCCTTCCTCAGCGATTTTACCTTGGTCTAGAAAGATGATGCGATCCGCAATGGCTTGGGCAAACTGCATTTCATGGGTTACCAGAATCATAGTGCGTCCTTCCTGTGCCAAGTCATTGATAAGTTCTAGAACCTCACGCACCATTTCTGGATCCAGTGAAGCAGTCACTTCGTCAAAGAGGATAATTTCTGGATGCATGAGCAGGGCACGGACGATCGCAACCCGTTGCTTTTGTCCACCAGATAACTGGCGAGCGAAGCTATGTTGTTTATCTAGAAGTCCGACACGTTCCAGTAGTTGTAGAGTTTCTTCAGTAACCTCTTTTTTGTCTCTCCCTTGAGCCTTGATAGGGCCTAGGATGAGGTTTTGAAGGACATCCAAGTGAGGAAAGAGTTCATAACTTTGAAAGACCATACCGATCTTTTGGCGAACCAGGTGAAAATCTTTTTTATTTTCAACGATGGACTGGCCATCCAGCAGGATATCTCCTCCTTGAATACTTTCTAAACCATTGAGGCAACGAAGTAGGGTACTTTTCCCACAACCAGACGGCCCTAGGATGACGACCACTTCCCCCTTTTTAACATCTAGGGAAAGTCCTTGGAGGATAGGATTGTCTCCGAAGGATTTTTTTAGTTCCTTGATTTCTAAAATAGTTTCAGACATTTAGTTCCTCCAATGTTTTTCTAAGTGAGTAGATAGTTTGGAAATAGGGAAGCAAACCGCGAAATATAAGACTAGGATGGTTCCATAAATCCAAAAGGAAGCGGTTGGGATAGTCAAACGATTGCTATCGATGATTTGTTGTCCAACCTTGGTAACTTCAACAACCCCAATCAAAACAACCAAGGAAGTCGTTTTAATCATCCGAGTGACAAGATTGATGGCTTGTGGGAGCAATCTTCTTAAGACCTGAGGGATGATGATGTAGTAGTAGAGTTGCACTTTAGTTAAGCCAAGTGCTTGTCCGCTCTCAAACTGATGTTTCGGTAGGGAAGTGATAGCTCCACGAACTAAGTCACCCATCTCAGCTGTTCCCCAGAGGGTGAAAACGATAATAGCAGAAGTCTCACCAGAAATATTGATATTAAAGTTTCGAGCTAAACCAAAGTAAACGATGAAAAGTAGTACCAGCTGGGGCATGATACGGATAAATTCTAGATAAAAACGAGTCAAGAAACGAATCACTCTAGAATGAGAAGTCATGATAATTCCCATCACCGTTCCGAAAATCATGGATAAAAGGACAGACAGGATAGAAATCCCAATCGTGACTCCCAATCCTTGTAAGATTCTCAGGAGATTATTTCCCTGAAAGAGTACTTGCATTCCCGAATCCTGCATGACGGAGCCTCCTTTCTATCCAACTAAAGACTAGTGAAATAGGTAGAAGCATGATAAGGTAAGCAACTACCAACATAGCCAGTGCAATGTCTGTCTCATAATAGAGGCCAATCAAATCCTTAGCAACGTACATAAGGTCAGCAAGGGCAACTGCTGAAAAGACAGAAGTTTCCTTGATGAGGAAAATAACATTGGCACTAAAGGATGGTAGAGCCACCGCTGTCGCTTGTGGAAGAACCACGTAGCGAAAAACCTGAAATGGTGTGAGGCCAATAGCTAAACCAATCTCGTGCTGGGTTTGGCTAACTGCTTCTAGCCCGCTTCGGAAGGATTCTGCCATGTAGGAACCACCTAAGAAGATGAGCCCGACTGTTGCACAGACTTCTGAAGAAAGAACAATCCCTATTCGCGGTAGACCGAAGTAGAGAAAGAAAAGTTGTATCAAAAGGGGTGTATTTCGTGACAATTCTATATAGGCTGTTGCCAGCTGTGAGAGAATAGGAACTCGGTAATGTCGGATGACGCTGACGATGAGTCCCAGCAAAAAAGAACCTAGGATTCCCCAAACTGCAATATGCAAGGTCAGAAAGAATGCCTTTTGATAGAGTGGTAGATATTGTTCAACAATGGACCAATCCAAAAGTAGAACCTCCCATCTAGGAAAATGATACAGTTATTGTAGCATTAAAAAAGAGCTTTGGATAATATGTATTTTTTATTGTGGTGATAAAAAATATTTATAGCGGCGATAAATTTTAAAAATGTGATTTTTAGGTTGACAAATGTAGATTTTAAGAGTATACTAATGATTGTAATTGACAAATGTAGATTTTGGAGGTGTGCTGATGCGGATTTCGGATGCAGAATGGCAGGTCATGAAGATTATCTGGATGCAGGGGGAGCAGACCAGTACTGATCTTATAAAAGTATTAGAGAAAAGGTTCAGTTGGTCCAAATCCACTATCCAGACACTCTTGGCTCGTTTGGTGGAGAAGGAATGTTTGACTCGGGAAAAACAGGGTAAGTCCTTTGTCTATTCGGCCCTTTTAACGCTAGATGATAGTAGGGGCTTAATGGTTCAGGATATCAAAGACAAGCTTTGTTCTCGAAGAATAAAGCTCTTGCTAGCTGATTTGATTGAAGAATGTGACTTTACCCTAGCTGACTTGGAAGGTTTGGAAGAAGTGATTTCAAAGAAAAAAGCAAGTGCTGTAACAGAAGTAAGATGTAATTGTATGTAAAGGAGACGCTATGTTAAATCTATTTGTATCTATTGTTGTTTTAGGAATGATTGCTTTTATCCTCTTTTGGTTTTTCAAAAAACCGCAAGAAGATGCTAAGAGAGCCCAGCAAAAAAATGGCTATCAAGAAATTCGAGTGGAAGTCATGGGGGGATACACTCCAGGAACTATTATCCTCAAAAAATCGCAACCAGCTCGTATTATTTTTGATCGAAAAGATCCTTCACCTTGCTTGGACCAAATCGTTTTTCCAGACTTTGGAGTGCATGCAGATCTGCCTATGGGAGACCAATATGTGGTTGAAATCACTCCTGAAGAAGCAGGAGAATATGGTTTCTCTTGTGGCATGAATATGATGCACGGTAAGATGATTATAGAATAGGAGAATGATATGACTGAAATTGTAAAAGCAAGTCTTGAAAATGGTGTTCAAAAAATCCGTATCACGGCAGACAAAGGCTACCATCCAGCCCACATTCAACTGCAAAAAGGGATTCCTGCTGAGATTACCTTTCACCGTGTGACACCATCAAACTGCTATAAGGAGATTCTCTTCGAAGAAGAAGGAATCCTAGAACCAATCGCTCAAGACGAGGAAAAAGTCATTCGCTTTACGCCTCAAGACTTGGGCGAGCATGAATTTTCATGCGGCATGAAGATGCAAAAGGGGACCTACACCGTTGTTGAAAAAACTAAAAAGTCTCTCAGTCTTTTACAGCGTTTTTGGATTACTAGTATCTTTACTGTGCCTCTTGTGATTCTCATGATTGGGATGTCTACAGGAGGAATTAGTCACCAAGTCATGCGTTGGGGCACCTTTTTAGCCACAACACCCATTATGCTGGTAGCTGGAGTTCCATATATCAGAAGCGCCTGGGCTAGTTTTAAAAAGCACAATTCCAACATGGATACCTTGGTTGCTCTGGGAACCCTAGTGGCCTATTTCTATAGCTTAGTTGCCCTCTTCACTGGTCTGCCCGTTTACTTTGAAAGTGCTGCATTTATCCTCTTCTTCATTCTTTTGGGAGCAGTTTTTGAGGAAAAAATGCGAAAAAATACTTCACAGGCAGTCGAAAAATTATTAGACCTACAAGCAAAAACAGCAGAGGTTTTGCGTGATGATGTTTATGTTCAAATCCCTCTAGAACAAGTCAAAGTTGGGGATCTCATTCGCGTTCGACCAGGTGAAAAAATTGCCGTTGATGGGACCGTGTTAGAAGGTGAAACGAGTATTGATGAATCAATGGTGACTGGGGAAAGTATTCCAGTCGATAAATCAGTTGGAGATGCTGTTATTGGGTCAACTATCAATAATAGTGGTACGATCATTTTTAAAGCTGAAAAAGTTGGTTCTGAGACTATGCTGGCTCAGATTGTGGACTTTGTGAAGAAAGCGCAAACGAGTCGTGCTCCTATTCAAGATTTGACAGACAAGATTTCTGGGATTTTTGTACCAGCAGTTGTCATTTTAGGACTTCTTACTTTTTGGATCTGGTTTGTTTTCCTAGGAGAAAGCTTTGTGACGTCACTTCTCTACGGAGTTGCTGTTTTGATAATTGCCTGTCCTTGTGCACTAGGACTCGCGACACCGACAGCACTCATGGTTGGAACAGGACGAAGTGCCAAGATGGGGATTCTTCTCAAAAATGGTACAGTTTTACAGGAAATCCAAAAAGTCCAAACCATTGTTTTTGACAAGACAGGAACCTTGACCGAAGGGAAGCCAGTAGTGACAGATGTTATTGGTGATGAAAGAGAAGTGCTAAGTTTGGCTGCTTCACTGGAAGATGTATCTCAACACCCGCTAGCTCAAGCTGTTGTCAATCGTGCGTCTGAATTAGGAATCAGTCTTGATCCCGTAGAAAATTTCCAAGCCTTGCATGGGAAAGGTGTGACTGGTACTATCAAAGGTAAACAAGTCTTGCTTGGGAATGCCAAACTCTTAGATGATCTTGCTATTCCACATGATTATCAAGAACGATTTGATTTGCTTGAGAAAGAAGCGAAAACAGTTGTCTTCTTATCAGTAGATGGTGAACTAAAAGGCTTAATTGCCTTGCAGGATGTCCCTAAGGAAAATGCCAAAGAAGCTATTGCTAAATTGAAAAAACGTGGCCTTAGAACGGTCATGCTTACTGGAGATAATGCTGGAGTAGCCCATGCGATTGCAGAGCAAATTGGAATCGAAGAAGTGATCGCAAATGTCTTGCCAGAGGAAAAGGCACATGAAATTCACAAGCTTCAAAAGAATGGTAAACTTGCCTTTGTCGGAGATGGTATCAATGATGCACCGGCCCTCAGTGTAGCGGATGTCGGAATTGCCATGGGCTCTGGGACAGATATTGCCATTGAATCAGCAGATCTTGTCCTTACAACCAACAATTTACTAGGATTGGCACGTGCTTTTGATATGAGTAAGAAGACCTTTAATCGTATTCTACTCAATCTTTTCTGGGCTTCTATCTATAACCTCATTGGTATTCCGATTGCAGCAGGAGTGTTTTCTGGTCTTGGTTTGGTACTCAATCCAGAACTTGCAGGATTGGCCATGGCCTTTAGTTCAGTCTCTGTTTTAATTAGCTCTCTGATGCTTAATTTTACTAAAGTCGATTAATACTCTTCGAAAATCAAATTCAAACCACGTCAGCTTCACCTTGCCGTACTCAAGTACAGCCTGCGGCTAGCTTCCTAGTTTGCTCTTTGATTTTCATTGAGTATAAAAAGGCGGTTTTAACCGCTTTTTTGCTATTCTAAAACAGATTTTCAAAACGTTTTCAATCTGTACTGTAATAGAGAATGAAAGTTTCTGAGCACATTCTTATGAAACTATAAGTAAATGTGATAAATTAGGAGTGTAAATTTACTGAATCGTTTTCAAAAAACATATAAAAGCGCTTTTATTATTCATCAAATTAACTTTTAAGGAGAGTTATCATTATGACTCAAGGGAAAATTACTGCATCTGCAGCAATGCTTAACGTATTGAAAACATGGGGCGTAGATACTATCTACGGTATCCCATCAGGAACACTTAGCTCACTTATGGACGCTTTGGCTGAAGACAAAGATATCCGTTTCTTGCAAGTTCGCCACGAAGAAACAGGTGCTCTTGCAGCGGTTATGCAGGCTAAATTTGGCGGATCTATCGGTGTTGCAGTTGGTTCAGGTGGTCCAGGTGCGACTCACTTGATCAACGGTGTTTACGATGCAGCTATGGATAACACTCCATTCCTCGCTATCCTTGGATCACGTCCTGTTAATGAACTCAATATGGATGCCTTCCAAGAATTGAACCAAAACCCAATGTACAACGGTATCGCTGTTTACAACAAACGTGTAGCTTACGCAGAGCAATTGCCAAAAGTTATCGACGAAGCTTGCCGTGCTGCCGTTTCTAAAAAAGGTCCAGCCGTTGTTGAAATTCCAGTAAACTTTGGTTTCCAAGAAATCGACGAAAACTCATACTACGGTTCAGGTTCTTACGAGCGTTCATTTATCGCTCCTGCTTTGAACGAAGTTGAAATCGACAAAGCTGTTGAAATTTTGAACAACGCTGAACGTCCAGTTATCTATGCTGGTTACGGTGGTGTTAAAGCTGGTGAAGTGATTACTGAATTGTCACGTAAAATCAAAGCACCAATCATTACAACAGGTAAAAACTTTGAAGCCTTTGAATGGAACTATGAAGGGTTGACAGGTTCTGCTTACCGTGTTGGTTGGAAACCAGCCAATGAAGTGGTCTTTGAAGCAGACACCGTTCTTTTCCTTGGTTCAAACTTCCCATTTGCTGAAGTTTACGAAGCCTTCAAGAATACTGAAAAATTCATCCAAGTGGATATTGACCCTTATAAACTCGGTAAACGCCATGCCCTTGACGCGTCTATCCTTGGTGATGCAGGTCAAGCAGCACAAGCAATCCTTGACAAAGTAAACCCAGTAGAATCTACTCCATGGTGGCGTGCAAACGTTAAGAACAACCAAAACTGGCGTGATTACATGAACAAACTCGAAGGTAAAACTGAGGGTGAATTGCAATTGTACCAAGTCTACAATGCAATCAACAAACATGCTGATCAAGATGCTATCTATTCAATCGACGTAGGTGACACTACTCAAACATCTACTCGTCACCTTCACATGACACCTAAGAATATGTGGCGTACATCTCCACTCTTTGCGACAATGGGTATTGCCCTTCCTGGTGGTATCGCTGCTAAGAAAGACAATCCAGATCGCCAAGTATGGAACATCATGGGTGATGGAGCCTTCAACATGTGCTACCCAGACGTGATCACAAACGTTCAATACGACCTTCCAGTTATCAACGTTGTCTTCTCAAATGGTAAATATGCCTTCATCAAGGACAAATACGAAGACACAAACAAACACTTGTTTGGTTGTGACTTCCCTAATGCTGACTATGCGAAAATCGCTGAAGCTCAAGGAGCTATTGGATTTACAGTTGACCGTATCGAAGACATTGACGCAGTCGTTGCTGAAGCTGTTAAACTCAACAAAGAAGGTAAGACAGTTGTCATCGATGCTCGCATCACTCAACACCGTCCACTTCCAGTAGAAGTACTTGAGTTGGATCCAAAACAACACTCAGAAGAAGCAATCAAAGCCTTCAAGGAAAAATACGAAGCAGAAGAACTCGTACCATTCCGCCTCTTCTTGGAAGAAGAAGGTTTGCAATCACGCGCAATTAAATAATTCTGCTCGTGGAAAATAAAAGATAAATTTGTAGACTTCATTCTGAGGTTTACTTCCGATGATTTCATCATTGAAACCTTAATTTTCAATGATGGAATCTAGTGCGTAGCCTAGAAAAAGTCCCAAAGGATTTTTCGTAGTTTGATGAGCAAAGATTTTCCATCAAACTCAGTTCCGACTTGTTTATTCTTTGATTTTCATAGAGAGTAACTTAAAAGATCGGAGCAATCCGGTCTTTTTATGGAGGATAGTAAATGAATTTAAATCAATTAGATATTATCGTTTCAAATGTTCCCCAAGTCTGTGCGGAACTGGAGCATATCTTGGATAAAAAGGCAGACTATGTTGATGACGGTTTTGCTCAGTTTACGATTGGCAGTCACTGTCTTATGTTGTCCCGAAATCATTTAATTCCTTTGGAAGATTTTCAGTCAGGAATCATTCTTCACATCGAGGTTGAGGATGTAGACCTGAACTACAAACGGTTGAAAGAGCTTGGTATAAAGGTTTTACACGGTTCTTGTGAAACGGATTGGGGAACAGAGTCCTTATTAGTTAAAGGTCCTGCTGGTCTAGTGATTGATTTTTATAGAATGAAATAGGGTGCTTAGTCATTTGAAGTTAACCATAATGATTCTTAAAAAAGAATGTGCGCATATGAACTATTGAAAGATCGGAGCAATCCGGTCTTTTTCTTGTCTTTTCTGTTAAATTTGTTAAAATAGCTTCATAACAATGTTCTAAGGAGAAAAATATGCCAACAACTTTCTTTCTATTAATTGGCTTAATGATGTTAGGCTTTGCTGCCTTCACCTATTTTATGTTTTCCTATTTTATATTTAGTAATTATAGTAATGCCAAGAGATGTACCGAAAGAACGGAAGGAGTTATTATCCGATATTCCTATGCTCTTTATAATGGGATTAGTCTCCCGGTTGTTGAATACACTGTTGATGGAAACCAATACAAGGTCGTAGGGCCTAAATTTCTATCTGCGATTTCAAATACAATCAGTACTCCCTTAGGTTCAATCGTATCTGATGTAAAAACGGATAATTTTGAAAATGGTGAAATTCCACAAGTTTTAAGATACAAAGTTAAGGGGAATAGTTTTTTGTCTTTTACAAAATCTCCTCTTAAGGAACGCTTTCCAATTGGTGGAAAAGTTGCTGTTTATTATGATCCTAAAAAACCAAAACATTCCTATGTAGAAAGACCACTAAGACCTGGGCGATATGCATGGTTGGCAAAATGTTTTATCTATCTTAATGTTTTTATTATGGTTGCTCTAGCTTTCTTTATCATGTTCATTCTTCCAAATCTTATGAAATAAAGCAGTTTTGTATACAAACTTCAACTACCCTATTTGGCTTCTATGTTCATCGTAGAAGCTTTTTTGTAAAGAAAATGCTTTTCTTAAAACATTTTTTGGGGCTATTTCAGCTTTATTTAAATGTTTGATAGTATAATAGTACCAGTAAATCATGTGAGGTAAAGTGATGACAGAAATATTACAATTTCCAGAGGATTTCCTCTGGGGTGGTGCTACGGCAGCTAATCAATGTGAGGGTGCTTATAATTTAGACGGTCGTGGGTTGGCGAATGTTGATGTTGTTCCAATCGGTAAGGACCGTGAAGCCATAATCACAGGTCAGAAAAAGATGTTCTCGTTTGAGGAGGGCTATTTTTACCCAGCAAAAGAAGCCATTGATATGTACCATCATTACAAGGAAGATATTGCCCTTTTTGCGGAAATGGGCTTTAAAACATATCGACTTTCCATTGCTTGGACTCGGATTTTTCCTAAGGGCGACGAAAGCGTGCCAAATGAAGCTGGTCTAGCTTTTTATGAGGATTTGTTTAAGGAATGCCATAAGTATGGGATCCAACCTCTGGTAAGCATCACGCATTTTGACTGCCCCATGCACTTAATTACTAAGTATGGCGGTTGGCGCAATCGTCGTATGTTGGACTTCTATGAGAATCTCTGTCGCACACTTTTTACCCGTTACAAGGACTTGGTCAAATACTGGCTAACATTTAATGAAATAAATATGATTCTTCATGCACCCTTTATGGGAGCTGGTCTCTGTTTTGAAGAAGGAGAAAATCAAGAACAAGTCAAATACCTATCGGCTCACCATGAGTTGGTGGCTTCGGCCATGGCGACTAAGCTTGCCCACGAAATTGACCCAGAAAACAAGGTTGGATGTATGTTGGCAGCAGGGCAGTATTATCCTAACACAGCCCATCCGAGAGACTACTGGGCTGCTATGGAAGAAGACCGCAAGAGTTACTTCTTCATTGATGTTCAAGCGCGTGGGGAATACCCAAATTACGCAAAGAAGCAGTGGGAGCGTGAGGGGATTGAGATTGAAATGACGGCAGATGATTTGGTTTTGTTGAAGAACAATACTGTTGACTTTGTTTCCTTCTCTTACTATGCAAGTCGAGTGGCCTCAGGTGATCCAAAAGTTAAAGAATTAACAGCTGGAAATGTATTTGCCTCTCTCAAAAATCCTTATCTAGAATCTTCAGAATGGGGATGGCAGATTGACCCACTTGGCCTTCGAATCACCCTCAATACCATCTGGGATCGTTACCAAAAGCCCATGTTCATCGTAGAAAATGGCCTCGGTGCTATTGATACACCAGATGAGAATGGTTATGTAGCAGATGACTATCGGATTGCTTATCTAGAGGACCACATCAAGGCCATGCGAGATGCTATTTACCACGATGGAGTTGAATTGCTTGGTTATACGACTTGGGGTTGTATAGATCTGGTTTCAGCTGGAACAGGCGAAATGAACAAGCGTTATGGTTTTATCTATGTGGATCGTGATAATGCAGGTCATGGAAGTCTCAAACGTAGCAAGAAGAAGTCCTTCTACTGGTACAAGGATGTTATTGCTAGCAATGGTGCAAGCATTGAGTAGAACACATTTATTCACTATTTTTATAAAATCTTCTCCCTTCTTTATAAGATAGAAAAAAAGAGTTCAATTAGGACTCTTTTTTTGCTATAATGAGGGGGAAAAATCAGACAGGAGATGAAACATGTCAGAACCATTATTTTTAAATTCCGTTATGCAAGAAAAAATCTGGGGAGGTACCAAACTTCGTGATGAGTTTGGCTATGACATCCCGAGCGAAAAGATTGGTGAATATTGGGCAATCTCAGCTCACCCAAATGGTGTTTCTAAAATAGCTAATGGCCGTTTTGAGGGAATCGACCTAGCTACTTTGTATGCGGAACACCGTGAGTTATTTGGCAACCGTCCAGAGCCAGTATTTCCGCTTTTAACAAAAATCCTTGATGCCAACGACTGGCTCAGTGTTCAAGTCCACCCAGATGATGCTTATGGACTAGAGCATGAGGGCGAACTCGGAAAAACAGAATGTTGGTACATTATTGCTGCAGATGAGGGTTCAGAAATTATTTACGGCCATAACGCTAAGTCAAAAGAAGAACTCCGCCAGCAAATCGAAGATAAAAACTGGGATGCCTTGTTAACAAAAGTTCCTGTAAAAGCTGGAGATTTCTTCTATGTTCCAAGTGGAACCATGCATGCTATTGGAGCAGGAATCTTGATCCTTGAAACGCAACAGTCTAGTGATACAACCTACCGTGTCTATGACTTTGACCGCAAGGATGACAATGGTAACTTGCGCGAGCTTCACCTTGAAAAATCCATCGACGTATTGAATATCGGAGAGCCTGCTAACAGCCGACCTGTAGCAGTCAAAGCAGATGACCTGCGTTCAACTCTCCTTGTATCCAATGAATTCTTCGCAGTCTACAAGTGGGAAATTACTGGAAAAGTTGACTTTGAAAAATCAGCTGACTATAGCTTGTTGAGTGTCTTAGCTGGTCAAGGGAAACTAACTGTAGACGGTAAGGAATATCCAATTCAAAAAGGTAGCCACTTTATCTTACCAAGCGATGTTGAAACTTGGACACTTGAAGGACAAGATTTGGAATTGATTGTTAGCCATCCGTAAAAAGAAAGGACCTGAGTTCATTACTCAAGTTCTTTTTATAGTTACATAAACTGGGCGATAAAGACCACGATGATGATAATTGGGATGATAAAATGAAGAAGGAAGAGCCAGACTTGGAAAAGTCCTTGTTTCCACGGTGTTTCATCAAGATGGAGTTCCTCCATAGCCAATGCTTTTTTGAAAATATATCCTGTAAAGAGGGACAAGCAGAGGGCACCAAAGGGCATGAGGAGATTAGAAACCAAGAAGTCCATGGCATCAAAGAAGGTCTTACCAAAGATTTGAACGTCTGCCATGACACCATAGGATAGGGCTGAAGGGATACCAAATACAAAAGTTAAAACCCCTAAAATCATACTCCACTTAGCACGTCTACGATTGTCCTGATTGGTGATGTTGCCTACATTGATTTCCAGCATCACGACAGAAGAAGTGACTGTCGCAAAGAGGAAAAGCAAGAGGAAGAGGATGTAGAAAATACTTCCAAAAGGCATCTTGTCAAAGAGTTGAGGCAAAACGATGAAGAGGAGGCTTGGCCCACCTTCAGACTGAATGTTAAAGGCTGACATGGCTGGGAAGATAGCTAATCCTGCCATGATGGATACAGAGATATTCATGGCAACGATGGACATACCTGATTGGACCAGATTGGTTTTCTTATCCAAGTAAGAAGCATAGGTCAACATGGCTGTAACCCCGAGGGATAGAGCAAAGAAAGATTGTCCCAGAGCATAGAGGAGTCCGGCGCTTGTCAGTTTTGAAAAGTCAGGTTTGAGGAAGTAAACTACACCTTCCATGGCATTTGGCAAGCTGAGAGAGCGCCCAATGATAATGACAAAGATGATAAAGAGCAGGGGCATCATGACCTTAGAAGCTCTTTCAATCCCTTGTTGAACCCCTTTAGAAACGATAAAGATGTTGAGGAAGATGAAGAGGGCTTGGGAACCAAGGGCAATCCATGGATTTGAAATAATGTCTGTGAAGAGCTGGGCATAATCACTGCTAATCCCAACCTGGAAGGCTTTAGCAATAGCGATACCTAGATAAACTAAAACCCATCCACCAATAACACTATAAAAAGATAGGAGGATGAAAAGGGCAAAGGCACCGATCCAACCAATAAAATTGTAGTTCTTGTTATCGCCCAATTTTCCAAATGTTTTGATTGCTGACACGCCAGCGCTCCGACCAAGTGCGAATTCAGCAAGTAAAAGTGGGAAACCAATCAATAGTGTCGAGATGAGAAAGACCAGTAAAAATCCTCCTCCACCATTAGCAGCGGTCATATAAGGGAATTTCCAAACGGCCCCAAGACCAATAGCAGAACCAGCAGATGCAAGGATAAAGCCTAGCTTAGATCCCCATTGCGATTTTTCAGACATTGTTAAACTCCGATCTATTTTTTAAAATAAGAAAAGGCTACTTGAGTTGTCAAATAGCCTTCTCTCAATGGCTCTTTATGAGCTTTTTATTTGATTGATAGACTTGATTATCCTATCATGATTTTTCAAGTCTGTCAAGAAAGCGATTTTCATGTTTTTATAAAAAATATGATAAAATACTTGACTCTCCTCAAAGGGGAGGGTATATACTATTTATGTGAGGAGGAAATCATGTACCATATCAAAGAAGCTGCGCAGCTTTCAGGCGTCTCTATCAAGACCCTTTACCATTATGATAAGATAGGACTCTTGATTCCGTTAAAGTCAGAGAATGGCTATCGAACCTACAGTCAAGAAGATTTAGAACGACTTCAGGTTATCCTTTATTACAAGTATCTAGGTTTTTCTTTAGAAAAAATAGCAGAGCTATTGAAGGAAGAAAAGATGAACTTGTTACCACATTTGACGAGACAGCTGGATTACCTGACTCGAGAAAGACAACATCTGGATACCTTAATTTCAACCTTACAAAAAACCATACAAGAACAAAAAGGAGAAATAAAAATGACCATTCAAGAAAAATTCACTGGATTTAGCTATCAAGACAATCAAAAATACCACCAAGAGGCAGTAGAGAAATATGGCCAAGAAGTCATGGACCAGGCTCTCGAGCGTCAAAAAGGACGAGAGGATGAAGCTACAACAGCCTTTAATCAAATCTTTCAAGCCTTGGCACAAAATCTACAATCTGGTCTGCCGATAACAGCATCTGAAAACCAAGAGGAAGCAGCCAAGCTCTTGCAAGCTATTCGTACTTATGGATTTGACTGTTCTGTGGAAGTCTTCGGTCATATCGGAAAAGGCTATGTCTATAATCCAGAGTTTAAGGAAAATATTGACAAATTTGGCCCAGGGACAGCTCAGTACACATCAGACGTCATTGCCCATTATGTTCGAGCTCAGACAAAATAAAAATCGGCGGAGTGACCTCTGCCGATTTACTGTTATTTGAGTTGGTAAGACCAGTCTTCCCCATCCTTATAGTAAAAGAACTCACTGAGGTCTTCTTCCAAAAAAACACGAAGCATATCAGACATATCCTCAGTAGCCAGTTTAAGATGAGATAGATTTTCAAAATCCTCCCACCAGACTTTTCCTTCGTCTGAAGATTGGAGCTCCCCAGTAAAGTGTTCAGTTTTGTAAAAGAGGACAACATAGCGATAATCTGCATCATCATACCAATCTTTGATACCACAGAGCTGAGGTTTAGAAATGGTCAGACCAGTTTCTTCTTTCACTTCACGAATAACGGCATCGACAAAGGATTCGCCACGTTCAACATGGCCGCCAGGAAAAGTAATGCCAGGCCAGTCAGGACTGACTCGGTCTTGGACCAGAACCTTGTCCCCATTTTTAATCATACACATGTTGACAAATTCGACTGATTCTCTTCTGTTCATCTTATTTTTCCTATTTTGTTAGTAATTTTTCTACCACGTTTAACTTTCGCATGGTCAGATCAACGCCGAACAGCTTTTCAAGATAGTTGGTATTAAGCTTTTTTCGTTTTGCAGTTCTAGGGAGATAGAGGTAAAGACAATGGTTGCCGATACAAATTTCTTCTTCACCATAGTCACTATCCAATTTTTCAAATGGTAGACTTTGGATAGCATTCTGGAAAAGAATTATATGTATACGGTCATAAAGATAATGTTCTCCAAACGGATTTTCTTGGACAATTTTTGTAAAATCACTCTTATTTTTAATGACCATTTTCAAGTCGGCTCCGATTTTTTCTTTTATTAGAGTATGGACTTGTTCTCGTATTTCTTCTATGGCTAAGTCGCTTTCAAGAATAATATTTCCACTTTGAATATAAGTTCGAACGTGTTGGAAACCAGCCTCTGCCAAGATATCTACCAGATAAGACATTTTAGGGATAGCATTTTGTCCATTCGGTGTAACACCTCTCAGTAAAATAATATGTTCCAAAATAGCTCCTTTCTTATCCAATATCTTTAGATACAATATCATTTATAGTTCTAGTTTGAGCCTGCCACCCAGCCAGTACAGAGGGCAGAAGTAATGTTAAAGCCCCCCGTATGGGCATTGATATCTAGTACTTCGCCAGCAAAGTGAAGGCCAGGAACCAGTTTACTTTCCAGCGTTTTAGGATTGATTTCCTTGAGACTAACGCCACCTTTGGTCACAAAGGATTTAGCCAAGGACATTTTTCCTGTCACAGGGATTTTGAGTGCCTTGATAGACTGGATAAGTTGGTCGCGTTCTTTTTCTGTTAGTTGTTTGACCTTTTCTGGGTAGCCTTGCACCAAGAATTCTGCCAAGCGTTCAGGGAGCAAAGTCTTCAAGGCATTTTTTAAGGATTTTTCACGGTTTTCTTCTAGAAAATTTACTAAGTCGTCTTCAGAAAGTTGTGGCAAGACATCTAAAGATAGGATTTCGCCACCCTTGACAAAGCTTGACATACGCAGAGCAGCGGGACCAGATAAACCAAAGTGGGTAAAGAGGAGGTCATGGGTGATGACGTGCTTGCCATAGCTGAGGGTCACATCATCTAGTGAAATTCCCTGCAAGGCTTTATGCGGGAAATCCGTCAATAAGGGACTTTCAGCAGCCTCAAGTTCGGTAATGGTGTGTTTGAAATGGCGGGCAATCTCGTGACCAAAACCAGTCGAACCAGTAGAAGGATAAGACTTACCACCTGTTGTGACAATGAGTTTATTACAAGTAAAGGTCTGGTCTGCGGACTTAAGGACAAACTGGTCGTCTATCTTTTTAACAGAAACAATCTCTGTTTGAGTAGCAATTTGCCCACCTAGCTCCATGATTTTCTTCTCCAGAGCCTCGATTATGGTACGAGATTTATCGCTGGCTGGGAAGACACGTCCGTGGTCTTCAACCTTGAGTTTAACACCATTTTCCGTGAAAAAATTAATGATATCATGGTTATCAAACTGTGAGAAGACACTGTATAGAAATCGCCCATTTCCAGGTATTCCAGCTAGTAGGTCATCTAGAGTTCCGTTGTTAGTTACATTGCAACGACCACCGCCGGTTCCAGCTAATTTTTTCCCGAGTTTCCGATTTTTTTCGATGAGAAGTGTTTTCTGCCCGTAAAAGCTACTGGAAATCGTAGCCATCATACCAGCAGGGCCACCTCCGATGACAATAGTATCAAAATGTTTCATAAGAGTATTGTACCATAAAAAAACAAGAGATGATTAGACATCTCTTGTCAGATTCATTAGTTGATTTCGTATCCCATGAGGAGCCCGCCTTCTTCCGCATAGAAACTGCAGAGTCCAGAAGTTGGGATGATTCTAATGTCAGCTTGTGGGTATTTTTCTCGTAAGAGCTCTGAGAGCTGTTGACAGAATTTTTCATTGCTGCGGTGAGCCATGACGATACGCCCACCAGCGTAGCCAGCTTTGATTAACTCTTCATAAGCAGCCTGAAGAGACTTTTTAGCACCACGAGCTTTTTGGAGGAGTTCTAAGGTTCCGGTTTCGCTTGCTTCACCGACCATACGAATATTGAGGAGCCCGACAACTGTACCAATAAGCTTACTCAATCGACCGTTTTTAACCAGGTTATCCACTTTAGCAAGAACGAACAACAACTTCGTTTTTTCTTGGTAAGTAGTAATCACTTCAACGACTTCTTCAAAAGAAAGTCCTTGGTTGATCAAGTCATTGATCTTTTCAACGATTAGGTCAACTTCCCCACCAGCTGATAAGCTATCGATGACATGAATTTGAGTATCAGGGTGTTCTTCGAGATAGATATTCTTAGCTAATTGAGCACTATTGTGGCTACCAGAGAGAGTTCCAGTGATAGTCACTACAAAAATATGTTTGGCACCTTCGAATGCTCGTAAGTAATCATCAGGGCTAGGACAAGCTGATTTTGAAGCTTCAGAAGTTGCATACATGGTTTCCATCATTTTGTCAATATCAAGACTAGCATCGTCAATAAAGACTTGATCAGCCGCTTGAATGGTTAAGGGAACACTGATGAATTCAGTATCAATTGCTGGATTTGCCAGTTGACGATAATCACAACCAGAGTCAGCTACAATCTTCCAAGTCATAGAAATTCTCCATCTTTATCACTTATACATTGACAAAGGTTCTGTCTTTTTTTACAATTATATCATGAAAAATCTTAAAACAAAAGTCTCGTCACTCTGTTGTCACAAGTAGAAAGGAAGTGTTATGGCCGAACGAAGAATTTCTGAAAATTCACTTGAAAATCTCAGAAAATCAAACAAAGAATCCAATTTACTGACCAGAGAAGCTATCGAAACAGCTCTTTTGCAACTTTTGGAGAAAAAGGAGTTGACAAAGATTAGCATTTCCGAATTGGTAAAAAGAGCTGGGGTCTCCCGTGCAGCCTTTTATCGAAACTATGACTCCAAAGAAGAGATTTTAGAAAGCGTCTTTAAACGCAGTGTCCATAATATCATGGAGCAGCTGAGTCATTATGATGTCAAAACAGATCTCTATCTGGTTTGGGTTCATCTCTTTCGTGAAGCCAGAAAAGAAGCCAAGGTTATTCAGCTTGCCCTGGACTATCACTTGGAAAAAATCTTTGTGCAAGCCATGCAAGAGTTTTTAGAAAAATACTATGGAAAATCAAAAGGAGTCAGCTCTTACCTGCATTCTTTTTGGAGTTCTGCCATCGTATCAGTTTTGCTTAAATGGATCAAGGATGGAATGAAGGTTCCTGCTGAAAAAATCGCAGATTTACGCCTACCATTTTTCAAAAAATAGATCAGAAGGAGAGAAGTTATGACAGAAAAAAGACTGGCTTGGGATGAGTATTTTGCTGCTCAAGCCTTATTGATTGCCAATCGTTCAACCTGTAAACGCGCCAAGGTAGGAGCTGTTTTAGTCAAGGATAATAAGGTTATTTCAACAGGTTATAATGGCTCTGTATCAGGAACGGAGCATTGTATTGACCATGACTGTTTGGTGATTGAGGGCCACTGTGTCCGCACTCTTCATGCTGAGGTTAATGCTATTTTACAAGGAGCCGAACGTGGCGTTCCAAAAGGATTTACAGCTTACGTTACTCATTTTCCTTGTCTCAACTGCACCAAGCAATTGCTTCAGGTAGGATGTGAGCGTGTCGTTTATATTAACCAGTACCGTATGGACGACTACGCCCAGTATCTCTATCGTGAAAAAGGGACCGAGTTGACCCATTTACCACTTGAGACAGTACAAGCAGCTCTTCAAGAAGCTAACTTGATTTAAAAATTAAAAAAAAAGATGGTTTAGAAGGATTTTTAAACCATTTTTTGATATAATAAGAAGAATAAATTGAAAGAAGGAATTCAGAAAATGGGAAAACTTGAAGTCATTAATCATCCACTCATTCAACACAAATTGTCAATCTTGCGTCGTACAGACACTTCTACAAAAGCTTTTCGTGAGTTAGTAGATGAAATTGCTATGTTGATGGGATATGAAGTACTTCGTGATCTTCCGCTTGAAGACGTTGAAATCGAAACACCTATCACAAAAACAGTTCAAAAACAATTGGCTGGTAAAAAATTGGCAATTGTTCCAATCTTGCGTGCAGGTATTGGGATGGTCGATGGGCTATTGAGCTTGGTTCCAGCAGCCAAAGTTGGACATATTGGTATGTACCGTGACGAAGAAACTCTTCAACCAGTAGAATACTTGGTAAAATTACCTGAAGATATCGACCAACGTCAAATTTTTGTGGTTGACCCTATGCTTGCAACAGGTGGTTCTGCAATCTTGGCTGTTGATTCCCTCAAAAAACGTGGAGCATCAAACATCAAATTTGTCTGCCTTGTATCTGCTCCAGAAGGTGTAAAAGCTCTTCAAGAAGCTCACCCAGATGTAGAAATCTTTACAGCAGCTTTGGATGAACGTTTGAACGAACATGGCTATATCGTTCCAGGTCTTGGTGACGCAGGAGACCGCTTGTTCGGTACTAAATAAGATTCTAAGCATAAACTAAAACTGTTCATTGGTTTTAGTCTCGAAAGGAGGTTGAATTTTTGTGTCTGTTTTTAGGATAGAGCAAAGATTTGACCTTTTTTGACCAAAAAGATATAATAGACCTGTATTGAGTCGTTTGACTAAGAAAAATTGAAATCAGAAGGAGAAATCAATGATTCCTGTAGTAATTGAACAAACAAGTCGTGGGGAACGTTCCTACGATATCTACTCTCGTCTTTTGAAAGACCGCATCATCATGCTGACAGGTCCAGTTGAAGACAATATGGCAAACTCAGTTATTGCCCAGTTGCTCTTCTTGGATGCTCAAGACAGTACTAAAGATATCTACCTCTATGTTAATACACCAGGTGGATCAGTTTCAGCTGGTTTGGCAATTGTAGATACTATGAACTTCATCAAAGCAGACGTACAAACGATTGTTATGGGTATGGCTGCCTCAATGGGAACTATTATCGCATCAAGTGGTGCTAAGGGCAAACGCTTCATGCTTCCAAATGCAGAGTACATGATTCACCAACCGATGGGTGGTACTGGTGGTGGTACGCAACAGACAGATATGGCTATTGTGGCTGAGCACTTGCTTAAAACTCGTAAGACTTTGGAACAAATTCTTGCAGATAATTCTGGTAAATCAGTTGAGCAAATCCATGCAGATGCTGAACGTGATTACTGGATGAGCGCTCAAGAAACACTTGAATATGGTTTCATTGATGAAATCATGGCTAATAATTCTTTGAATTAATCTTTTGAAGCAAACTCGACTGAGTTTGCTTTTTTTGATATAATAGTAAGAAGATTGTTAGAAGGAAGTTGTAATATGTTTCAAAAAGAGAATCGGTCTGGTCTGATTATCTACCTATACTATAATCGTGATGCAAAAAAACTCGATCATTATGGTGATATTTGTTACCACTCTAAAAAACACCGTTATCTGCAACTGTATGTCCCAACAGAAGAAGTGGAAGAACTGGTTAGCCGTTTAGGAAAAGAGAGATTTATCAAAAAAGTGCGACGATGTCATATCCAAGAATTGGAAACTCCCTTTGTTGGTAGTCTCTATAGAAATAGCGAAAACGTTATCATGTAAAAATTAAGATAAATGTGTTGACAATTTTCAGATAATTCGGTATATTCTTAACATGCTATTTATTTAAGAAATAAGGAGACAAAAAAGATGAAGAAAAAATTTGCCTTATCACTTGTAGCTCTTGCAAGTGTAGCTGTTTTAGCAGCTTGTGGAGAAGTGAAGACAGGAGCTTCAAATTCAACTGGTAACCCAGTGGATGAGAAAGTCGTTAAAATCGGTTTCAACTTTGAAGAAACTGGTGCAGTAGCATCTTACGGTACATCTGAGCAAAAGGGTGCTCAACTTGCAGTTGATGAAATCAACGCTGCAGGTGGTATTGATGGTAAACAAATCGAAGTAGTAGATAAAGATAACAAATCTGAAACTGCTGAAGCTGCTTCTGTTTCAACAAACCTTGTTACTCAATCTAAAGTAGCAGCTATCGTAGGACCTGCAACTTCAGGTGCAACCGCAGCAGCAGTAGCAAATGCTACACAAGCTGGGGTTCCATTGATTTCTCCAAGTGCTACTCAAGATGGTTTGACAAAAGGTCAAGATTTCCTTTTCATCGGAACATTCCAAGATAGCTTCCAAGGGAAAATCATTTCTAACTATGTTACAAACAAGTTGAACGCTAAGAAAGTTGTCTTGTATACTGATAACTCAAGCGACTACGCTAAAGGAATTGCAAAATCATTCCGTGATTCATTCTCAGGCGAAATCGTAGCAGATGAAACGTTTGTATCAGGTGACACTGACTTCCAAGCAGCTTTGACAAAAATCAAAGATAAAGACTTTGATGCAATCGTATTGCCAGGTTACTACACAGAAGCTGGTAAGATTGTAAACCAAGCTCGTGGTATGGGAATTGATAAACCAATCATTGGTGGTGACGGATTTAACGGTGCAGAGTTTGTTCAACAAGCAACAGCTGAACGCGCATCAAATATCTACTTCATCTCAGGTTTCTCAACTACTGTAGAGGTTTCAGCAAAAGCAAAAGCCTTCCTTGAAGCTTACCGTGCAAAATACAACGAAGATCCTTCAACATTTGCAGCTCTTGCTTATGACTCAGTTTACCTTGTAGCTAATGCAGCAAAAGGTGCAAAAACTTCAGTTGATATCAAGAACAATCTTGCTAAAACACAAAACTTTGAAGGTGTTACAGGTCAAACAAGCTTTGATGCAGATCACAACACTGTGAAAACAGCCTTCATGATGACCATGAATAATGGTAAAGTAGAAGCGGCAGAAGTCGTAAAACCATAATTATAGATACAGGAAATGGGGAATGAGCTTTTACTCACTCCCTGTTTCGGTGTTTATGAAAGGATTATTTTTTTATAAAAATCCTAAAAAATAAAACTTAGAAAGAGTGAACCATATGCTTCAACAACTTGTCAATGGTCTAATCTTGGGGAGTGTCTATGCACTACTAGCCCTAGGTTATACTATGGTTTATGGAATTATCAAGCTCATTAACTTTGCCCACGGTGATATTTATATGATGGGTGCTTTCATGGGTTATTTCTTTATTAATTCCTTGCAATTAAATTTCTTTGTTGCCTTGATCTTATCGATGATCGGAACGGCAATTCTCGGTGTTATCATTGAGTTTCTTGCTTATCGTCCATTACGTCATTCAACTCGTATCTCTGTATTGATTACAGCCATCGGGGTTTCCTTCTTACTGGAGTATGGGATGGTCTATCTGGTAGGCGCCAATACACGTGCCTTCCCTCAAGCAATCCAAACAGTGCGTTATGACTTGGGACCAATTAGTTTAACAAATATTCAATTGTTAATTTTGACTGTCTCACTTGTTTTGATGGTTCTTCTACAACTCATCGTACAAAAAACCAAGATGGGGAAAGCCATGCGTGCCGTTTCTGTAGATAGTGATGCTGCTCAGTTGATGGGGATTAACGTGAACCGTACAATCAGTTTCACCTTTGCATTGGGTTCAGCTCTAGCTGGTGCAGCGGGTGTCTTGATTGCACTTTACTATAACTCTCTTGAACCATTGATGGGAATGACTCCAGGTATTAAATCATTTGTGGCTGCCGTTCTTGGTGGTATCGGAATTATCCCTGGTGCAGCTCTGGGTGGCTTGGTTATTGGTCTTTTGGAGACATTTGCTACCGCCTTCGGAATGTCAGATTTCCGTGATGCCATCGTGTATGGAATCTTGCTCTTAATCTTGATTGTTCGTCCAGCTGGTATCCTCGGTAAGAATGTGAAAGAGAAGGTGTAAACAATGAAAGAAAATTTAAAAGTTAATATTCTATGGTTATTCCTTTTGTTGCTTGGATATGGTTTGATTAGCCTATTGGTTTCAGTAGGAGTCTTGAACCTTTTCCATATTCAGATTATTGAACAAATCGGTATCAATATTATTCTAGCAGTAGGTCTTAACCTAATCGTTGGGTTCTCTGGTCAGTTTTCACTTGGACATGCTGGATTTATGGCTATTGGTGCCTATGCAGCAGCCATTATCGGATCAAAATCTCCAACCTATGGTGCATTCTTTGGAGCTATGTTACTTGGTGCCATTATTGCTGGTCTGGTTGCCTTGGTCGTTGGAATTCCAACCCTACGTTTGAAGGGTGACTACCTTGCAGTTGCAACTTTAGGTGTTGCTGAAATTATTCGTATCTTTATTATTAATGGTGGAAGCCTTACAAACGGTGCTGCTGGTATTTTGGGGATTCCTAGCTTTACAACTTGGCAAATGGTATATTTCTTTGCTGTGATTACAACGATTGCTACTCTCAATTTCCTTCGTAGTCCTATCGGGCGTTTAACTTTATCTGTTCGTGAAGATGAGATTGCTGCTGAGTCAGTAGGGGTAAATACTACAAAAATTAAAATCATCGCTTTTGTTTTTGGTGCTGTTACTGCAAGTATCGCAGGTACTCTTCAGTCAGGATTTATTGGATCAGTCGTACCAAAAGATTATACGTTTATCAACTCTATCAATGTTTTGATTATCGTTGTATTCGGTGGTTTAGGATCCATTACAGGGGCAATTGTTGCGGCGATCGTGCTTGGAATCTTGAACATGCTCCTTCAAGACGTGGCTAGCGTTCGTATGATTATCTATGCTTTGGCCTTGGTACTCGTTATGATATTCAGACCAGGTGGTCTTCTTGGGACATGGGAATTGAGCCTATCACGTCTCTTTAAAAAAGGTAAGAAGGAGGGACAAAACTAATGGCATTACTTGAAGTAAAAAATTTAACCAAACATTTTGGTGGTCTGACAGCCGTTGGGGACGTCACTCTCGAATTGAACGAAGGTGAACTTGTTGGTTTGATTGGACCTAATGGTGCTGGGAAAACAACCCTCTTCAACTTGTTGACAGGTGTTTATGAACCAAGCGAAGGGACAGTAACCTTGGATGGTCACTTGTTAAATGGCAAGCAACCCTATAAAATCGCATCTCTTGGTTTAGGGCGTACCTTCCAAAATATCCGCCTTTTTAAGGACTTGACAGTTTTGGATAACGTTCTGATTGCATTTAGTAATCATCATAAACAACATGTTTTTGCAAGTTTCTTGCGCTTACCAGCTTTTTATAAGAATGAAAAAGAATTGAAAGCTAAAGCCTTAGAATTACTAAAAATCTTTGATTTGGATGGAGATGCTGAAACTTTAGCTAAAAATTTAGCCTATGGTCAACAACGTCGTTTGGAAATTGTTCGTGCTCTTGCTACAGAACCTAAAATCCTTTTCTTGGATGAGCCTGCAGCAGGTATGAATCCACAAGAAACTGCAGAATTGACTGAGTTGATTCGTCGCATCAAGGATGAATTCAACATTACTATCATGCTGATTGAACATGATATGAACTTGGTTATGGAAGTTACTGAGCGTATCTATGTTCTTGAGTACGGTCGTTTGATTGCTCATGGAACACCAGATGAAATCAAGAGTAATAAACGTGTTATCGAAGCTTATCTAGGAGGTGAAGCCTAATGTCTATGTTAAAAGTTGAAAACCTCTCAGTACACTATGGTATGATTCAAGCTGTACGCGATGTGAGCTTTGAAGTAAATGAAGGAGAAGTTGTTTCCCTTATCGGTGCAAACGGTGCTGGTAAAACAACTATCCTTCGTACCTTGTCAGGACTTGTTCGTCCAAGTTCTGGTAAAATTGAATTTTTGGGACAAGAAATCCAAAAGATGCCTGCACAAAAAATTGTGGCATCAGGACTTTCTCAAGTACCAGAAGGACGTCACGTCTTCCCTGGTTTGACAGTTATAGAAAACTTGGAGATGGGAGCTTTTCTTAAGAAAAATCGTGAAGAGAATCAAGCAAATTTGAAGAAAGTCTTTTCACGTTTCCCGCGTTTGGAAGAACGTAAAAACCAAGATGCAGCTACCCTTTCTGGTGGTGAGCAACAGATGCTTGCTATGGGACGTGCGCTTATGTCAACGCCTAAACTTCTTCTCTTAGATGAACCATCAATGGGGCTTGCACCAATTTTCATCCAAGAAATTTTTGATATCATCCAAGATATTCAAAAACAAGGTACAACTGTTCTTTTGATCGAGCAAAATGCCAATAAAGCACTAGCCATCGCAGATCGAGGCTATGTTCTTGAAACAGGTAAAATCGTTCTTTCAGGAACAGGTAAAGAACTCGCAGCATCAGACGAAGTCAGAAAAGCATATCTAGGTGGCTAAAAAGGTCTGGGGGACCTTTTTAGTCGGCGGATAAGGATTACGTAGTAATCTTCGCATAGTCTGGGAGACTAGTTTAGGTTGCGAATAAGGATTGCGCCAGCAATCCACATTAGTCCGTGGGACCTTTTTAGTCGGCGGATAGAGATTGCTTGGCAATCATCAGAACCAGTGGATTGTGTTAGTGCGCGGGAAAGATTACTAAACAAATTACATAATCATAAGATTGAGAGCTCTAATCTAGGGCTCTTTTTATAGTATTTCAGAGTTTTCAGAATCTTGAAAAAGAGATGAAAGCGTTTGATTGATTTTCGTAAAAAGTGTATAATAAAGCTATAAACATAAAGGAGAGTTCCTATGGCAGTTAAAGATTTTATGACACGAAAGGTCGTATATATTAGCCCAGATACGACTGTAGCACATGCAGCAGACTTGATGCGCGAACAAGGTTTACATCGTCTTCCTGTTATTGAAAATGATAAATTAGTTGGCCTAGTAACAGAAGGAACAATTGCTGAAGCCAGTCCATCAAAAGCAACGAGTCTTTCAATCTTTGAGATGAATTACTTGCTCAATAAAACAAAAGTAAAAGACGTCATGATTCGTGATGTTGTAACTGTCTCAGGTTATGCAAGTTTGGAAGATGCAACCTACCTTATGCTGAAAAATAAGATTGGAATCTTGCCAGTTATTGATAATGGACAAGTCTATGGTGTCATTACTGACCGTGATGTTTTCAGAGCATTTCTTGAAATTTCTGGTTATGGCGAAGAGGGAATCCGTGTTCGTTTTATCACAGAAAATGAAGTTGGGGTACTTGGTAAGATTGTTTCTTTAATCGTTGAGGAAAATCTAAATATTTCTCATACTGTTAATATTCCACGTAAAGATGGTAAGATTGTTATCGAAGTTCAAATTGAGGGAACGGTTGATCTAGCTACCTTTAAACAGAAATTTGAATCTGAGAATATTCAGGTTGAAGAAATTACACAAACTTCTGCAAAAAAACTGTAAAAAATAAAATAGAAGCAGTTTTTACTTGCGAAAAAAATTTTTTTCTAGTATAATAATTTATTGTGAGCAAACCTCACTTACCCCTTGCAAAGTCTTGGGGTCATTAGACCAAAAGGAGGAACATATCAATGGCTAAATACGAAATTCTTTATATCATTCGTCCAAACATTGAAGAAGAAGCGAAAAACGCTTTGGTAGCACGTTTTGACTCTATCTTGACTGACAACGGTGCAACTGTTGTTGAATCAAAAACATGGGAAAAACGTCGTCTTGCATACGAAATTCAAGATTTCCGCGAAGGACTTTACCACATCGTTAACGTTGAAGCAAATGATGATGCAGCTCTTAAAGAGTTTGACCGTCTTTCAAAAATCAACGCTGACATTCTTCGTCACATGATCGTCAAAACTGACGCGTAAGAAGGTAGATTATGATTAACAATGTTGTACTTGTAGGGCGTATGACTCGTGACGCTGAGTTGCGTTATACCCCATCAAATGTAGCAGTTGCGACTTTTACTCTTGCAGTAAACCGTACATTTAAGAGTCAAAATGGCGAACGTGAGGCTGATTTTATCAATGTCGTTATGTGGCGCCAACAGGCTGAAAATCTTGCTAATTGGGCTAAAAAAGGCTCACTTATCGGGGTGACAGGTCGTATTCAGACTCGTAGTTACGATAACCAGCAAGGACAACGTGTCTACGTGACGGAAGTCGTGGCTGAGAATTTCCAAATGTTGGAAAGCCGTAGTGTGCGTGAAGGACATACTGGTGGATCTTATTCTGCACCAAGTTCAAACTATTCAGCACCTACTCAATCAGTACCTGACTTTTCACGTGATGAAAATCCATTCGGAACAACGAATCCTTTGGATATTTCAGATGATGATTTACCATTCTAATGGACAATTAATACTATAAAGGAGAAAAAAACATGGCTCAACAACGTCGTGGCGGATTCAAACGCCGTAAAAAAGTTGATTACATCGCAGCAAACAAAATTGAATATGTTGATTACAAAGATACTGAGCTTCTTAGCCGTTTCGTTTCAGAACGTGGGAAAATCCTTCCTCGTCGTGTAACAGGAACTTCAGCTAAAAACCAACGTAAAGTAACAACAGCTATCAAACGCGCTCGCGTAATGGCTTTGATGCCTTTCGTAAACGAAGATTAAAAAAGAGGTCCGGGTGGACCTCTTTTTCAGACCCCGACGGGTCTTTTTTTCACGAGCATAGAAATGTGAAAGCAAGTTGAGGTCCGGGGGACCTCTTTTTCAGACCCGTTTGGATCTTTTTTTCAGGTCCAGTGGACCTCTTTTTCATGAGCATGAAAACAAGAAAGCGAATTAAGACCCCGACGGGTCTTTTTTTCACGAGCATAGAAATGTGAAAGCGAGTTGAGGTCCGGGAGACCTCTTTTTCAGACCCGGTTGGGTCTTTTTTTCACGAGCCTTGAAATGAGAGAGCGAGTTTGGGTCCGGATGGACCTCTTTTTCATGAGCTCGGAAATAAGAAAGCGAATTGAGACTCGGTTGGGTCTTTTTCCACGAGATAGTTTTTTTTTCTGACCTTGGCGTGCTATAATGGTAATAAAAAGAGTAAAGGTGGGTAAGTCAAAGATGAATTGTACGATTAGAAATATGATTAAGTCTGATATTGAATCCTTATCTCATGGATTTATGAATCAAGGTTGGCCTACTAGAGAAGAAATCTTAGCTAGCTATTTTTGGGAGCAAGCAAGTGGCGACAGAGAAGTCTTAGTTGCAGAGATTGGTGGTGCTGTAGCGGGCTACGTTACCATTTTGCCCTCTGCTAAACATGGTCCTTTTGCAGAAGTCTATCCAGAATTATCAGATTTTAATGTGTTTGAGCCTTTTCGAAATCAAGGGATTGGGAATCAACTGCTAGAAGAAGCAGAAAAACGAGTCAAGTTTGTTTCGAGTAAGGTCACTCTTGGTGTAGGTTTGCACTTAGGCTATGGCCCTGCCCAGAGATTGTATATCAGACGGGGCTACATTCCAGATGGGACAGGTGTCTGGTATCGAAATCAACCCTTGGAAATGAATGCAACTAGCCAAAATAATGATGATTTGGTTTTGTATCTAGTAAAGGAATTCGGATAAGAGACAAGGATTTTATTGGGGATGTGGGATTTCTCTACTTTATGGTATAATGGAAAGAGTGAATTGAAGGAGGTAATGAGATGGATGCGAAATTAAGATATAAGGCAAAAAAGATAAAGATTATTTTTTTTGATATTGATGATACTTTGCGAAACTCAAAGACTGGTTTTATCCCAACCTCAATTCCAACAGTATTTCAACAATTACGTGAAAAAGGTATTTTGACTGGGATTGCGACTGGTCGTGGGATTTTCGGTGTCGTGCCAGAGATTCGCGAACTTAAACCTGACTTTTTTGTTACTCTGAATGGTGCCTATATTGAGGATAAAAAAGGCAATGTGATTGATAGTAACAAAATTTCTAAAGATAAGGTTGAAACCTATATTGCTTGGACCAAGGAAGTTGGGATTGACTATGGTTTAGTTGGTAGTCATACTGCTAAACTCTCTACTAGAACTGAGTTGATTAGTGAGGCCATTGATCCAATTTATCCCGACTTGGATGTTGATCCTGATTTTTATGAAAAAGAAGACATCTATCAGATGTGGACCTTTGAGGATCGGGGAGATGACCTGACTTTGCCTGAAAGTTTAGCATCGACTTTGCGCATGGTACGCTGGCATGAACATTCGTCAGATGTGGTACCAATTTCAGGTTCAAAAGCAGCTGGTGTAGCAAAAGTTGTAGAACATTTAGGTCTTAAACCTGAGAACGTCATGGTCTTTGGGGATGGACTGAACGATTTGGAGCTTTTTGATTATGCAGGTATTAGTGTTGCCATGGGCATTTCTCATGACAAAATCAAAGAAAAAGCAGATTATATTACAAAAACATTAGAAGAAGATGGCATTTTTGATGCCTTAGAAGGATTTGGTATGGTAGAAAAAGAATTGCATTTCCCACAAGTAGACATTGAAACAGTAGAAGGTCCTATCGCGACTATTAAGACCAATCACGGAGACTTGCGTATCAAGCTTTTCCCTGAACATGCTCCTAAAACAGTGGCTAACTTTGTTGCTCTTTCAAAAGATGGCTACTATGATGGTGTCATTTTCCACCGTATTATCAAGGACTTTATGATTCAAGGTGGAGATCCAACTGGAACTGGTATGGGTGGCGAGTCAATCTACGGCGAATCATTTGAGGATGAGTTCTCAGAAGAACTTTACAATATCCGTGGTGCTCTTTCTATGGCTAATGCTGGTCCAAATACCAATGGTAGCCAGTTCTTTATCGTCCAAAACCAGCATCTGCCTTATTCTAAGAAAGAAATTGCTCGTGGTGGTTGGCCAGAGCCAATTGCGGAGATTTATGCAGAACAAGGTGGAACTCCTCATCTAGACCGTCGTCATACTGTATTCGGTCAACTTGCGGATGAAGCTTCTTATGAAGTTCTGGATACAATTGCAGGTGTAGAAACAGGTGCAATGGACAAGCCAGTTGAAGATGTCGTTATCGAAACGATTGAAATCGAGGACTAGGATGAAAATAGGTGATAAGCTAACAGGGCGAATTACAGGGATTCAGTCTTATGGAGCCTTTGTAGAGTTAGAGACTGGTATCACAGGCTTGATTCATATTTCTGAAATTCGTACAGGATTTATTGAGAATATTTATGATGTACTGAAAATTGGTGAAGAAGTCCAAGTACAGGTTGTCGATTTGGACGAATATACAGGGAAAGCAAGTCTTTCTATTCGGACTTTGGAAGAAGAGAAACATCAATTACCGAGACGGAGACGTTTTTCAAGTGACCGTGTCAAATACGGATTTGCTCCTTTGGCTCGCATGATGCCTATCTGGACAAAGGAAGCCATCTCGAATCTAAATAAGAAGAATTCGTGAATGATTTCTTACTTCTTGCAATGTTAATATAGTTTGTTATAATGGAAGTATGGTAGAAGAATTATTAAAATCAGGAGAGAGAATCAACCAGCTCTTTTCTACAGATATCAAGATTATTCAAAATAGAGAGGTTTTCAGCTATTCGGTGGATAGTGTACTTTTGTCACGCTTTCCTCGCTTTCCTAAAAATGGCTTGATTGTGGATTTTTGTGCAGGTAATGGTGCTGTAGGGCTTTTTGCTAGTAGCCGGACCAAGGCTAAAATCTTGTCTGTCGAAATTCAGGAACGATTGGCGGATATGGCAGACCGGTCAGTCCGATTAAATGGCTTAGAAGAACAGATGCAGGTCATTTGTGATGATTTGAAAAATATGCCTGCTTACATTCAGGGGAGCAAGGTTGATTTGATTTTATGCAATCCTCCTTATTTTAAAGTGGATCCAAATTCTAATCTGAACGAAAGTGAGCATTACCTTTTAGCTCGGCATGAAATTACAACCAATCTTAAGGAAATCTGTCGTAGTGCCCAAAGTATTCTCAAATCCAATGGGCGTTTAGCCATGGTTCATCGTCCAGATAGATTATTAGATATCTTAGATACGCTTCAACAGCATAATCTAGCTCCAAAGCGTCTGCAATTTGTTTACCCTAAACGGGAGAAAGAAGCCAATATGCTTTTGATCGAGGCTATCAAGGACGGCTCCACTAGTGGTTTTAAGGTTCTGCCACCACTCATTGTTCATAATGATGATGGTTCCTATACTCCAGAAATTCAAGAGATTTACTATGGAACATAAGGCTTACATGTATGTGGTAGAGTGTTGTGATGGTACCTACTATACTGGCTATACAACGGATGTCAAAAAAAGAATCGCCGTTCACAATAGTGGTAAGGGAGCCAAGTACACACGAGCTCGCTTGCCAGTAAAACTTATCTATGTAGAAGGTTTCGATAGTAAAGAAGAAGCCATGTCAGCCGAAGCGCTTCTAAAACGTAAGAAGAGGCCACAGAAGGAAAGATTTTTATCTGACAACCAAGAAAAAAATTTAATCAGTCATTTTGAAGAGTAGAGGGGAGTTCTTTGACTCCTCTTACTTTTGTCAAAAATTGAAAAAAATGCTACAATAAAGAGAATAAAGAAACGAGGTATTATCATGTCTAAGATTCTAGTATTTGGTCACCAAAATCCAGATTCAGATGCCATCGGGTCATCTGTAGCTTTTGCGTATCTTGCAAAAGAAGCTTATGGCTTGGATACAGAAGCGGTGGCTCTTGGAACTCCAAATGAAGAAACAGCTTTCGTATTGAACTATTTTGGTGTGGAAGCACCGCGCGTGATCACATCTGCTAAATCAGAAGGTGCAGAACAAGTTATCTTAACAGACCACAATGAATTCCAACAATCAGTTTCAGATATCGCTGAAGTAGAAGTTTACGGTGTTGTGGATCACCACCGTGTAGCTAACTTTGAAACTGCAAGCCCACTTTACATGCGCTTGGAGCCAGTTGGATCAGCATCTTCTATCGTATACCGTATGTTCAAAGAACACGGTGTAGCTGTTCCAAAAGAAATTGCAGGTTTGATGCTTTCAGGTTTGATTTCAGATACCCTTCTTTTGAAATCTCCAACAACTCACCCATCTGATAAGGTGATTGCGCCTGAATTGGCTGAATTGGCTGGAGTTAATTTGGAAGAATACGGTCTTGCAATGCTCAAGGCTGGTACAAACTTGGCAAGCAAGTCAGCAGAAGAATTGATTGACATCGATGCGAAAACTTTTGAACTCAACGGAAATAATGTCCGTGTGGCTCAAGTCAATACAGTTGATATTGCTGAAGTTTTGGAACGCCAAGCTGAAATCGAAGCAGCCATCCAGGCCGCAAATGCAGCTAACGGATACTCTGACTTTGTCTTGATGATCACAGATATCGTTAACTCAAACTCAGAAATCCTTGCTCTTGGATCAAACATGGACAAGGTGGAAGCAGCCTTTAACTTCAAACTTGAAAATAACCACGCTTTCCTTCCAGGTGCTGTTTCACGTAAGAAACAAGTGGTACCACAATTGACAGAAAGCTTTAATGCTTAATTGTAATATAAAAATGGGGATACCCATTGTTAAAAAGGAGTCTCGACTCCTTTTTTGCTAGGAGAGAAGTATGTTAGAAAATGGCGATTTGATTTTTGTGAAAGATGATTCGGATATAGGACAGGCCATTCAGGAATCTACTGGTAACTATAGCCATGTGGCCATCTTTTTGGACGGACAGGTCTATCATGCAACTACGGAAGGCGGAGTCATTGCCCAATCTCCTGAAGATTTCTTTGAAGCTGAGAAAGTCTATGACCTTTATCGCTATCTAAAAATGGATCAAAAAGAAGTCAAAAAGCTGGCAGAGAGCCTTTTAGGGACTCCCTATAATTTCTCTTTTTATCCCGACGGAGATGGTTTCTACTGTTCCCAGTTCATCGCTGAACTACTCCCTACTTTTGATACCATTCCCATTAAGTTTGGGGATGATACACAGGAAATCAGTGATTTTTGGAGAGAATATTATCGAGAGTTGGGGCTTCCTGTACCTCTGAATCAGCCTGGCACTAACCCGAGTCAATTAGCAGCATCACCACTTTTAGTTTGTAAAGAAAGGAATCTTCATGATTCAGATTTTTAATCCATCTCGCTTGACGCGTCAACCATTCTTTAGAGATTTGGTTGACTATCTTGATCAGCATGATGATGTTATTCTCCGTGAAATCAAGGCTCAGTTTCCAGGGGTTGCAGTTGACAAGTACTTGGAGGAATACATTAAAGCTGGTTTCATTCTTCGAGAAAACAAACGCTATTATCTCAATCTCCCATTTCTAGAATCTACAGAATCTCTTGAACTAGACCAAGAAGTCTTTGTGAGAGATGATAGTCCTATCTATCTAGAAATCCTGGAGAAACATTTTCAGACGGAATTACGCAATCAAACCAATGCAGCTATCCTAGAAGAGTATACGGATTTTGCTAGGGAAAAAATGACCTTGTCTAATTATTTTTATAAGGTTAAGCACCAGTATCCGCTGACAGAAGAACAGCAGAAACTCTATGCTGTTTTGGGGGATGTCAATCCTGAGTATGCTCTCAAGTATATGACAACCTTTTTGCTCAAATTCCTCAAAAAAGACCAACTAATGCAGAAACGTCGTGATATCTTTGTAGATAGTTTAGTTTTGTTAGGCTACATCGTTCAAAATGTAGATGGGAAATATGAGTTGGCTGTCGAATTTGATAAGGAACGATTCATCTTTATAAAAAAATAAAGGCTAGGGATTTTCCTAGCCTTCTTTAAATTTACTATAGATAACGTTCTGCGATAGCTGCATCTCCAGGGTAGTCTTCCTTCTTGCCTTGGACGATTTGGTAGCAATCAGCTCCTTTACCAGCGATAATGACCGCATCTTCAGCTTGGCTCGTAATAGCCATAGCAGTCTTGATAGCTTGCTCACGGTCGGCAATCTTTTCAACAGGATGATGGATATAGCTACTGATTTCATCTGCAATGGCCATTGGATCTTCGTAGTTTGGATCATCAGCTGTTAGAAAGACTTGAATTTCAGGATGTTGATCGAGGAGAAGTCCAAAGTCCTTGCGACGGCTTTCTCCCTTGTTTCCAGTTGAACCGAGAACTAGAGCTATCTTTCCGGTCTGATGTGTTTCAACGACAGAGATTAGTTTTTTAAGACTGTCACCATTGTGGGCGTAATCAATGAAAACTTTTGCACCATTTTTCTGAGTGAGGACTTCCATTCGACCAGGAACACGTGTTGCTGCAATTCCTTTTTTGATGTCATCCAGACTAGCACCTAGACGAAGACAAGCCAGCCCAGCTGCGACGGCATTTTCTTGGTTGAAGTGCCCAATCAACTGAATATCATAGTCTCCTGCTAATTTACCAGTAGCTGAGAAGCTAAAGGCTTTGGAGTTTTCGATTTGGTTACTTGACTGGCTACCATAGAAGTCATGTTCTTGATTTTCTACTTGTTCCTTCAAGACTGAAAAATGGTCCATATCACTATTAATGACAACTGCTCGGCTATTTTTCATCAAGAGACGCTTGTGATAGAAGTAGTCTTCAAAGTTAGGATGCTCAATTGGACCAATATGGTCAGGGGTGATGTTTAGAAAAACTCCCACGTCGAAAGTTAAACCATATACTCGATTGACCAGATAAGCTTGGCTGGAAACTTCCATTACCAGATGGGTTCTACCATTCTTAACCGCTTGAGCCATCATATTAAAGAGATCAATATTTTCAGGTGTTGAAAAGGAAGATTTAAAGAATGTCTTACCATCTAAAGTTGTATTCATTGTCGACAAGAGGGCTGTTGGGTAGCGTTGAGACAAGATATGATAGGCAAAGTAAGCCGCTGTTGTTTTTCCCTTGGTTCCTGTAAAGGCTAGAATTTTAAGTTTATCCTGCGGATTACCATAAAATTCCATGGCAATCAAGCTCATGGCCTTTTTGATATTGTTAACAACAATAACAGGAATACCTACTTCATAGTCCTGCTCAGCCACGTACCAACCAAGTCCTTGTGCGATAGCTGAAAACAGATATTCTTTTTTAAAGGCAGCTCCTTTGGCAAAAAATAGAGTATTTTCTTTGGTTGTGCGGCTATCGTAACTGATGCTGTCAAAAATAACATCGCTGTAGTTGTAGTGGTAATATCCTTGGTCGATAATCTCACGGAAGAGACCATCCTTCTTTAAAATATCTAATATAGTTTCTATCTTTATCATACTTTCTATTGTATACCTTAAGTCTGAATTTTACAAGTAACAAGGAAAAGTTTATAATGGAAGATAAGGAAGAATTCCTAGTGATTAAAAATGAATGAGGAAGTTATGTCTAACGAAAATAATCATCAGCAGGCCCAGATGTTACGAGGGACTGCTTGGCTTACAGCTAGTAACTTTATCAGTCGCCTGCTCGGAGCTATTTACATCATTCCCTGGTATATCTGGATGGGGACTTATGCCGCTAAGGCCAATGGACTCTTCACTATGGGTTACAATATCTACGCTTGGTTCTTGTTGATTTCGACAGCAGGTATCCCTGTGGCAGTCGCAAAGCAAGTTGCCAAGTATAACACCATGCATGAGGAAGAGCATAGTTTTGCCCTGATTCGGAGTTTCCTAGGCTTTATGACAGGACTTGGTGTGGTCTTTGCTTTAATCTTGTATCTCTTTGCCCCTTGGTTAGCAGATCTTTCTGGTGTTGGTAAGGAGCTCATCCCCATTATGCAGAGTCTAGCTTGGGCTGTCTTGATTTTCCCGTCTATGAGTGTTATCCGTGGATTTTTCCAAGGGATGAATAATCTTAAACCTTATGCCATGAGCCAAATCGCTGAACAGGTCATTCGTGTGATTTGGATGCTCTTAGCAACCTTTATAATCATGAAGTTGGGTTCAAAAGATTATCTATCAGCAGTTACCCAGTCTACCTTTGCGGCCTTTGTGGGAATGGTAGCTAGTTTTGCAGTCTTGATCTATTACCTTTACAAAGAAGGAATGCTTCAAAAAGTTTTTGAAACTCGAGATAAGATTGATAGTAAGGGTCTCTTGGTTGATACCATTAAGGAAGCTATTCCTTTTATCTTGACTGGTTCGGCTATTCAGCTTTTCCAAATCTTGGACCAAAATACCTTTATCAATAGCATGAAGTGGTTTACCAACTATAGTAATGAAGACTTAATTATCATGTTTTCTTATTTCTCTGCTAATCCTAATAAAATCACTATGATTTTGATTTCGGTTGGAGTTTCGATTGGTAGTGTTGGTCTGCCTCTCTTGACGGAGAACTATGTCAAGGGGGATTTGCAGGCAGCTGCTCGTTTGGTGCAAGATAGTATCACCATGCTCTTCTTATTCTTACTTCCAGCAACTGTTGGAGTAGTCATGGTTGGTGAACCTCTCTATACAGTCTTTTACGGTAAGCCAGATAGTTTGGCTATGGGCTTGTTTGTCTTTGCAGTTTTACAGTCAACCATTCTTGGTTTGTACATGGTCTTGTCCCCTATGCTTCAGGCCATGTTCCGTAACCGCAAGGCGGTTCTTTACTTTGTCTATGGATCTATTGCCAAAATCGTTCTACAATTACCATCAATAGCGATTTTCCATAGTTATGGTCCCCTCATTTCAACGACTATCGGTCTCATTATCCCGAATGTCTTGATGTATCGTGATATCTGTCAGGTTACAGGTGCTCGTCGTAAGATTATTCTGAAGCGAACAATCTTAGTTACTATTTTGACTTTAGTCATGTTTATTCTGGTAGGCCTCTTACAATGGATTCTTGGATTTGTTTTCCATCCAACTGGACGTTTCTGGAGCTTCATCTATGTCGCCCTAATCGGAACAATCGGTGGTGGTCTCTACGGAGTCATGTGTCTCTATACTCGTCTCTTGGATAAGATTATTGGACAGGCAAAAGCGGACCAGTTGCGAGAACGCTTGAAAATATCATAATAGTTTATAAATAAAATTAACAATTTGAACTTTCAACTCTAAAAAAGTTTAAATTGTTCATTTTTTATTTAAAAAAGAGAGAAAAAAATAAAAATTGTAGAAAAAAGATTAATTTATGTCTATAATCGCTTGACTAAAAAAAACAATAGCTGTATAATGATACAAATATTTAAATTTGGAGGTTCTGGAAATGAAAAAGTCTAAGGCAAAATATCTGACGCTGGCAGGCCTTGCCCTAAGTGCCGCTCTACTATTGGCGGCTTGTAGCAACTCAGCTAGTTCAACTAAAACATACAACTATGTCTATCCTAGCGATCCGTCTAGTTTGAACTATCTTGCAGAAAACCGTGCAACAACCAATGACATCGTTACCAATTTGGTAGATGGGTTGATGGAAAATGACCAATACGGTAACTACGTTCCATCCTTAGCAGAGGATTGGAGTGTTTCTCAGGACGGTTTGACATACACTTATAAACTTCGTAAAGATGCTAAGTGGTATACCTCTGAAGGTGAAGAATATGCTCCAGTAACTGCCCAAGATTTTGTAACTGGTTTGAAATATGCTGCTGATAAAAAATCCGAAGCTTTGTACCTGGTTCAAGATTCTGTAGCAGGTTTGGATGACTATATCAACGGGAAAACAACTGACTTTTCAACTGTCGGTGTTAAGGCGATTGACGACCAAACAGTTCAGTACACTTTGACACGACCAGAATCTTATTGGAATTCTAAAACAACATCAACCATTCTCTTCCCTGTCAATGCAGACTTCCTGAAATCAAAAGGGGATGATTTTGGTAAGGTAGACCCTTCTAGTATTTTGTACAATGGACCTTTCTTGATGAAATCCTTTGTTTCAAAATCTGTCATCGAATTCAAGAAAAATCCCAACTACTGGGATGAAAAAAATGTCTTTGTGGATGATGTGAAATTGGCCTATTATGATGGTAGTGACCAAGATGCACTAGCTCGTAACTTTGTAGAAGGAGTCTACAGCTACGCACGTCTCTATCCAAATAGCTCAAGCTTTGAAGGAATTAAAGAGAAGAACAAAGATAACATCATTTATAGTATGCAAACCGCAACTTCTTATTACTTGAACTTCAACTTGGACAGAAAATCTTATAACTTCACGTCTAAATCCTCAGATATCGAAAAGAAATCAACTCAAGAAGCAGTTCTGAATAAAAACTTCCGTCAAGCCTTCAACTATGCATACAACCGTACAGCCTATGGAGCTCAATCTCAAGGGGAAGACGGAGCAACGAAGATTATTCGTAACCTGGTTGTACCTCCAACATTTGTAAGTATCAACGGAAAAGACTTTGGCGATGTTGTTTCAGAAAAGATGGTCAACTATGGCCAAGAATGGCAAGGAATCAACTTTGCAGATGCACAAGACCCATACTACAATCCTGACAAGGCTAAGGCTAAGTTTGCAGAAGCTAAGAAAGAATTGGAAGCTAAGGGTGTGCAATTCCCAATCCACTTGGATGTATCAGTTGACCAATCAGCTAAAAAAGGTGTACTTGAAGCAAGCTCTTTGAAACAATCCATCGAATCTGTTCTAGGGGCTGAGAATGTGGTTATCGATATTCAACAATTATCAACAGACGACTATGATAATTCTAGCTACCTCGCTCAAACCGCAGCTCAAAAAGACTTTGATATCTATAATGGTGGTTGGAGTGCGGACTACTTGGATCCTTCAAGTTATCTTGATATCCTAAATGTTAATAATGGGGGTATGTTGCAAAACATTGGTCTAGAACCAGGTGAGGTAAATGACAAGGCTAAGGCAGTTGGACTCGATACTTACACTCAAATGTTAGAAGATGCTAACAAGGAGCAAGAACCAGCAAAACGTTATGAAAAATATGCTGAAGTTCAAGCTTGGCTCGTTGATAGCGCCCTTGCAATTCCAAACGTTTCTCTTGGTGGAACACCGACCTTGAGAAAGACAGTTCCATTCTCATCGCCATTCTCACAAGCAGGAAATAAGGGTGTCGAATCATACAAATATCTCAAGTTGCAAGATAAGACTGTAACGGCTGATGAGTATGAAAAAGCTAAAGAAAAATGGCTAAAAGAAAAAGAAGAATCTAACAAAAAAGCCCAAGAAGAATTAGCAAAACACGTTAAATAATCAGTCAGTGCAACAGGAAAAACGATAGTTTCTCAGGAAGCTATCGTTTTTGTATAGTTTGAAACTATAACTAGCTCTTGAAAACAAGAAAACGAAGGATCCCAAATAAGTGGTACAATAGTTACTATAGATTTGGAGGTATTGTATGAGTAAATCATTTCACATCAACACAATTTTAGCACAAGCAGGGATCAAGTCTGATGAGGCAACAGGTGCTTTGGTTACACCAATTCACTTTTCAACGACTTATCAGCACCCAGAATTTGGTCAATCAACTGGATTTGACTATAC
This sequence comes from Streptococcus taonis, assembly GCF_029948085.1. Classification (GTDB taxonomy): domain Bacteria; phylum Bacillota; class Bacilli; order Lactobacillales; family Streptococcaceae; genus Streptococcus; species Streptococcus taonis. The sequence goes on along the minus strand of NZ_JARZZP010000002.1, from coordinate 100,065 downwards.
CCGCACTAAAAACCCAACTCGTAGCAAGGCAGAGGAAGTCTTAGCAGCTATTGAATCAGCCCACTATGCTCTAGCAACTAGTTCAGGTATGTCTGCGATTGTGTTGGCCTTTAGTGTCTTCCCAGTAGGAAGCAAGGTTTTGGCTGTCCGTGATCTTTACGGTGGTTCTTTCCGCTGGTTCAATCAAGTGGAACAAGAAGGACGTTTCCACTTTACTTATGCAAACACAGAAGAAGAGCTGATTGCCGAGCTAGAAAAGGATGTGGATGTACTTTATATCGAAACACCAACCAACCCTTTGATGTTGGAATTTGATATTGAAAAATTGTCAACATTAGCTCATGCTAAAGGTGCTAAAGTTGTCGTGGACAATACCTTCTACAGTCCAATCTATCAACGTCCAATTGAAGACGGGGCAGATATTGTCCTTCATTCAGCGACAAAATACCTTGCAGGTCATAATGATGTTTTAGCTGGTGTAGTTGTGACAGATAGTGCGGATCTATACGAAAAACTCTTTTACAATCTCAACACGACAGGGGCTGTTTTGTCACCATTTGATAGCTATCAGTTGATTCGTGGTCTTAAGACCTTGTCACTTCGCATGGAGCGCTCGACTGCTAATGCTCAAGAAATCGTAGCCTTTTTGGAACAATCACCTGCTGTCAAAGAAGTCTTGTATACAGGTCGTGGGGGAATGATTTCCTTTAAAGTAGCAGATGAGAAACGTATTCCTCATATCTTAAATACTTTGAAAGTATTTTCTTTTGCTGAAAGTTTAGGTGGGGTAGAAAGTCTGATTACCTACCCAACTACTCAAACCCATGCAGACATTCCTGCAGAGGTTCGCCATTCTTATGGATTGACAGATGACCTCTTGCGCTTGTCTATTGGTATTGAGGATGTTAGAGATTTGATTGAAGACTTGCGTCAAGCCTTGGAAGGATGATAAAACTATGGGAAAATATGATTTTACGACCTTGCCCAATCGTTTTGGACATCATACCTACAAATGGAAAGAAGCAGAGACTGACCGTCAAGTATTGCCAGCCTGGATCGCTGATATGGACTTTGAAGTCTTACCTGAGATTCGTCAGACAGTCCATGACTATGCTGAGCAATTAGTCTATGGCTATACCTATGCTAGTGATGGCTTGATTGAAGCCGTTCAAAACTGGGAGGAAAAACAGCACGGCTATCGCTTTGATAAGGATGCCCTAGTCTTTATCGAAGGAGTAGTACCAGCTATTTCAACAGCCATCCAAGCCTTTACCAAAGAGGGTGAAGCAGTACTCATTAACACACCAGTTTATCCTCCTTTTGCTCGCAGTATTAAGCTTAATAATCGTAGACTAATCACCAACTCTCTAGTAGAAAAAGACGGACTTTTTGAGATTGACTTTGATCAATTAGAGAAAGACTTTGTTGAAGAGGATGTGAAACTTTACGTTCTCTGCAACCCTCATAATCCTGGTGGACGTGTTTGGGAGAAGGAAGTCTTAGAGAAGATTGGACAACTTTGTCAAAAACATGGAGTTTTGTTGGTGTCTGATGAGATTCACCAAGACTTAGCCTTGTTTGGAAACAAACACCAGTCATTCAATACGGTAAATGAAGATTTTAAAGAATTTTCACTGATTTTAAGCAGCGCTACCAAGACCTTCAATATTGCGGGAACAAAGAATTCCTACGCTATTATCGAGAATCCTAAGTTAAGAGTGGCTTTCCAAAAGCGCCAGCTAGCTAATAATCAACATGAAATCTCAGGGTTGGGCTATTTGGCGACAGAAACTGCTTATCGCTATGGGAAGGATTGGCTAGAGGAACTCAAGCAAGTCTTTGAAGACCACATCAATTATGTGGTGGATTTATTTGGAAAAGAGACTAAAATCAAGGTCATGAAACCTCAAGGAACCTATCTCATTTGGCTTGATTTTTCAGCCTACGATATTCGTGATGAAGAATTAAGAAGCCTTTTAAGAGACGAAGCCAAGGTTATCCTGAACAGGGGCTTGGACTTTGGTGAAGAAGGAGCTCTCCATGCTCGCTTAAATGTAGCCATGCCGACATCTGTCTTGGAAGAAGTTTGCCAGCGAATCATTGCTACTTTCGCTAAATTTTAAGAAGCTAGCCTTTTAGGAGAAAAGTACTCCTAGAAGGCTATTTTCGTAAGAAGAAATGTGGTATAATTAAGAGATAAAGTAAAGGGGAAAATATGGCTAAATTGATTCCAGGGAAGCTTCGAATGGAGGGAGCTCAACTCTACGAAACTAGTCAGATTGAAATTATCAAAGAGAAAGACCATCGCCTCTATGCGCGTGTAGCAGATGAAGAAATTCGCTATAGCCTGGATGATGATTTGGTTTTTTGTGCTTGTGATTTTTTCCAAAAAAGAGGGTTTTGTGTGCATTTGGCAGCACTAGAGCATTACCTGAAAAATGATCCGATTGGTCAGGAACTCTTGGGAAATCTGGAAAATGTGCACGAACAGAAAGAAGAAGTTGAAACTCAGGTTACTTTTGGAGGAAAGTTTTTAGAATCCATTCAAATTCCTAGTCTTTCTGAAATCTATCAGTTGTCTGCTCAGGGGCAGATTGAAGCAGGGACTAATCGCATTATTTGGACTTTGAGAGTCGGTCTTATCCAGACGCAGAAATTTTATGTAATTCGAGATATCCCCCTTTTTCTGAAGGTGTTAGAAACTAGTAAACCCTATATGATTGGAAAGTTATATGAAACTTCCTTGAATATTCGTCAGTTTGATGAAAGTAGCCAACTTGTTCTGAATTTCCTTCAAGGAATTGTAGAAGATGAGGTTGAAAATTCCCTCTTTTTCCAGAATCAAGGTCGTCATCTCTATTTCCCGCTGTCTTTTTTTGAGCAGGGTGTTAGTCTGCTGATGGGCTTAGATGAATTCCAATTTGACCATCAGATTTCAAGCTATCCTCATCTTGTATTTCAAGATTTTGATGGTCAAGCAGGCTTATTTACCTTTCAAATTGAGGAAAAATCCAACTATTATGAGATGGAAATTTTTCAACAGGTAAGGCTTAATTCGTTTTATAAGGGACAAGTCTTGTTTACTAAAGGTACATTTTATCTTCTGTCCAAGGAGCAAGCTAGACTTATAGAAAAATTAAAAAAAGTATCTATCGATAAAAGTGGTAGAAAGATTTTACAATTTGATACTAGTGATCGAGATCTTTTAGCTTCGACCTTGTCGCAGTTTAAAGACATAGGAGAGGTAAAAGCCCCTGATGCGCTTCAAATTCAGTCTTTCCGTCCTTCTTTCTACATGGAAGAAGAAGAGGACGGTTCTATTCGTTTGGATATGCAGTTTCAATATGAAACTTGCCTAGTAAGGAATCGTAATGAACTAGAGAATCTTCCTTTTGCTAGCGATATTCAACTAGAGAAAGAGATTTTTCAACTAGCTCTATCAGCTGGATTTGAAGCAGATTTTCGTTCATGGCGTCAAAGTTTGAAAGCTGATGCAGTCCATGCCTTCTTCCAGGAAGTTTTGCCAGCCTTTGCAGCACTTGGAGAATTAAAGATTTCTGAAAGTTTGCAAGACCTTTATCAGGTTCAGAAGCCTCAAGTTCACATCTCATCCAAGGGAAGCCTATTAGAAATTCAATTTGATTTTCAAGATATAGATCAAGAAGAAATCGATCGAGCGATGAAAGCGCTAGTTGAGAAGCAGGATTATTACATCAGCTCTTCGAATCAGGTTTACTATTTCGATGATCAGACCAAGCGTATCCGTCAGGATTTAGAAGAATTAGGGATAGAGAACCTACAAGATGGAGCTTTTCGAGCTCGTAAATCCCTAGCTTATACCCTATCTCATCTCTTTAAGGATCAGGATCAAATTTCTTTCACCGAAGAATTTCGCAATCTGGCCCATGATTTGACGCATCCAGAAGATTTTTCGATGAAAGAGCTGAATATCCAAGCAGAACTTAGAGACTATCAGAAAAAGGGAATTCAGTGGCTTCAAATGCTTCACCATTATGGCTTTGGTGGGATTCTAGCAGATGATATGGGACTTGGGAAGACCTTGCAAACCATCGCCTTTTTAAGTAGTCAGGTTCAAGCAGATACTAGTGTCCTAATCCTTGCTCCGTCTGGCTTAATCTATAACTGGGCTGATGAATTTCAAAAGTTTGCTCCAGATTTGGATGTCGCGGTTGTGCATGGCTTAAAATCTCATCGAGAGTCAATTTTGGCAGAAAATCATCAGATTTATGTTACAAGCTATGCTACTTTCCGTCAGGACAGTGAGATTTATCGAAACCTATCTTTTGATTTCCTCTTTTTAGACGAAGCTCAAGTCATGAAAAATGCACAGACCAAGATAGCACAAAGTTTGCGACAGTTTGTAGTTCCATCTGTTTTTGCCCTCTCAGGAACTCCAATTGAAAACCACCTAGGAGAGCTTTGGTCGATTTTTCAGATTGTCTTACCAGGTCTCTTGCCAACTAAAAAAGACTTTATGAAACTACCCGCTGAGAGAGTCGCTCAATTTATCAAACCCTTTGTCATGAGACGTAAGAAAGAAGAGGTTTTGACAGAGTTGCCTGACTTGATTGAAGTTGTTTATAAGAATGAACTGGAGGATAAACAAAAAGCTATCTATCTTGCTCAACTGCAACAGATGCAGGAACGTTTGGGACAGGTAAGCGATTCGGAATTTCAACGAAATCGCGTCGAAATTTTGACCGGACTCATGCGTCTGCGTCAGATTTGTGATACGCCTGCGCTCTTTATGGAGGACTACCAAGGAGAGAGCGGGAAGCTGGATAGTTTACGAGATTTGCTGGTTCAGATTGCTGAAGGTGGACACCGTGTACTTATCTTCTCACAATTTAGAGGTATGCTGGATCGGATTGAGCAAGAACTGCCTGACTTAGGCTTGACTTCCTTTAAAATTACGGGTTCAACACCTTCGCAAGAACGTCAGGAAATGACCAAGGCTTTTAACCAAGGAGAGCGCGATGTATTCTTGATTTCTCTAAAGGCTGGTGGGGTTGGACTCAATCTCACTGGTGCGGATACGGTCATTCTAGTAGACTTATGGTGGAATCCTGCAGTTGAATCTCAGGCTATCGGTCGAGCCCATCGTATGGGGCAAGAGCAGGCTGTTGAAGTTTATCGCCTTGTGACTCGAGGTACAATTGAAGAAAAGATTCAAGAATTACAAGAGAAAAAGAAAAATCTTGTTTCTGAAATCTTGGATGGAACAGAGTCTCGAGGAAGTTTGAGTCTAGCTGAAATACGAGAAATTTTAGGGATTTCATGAGCCTATACTTGAAAAATCAAGACATTACGCTATAATGGAGTATTGAAAGGAAATAAATATGACACAAAAACGATTTCCAATAGTGGCAGATGATGAAGTCATGTTGACAGAAATGCCAGTTATGAATCTCTACGATGAGTCTGATTTCATCAGTAATATCAAAGGTGATTATCAAGATAAAAACTACTTAGAATGGTCTCCAATCACTGAAGAAAAAAAGCAAGGGAAAGCCAAGCCTCTTGTAAAACCGATTGAGAAAAAAGAAAAATCCTATGCTGAATTAGCACGTGAAGAAGCTCGCGCGGATTTGAAAAAGAAGCGCTCGGCTCGATATTTGACTCAGGATGTGAGTCATACGAGACGTCAAACGAAAACAAGCCAGGTGCGTCCAGCAAATCAACCGACAGCACCTTTTCAAAAAGAAAATCCAGGAGAATTTGCGAAATATAGTCAGAAGTTAGGTCAATCTCACTATATTTTGGCAGAAACCGTTTCTCAAGTGGAACATCCAATTTCAGACGGTGAAACAAGACGTTCCAAGAAAAACAATTATGACTTTTTAAAGAAAAGCCAAATTTATAACAAAAAAAGTAAACAAAAAGAACAAGAACGTCAAGTGGCCCAAGAGCTTAACTTGACTAGAATGAGCGAATAGAGGGGAAAAAAATGGCAAAAACCTATCATTTTATCGGAATCAAAGGATCAGGTATGAGTGCCTTGGCTTTGATGTTGCATCAAATGGGGCACAAGGTGCAAGGTTCTGACGTTGAAAAGTACTATTTTACTCAACGTGGACTAGAGCAAGCAGGAATTACAATTTTACCTTTTGATGAAAAAAATCTTCAAGGTGATTTAGAAATTATCGCTGGTAATGCCTTCCGTCCAGATAACAATGTTGAAATTGCTTATGCAGACCAAAATGGTATCAGCTACAAACGTTACCATGAGTTTCTTGGTGGCTTTATGCGTGACTTTATCAGTATGGGAGTTGCAGGTGCCCACGGTAAGACGTCAACGACAGGAATGCTTTCTCATGTCTTGTCACACATCACTGATACAAGCTACTTGATCGGAGATGGTACAGGTCGTGGTTCTGAAAATGCCAAGTATTTTGTCTTTGAATCAGACGAGTATGAGCGCCATTTCATGCCATATCACCCAGAATACTCTATCATCACTAACATCGATTTTGACCACCCTGACTATTTCACAAGCTTAGAGGACGTCTTCAACGCCTTCAATGATTATGCTAAACAAATTACCAAAGGTTTGTTTGTCTATGGTGAAGATGCTGAGTTGCGTAAGATTACGGCAAATGCTCCGATTTACTACTATGGTTTTGAAGCAGAAGGTAATGACTTTGTAGCCAGCGACTTGCTTCGTTCTACTACAGGTTCAACCTTTACCGTTCACTTCCGTGGTCAAGAGTTGGGCCAATTCCATATTCCAACTTTCGGTCGCCACAATATCATGAATGCCACAGCAGTAATTGGTTTGCTTTATACTGCTGGCTTTGATTTGAATTTAGTGCGTGAACACTTGAAGACTTTTGGAGGAGTGAAACGTCGCTTTACAGAAAAGGTTGTTAATAATACGGTTATCATCGATGACTTTGCTCACCATCCAACAGAGATCATTGCGACTCTTGATGCTGCACGTCAAAAATACCCAAGCAAGGAAATCGTGGCTATTTTCCAACCACATACCTTTACTCGTACCATTGCCTTGTTGGATGATTTTGCCCAAGCCTTGAATCAGGCTGATGCAGTTTACCTCGCACAAATCTACGGTTCAGCTCGTGAGGTGGACCATGGTGATGTCAAGGTAGAAGATCTTGCCAATAAAATCAACAAGAAACATCAAGTTATCACAGTTGAAAATGTTTCTCCACTCCTAGACCATGACAATGCTGTCTATGTTTTCATGGGAGCTGGCGATATCCAAACTTATGAATATTCATTCGAACGTCTCTTGTCTAATTTGACAAGCAATGTTCAGTAAGGAAGATCATGGAATTTCCAATTAAAATCAGGGAAGCACAGCAATCAGATATAAATCAGATTTGCTTGATACAAGAAAGTATTTCAAACTCCCTAGAAGTATTGAATAGAGAAATAATAGAAGAACGTATCCGCAACCATGCGGGTACGTTTCTCTTAGCTAGCCTGGATGATCAAGGGATTGCCTATATCACTGCGACGACACCTCCTATTCCCTCTTTAAGAAAATGGATGCTTGAGATCGGAGATGAGGAATTCATTAGTGAGAACGCAATCATCCTTGAAGATTTAGCTGTTCATCCAGATTACCAAGGGCAAGGCTTTGGAACCTTGTTGCTAGCAGCTTTGAAGGAAGTTACCCGTCAGCAAAATAGACCAGGTATTTATTTGCTTTGTGAGGATGAGTTGCTGGCCTACTTTGAAATGAATGGATTTGTGGAACAAGGGATCGTAGAGGGAGAAAGGAACAGTGAATTTGCCTTTCTCATGCGATGGCAGAATCCCTATTATCAGGAGGAACTATGATTATTAGACCAGCTAGATTGACAGATTTAGATCGTATCTTTGAAATTGAACTAGAAAATTTTTCAATTGAAGAAGCCATTCCTCGTCCTGTTTTTGAAGCTCATCTGAAGGAAATTAAGACCAGTTTTTTAGTGGCTGAAAAAGAGGGGGAAATACTAGGCTATATTGAGGGACCAGTAGTTCCTCATCGATATTTACAAGACCAGTCCTTTACAGAAGACATTAAAGATTATAGCCATCAAAAAGGTGGCTATATCTCTGTGACTTGTCTATCCATTGCTAAGAAAGCTCAAGCTTTAGGTGTCGGACGAAAATTATTGACCGCTTTAAAAGATCTCGCTCTTGAGCATGAGCGTGAGGGAATCAATCTAACCTGCCATGACTATCTCATTGGCTATTATGAGAAACATGGTTTTGTGAATGAAGGAAAATCCAAGTCGACTTTTGCTGGTGAAGAATGGTATGATATGGTCTGGGAAAACACGAATTAGGCATCAGAAAGGCATCTATGGTTGCTTTTCTTTAGTTTTTGAGATATAATATTATGGATTATCAACAAGGAGGTAATACCTTTGAGCGAAAATTCTCGAGAAGAAGAAAAGTTAAGTTTTAAAGAACAAATTTTACGAGATTTAGAAAGATTGAAAAGAGAAGAAGAGGTTAACGCTACCGAGAGTGGTAAGGATGAGCTTTTCTCTGATTTCAGTAATCTTTCAAAGACAGATGAACTAGTGAAAGAGCCGTCTGTAGAAGACTTGATGGAAGATTCAGTTTCACTAGTGGATGAACTATTTGCTAATGCTCCAACAGTTCCACCACGTCCAGTTTTACAAGATGATTCAGTTGAAACTTCTGTAGCTTCAGAACCAGTTGTATCTTCAGAGCCAGCTGTAGCTCCAGATCCTCTACCATCAACGGAAGCTGTTGAACCCGTCAAGCCTCTTGAACCTGCTCAGCCGGTTCAAGAAGAGAAAGAGTTCAATGCTAATTCGACAAGGATTCCAGTTTCTTATCGTACGAATCAGGCCAAACCAAGTCCTGCTCGAAAGAATATTAAACCTCAACCGAAACCAACAGTTCTTGCAAAAGAAACTCCAAGTCAAGAACCAGTTGCTCCAGTTGAAACTAGAACGGAGCTTCCTAGAAGAAGTCGTAAAGAATCAGTGAAACCAATCAAGAAAAAGAAAAAATCACGCTTGAAAGGATTTTTCGCAACAGTATTTGTTTTATTGATTTTACTAGGTGTGGGTGGATTCTTTGGTTACCGTTATGTCGAATCTGCACTCCAACCGGTTGATGCTAATTCAAAACAGTATGTTACGGTTCAGATTCCAGAAGGGGCCAATCTTCAGCAAATTGGTGATACCTTAGAAAAATCTGAATTGGTAAAACATGGTTTTATCTTTAGCCTTTATGCTAAGTATAAAGACTACAATGATTTGAAATCTGGTTACTATAATTTGCAGAAGAGCATGAGTACAGATGATATCATCAAAGAATTGCAAAAGGGTGGAACTCCTCAACCTCAAGAGGTTGCACTTGCAAATCTTACAATCCCTGAAGGTTATACCCTTGATCAAATCGCACAAACAGTTGGTCAGCTTCAAGGAGACTTTAAAGAACCTTTGACTGCTGATGCCTTCTTGGCAAAAGTGCAAGATGAAACCTTCATCTCTCAATTAGTTGCTAAGTATCCAACCCTTCTCGGAAGTCTACCAACTAAAGAAAGTGGTGTTCGTTATCGTTTAGAAGGGTACCTATTCCCAGCAACTTATGCTATCAAAGAAAGCACAACTATTGAAAGCTTGATTGATGAAATGGTGGCAACTATGGACAAAAACTTGTCAGCACATTACACTGCAATCAAGGAAAAGAACTTGACAGTGAATGAACTCCTCACCATCGCATCACTTGTGGAAAAAGAAGGATTGAAAACTGATGATCGCAAGCTGATCGCTGGAGTTTTCTATAATCGTTTGAACCTTGGTATGCCACTTCAGAGTAATATTGCTATTCTCTATGCAGAAGGTAAGCTAGGACAAAATATTAGCTTGGCAGATGATGCAGCAATTGATACAACAATTAATTCACCTTATAATGTTTATACAAACCTTGGCTTAATGCCTGGCCCAGTAGACAGTCCAAGTCTGGATGCAATTGAAGCAAGTATCAATCAAACTAAGAGTGACAATCTCTACTTTGTAGCCAACGTACAAGATGGCAAGGTTTACTTTGCAACGACACGAGAAGAACATGATCGAAACGTTGCAGAGCATGTCAACAGTAAATTGACACAATCAAGTAGCTCAAACTAACTCTTAGAACAGATTTGCGATTAAATCCCTGAGTGTAGAAGAGAAACTCTCTTTTTACGGGAATAGCAAGTCACACCAGTCTTTCCGCTATGATTAGAAACGCCTGAAATTCACAAGTTTTAGGCGTTCGGAAATTGTGAAAGTAAAACACCTACCTCTTATTTGAACCTGAGTCTAGCAGTGATAGAATCATTAGGTTTAGGCACAGATTTTAAAAGGTCGATACTGACTAAAATCATTTAAGGAAAGCTTTAAAAAGACTTTGTCTTCATTGTAAAATTATGTGGTTTACCACATAATTTTGCTTTACTACCTAAAGAAATTAAATTTAATCAAAAGAAAGTTGAGAAAAATGGCAGAAAAAACATATCCGATGACCCTTGAAGAAAAGGAAAAACTCGAAAAAGAATTAGAAGAGTTGAAACTAGTTCGTCGTCCAGAAGTTGTAGAACGCATCAAGATTGCGCGTTCATACGGTGACTTGTCAGAAAATAGTGAGTATGAAGCAGCTAAGGATGAGCAAGCCTTCGTTGAAGGACAAATCTCTAGCTTGGAAACAAAAATCCGTTATGCTGAAATTGTCAATAGCGATGCAGTTGCTCAAGATGAAGTTGCTATCGGGAAAACAGTCACTATCCAAGAAATTGGTGAAGACGACGAAGAAGTATATATCATCGTGGGATCAGCGGGTGCAGATGCCTTTGCAGGTAAAGTATCAAATGAAAGCCCAATTGGGCAAGCCTTGATTGGTAAGAAAACAGGTGATACTGCTACGATTGAAACGCCTGTAGGAAGCTATGATGTTAAAATCTTAAAAGTAGAAAAAACAGTTTAATAGGAATGAAAAGAAGGAGTAGATATAGGGAAAGCGCTTCCCATCACTCCTTTTCTTCATTCTAAAAACTAGAGGAGACTATATGAATTCAGAAAATAAGCACAAAAAGAAAAATAAAATGGAACGTGGGTTAACCAATCGCCATGTTCAGGTTATGGCGATTGCAGGAACAATTGGAACAGGACTTTTTCTAGGAGCTGGACGTTCCATTAGTTTGACAGGTCCGTCAATCGTCTTGGTCTATATGATTACGGGTGGTTTTATGTATCTTATGATGCGTGCTATCGGGGAAATGTTGTACCAAGATCCGGAGCAACATACCTTTATCAACTTTATTACCCGTTATCTAGGTCAGGGTTGGGGTTACTTCTCAGTCTGGTCTTACTGGCTCTCAGTAGTCTTTATCGGTATGGCTGAGATTACAGCTATTGCTCACTATGTTCAGTTTTGGTTTCCATCCTGGCCATCTTGGTTGATTCAGGTTGTATTTCTGACAATACTCGGCTTGGTGAATTTGATTGCCGTTAAAATCTTTGGTGAAGTAGAATTTTGGTTTGCTATGATCAAAATCGTGGCCATTCTTGCCATGATTGCGACAGGTGTCTTTCTAGTTTTGACTGGCTTTGAAACGCCTTATGGTTCAGCAAGTCTTGCCAATATCAGTGATCAGTTCTCACTTTTCCCAAATGGTGGTATGAACTTTGTCATGGCCTTCCAGATGGTTTTCTTTGCCTACTTGATGATTGAATTTATCGGTGTTACCACATCTGAAACCAAGGACCCTCGAAAAGTCTTGCCTAAGGCTGTTAAGGAAATTCCCTTGCGAATTATCTTTTTCTATGGTGGAGCTCTTTTAGCCATCATGTCTATTATTCCTTGGCGTGAGCTTTCTGCAGCAGATTCACCATTTGTAACGGTATTTGAACTTGTTGGTCTTAAGTGGGCGGCTGCTTTGATTAACTTTGTTGTTTTGACTTCAGCAGCGTCAGCCTTGAATTCAACCCTTTACTCAACAGGTCGTCACTTGTATCAAATTGCCCATGATTCACCAAATCGTTTCTTGAAAGCTATTAAGGCAGACACGCTCTCACGTCACAATGTTCCTCAGAATGCAATCATTGCTTCTGCTGTATTGATTGGTTTTGCAGCCTTCATCAATGTACTTCCTGGAGTATCAGATGCCTTTGCTTTGATTACAGCTTCTTCATCAGGTGTTTATATTGCCATCTACATCTTGATCATGGTAGCCCATCTCAAGTATCGTAAGTCTAAAGACTTTATGGCAAATGGCTATCTCATGCCTCAATACCGCTTGCTAAATCCTCTGGCCATGCTCTTCTTTATCTTTGTATTTGGAACACTCTTTTTACAAGACTCTACATTTGTAGGAGCAATCGGTTCAGCTATCTGGATTGTCGCATTTGGTATTTATAGCCAATGGAAATTTAGAAAATAAGTTTTACTCTCATCAACTTAGGTTGGTGAGTTTTTTAGTTTGACAGTTCTTCAAAATAGGAATATAATCAAGGCGTAAGTGTCTTTGAGGAGGTTTTGATGCACATTAGATTGGATAATACAGAGTCTCAGAAAGCGCAAGAAATTGGGGATTTGATTCGCTCCTATAATCGTTCTAAGAGAGAAGCAGCTGAAAGTGAGCCACTTAACCTTTATGTCGAAGATGATAGCGGTCAAGTCATGGCTGGTTTAGTAGCAGAGACCTTTGGAAATTGGCTAGAAATTGAGTATTTATTTGTGAAAGAGGATTTGCGAGGACAAGGAATCGGCTCCCAACTATTGCAACAAGCAGAAAGTGAAGCTAAGAAGAAAAACTGTCGCTTTGCTTTTGTGAATACGTATCAATTTCAAGCGCCATCCTTTTATCAAAAGCATGGTTACAAGGAAGTCTTTACTTTAAAAGACTATCCCTATACTGGACAAAGGCACTATTATCAAAAAGAGTTGTAAATGGAAAATGAACGATCGAAGAAATCGACACATCATAATGGAGTTGGCTTAATGGATATCATACTAGATATGGGTAATGTTCTACTGGAATGGAACAAGGATAAGATTTTGAAAGCTGTAGCTAAAACTCAGAAAGATTATCTGATCTTAGACAAGTCTATTTTCCAGTCGGGGCTCTGGGAAAGATTAGACTTAGGGACTTTGACTCGGGAAGAACTGGTTGATAAGGTTCTTTCTTTATTAGGGGATTGTTATCGGGAAAAGGTCGAAGAAGTGATTTGGAATTGGCCAGCCTATATCGATATTTACACGGAAGTCTTTCCGCTGCTTGCACGTTTAAAGGAAAAAGGTTATCGTATTTTTGTTCTATCTAATACATCGCCAGTTTTTTATGAATTATTGAAAGACCAACTATCTCCTTTAAATGGAATCTTAGATGGTTTCGTCCTTTCCTGTGATATCAAGATCATCAAACCAGATCCAAAGATGTTTGAAGAAATTCTCCGTAAATATCAGTTGGATCCAGAAAATTGTATTTTTCTGGATGATGTTAAAGATAATACTAATATGGCTGAAAGTTTAGGTATCAAAGCCTATCAAGTCAAACACAGAAGCGATGTCGTAGATGTTTTGAAAAAATTTGAATAAGTGGAAAACTCTCTATCATTTAGCTGGTAGGGAATTTTTGTTAAAAAAATCGCACAAAAAGAAAGATATATATTGCATAATGTAAAATATATGATATAATAAAGTTGAAAAAAGAAGCGCGACTTTTAAAATTAAGGAGGAGGTAAGAAGTGGCTAAGAATTTAAAATTAAAACTCGCTCGAGTAGAGCTTGATATGACACAAGGTGACTTGGCAGAAGCTGTAGGGGTTACGCGCCAGACTATCGGCTTGATAGAAGCTGGAAAGTACAATCCTTCGCTTTCACTTTGCCAATCCATTTGCAGATGCTTAGGGAAAACTCTAGATCAACTATTTTGGGAGGAAGAAGATGAAAAATAGATTTTATTATTATCAATTACTAGACGAAAGGGAAGAACAACTGATGAATAAAGCAGGGGCAGAAAGTTTCTATATCTCTATAGCTTTCTTGCTTTTATCTTATATGATTACAGTATTAGCACCAAGTCTTTTTAATCCGAGAATGATTCTCATCATTATCATTATTGGAACTTCTTACTTTTTCGGCCGTGCTCGAGATTTGGGTGTGAACTACTATAGTCGTTTTCATTTTACAATTATAGGGTGTTTGCTGGTAACTCTCGCTATTACGACTCTTTTGATGTTGCAGAATTATCAATTCAATATCGAAATTTATCAGCACAATCCTCTGAACGTTAAATACTTGTCTGCTTGGGCAATTACTTATGTTATTTACCTTCCTTGGGTTTTTATTGGCAATCTCGGTCTGAAGAGCTATGGCGAATGGGCTCAGAAAAAATTTGAGCAAGACATGGATGAACTGGAGAGTGGAGAATAGCTTGTTACTCTTTTCTCAATCCAGCTAAAATGTGTTATAATAGTACTAATTTATGAGAAAAGAAGAAATATTTTCATCTTTTTACAAATAGGGAAGAAGGATAGTATATGTACCCAGATGACAGTTTAACTTTGCACACAGATTTGTATCAGATTAACATGATGCAGGTTTATTTCGACCAAGGGATTCATAACAAGAAAGCGGTTTTTGAAGTTTATTTCCGCCAACAACCTTTCAAAAACGGTTATGCTGTATTTGCAGGTTTGGAACGAATTGTGAACTACTTAGAAAACCTGCGCTTTTCTGAGAGCGATATTGCTTATTTGGAATCACTTGGTTATCATGGTGCTTTCTTGGAATATCTCCGTAATCTCAAGTTGGAATTGACTGTACGTTCTGCTCAAGAAGGGGATTTGGTCTTTGCTAATGAACCAATCGTTCAAGTGGAGGGACCTTTGGCTCAGTGCCAATTAGTTGAAACAGCACTCTTGAACATCGTCAACTTTCAAACCTTGATTGCGACTAAGGCTGCTCGTATTCGTTCAGTCATTGAAGATGAGCCTTTGATGGAGTTCGGTACACGTCGTGCTCAAGAAATGGATGCAGCTATCTGGGGGACTCGTGCGGCTGTTATTGGTGGTGCCAATGGAACTAGTAATGTACGCGCAGGTAAGCTCTTTGGTATTCCTGTTCTAGGGACTCATGCTCACGCCTTGGTACAAGTCTATGGCAATGATTATCAGGCTTTCAAGGCTTATGCCTCAACTCACAAAAACTGTGTATTCCTAGTGGATACCTATGATACTCTTCGTATCGGTGTTCCAGCAGCGATTCAGGTTGCGCGTGAACTTGGTGATAAGATTAATTTCCTTGGTGTCCGTATTGACTCTGGAGATATCGCCTATATTTCTAAAAAAGTTCGTCAACAACTGGATGAGGCAGGATTTACGGATGCTAAGATTTATGCATCCAATGATCTTGATGAAAATACTATCCTTAACCTCAAGATGCAGAAGGCTAAGATTGATGTTTGGGGTGTCGGGACTAAGCTCATCACAGCCTATGACCAACCAGCTCTAGGAGCAGTTTATAAGGTTGTTGCTATTGAAGATGAGAATGGTCACATGCGCAATACCATTAAACTTTCAAACAATGCGGAGAAGGTTTCAACTCCAGGTAAGAAACAAGTTTGGCGCATCACCAGTCGTGAAAAAGGGAAGTCAGAAGGTGACTACATTACTTACGATGGTGTAGATGTTACTAGTATGACTGAAATCAAGATGTTCCATCCAACCTATACTTACATCAAGAAAACTGTCCGCAATTTTGATGCCGTTCCACTCTTGGTTGATATTTTTAAGGATGGTAAACTGGTCTATAACTTGCCAACCCTGCCTGAAATCCAAGCCTATGCTCGTAAGGAATTTGATAAACTTTGGGATGAATATAAACGTGTCCTGAACCCACAACATTACCCTGTAGACTTGGCTCGTGATGTATGGCAAGACAAGATGGACTTGATTGATAAGATGCGTAAGGAAGCTCTAGGTGAAGGAGAAGAAGAATGAGTTTGCAAGAGACCATTATCCAGCAACTAGGTGTAAAACCAGTGATTGATGCCCAGGAAGAAATCCGTCGTTCGATTGACTTTTTGAAAAGATACTTGAAAAAACATCCTTTTTTAAAGACATTTGTCTTAGGAATTTCTGGGGGACAGGACTCGACCTTGGCAGGACGCTTGGCTCAATTAGCCATGGAAGAAATGCGAGCAGAAACAGGTGATGATAGTTATAAATTTATCGCTGTTCGCCTCCCTTATGGAGTGCAAGCTGACGAGGATGATGCTCAAAAAGCCCTAGCTTTTATCCAGCCAGATGTGAGCTTGGTCGTTAATATCAAGGAGTCTGCTGATGCTATGGCCGCAGCTGTTGAAGCAACAGGGAGTGCAGTTTCCGATTTTAACAAGGGAAATATCAAGGCTCGTAGTCGTATGATTGCCCAATATGCCATTGCGGGTGCCCATAGCGGAGCTGTTATCGGGACAGACCATGCTGCGGAAAATATCACAGGTTTCTTTACCAAGTTTGGTGACGGTGGTGCAGATATTCTCCCACTCTATCGCCTCAATAAACGTCAAGGAAAACAACTCTTGCAGGAACTTGGAGCTGATCCAGCCCTCTATGAGAAAGTACCAATCGCAGACCTAGAAGAAGAGAAACCAGGATTGACAGATGAAGTAGCCTTGGGAGTCACTTACAATGAAATCGATGATTACCTCGAAGGTAAGCAAGTAAGCCAAGAAGCCCAAGCAACCATTGAAAAATGGTGGTATAAAGGCCAACACAAACGCCACCTACCAATCACAGTGTTTGATAAGTTTTGGGAGTAAAAATCTCCAGTGGAGGTTTTTACCCCGAGTCTTGAAACAGGAGAACGAGGCAGGTCCGGGGGACCTTTTTACCTTCTTACCTTGAAATTAGAAAGTGAGCTACGATTATGAAAGCACTAGGTACACAAACTATAGAGACAGAACGTTTGATATTGAGGAGATTTGTGAAACTGATGCTCAAGCCATGTTTGAAAATTGGGCTTCTAGTCTAGATAATCTAACCTATGTTACTTGGGATCCTCATCCAAATGTTGATTTTACAAAGAACTCAATAAGAACTTGGGTAGCATCCTATGACAATCCAAATTACTACAAATGGGCCATTAGTCTCAAAGAAAATCCAGAATATGTCATTGGAGATATTAGTCTGGTCAGTGTGGATGAAGAAAACTCTAGCTGTGAGATTGGATATATCTTAGGGATGGACTACTGGGGACGAGGACTCATGACAGAAGCCTTGAAGGCAGTTTTATCATACTGTCTAGATGAGATTGGATTTGAAGAGGTTGATGCTTGCTATGTAAGTCTAAACCCAGCATCTGGTCGTGTTATGGAAAAGGCGGGTATGACTTGTTGGAAGACGATCCCAAATGCAGTTGAACGAAAAGGTTATATAGCTGATAAAATTTATTATCAAATCAAAAAATAAGATGGAAAGTTAAGCTTTTCCATCTTATTTTTTATAAAATATTTTTTAATCAAAGTAAAGCAAATCTTTGCTGGTACTTGTAAAGAGGTCAAAGCCGTCTTTGGTTACAACACCGCAGTCTTCGATGCGGACACCGACTTTACCAGGGATATAGATACCAGGCTCAACTGAGAAGCACATACCTTCTTCGATAATCATGTCGTTTCCTTCCATGATAGATGGGAATTCGTGGACATCCATACCGATACCATGACCGAGACGGTGATTGAAGTACTCACCATAGCCAGCTTTTTCGATCACTTCACGAGCTGCACGGTCAACCTCATGAGCTGTTACACCAGGTTTGATAAAGTCAAGGGCAGCTTGTTGGGCTTCCAGAGTCAAGTTGTAAATATCTTTCTTGAACTGGTCAGGTTTACCAACAGCGACTGTACGAGTCATATCTGATGCATAACCATTGACCATCACACCGAGGTCAAAGAGGAGAAGGGCATTGTTTTCAACCTTGTTAGCTCCAGGAATACCATGTGGATTCGCAGCATTATCACCAGTCAAGACCATGGTATCAAAGCTCATTTCATAGCCTTCACGTTTCATAGCGAAATCGATTTGCGCAATGATATCAGTTTCCGTATTATCAAGAGAGATATTGTCAAAACCAACTTTAACAGACTTGTCGGCGTAAACACCTGCAACCATCATCTTTTGCACTTCGTCTGCTGATTTGATCAAGCGCATGCGTTGGATCAATGGAGTCAAGTTCTCAAATTCAGCAGTTTCAAAGACAGTTTTCAAACCGTGATATTTAGTCAAGATGAGATTGTCAAACTCAACTGCTACACGTTTGAAATCAAGCTGTGGCAAGGCGTTTTGGATTTTCTTCCAAGGGTTTTCAGAGTCCACGTAGCCAACTACTGGGAAAGAGACAGTGCTAGTCGCACGTTCAACCTCAAGTGCTGGAACGAAGAGAAGCGGTTCCTGATCTGCAAGGACAAAGAGGAACATCTGGCGTTCGTGGGGATCACTGTAAAAGCCAGTGAGGTAATTAATTGTGACGGGGTCAGACACGACAGCGACGTCTAGCTTTTCTGATTCAAGATAAGTTAAGATTTGTTGTAATTTAGACATATGCTACCTTCTTTCTACCCCTCTATTTTTGCAAAAATTAGGAGAAAATGCAAGGGAGAAGGGGAAATGAAGGTAAAAAAATTCCAACAGCCGAAGCAAGTTGGAATCTAAATATTAGTTAAAATCTGCTTTGCTCTTAACATCGCCATATTCTTCAGCAATTTCTTGGCTGAGAATGTCTTCGTAAGCTGGAAGGACAAGATCCTGACCGTATTTCTTTTTGAGGGCAAGAGTTACTAGGCGATAAGCGAGATTGGCATTTCGGGAGAGGATAGGTCCGTGGAAGTAGGAACCAAAGACATTTTTATAGTGAACACCTTCACCGACCTTCTCTTCATTGTTTCCATTTCCATAAACAACTTGGCCAAGCGGTTTTTGGTCATCTGAGAGGAAGGTGCGGCCTTGGTGATTTTCAAATCCATAGTAGGTTTCATCGAATTCTTCATTGTGAATCTTAATATCACCGATGAATCGGTTATTGGTTTGGTTGAGTGTGTAATGTCCCATGACACCTAGACCTTCGATGCGTCTTCCGGAAGCTTCAATATAGTATTGGCCTAATAGCTGGAAGCCACCACAGATAGCAAGAACAACCCCATCATTTTGGATAAAGTTGTCAATGCTCTCTTTTTTATCTGGCAAATCACCAGCAATGATGCTCTGTTCAAAGTCCTGGCCGCCACCGAAAAAGGCGATGTCGTAGTGATTTTCATCGAAATCATCATGAAGTGAAACGATGTCAACTGTCACATGAGCCCAAAGCTTTTCAGCGACGTACTTGAGCATGAGGATATTCCCATTATCTCCGTAGGTGTTCATGAGGTTGCCATAGAGGTGAGCGATATTCAGCTGGTATGGATAGTTGCCGTCTTTTGAGGAAAGTGAAGTATAAACCATTAGTTCATCTCCTTTCTAACAAGTTGACGATTGGCCAGTAGTTCTCTGAATTCTAGCATAGCCGTATATGTCGCAAGGATATAGGCATGCTTGCAGTCTTGAGCTTCAATCGTTTTAAGAACTTGTTCCAAGCTGTTTGTTTCGGTGATTTTATCGGCTGGATAGCCAGTAACACGTAGACGACGAGCAATTTCAGAATGACGAACTCCACCCGCATTGATTTCAGGAATGTCCATATCAGTAATTTGCTCAAAGTCAGCATCCCAAATCCAGCTGGTATCAATCCCGTCTGCATAGTTGGCATTGAGGAGAACAGATAGACTAAATGGGTAAGGAGCTAGTTTGATCATTTCGATGGCCTGGGTAGCACCAACAGGATTTTTAATAAGAACCAGTGTGCATTCTTTGTCACCGATATGGAAGGTTTCTTGTCGTCCAAAAACTGCGCGACTCTTGTCAAATCCTTGCTTGATTAGTTGTGGCTCAGCTCCGAGGAAGCGGGCAATAGCGACAGCAGCCAGAGCATTGTAGATATTGTAGAGTCCGCCAATTTGAATACCGTATTCTTGGCCGTCGATGACAAAGCGAGAGCGATTGTTTGTTAACTCAACCAATTCTGTCAGACGGTAATCCAAGTTAGGACGCTTGCATCCACAATTTTCACAGATGTAGGCACCCAAGTTGGCATAGGTATTGAGCTCGTACTTAAGAATGCTATGACATTCAGGGCAGAGAATACCTTCAGTATTGTAGTGAGCAAGTTGCGCTGGACCTTTTTCTAGATCAAAACCAAAATACTGAACAGGATTTGAAATTACAGGCTTGTAGAAAAGCGGACTATCACCGTTTAGCAGAACAGTAGCAGTAGGAACTTTTCGAATAGCATCCAAAATCATGTTATAGGTCGTATAGATCTCACCGTATCGGTCCATCTGATCGCGGAAAATATTGGTGATAACGAAAAGACTAGGATGGATGTAGTCACAGATATGTGAGAGACTAGCTTCGTCGATTTCAAGAACTGCAATATTTTTTCCAGTTTTTGAAGATTTTGCAGTCAAGAAAGTAGTCGTGATTCCTGTTATCATGTTGGCACCACTAGGATTAGTTAAAACTTGACCATAAATTTCCTTTAGGATACCGACAGTGAGAGCGGTTGTCAAGGTTTTTCCATTGGTTCCAGTTACCACAACAATCTCGTAATTCTTTGCTAAATGTTGTAAAATATCTTTATCAAATTGGAGGGCAAGTTTCCCTGGGAGCGTACTTCCACGTCCGAGACGACTCAAAATAAAGTGAGAAGAACGTCCAGCAAGGAGCCCAAAAGTAGTTTTTAATTTCATGTTTCTATTATATCATAAAAGCTGAAAAAGACAGATTTGAGATTTTAGAAAAAGAAAAACAGCCCAAGGAGGGCTGCCTGAATTAACTTAAATCGCAAACAAGTCATTCAAGTTCTCAGCCAAGGTTGGGTGAGTGAAGATTTGTTTTGTGAAGTAAGTGTATGGGATTTTGTTGTCCATAGCAACAGTAATGATATTGATGATTTCTTGTGATCCTTCTGAAAAGATAGTTGCACCTAGAATTTCTTTAGTTTCAGTGTTGACAATAGCTTTGAATGCTCCACGAAGGTCTCCGTTTACGTGACCACGAGGCATAGCAGCGACAGGGATTTCCTTAACAGCGTATGGAAGTTTCAAATCAGCTGCTTGGCTTTCAGTCAAACCAACTTGTGAAAGTGCTGGTGTGATAAACATGGTGTTTGGTACATTGAGACGGTCTTCAAGTGTGTAGCTGCCATCACCAGCAAGGTAGCTGTAGACAACACGGAAGTCATCAAGTGAAATGTAAGTAAATTGAAGGCCACCGTTGACATCTCCAACTGCAAAGACACCAGGAACGTTTGTTTGACAATGTTTGTCTACTTTAATAGCGCCACGTTCAGTAAGTTCAATATCTGTATTTTCAAGTTGAAGTGGTTCAACATTTGGTTTACGTCCTGTTGCATAGAGAAGGGCATCGAAACGATAGGTTTCATTTTCAGTCACAACAAGAACTTGGTCACCATCGTTTTTGATTTCAGTAGTATGGATGTTTTGAAGTAATTCGATGCCGTCTTCTTCCATGTATTGTTTAGCAAGAGCTGCGATGGAAGGTTCTGCACGAGGTAAGAAAGTGTCCATTGCATCTAAGACTGTTACCTTGCTTCCGAGTTTATTGTAGAGACCAGCAAACTCAAGACCGATATTTCCGCCACCAAGGACACCAAGTTTTTCAGGCAATTTGTCCAAGTTTTGGATACCTGTTGAGTCAAAGACATTCTTGCTTGTAGCAAGGCCTGGGATTGGCAATACGTTTGAAACAGCACCAGTGTTGATGACGATAGTTTCAGCAGTCAGTTCTTGTTTTTCGTCACCAGCTTGGATTTCGATGACTTTATTAGAAACAAAGTGAGCTTCAGCATCAAAGATATCTACGCCTGTACCTGCGACAGTAGCATAGTTTTTACCATTGAGGCGTGTAGTAACAGTATTCTTTGTTGCCATAACCTCATCAAATGACAAGTCTTTTTCAGCAGCAACTAACAAGGTTTTAGTTGGGATACAACCGATATTGATACAAGTACCGCCGTACATCGCCTTACTACGTTCGATAAGGGCAACCTTTTTACCAGCTGAAGCTAGTTTTCCAGCAAGTGTCTTACCTGCCTTACCAAATCCTATTACAATTAAATCGTATGTTAACATTTTTATTCCTCCTGTTCGAACTTCATTCTAGCATAAGAAAAAAACTTTTGCACAAATCTGCTACGGAAAATCATTTCAGGAACCGAATGCTCTAACAAATACTTTTTGAGTGAAGCAAATCGATAGAAAAATCGTTTACATGACTTAATCAGGAGGTTAGACTATCTTTTGACCCTCTCTTGTGTTATACTAGATAAGTTGCAAAAAAGCAGTACTTTTCTTTAGTGGAAAAGAAGCAACACGGTCTTTCATAAAAGATATGAAAGTACGTCATGACAAGAAAAGTATAAACTAAGCGCTATAGGATGGCTTCGCACCATCTTTAGAAAGAAGAGTAACGTGAAATTTAATGAATTTAACCTTTCTGCTGATTTATTGGCAGAAATTGAAAAAGCAGGATTTGTAGAAGCAAGTCCTATCCAAGAGCAAACCATTCCTCTGGCTCTTGAAGGGAAAGATGTTATCGGACAAGCTCAAACAGGTACAGGAAAAACTGCTGCCTTTGGTTTGCCAACCCTTGAAAAGATTCGTACAGAAGAAGCAACCATTCAAGCTTTGGTCATCGCCCCAACTCGTGAACTAGCTGTTCAAAGTCAGGAAGAACTCTTCCGCTTTGGTCGTAGCAAGGGTGTGAAAGTCCGTTCTGTTTATGGTGGTTCAAGTATTGAAAAACAAATCAAGGCTCTTAAATCAGGAGCTCATATCGTAGTTGGAACGCCTGGTCGTCTCCTAGATTTGATCAAACGCAAGGCCTTGAAATTGCAAGATATTGAAACTCTCATCCTTGACGAAGCAGATGAGATGCTTAACATGGGCTTCCTTGAGGACATCGAAGCTATCATCTCACGTGTCCCAGAAAATCGTCAAACCTTGCTCTTTTCAGCAACTATGCCTGAAGCTATCAAGCGTATCGGGGTTCAGTTCATGAAAGAACCTGAGCATGTGAAGATTGCTGCCAAGGAGTTGACAACTGAACTAGTTGATCAGTACTATATCCGTGTCAAGGAACAAGAAAAATTTGACACCATGACTCGTCTTATGGACGTTGAACAGCCTGAGTTGTCTATTGTCTTCGGTCGTACAAAACGTCGTGTAGATGAGTTGACTCGTGGTCTGAAAATCCGTGGCTTCCGTGCAGAAGGGATTCATGGAGATTTGGACCAAAACAAACGTCTTCGTGTCCTTCGCGATTTTAAAAATGGCAATCTGGATGTCCTCGTAGCAACGGACGTTGCGGCTCGTGGTTTGGATATCTCTGGTGTAACACATGTCTACAACTATGACATCCCACAAGATCCTGAAAGCTATGTTCACCGTATTGGTCGTACAGGTCGTGCTGGTAAGTCAGGTCAATCGATTACTTTCGTAGCACCAAATGAGATGGGCTACCTCCAAATCATCGAAAACTTGACCAAGAAACGCATGAAGGGCTTGAAACCTGCGACAGCAGAAGAAGCCTTCCAAGCTAAAAAGCATGTTGCATTGAAGAAAATTGAACGTGACTTTGCCGATGAGACTGTTCGTGGAAACTTTGACAAATTCGCAAAAGATGCCCGTAAATTGGCAGCTGAATTCAGCCCAGAAGAATTGGCAATGTACATTCTAAGTTTGACAGTTCAGGATCCAGATAGTCTTCCAGAAGTTGAAATTGCGCGTGAGAAACCACTGCCATTTAAACCATCAGGTAATGGCTTCGGTGGTAAAGGCAAGGGAGGACGTCGTGGTGAGGAACGTCGAGATCGTGATCGCCGTCGCGACAATCGTCGTGGTGAACGTCGAGATGACTTCAAAAAAGGCAGTCGCAAAAACGACCGCTTTGAGAAGGAAAAACGTTACCGTAAGGATAATAAAAAACCACGCAATACTTCAAGCGAGAAGAAAACTGGTTTTGTAATCCGTAACAAGGGTGATAAATAATAAAAAAAGCGGTTCACTGAGGTGGATCGCTTTTATATATAAGGAGACCGAGAGTCAAGAGAAATTTAATACGAGAAAATAGATTTATATATTTGTTATCTTGTAATATTATATTATCAAAAATTTTGGAAGCTGTCAACAAGTAAATTAGAAAAAACTAGTAAAAATTTTCGAACAGTCATAAATTGCAATTCAATAAACAATTTTCAGATAATTATTGAAATAATGATCAATTTATGATATAATGGAAGCGATTAAATACGAGGTGAAAAATGGCACATTTATTAGAAAAAACGAGAAAAATTACGTCTATCCTGAAGCGTGCGGAGGAGAAATTACAAGATGATCTTCCATATAATGCCATCACACGCCAATTAGCGGATATTATTGATTGCAACGCTTGTATCCTAAATAGTAAGGGACGTCTTTTGGGATATTTCATGCGTTACAAAACCAATACAGATCGCGTAGAGCAATTTTTCCAATCAAAAATTTTTCCTGAGGACTATATTCAAGGTGCAAACATGATTTACGATACAGAAGCAAATCTGACTGTAGATCACGAATTAAGCATCTTTCCAGTTGAGAGTCGTGCAGATTTCTCAGAAGGTTTGACAACAATTGCTCCAATCCATGTTTCTGGGATTCGTTTGGGTTCTTTGATTATTTGGCGTAATGACAAAAAATTCGAAGATGAGGATTTGATTCTTGTTGAGATTGCTAGTACGGTGGTTGGTATTCAGCTTTTGAACTTCCAACGTGAAGAAGACGAGAAAAATATCCGTCGTCGTACAGCCGTAACGATGGCAGTCAACACTCTTTCTTACTCTGAGTTACGAGCAGTGTCAGCTATTTTGGCTGAATTGAATGGCAATGAAGGACAATTAACTGCGTCAGTCATTGCAGACCGTATCGGTATTACGCGTTCTGTGATTGTCAATGCCCTTCGAAAACTCGAATCAGCAGGAATTATTGAAAGTCGTTCACTGGGGATGAAGGGAACTTATCTTAAGGTCTTGATCCCAGATATCTTTGAAGAAGTGAAAAAGAGGGACTATTAATGGCTAAGGCTTTAATTTCGATTGACTATACAGAAGATTTTGTAGCGGATTATGGAAAATTGACAGCAGGAGCTCCTGCTCAAGAAATATCAGAAGCAATCAATCAGGTAACTAGATTAGCATTTGACCGTGGAGATTATATTTTCTTTACCATTGATGCTCATGAGGAAAATGATGTCTTTCATCCAGAAAGTAAACTATTTCCCCCTCATAACCTTATTGGGACTAGTGGGCGTAATCTATATGGTAAGTTAGCTGAATTTTATCAGGAACAGGCCCAGGATAGTCGTGTTTTCTGGATGGATAAACGTCACTATTCGGCTTTTTCTGGCACAGATTTGGATATCCGTCTGAGAGAGCGTCGCGTGGATACAGTCATCTTAACAGGTGTTCTGACAGATATCTGTGTATTGCATACGGCTATTGATGCCTATAATCTTGGGTATCAGATAGAAGTTGTTAAGCCAGCAGTCGCATCCATTTGGCCTGAAAATCACCAGTTTGCACTTGGACATTTTAAGAATACATTAGGAGCGAAACTCCTTGATGAAAACCTAGTTGAAATCAAAGAATAATGTATTCAAAAAATCTGAAAAAAATCTGAAAAAAGTGTTGACAAAGTTTGTGAAAGTTGATATACTAGTAAAGTAATCGACGCGGGGATGGCGGAATTGGCAGACGCGCAGGACTAAGGATCCTGTGACCGCTTTAGGTCGTGAGGGTTCAAGTCCCTCTCTCCGCATAGGAAAAGAGTTAGCTTTGGCTAGCTCTTTATTTTTTTATCAAAATGAGGGCAAAGATTTTGCTCTTTTTTTGTGATTTCATAAACATTTCATATTTGAATATTATAATGGTTTTACAAATATGGAGGTGCTATATGAATCCCACTCAAAGAGCTTGGGCTTACGTCAGCAGAAAACGACTGAGAAGTCTCATATTATTCTTGATTCTATTTGTCTTATTGGCTGGAATATCGGCTTGTCTGACGCTTATGAAGTCCAACAAAACAGTAGAAAATAATCTCTATCGCTCATTGAATACGTCTTTTTCTATTAAAAGAATAGAAGCAGATCAGACTTTTCAACTGTCTCAACTAGATGACCTTAAAAAGATAAAGGGTCTTGAGAAGATTTCACCTGAGCTAGAAACAATAGCCAAGTTAACTGACAAAGAAGTCGTTACTGGAGAACAAAGTATTCAAAGGGATGATTTGACAGAGGCTGAAAAAAATCTCATCAGTTTGATAGCTTTAGAAGATTCCTCTAAGGATGTCTCCTTTACTAGCTCTGCCTTTACCCTTAAAGAAGGAAGGCATTTAGAAAAAGGAGATAGCAAAAAAATCTTAATCCATGAAGATTTAGCCAAGAAAAACAATCTAAAAGTAGGAGATAAGATTAGCTTAAATCTTGGTCAAGTAGAAGGAAATAGTGGACAAAGGCTAGA
This sequence comes from Streptococcus taonis, assembly GCF_029948085.1. GTDB lineage: Bacteria > Bacillota > Bacilli > Lactobacillales > Streptococcaceae > Streptococcus > Streptococcus taonis. The sequence continues at coordinate 73,407 of NZ_JARZZP010000002.1, read as the reverse complement.
CTATGAAATCGTAGGTATTTTCTCAGGTAAGAAGCAAGAAAAATTCACTGGTCTTAGCTCAGATTTTAGTGAAAACACGGTCTATACAGACTACGAAAGTAGCCAAACTCTTCTTGGAAATAAGGAAGCTCAAGTTACTGCCGCTCGTTTCTATCTAGAAAATCCCAAAGATATGGATAGCATCATTCAAGAGGTTGAAAAGTTATCCCTTGAAAACCAAGGTTTCCAAGTTGAAAAGGAAAATAAGGCTTTTGAACAAATCAAGGATTCCGTTTCGACCTTCCAAACCTTCCTCCAAATTTTCCTCTATGGCATTATGATTGCTGGTGTAGGAGCTCTGGTCTTGGTCTTGTCCCTTTGGTTACGAGAGCGAGTTTACGAGGTTGGTATTTTATTGGCGCTAGGTAAGGGAAAAGGAGCAATCTATAGCCAATTCTGTCTAGAAGTCATTCTGGTTTCATTGGCAGCAATTCTACCAGCATTTCTTGCAGGAAATGCCATTACTTCCTATCTTTTAAAAACTGTACTAGCAAGTGGCGACCAAGCTGCCCTACAAGATACGCTAGCAAAAGCAACGAACCTTTCAACAAGTCTTCTATCATTTGGAGAATCTTATATTTTCCTACTTATAATTAGCTGCTTGTCAGTTGCACTTTGTTTCCTATTTTTATTTAGAAAATCACCGAAAGAAATTTTATCATCCATCAGTTAATAAAGGAGAAATCATGACTTTACTACAATTACAAGATCTTACTTATCGTTATAAGAACACTGCAGAAGCAGTATTATATAAAATTAATTACGATTTTGAACCAGGCAAGTTTTATAGTATTATCGGAGAATCAGGAGCCGGGAAATCCACACTCTTGTCTCTATTAGCAGGACTTGATAGCCCAGTCGAAGGAGCTATCTTATTCGAAGGCAAGGATATTCGTGAACAAGGATATTCTTATCACCGTATGCACCACATTTCCCTTGTTTTTCAAAACTATAACCTGATTGATTATCTTTCTCCATTGGAAAATATCCGCTTGGTTAATAAAAAAGCTAGCAAGGATACCCTTCTTGAACTTGGTTTAGATGAAAGTCAAATCAAGCGGAATGTTCTCCAATTATCAGGTGGACAGCAACAACGGGTTGCCATTGCTCGTAGTCTTGTATCGGAAGCACCAGTGATTTTAGCAGATGAACCAACAGGAAACTTGGATCCTAAGACTGCTGGAGATATCATCGATTTGCTCAAATCTCTCGCTGAGAAAACAGGCAAGTGTGTGATTGTTGTGACCCACAGTAAGGAAGTAGCACAGACGTCAGATATTACACTTGAATTGAAGGATAAAAAACTGACTGAAATTAGAAATAGTAGTCATTAATCAGCTGAAAAAACAAAATTTCTACTAAGCAAAGTAAACCTAGAAAGGAATCTTATGTTACACAACGCATTTGCCTATGTCACAAGAAAATTCTTTAAGTCGCTTGTGATCTTTCTCATCATTCTCTTGATGGCTAGTTTGAGTTTGGTCGGCTTGTCTATCAAGGGTGCGACAGCCAAGGCTTCTCAAGAAACCTTTAAAAATATCACCAATAGTTTTTCGATGCAAATCAATCGTAGAGTCAACCAAGGAACTCCACGTGGTGCAGGGAATATTAAGGGTGAAGATATTAAAAAAATTACTGAAAATAAAGCCATCGAATCCTACATCAAACGGATTAATGCTATCGGTGATTTAACAGGCTACGAATTGATTGAGACACCTGAAACCAAGAAAAATCTAACGCCAGATCGAGCTCAACGTTTTGGAAGTAGCTTGATGATAACAGGGGTTAATGACTCTTCTAAAGAAGACAAGTTTGTTTCAGGCTCTTACAAACTGGTCGAAGGAGAACATTTAACAAACGATGACAAATACCAGATTCTCATGCACAAAGACTTGGCTGCTAAACACGGTTGGAAGGTGGGAGACAAGGTAACACTCAACTCCAATATCTACGATGCCGATAATGAAAAAGGAGTTAAGGAAACAGTAGAAGTAACGATCAAAGGACTTTTTGATGGACATAACAAATCTGCTGTGACCTATTCACAAGAACTCTATGAGAATACAGCTATCACAGATATTCACACAGCTGCCCAACTCTATGGTTATACAGAAGATACAGCTATTTATGGCGATGCTACCTTCTTTGTAGCTGGAGATAAGAACCTCGATAGTGTCATGCAAGAATTAGGGTCTATCAACGGTATCAACTGGAAGATGTATAGCTTGATTAAGAGTTCATCTAACTACCCTGCCCTTGAACAATCTATCTCAGGCATGTACAAGATGGCTAATCTGCTTTTCTGGGGTAGCTTAGGCTTCTCAGTTCTCCTACTTGGTCTATTACTCACGCTTTGGATTAACGCCCGTCGTAAAGAGGTTGGAATTCTCCTTTCAATTGGTCTTAAACAAGCAACTATTCTAGGACAATTTATCACAGAAGCAGTTATGATTGCAATTCCAGCACTAATTTCAGCCTACTTCTTAGCTAACTATACTGCTCGTGCTATTGGAAATACAGTACTAGCCAATGTCACATCAGATGTGGCTAAGCAGGCTAGTAAGGCCGCACAAGCCTCTAATCTCGGTGGTGGTGCAGAAGTGGACGGCTTTAGCAAGACACTTTCAAGTCTGGATATTTCCATTCAACCTTCTGACTTTGCCATCATCTTTGTACTTGGTTTGGTATTGGTAGTATTAGTTATGGCACTTGCTTCAAGCAATTTCCTCTTTAAACAACCAAAAGAACTCTTGTTGGATAGTGAATAAAAAACCTGCTACCTATTCTCACTCAAATGAGATATAATATAGGTAGCATTTTTGATAGAAAAGGATTTATATGAAAATTCTAATTGTAGAAGATGAAGACATGATCCGTGAGGGAATTAGTGATTACTTGGCGGATTGTGGCTATGAAACCATTCAGGCTGCAGATGGTCAAGAAGCCTTAGAACAATTTTCAAATCACCAAATAGCTCTGGTTCTCTTAGACATTCAAATGCCTAAACTCAATGGTTTAGAGGTTTTGTCGGAAATCCGTAAGACCAGCCAAGTTCCAGTCTTGATGTTGACAGCCTTTCAGGACGAAGAGTATAAAATGAGTGCCTTTGCCTCACTAGCAGATGGATATCTAGAAAAGCCTTTTTCCCTATCTTTGTTAAAGGTACGAGTAGATGCTATTTTCAAGCGTTATTATGATGCAAGTCGTACCTTTACCTATAAGGATACCAAGGTTGATTTTGACAGTTATAGAGCTAGTGTGGCGGGGAAAGATGTTCCTGTGAATGCAAAAGAACTAGAAATCTTAGATTATCTGGTCAAAAATGAAGGTCGAGCCTTAACACGGTCGCAGATTATCGATGCTGTATGGAAGATGACAGATGAGGTTCCTTTTGACAGAGTGATCGATGTCTATATCAAGGAACTACGGAAAAAATTGGATTTAGACTGTATTCTTACCGTGCGCAATGTTGGTTATAAATTGGAGAGAAAATGAGACGTTCAGGTTTATTTAAAAAGATTTTTATCTATACCTTCTCGGTATTTTCTACCTTGGTCATTTGTTTGCATTTGGCCATCTATTTTCTCTTTCCATCAACCTATCTCAGTCATCGTCAGGAGAACATAGGGCAAAAGGCTACAGAAATAGCCCAGTCCCTCCAAGGTAAGGATAGTCAAGCTATTCAGGAAGTCCTTGAACTTTATTCACAAAGCAGTGATATCAAGGGAGCTGTTAAGGGAGAGATGACTCAGGATAAGTTGGAAGTCAATGATAATCTTCCCATTGATAAAGAACGACAAACGGCCTCCTTGGTTATTGAGGAAAGAGAAGTTCAAACTAAGGATGGTCAGACGATGACCTTACAATTTTTAGCTTCTATGGATTTGCAGAAAGAAGCAGAAGATATGAGTCTGCAATTTCTACCCTATACTCTGTTAGCTTCTTTCATTATTTCACTTCTTATCGCCTTTATCTATGCGAGAACAATCACAGCTCCTATATTGGAAATCAAACGAGTGACTCGACGGATGATGGATTTGGATGCAGAAGTTCGTTTGCGCGTGGATTCCCAGGATGAAATTGGTGACCTCAAAGAACAAATCAATAGCCTCTATCAACACCTCTTGACCGTTATTGCGGACTTACATGAGAAGAATGAAGCTATTCTCCAGCTAGAAAAGATGAAGGTCGAATTTTTACGAGGTGCCTCCCATGAACTGAAAACACCTCTAGCTAGTCTGAAGATTCTTCTGGAAAATATGCAAGCCAATATTGGCCGCTACAAAGATCGTGACCATTATCTGGGAGTTTCTTTAGGTATCGTGGATGATTTAAGTGGCCACGTGCAGCAAATCCTATCCCTTTCTTCGGTACAGGAATTAGGCGATAAAAAGGAGGAAATCAACCTTCTGGAAATGACCAATCTCCTATTGAAGGATTATGACTTGTTGGCTAAAGAGAGAGAAATCACTGTAGAGAATCAACTCACTAACCAGAAAGTTTATCTAAATCCTTCGGTACTCAAGCTGATTCTGTCAAATCTCATCAGTAATGCGGTCAAACATTCTATCCAAGGCGGTTATCTAAAAATCGGTAATAAGGATGGCTGGATATTTATTGAGAACAGTTGTACACTTGAGGAACAAGATAAATTTGAACAATCCTTTACAACTTCTAGTCGCCAAAGTAAGGGAGCTGGATTAGGGTTATTTGTAGTCAAGAGTTTATTAGAAAACGAAGAAATCGACTATCGTTTCGAAAGATATAACGACCACTTGGTATTTTACATGAACCTGCCTCAGAACAAGGATTAGACCAAGTGGGAAAAGGTTTACATATCTAAAAATAGAAGAAATTCAATCTAAAGTATGGGAAAAACTAGCTTTTTTTGCTCAAAAGTGATAAAATGAACAATGTAAATGGGATGTCCCATAAAAATATACAGGAGGCCTGATAAAATGGCAATCGTTTCAGCAGAAAAATTTGTCCAAGCAGCTCGTGACAACGGTTATGCAGTTGGTGGATTTAACACAAACAATCTTGAGTGGACTCAAGCTATCTTGCGCGCAGCAGAAGCTAAACAAGCTCCAGTTTTGATCCAAACTTCAATGGGTGCTGCTAAATACATGGGTGGTTATAAAGTTGCTCGCAACTTGATCGCTAACCTTGTTGAATCAATGGGTATCACTGTACCAGTAGCTATCCACCTTGACCACGGTCACTACGAAGATGCACTTGAGTGTATTCAAGTTGGTTATACTTCAGTAATGTTTGACGGTTCACACCTTCCAGTTGAAGAAAACCTTGAAAAAGCTCGTAAAGTTGTAGAATTTGCTCACGCAAATGGTGTATCAGTAGAAGCTGAAGTTGGAACTATCGGTGGTGAAGAAGACGGAATCATCGGTGACGGTGAATTGGCTCCAATCGAAGATGCTAAAGCAATGGTTGCAACTGGTATCGACTTCTTGGCAGCTGGTATCGGTAACATCCACGGTCCTTACCCAGCAAACTGGAAAGGTCTTCACCTTGATCACTTGCAAAAATTGACTGAAGCTGTACCAGGATTCCCAATCGTATTGCACGGTGGATCAGGTATTCCTGATGACCAAATCCAAGCAGCTATCAAACTTGGTGTTGCTAAAGTTAACGTTAACACTGAATGCCAAATCGCATTCGCTAACGCAACTCGTAAATTTGCTCGTGACTACGAAGCAAACGAAGCAGAATACGACAAGAAAAAACTCTTCGACCCACGTAAATTCTTGGCTGACGGTGTCAAAGCTATCCAAGCATCAGTTGAAGAACGTATCGACGTATTCGGTTCAGAAGGTAAAGCTTAATCTAGCTGAACCATATAAAACAGAAACCTGCCCCTGAGGGTGGGTTTTTTGGCGTTCTAAGAAAACTATTAAACCAGAATATTGGATTAAAACTATTATTTTGTGAGAGAAATCTCTAATTTCACAATCTATAGGCAAACGCTTGCATTCCGTTTTTTATTGGATTATAATAGGTTGATATAAATCCTTCTGTAATAATATTGAGAAGGTGTAGAAAGTAAGGATTTAGAATGTTTGTAGTCAAAACACAATGTTGTTATTCCTTACGATAGGGAGATAGATATGGCAATGATAGAAGTGGAACATCTTCAGAAAAATTTTGTAAAGACTGTCAAGGAGCCGGGGTTAAAGGGGGCTTTGCGCTCCTTTATTCATCCTGAAAAGCAGACCTTTGAAGCGGTTAAGGATTTGACCTTTGAGGTGCCAAAAGGCCAAATTTTAGGCTTTATCGGGGCAAATGGTGCTGGGAAGTCGACAACCATCAAAATGTTGACAGGAATTTTAAAGCCGACATCGGGCTCTTGTCGGATCAATGGCAAGATTCCTCAGGACAATCGTCAAGAATATGTCAAGGATATCGGGGTTGTCTTTGGACAACGAACCCAGCTATGGTGGGATTTGGCTCTACAAGAGACCTACACGGTCTTGAAAGAGATTTACGATGTGCCAGATTCGCTCTTTCATAAGCGCATGGACTTTTTGAATGAAGTCTTAGACTTGAAGGACTTTATCAAGGATCCCGTGCGGACTCTTTCACTAGGTCAACGGATGCGGGCGGATATTGCGGCTTCCTTGCTTCACAATCCCAAGGTTCTCTTTTTAGATGAGCCAACCATCGGTTTGGATGTTTCGGTTAAGGATAACATTCGTCGGGCCATTACCCAAATCAATCAGGAGGAAGAAACAACCATTCTCTTGACCACTCACGACCTGAGTGATATTGAGCAACTTTGTGATCGGATTTTCATGATTGACAAGGGGCAGGAGATTTTTGATGGAACGGTTAGCCAGCTCAAGGAGACCTTTGGAAAGATGAAGACTCTCTCCTTTGACCTGACGCCAGGTCAAAATCATCTAGTCTCTCATTATGAGGGCTTGCCTGATATGTCCATTGCTAGACAAGGAAATATTCTCAATATTGAATTCGATAGTTCCCGCTACCAGTCGGCCGATATTATCAAGCAAACCTTATCTGATTTTGAGGTCCGTGATTTGAAGATGGTGGATACGGATATTGAGGATATTATCCGTCGCTTCTACCGAAAGGAGCTCTAAGATGGCCAAATTGTGGAGACGTTATAAACCCTTTATCAATGCAGGGATTCAGGAGCTGATTACCTATCGAGTCAACTTTCTTCTCTATCGGATTGGTGATGTCATGGGAGCCTTTGTGGCTTTCTATCTCTGGAAGGCAGTCTTTGATTCCTCGCAGGAGTCCTTAATCCAGGGCTTCAGCATGGCAGATATCACCCTTTACATCATCATGAGTTTTGTGACTAATCTGTTGACCAAGTCAGATTCGTCATTTATGATTGGGGAGGAGGTCAAAGATGGCTCCATTATCATGCGTTTGTTGCGACCAGTGCATTTTGCGGCCTCTTATCTCTTTACCGAGCTTGGCTCCAAGTGGTTGATTTTTATCTCTGTTGGACTACCATTTTTAAGTGTCATTGTTTTGATGAAAGTCGTATCTGGACAAGGTATTTTAGAAGTGCTAGGCTTAACTGTCCTTTATATTTTTAGCTTAACGCTGGCCTATCTGATTAACTTTTTCTTTAATATCTGTTTTGGATTTTCAGCCTTTGTGTTTAAAAATCTTTGGGGTTCCAATCTACTCAAGACTTCCATAGTGGCCTTTATGTCTGGAAGTTTGATTCCCTTGACTTTCTTTCCAAAGGTTGTTTCAGATATTCTCTCCTTCCTACCTTTTTCATCCTTGATTTACACGCCAGTCATGATTATTGTTGGAAAATACGATGCCAGTCAGATTCTTCAGGCTCTCGCTTTGCAGTTTTTCTGGCTCTTAGTGATGGTGGGGGTGTCTCAGTTGATTTGGAAACGAGTCCAGTCCTTTATTACCATTCAGGGAGGTTAGTATGAAAAAATATCAACGCATGCATCTGATTTTTATCAGACAATACATCAAACAAATCATGGAATACAAGGTGGATTTTGTGGTTGGTGTGCTGGGTGTTTTCCTGACACAAGGGTTGAACCTCTTGTTTCTCAATGTCATCTTTCAACACATCCCATCCTTAGAAGGCTGGACCTTTCAAGAGATTGCCTTTATCTATGGCTTCTCCTTGATTCCTAAGGGACTGGACCATCTCTTTTTTGACAACCTCTGGGCTTTAGGTCAACGACTAGTCCGAAAAGGAGAATTTGATAAGTATCTGACTCGTCCTATCAATCCCCTATTTCATATTCTGGTTGAGACCTTTCAGATTGATGCCTTGGGTGAGCTCTTGGTCGGTGGCATTCTATTGGGAACAACAGTGACTAGCATTACTTGGACGCTTCCTAAATTCCTGCTTTTCCTAGTTTGTATTCCTTTTGCGACCTTGATTTATACTTCCTTGAAAATCGCGACAGCTAGTATTGCTTTTTGGACCAAGCAGTCAGGCGCCATGATTTACATTTTCTATATGTTCAATGATTTTGCCAAGTACCCGATTTCTATATACAATTCACTTCTTCGTTGGTTGATCAGTTTTATCGTGCCTTTTGCCTTTACGGCTTACTACCCTGCCAGCTATTTCTTGCAGGATAAAGATGGACTCTTTAATATTGGTGGTTTGATTCTGATTTCTCTTATCTTCTTTGGAATCTCTCTAAAACTCTGGGATAGGGGCTTAGATGCCTATGAAAGTGCGGGTTCTTAATAGCAAAAATTGGACCAAATCATGAAAGGATTTTATGATGTTTGTAATTGAAGAAGTGAAAGATGCCAATCAAAAAATGGCAGTTGTCGCTGAGATTTTAAAGGATTTGCCAGAATGGTTTGGAATACCAGAAAGCACGCAAGCTTACATCAAAGGAGCCAAGGACCTGCAAGTGTGGGCCGCCTTTCAGGAGAGTGATTTGCTTGGCTTTGTGAGCTTGTCCTATTCCAGTGAAGATTGTGCAGAGATTGACTGTCTCGGAGTAAAAAAAGCTCATCAAGGTAGAGGGATTGGTAATCAATTGCTTGCTACTTTAGAAAGTGAAGCCAGTAAAAAAGTTGATTATTTACAAGTGAAAACAGTAGCAGAAGGCTCTAATAAAGATTATGATCGAACAAATGTCTTTTATCGCAGTCTTGGCTTTAAAAAATTAGAGATTTTTCCACAACTTTGGGGGCCTCAAAATCCTTGTCAGATTTTGATTAAAAAGATGGGTTAAGAATCCCTTGACATCCTTCCTTATAGTGCTATACTATAAGAGGATTCGCCGATTTAGCTCAGTTGGTAGAGCACCGCATTCGTAACGCGAAGGTCACAGGTTCGATCCCTGCAATCGGCATTTTTACTAATGTAAAGAAAGACAAAGAAAATTTAAAATGTTTATTTAAAGGCAATTATCTCAAGTTGATTGTTAAAAATAATTTAGTATTTTATTTGAAAAAAACAGTAAAAAAGCGCAAAAAATCACTTCCTGTGCTACACTGTAATTGAAAATTTTTTATTTTAGGCGTTAGAACTGTTTCCTCAGTCCTAGCGCCTTTTCTGTTTGATAAGTCTGTTTGGTGGAGGATACTCAATGAAAATCAAAGAGCAAAGTAGGAAACTAGCCGCAGGTTGCTCAAAGCACTGCTTTGAGGTTGTAGATAGAACTGACGAAGTCAGCTCAAAACACTGTTTTGAGGTTGCAGATGAAACTGACGAAGTCAGTAACATATATACGGCAAGGCGACGTTGACGCAGTTTGAAGAGATTTTCGAAGAGTATGAGAATCTTATGGGCGCAAGCAATGATGGCTTTCATCTTGCTTCCTCTTTGGGAAATTCGATTGTAAAAAGAAGAAAAAGCTGGATCTTTAGAATGTGCTGCAATCAATCCCGACATAGTCAAAGCTTGCTTGATAGATCGATTTCCTTGCGTGATGTGTGAAGATTTTTTAATGCCAGCACTTTCATAAGACTGTTGAGCATAGTCGGCAGAATAAACCTTTTAGAAGCGCCCTATTCCAACACATTGTAGGACTGTCCCACGCTTGATTTCAGTATGGATAGTTTGAGGAGTTTTTCCAAGTAGAGGGGCAATTTCTCTATTTGATTTCCCTTTTTTTCCATCGTTCGATTAACCGACGGCTATCGATTGTCAAATGTTTGGATTTTGTAGTATAATGGCTTTGAATCTCTGTGCCTTTCTTGTGTTTGTGATTGAACAACAAGTATAACACAGAGCTGTTTTCTTATGCCTATAAGAGCTTTTATGTGACAAGAGAACCCCTTGAAGCTGTTTTGTCAGCTAAAGCAAGGCTAGTCTGAGCCTTGGACACCAGCCTAACATCATCAGGCCGCTTATCAAATGAAATTGAGTACTAGCTATAAGCTAGTTGAAGCATCTAATTTTTAGGAGGGCTGGATGGCTAACTTCATTATAGAACTTTCAGTAAAGCAAAAATCATAAAAAGTATAATAAAATTTTCTGAAAATAATTGACAAGAGCTGAATTTTCTTGTAAAATAAATAAAAATTAAATACAACACCGAATGAAGTTTAATAGAAGTGGAAAATCGTTTGATTTTTCATGACTGTAAATGGACGGAACTCTGGAGAGACCGTAAAGGCACCGAAGGGGCAAGGCAGGCAACTGCTCAAACTCTCAGGTAAAAGGACAGAGCAATGATAGAGCGCTTTTTGGCATTTATCGATGCATTCCAGAGTACATGTTTTTAACATGTACTCTTTCTTTTGGGGTTGAATAGATAGGAGAATGGTATGTTAAATTTGCTAAAAGAGCTAGATGCTCTGGTATGGGGCCCACCCCTTTTGATTTTATTGGTTGGTACAGGGATTTACTTGACTCTTCGTTTAGGACTTTTACAAATCTTGCGTCTCCCTAAGGCCTTCCAGCTTATTTTTACCAAGGATAAAGGACATGGTGATGTTTCGAGCTTTGCTGCCTTGTGTACAGCCCTAGCAGCAACTGTTGGTACGGGAAATATTATCGGGGTTGCAACGGCTATCAAGGTTGGTGGACCAGGTGCTCTTTTTTGGATGTGGGTGGCTGCTTTCTTTGGAATGGCAACCAAGTATGCAGAAGGACTACTTGCTATCAAATATCGAACCAAGGATGACCATGGTGCGGTAGCAGGAGGACCGATGCACTATATCCTTCTAGGGATGGGAGAAAAGTGGCGCCCTCTTGCAATCTTCTTTGCTGTAGCTGGAGTCTTGGTTGCACTTTTGGGGATTGGTACTTTTGCCCAGGTGAATTCCATTACAGAATCCGTGCAAAATACGGCTAGTATTGATCCGACAATTACTGCACTTGTTTTATCTATTTTTGTAGGGATTGCAGTCTTTGGTGGACTTAAGTCTATTTCTAAGGTGTCAACTACAGTTGTTCCCTTTATGGCTATTGTCTACATCTTGGGAACCTTGACAGTCATTTTCTTTAATATCGATAAAGTACCGGCAACACTTTCACTGGTTCTCACATCAGCTTTTAGTCCCATAGCTGCAGTGGGAGGATTTGCAGGAGCTAGTGTTCGGATGGCTATTCAAAATGGTGTGGCGCGTGGTGTCTTCTCAAACGAGTCTGGATTGGGTTCAGCACCCATTGCGGCTGCGGCAGCTAAGACCAACGAACCGGTGGAGCAAGGTTTGATTTCTATGACAGGAACCTTTATTGATACCTTGATTATCTGTACTTTGACTGGTCTGACAATCTTGGTGACTGGGGTTTGGAATGGTAATTTAGATGGTGTTGCTCTAACTCAGTCAGCTTTTTCTACAGTATTTTCTTTCTTTGGACCTGCTCTTCTAACAATCTTCTTGGTACTCTTTGCCTTTACTACGATTTTGGGATGGAACTATTACGGAGAGCGTTGTTTTGAGTTTCTCTTTGGCGTTCGCTTTATCTGGCTTTATCGTGTGGTCTTTGTACTCATGGTCTTGCTGGGAGGATTTATCGAGCTGGATATGGTCTGGGTCATTGCGGATATTGTTAATGCCCTCATGGCTCTACCAAACTTGATTGCACTCTTAGCCTTGTCGCCAGTTGTTATTGCTGAGACTAAGAAGTATTTTGATAAATAATGTATGATTGATATTACCATTTATAGATAAGACTAGCATCTGTTTGTGAGATGCTAGTTTTTTCACTACTAGGGCTAGTCTTTTATTTTATACTCAATGAAAATCAAAGAGCAAACTAGGAAACTAGCCGCAGGTTGCTCAAAGCACTGCTTTGAGGTTGTAGATAGAACTGACGAAGTCAGCTCAAAACACTGTTTTGAGGTTGCAGATGAAACTGATGAAGTCAGTCACATATATACGGCAAGGCGACGTTGACGCGGTTTGAAGAGATTTTCGAAGAGTATTATGTCATAAGATGAGTGAAATTCAAGAGTACTTCTTTTATGATATCCTTTATTTGCACTTTTATTTATTGTATAATAGTCAGCGTAAATCTGTTTCTGTTCTGATATGTCTTGTTTCATCTATGTGCGAAAGAGAAATAAACTGGAGGTGTTTATGTCAAAAGATATTCGAAAATTAGTGATTTCACAGGGAATAGCGAATCTAGCAGATGTCTTTTTTAGAGTCATTGTGATTGCAAATGTGTTTGTCTTATCTGGTTCGGTCATTTCAACCTCCCTAGTGCCAATTCTGATAGGTCTATCCTCCTTTTTAGCCAGTTTCTTAGTTCCATTAGTAACGAAGAGATTAGCTTTAAATCGTGTTCTTTTCTTGACTCAATTGGGTAAGACGATTCTGCTAGCGATTTTGGTTTTTCTACTCAAGCAATCTGAAACTATTTCCCTCCCTCTTTTATATGCTATTGTTACCTTAATCTCCGTTTTTGATGGTTTTGCAGCGCCCGTTTCCTATGCGATTGTTCCACGCTATGCAAGTGATTTAGCTAAAGCGAACGCAGCTATTTCTATGAGTGGTGAAAGTGTGCAACTCGTTGGTTGGGGCTTAGGAGGTTTCTTATTTGCGAGTCTGGGAATGAATCCTAGTCTGCTCATTGTGTTAGTTTTGTTTACAATTTCGACGATTTTGATGTTTGGTTTGCCACTTGTAGAAAAAGAAGAGTTATCCTCTGAAACAAGTCTTGAGACGTTAACAAAAGGTTGGCGATTGGTGGCTAAAGAATCAAGATTACGCTTTATTGTCCAAGCCAATCTTTTAGAAATTTTAGCCAATGCTATCTGGGTATCTTCAGTTTTACTTGTGTTTGTGACTGAGATTTTACATCGGTCAGAAAGCTATTGGGGATACGTCAATACATCCTATTCCTTGGGAATTATCTTGGGAGGAGCTATTATCTTCCGTCTAGCAGAGAAAGTTGTTACCTATAAATATCAAACTATGACCTTTTCTTTGTTAGCGACAGCACTAGTAACTCTGTTGATAGTGCTATTTCCAAATGCACCTATTTTTCTATTCCTATCTCTAGTAATTGGTTTTCTATCTCAAATCAAGGAAGTTCCTGAGAGTGTGTTTTTACAGGAATCGGTTGATGAGAAGGAACTTGTGAATGTTTACTCCGTTATCGAAGTTGTCTCTACATTGGCCTTTTCTGCTTCTGTTTTTCTAATGAGTTTTATCACAGAATATTTTGGTGTATTTACTGGCTTTGGCTTAGCTATCTTCTGCTTGCTGGTAGAATCTATCTTAGTTTTAAGAAACAAGCATCAGATAAATTAACAGTATGATCACACATCTGGTGTGATTTTTTTGTTTTCATAAAAATTTTTTATCAGTGCAATTTAAAATATATATTATGCAAGGTATAGATTCTGTGTTAGACTTATTGTCAACGAAAAGCTAATGAATCATCAATCAAGGCAAGGATTTGTTCAATAGGCTGATGAGATTTCGTAAGATTTTCGCAGAAACCATTCAATTACAAAACGAAAAGAGGTCCCCTTATGACAACATTTACTATCCACACAGTAGAATCAGCACCAGCAGAAGTGAAAGAAGTTCTTGAAACGGTACAAAAGGACAACAATGGTTATATCCCAAATCTTATCGGTCTTTTGGCCAATGCCCCTACAGCCCTAGAGGCTTATCGCACTGTTGGAGCTATTAACCGTCGCAATAGTCTAACACCTGTAGAACGAGAAGTGGTGCAAATCACTGCAGCTGTAACCAACGGTTGTGCCTTCTGCGTCGCTGGCCATACAGCCTTTTCTATCAAGCAAATCCAGATGAACGATGACCTACTTCAAGCCCTTCGCAATCGTACTCCAATCGAAAGCGATCCTAAGCTGGATACTCTAGCTAAGTTTACCTTGGCAGTTATCAATACCAAAGGGCGCGTAGGAGATGAAGCTCTTGGAGAATTTCTTGAAGCAGGCTATACACAAGAAAATGCCTTGGATGTTGTTCTCGGTGTCAGTCTAGCAAGTCTTTGTAACTATGCCAACAACCTAGCTAACACACCGATTAATCCAGAATTACAACCTTATGCATAAGAGGAGGGCAGAGTATGGGATTTTTTTCAGAAGAATTTTTAAGTTGGTTAGACCAGCACGCCGATGAAATTGACAAAAAATCATGTCAAGCTGGAGAAGAGCTGATTGAGAAAATTGCTGCAGAAGGTGCCTTTCGTGTAGGAGTACCAAAAGTTCTTGGAGGGCTAGGTGGAAGTGATCAAGATGTTATTGATATCCTTGCAGAACTCGCTCAACATTCCTTAACAGCCTCCTTTATCTCATGGGGGCAACGAACTTTAATAGACAATATTCTTCATACTGATAATGCTTATTTCAAAGAAGTTTACTTGGAAAAACTCTTATCAGGAGAATATGCAGGTGCTACGGCCTTATCTAATGCGGTCAAGTATCTATCTGACTTAGAGGAACTAAATGTTCGAATCCTTGAGGAAAATGGAAATTATTATCTTAAAGGACGACTTCCTTGGGTAACCAATGCTCGTAGGGATCGCTTCCTCACTATTTTTGTAGCAGGATTTGCAGATGATCCGAGTACAAGTTATGTAGTAGCCGTACCATCGGACGCAGAAAACTTTAGTCGTTCCGAAGATTTGGAATTTGTCTCTCTCCAAGGAGGAAATACGGCAGCTCTGACTTTCAACAAGGTTCCTTTAAAGGAAGAGTGGATTCTATCCAAGGATGCTCATCAATTTTTAGCGCAAAATCGTCCAGCTTTTTTAGGCTACCAATTTGGCCTAGCTTTTGGTTTGGCTGAACGTTCACTCTCAGAAGTCGAAAAAGAATTGGGGAAACGAGGTGTCTTGAAGGAAGAGTGGCAACATCAGGTCGAACAGTTAGATGATATTCGGCATTCTCTCTATCAAGGACTATCTGAAGAGTCCTATTTCGTTAAAAATCCGCGTGAGCTATTCCAGTTACGGATTGATATTGTTGATGTTGTTGCCCAAAGTCTCTTATTAGAACTACAAGCTGGTGGCGGTAGAGGATACTTTAGTAAATCGACATCCGGTTTCATACGTCGTTGGAATGAAGGCGCATTTTTGCCAATTGTTTCTCCTAGTGCTGTGCAATTGCGACATATTTTAGCGACAAACTAAAAATAAAGAAAATAAAAACGAGGTTTATCTTTTTAAACTTCGTTTTTTAATACTTCATTTAAGCGCTTTTATGCTATACTGATAATAACATGACTATTGGAGGTTCATATGAAAAAACTCCCCTTGGCCTTTTCAGGGTGTTTATTGGGATTGGCTGGAGCAGGCAATCTCATCCTGGATATTTTTCCACTATTATCGCACATCTTTAGTTTGTCAGGCTTGATTTTATGGTTTTATTTTTTATACAGTCATCTTAGTGATTGGCAAGAAATCCAGCAAGAACTTAAGAAAGCTCCTCTATTATCGGGAATGGCGACTTTTCCCATGGCAGGGATGATTTTATCAACCTACTTACTGCGAATCTTACCTGCGAGTATGAGTATCATAGTGCAAGCTCTTTGGTGGTTTGCCTTTCTACTGGATGTAGGTTTAATCATCTACTTCACTAAAAATTATGTGCAGACTAAACCAAGAACGAGCGCAACGCCAAGTTGGACAGTTCTTTATGTGGGAATAGCAGTAGCAAGCTTGACCTACCCAGTGGTGGGCATAGTCGAGATTGCCTATGGTGCTTGGATTTTTGGCTTTACCTTAACCCTTTTCCTTTATCCTCTGATTTATCAAGATTTGAAAAGTAATCCATTGCCACGGGCTTTACTGGGGCAAGAAGGAATCTATTGTGCTCCCTTTTCTCTACTGTTAGCAGCACTCGTTCGGATCGGAGGTTCAGCTCTTCATGTCTGGATTTTGCTAGTCATGATTCTTGCTTCACAAACTTTCTTTTTCTTTGTCCTCAGTCGCTTGCCAAATATTTTAAAACAGGGATTTCAACCAGCTTTTTCAGCCCTAACCTTCCCAACTATCATCACAGCAACTTCATTGAAAATGGCCCAAGGCATTCTGCAGTTTCCAGTCCTTAACCTCCTCGTTTGGCTGGAAACGATCATTTGTTTAACAATCCTTGTCTATGTATTAGTAGAATATATGCGGTATTTAAGGAACTAAAAAAGCCCCTAGCACTGAGAAGTGTTAGGGGGTTATATATATCTAGTTTAAAAAGCGTTTGGAACCATTCGAAACAACACAGCTCTAAAACTAAAATATAACATCCTTACTGATTTTAACAAATTTTTACTAATAAATCATTATTTTTGTTGAAATCTTTAAAATTAGTAGTATAATTATAGTTATATTTTAAGGGGTATCTAATAAAGATATTTTTAAAGATTACAAGATGAGTTTAGATGATAATAAATCAATTTTGTAGTTAAAAAATAATTTTTAATTTTGTAAATATAATAAAAATTTTTTATAGGAGGATTATCAATATATGAATTCAAAAAATTACTCTATCGGACTTGATATTGGAACTAACAGCGTCGGATTTGCCGTCATTACGGATGACTATAAGGTTCCATCGAAAAAGATGAAAGTTCTGGGCAATACCGATAAACGATTTATCAAGAAAAATCTAATTGGAGCTTTATTATTTGATGAGGGAACTACTGCTGAGGCTAGACGTCTTAAACGAACTGCACGTCGTCGCTATACTCGTCGTAAAAATCGCCTTCGCTATCTTCAAGAAATCTTTTCTGAGGAAATGAGCAAGGTGGATAGTAGTTTCTTTCATCGCTTAGACGACTCCTTTTTAGTTCCTGAGGATAAAAGAGAAAGTAAATATCCTATTTTTGCTACCTTAGCAGAAGAAAAAGAATATCACAAGCAATTTCCAACTATTTATCATTTGAGAAAACAGTTAGCAGATTCAAAGGAAAAAGCTGATTTACGCTTGATTTATCTGGCATTAGCTCATATGATTAAATATCGCGGGCATTTTTTATACGAAGATACATTTGATATTAAAAACAATGATATCCAAAAAATTTTTAACGAATTTATAAGCATTTACGATAACATCTTTGAAGAAAGTTCACTTAGTGAGCAAAATGTACAAGTAGAAGCAATTCTTACAGATAAAATTAGTAAATCTGCAAAGAGAGAACGCGTTCTAAAACTATTTCCTGACGAAAAGTCTACTGGTTTGTTTTCAGAATTTCTCAAGCTGATTGTAGGGAATCAAGCTGATTTCAAAAAACATTTTGAACTAGAAGAAAAATCTCCACTACAATTCTCTAAAGATACCTATGATGAGGATTTAGAAAATTTGCTCGGACAAATTGATGATGATTTTGCAGATCTCTTTGTAGTTGCAAAAAAACTCTATGATGCCATTCTTTTATCAGGAATCTTAACTGTTACAGATCCTTCAACCAAGGCTCCACTATCGGCGTCTATGATTGAACGCTATGAAAATCACCAAAAAGATTTGGCAGCTTTAAAACAATTCGTCAAAAACAATCTTCAAGAAAAATATGATGAAGTTTTTTCTGATGATTCTAAAGATGGCTATGCTGGATATATCGATGGCAAGACCACACAAGAAGCATTTTACAAATATATCAAAAATCTTCTCTCTAAATTCGAAGGAGCAGACTATTTCCTTGATAAAATTGAACGCGAAGATTTTTTGATAAAACAACGAACCTTTGATAATGGTTCTATTCCTCATCAAATTTATCTTCAAGAGATGAATGCTATTCTTCGTCGTCAAGGAGAACACTACCCATTTCTAAAGGAAAACAGAGAAAAGATTGAGAAAATCTTGACATTCCGTATTCCTTATTACGTCGGTCCATTGGCTAGTGGAAATAGTGATTTCGCTTGGCTTACTCGAAATTCTAAAGAAGCAATAAGACCTTGGAATTTTGAAGAAATTGTTGATAAAGCAAGCTCTGCAGAAGCCTTCATCAATAAGATGACTAACTATGACTTATATCTGCCAGAGGAAAAAGTTTTGCCTAAGCACAGTCTCTTGTATGAAACATTTGCTGTCTATAATGAATTAACAAAAGTAAAATTTATTGCAGAAGGTTTAACAAGGTATCAGTTTTTAGACAAAAAGCAAAAGAAAGATATTTTTTATACTCTTTTTAAGGCCGAGGATAAAAGAAAAGTAACTGAAAAAGATATCATTCATTATCTACACAATGTTGATGGCTACGATGGAATCGAACTAAAAGGAATTGAAAAACAATTTAACGCTAGTCTTTCTACTTACCATGATTTACTCAAAATTATCAAGGATAAAGAGTTTATGGATGATGCTAAAAATGAAGCAATTCTTGAAAATATCGTCCACACGCTAACTATCTTTGAAGATCGTGAGATGATTAAGCAACGTCTTGCTCAGTATGACTCTCTCTTTGATGAAAAAGTAATCAAGGCACTAACTCGTCGACATTATACTGGTTGGGGAAAACTCTCTGCTAAGTTGATTAACGGTATCTGCGATAAAGAAACTGGCAAAACGATTCTTGATTATCTGATCGATGACGATTACAACAATCGTAACTTTATGCAGTTAATCAATGATGACAGACTTTCTTTCAAAGAAATTATTCAAAAAGCGCAAGTAGTTGGCAAGACAGACGATGTGAAGCAAGTTGTCCAAGAACTTCCAGGAAGCCCAGCTATTAAAAAGGGGATTTTACAAAGTATCAAGATTGTTGATGAACTTGTAAATGTCATGGGTCATGATCCAGAGTCCATTGTGATTGAGATGGCACGAGAAAATCAGACAACTGCCAGAGGGAAAAAGAATTCCCGACAAAGATATAAACGTATTGAAGATTCATTGAAAATCTTAGCAACTGGACTTAACTCCAAAATTCTAAAACAACATCCGACAGATAACACTGCCTTACGTGATGATAAACTCTTCCTTTATTATCTCCAAAATGGTCGAGACATGTATCTTGATGAAGAGCTGGACATTGATAGACTTGAGGATTATGACATTGATCATATCATCCCTCAAGCCTTTATAAAGGATGACTCTCTTGATAACCGTGTCTTAACTAGTTCAAAGGAGAATCGTGGTAAAACTGACAACGTTCCAAGTTTAGAAGTTGTTCAAAAAAGAAAAGCTTTTTGGCAACAATTATTGGATTCTAAATTGATCTCAGAACGTAAGTTTAATAATTTAACCAAGGCTGAACGCGGTGGGCTGGATGAACGTGATAAAGTTACCTTCATCAAACGCCAACTAGTTGAAACACGACAAATCACAAAACATGTTGCACAGATTTTGGATGCCCGCTTCAATACAAAAGTGAATGAGAAGAACCAGAAAATCCGTACTGTCAAAATTATCACTTTGAAATCCAATCTAGTTTCTAACTTCCGTAAAGAATTCCGACTATATAAGGTAAGGGAAATCAATGACTACCACCATGCGCATGATGCCTATTTAAATGCAGTAGTAGCTAAGGCTATCCTTAAGAAATATCCTAAACTAGAGCCTGAATTTGTCTATGGTGACTATCAAAAACATGATCTTAAGAGATACATCTCAAGAAGTAAAGATCCTAAAGAAATTGAAAAAGCAACAGAAAAGTATTTCTTCTACTCAAATTTGTTAAACTTCTTCAAAGAAGAAGTGCATTACGCAGACGGAACTATCGTAAAAAGGGAGAATATCGAGTACTCCAAGGATACGGGAGAAATCGCTTGGAATAAAGAAAAAGATTTCGCAATAGTGAAAAAAGTGCTTTCTCTTCCACAAGTTAATATTGTGAAGAAAACAGAAGTTCAGACACATGGTTTAGACAGAGGTAAACCTAAGGGGCTGTTTAATTCGAATCCATCTCCTAAACCATCAGAAGATAGTAAAGAAAATCTAGTTCCCATTAAACAAGGGCTTGATCCACGAAAATATGGTGGATATGCTGGTATTTCTAATTCATACGCAGTATTGGTTAAAGCGATTATTGAGAAAGGAGCGAAAAAACAACAGAAGACAATTCTTGAGTTTCAAGGTATCTCTATTTTAGATAAAATAAATTTTGAAAAGAACAAAGAAATTTATCTTCTTAAAAAAGGATACACAGAAATTCTATTAACTATTACTTTACCTAAATATAGTTTATTTGAGTTTCCTGATGGTACAAGGCGAAGACTAGCAAGTATTCTATCGACAAATAATAAACGAGGAGAAATTCATAAAGGAAATGAACTAGTCCTACCTGCAAAGTATACAACTCTTTTGTATCATGCTAAGAATATTAATAAAACACTCGAACCAGAGCACCTAGAGTATGTTGAGAAACATAGGGATGAGTTTGCTAAACTTTTAGAATATGTACTCGATTTTAACGAAAAGTACGTTGGGGCGCTGAAAAATGGAGAGAAAATCCGTCAAGCATTTACAGATTGGGAAACAGTTGATATCAAACAATTGTGTTTCAGTTTCATCGGTCCAGAAAATAGTAAGAATTCTGGATTATTCGAGTTGACATCGCAAGGGAGTGCTTCTGACTTTGAGTTCTTAGGAGTAAAAATTCCACGATACAGAGACTATACACCTTCATCACTCCTCAACGCCAACCTCATCCACCAATCCATCACTGGTCTCTACGAGACTCGGATTGACTTAAGAAAACTAGGAGAAGACTAATGGGATGGAGAACCGTTGTTGTCAATACGCACTCTAAACTATCCTACAAGAATAACCACTTGATTTTTAAAGATGCCTCTCGGACAGAGTTGATTCACCTGTCCGAGGTGGACATCCTACTTTTGGAGACGACAGACATCGTTCTCTCCACTATGCTAATTAAACGCTTGGTGGATGAAAATATTCTGGTCATCTTTTGTGATGATAAACGCTTGCCAACTGCATACTTAATGCCCTACTACGGTCGGCATGACTCCAGTTTGCAACTCTCCCGACAAATCGCTTGGGATGAGGATACTAAGGCACAAGTTTGGACCACCATTATTGCACAAAAAATTCTCAATCAGGCTTTTTATTTGGGGAGTTGTGGTTTTCTGGAGAAGAGCCAGTCCGTCATTGATCTATATCATGGTTTAGATCTATTTGACCCAAGCAATCGTGAGGGACACGCAGCACGGATTTATTTCAACACCTTGTTTGGGAATGATTTTAGTCGTGAGCAAGACAATGATGTCAATGCTGCCTTGGACTACGGCTACACCTTGATTTTGAGTATGTTTGCGCGTGAGATTGTATTGTCTGGCTGCATGACCCAATTTGGATTGAAACATGCCAATCAGTTCAATCAATTCAACCTAGCTAGCGATATTATGGAACCTTTCCGTCCCATTATTGACAGGATTGTCTATGAAAATCGAAGCAGTTCTTTTGTCAAAATCAAGCGAGAACTTTTTACTATTTTCTCAGATACCTTTCACTACAATGGTAAAGATATGTACCTGTCTAATATCGTCAGCGACTATACTAAGAAAGTCATTCAAGCGCTCAATCAACCGGAGAAAGGAGTTCCTGAGTTTAGGATATGAGTTATCGATATATGCGTATGATTTTAATGTTTGATATGCCCGTTGATACAGCCGAGGAACGCAAGGCCTATCGGAAATTTAGGAAGTTCCTCATAGATGAAGGATTTATCATGCACCAATTCTCCATCTATAGCAAGCTCTTGCTCAACAACTCTGCTAATAACGCTATGATTGAGCGACTCAAGATTCATAACCCTAAAAAAGGGAACATCACTCTCTTAACCGTCACAGAAAAGCAGTTTTCTCGCATGATTTACTTAAATGGTGAGCGAAATACTAGCGTAGCAAACTCCGACGCTCGTTTGGTCTTTCTGGGAGAGGAGCCTAGTGATGAAGATTAACTTTCCGCTATTGGATGAACCATTAGCTATTGAAAATGCGGCCTTTTTAGTGCTGGAAGACCAGTTTACCTTTTCAACTATCGTCAAGCAGTTCTACCAATATACTGATGATGGGGAGTTGAAGTTGTTTGATAGAAATCTAAAAGCGCTGAAAGAGTCCGAGTTACTAGTGATAACGGATGTCTTAGGATACAATCTCAACTCACCTGCTATGATTAAACTGATACATGCAGATCTTGAAAATCAGCTCAATGACAAACCAGAAGTCAAATCCATGATTGAAAAGCTAGTAGCTACGATTACAGAATTGTTAGCATTTGAGTGCTTGGAAAATGAACTAGACCTGGAGTACGATGAAATCACCATTCTAGAGTTGATTGATGCGTTAGGAGTCAAAGTTGAAACTCTGAGCGATACTCCTTTTGAAAAGATGCTAGAAATTATCCAGGTTTTTAAGTATCTTTCCAAAAAGAAACTCCTTGTTTTCATCAATGCGACAGCCTATCTATCAAAGGATGAGTTAGCAAATCTGATAGAGTATATCCAACTCAATCAACTAAGGGTTTTATTTGTGGAACCTCGAAAAGTCTATGATTTTCCGCAGTATGTGCTGGATCAAGACTATTTCTTGAACCCTGAAAATATGCTATAATAAGAGTAATAATTGGAACCTGACGATCTGGAGTCTGGCTGGGACGAATAGCGCGATTACGAAATTTCGTGAGAAAAATTTTTCTACGAGGTTTTAGAGCTGTGTTGTTTCGAATGGTTCCAAAACTATAGAGTGTACCTACTTTATAAATGACATGTTTTAGAGCTGTGTTGTTTCGAATGGTTCCAAAACAAAAATTCTTTTAATCAAAAGCACTCGGAAGTTTTAGAGCTGTGTTGTTTCGAATGGTTCCAAAACTTGTAATTGTGGGTACACAATGACAGAAGAGTTTTAGAGCTGTGTTGTTTCGAATGGTTCCAAAACCATCAACTTTGTACATTTGCCTTACCTAAAGTTTTAGAGCTGTGTTGTTTCGAATGGTTCCAAAACAACAATATTGGGCGGAGTTGGATAGAGCTTGTTTTAGAGCTGTGTTGTTTCGAATGGTTCCAAAACTCCTGAGTATAGTGAAGAGAATCTTCAAAAGTTTTAGAGCTGTGTTGTTTCGAATGGTTCCAAAACCTTTA
Organism: Streptococcus taonis; assembly: GCF_029948085.1. Classification (GTDB taxonomy): domain Bacteria; phylum Bacillota; class Bacilli; order Lactobacillales; family Streptococcaceae; genus Streptococcus; species Streptococcus taonis. Next base: position 49,914 of record NZ_JARZZP010000002.1, on the reverse strand, counting down.
CCCTCTGTAGGCATATCAACAAATTGTTTTAGAGCTGTGTTGTTTCGAAAGATAGTAGAAGAGGGTTAGAGCTATTTTTAGGGCTTAAAAGAACTTTTTTGTAATATTTGAAATTTGCTTCTCATTTTACTTGATAATCTTTGTAAAATATAGTACAATTAATTCGTTGGAACTATTCGAAACAACACAGCAAAGTTAAAATAAGGCTTTGTCCGTATACAAACTTGAAAAAGTGAGCACCGATTCGGTTGCTAGAAAGTCATCTGTAAAGATGGCTTTTTTGTTTTGTAAAAGAAATGGGGTAAACTGTCTTTAAAATCATAAAAACGCATAATATCAGGAATTCAAAAAACTTGATGTTATGCGTTTTATCATGAAAACATTTACTGGGATTTTGCAATAAAGTGAGGTTTTTGCCAATCAGCTTATAAACTGTAATCCAAGCTTTCTCCTACTGTTCTTCATGTTCGGATAAAAAATAATAAGTCATAGTACCGAAGATTGATCCTACTCCAAGTCCTACTAGTAGGAAAAATGCGATCATTTTGAGTTCTAGAAACTGCAAGAAGAAATCTGTAATGGAGTGATTTTCAAGAAGTACTTTTTTGGAAAATAGGATAAATAAGTAGAGAGTTGGGATGCTAGTTCCAACTAACCAACTTCTTAACTTGATTTGGCGCTTGCTGTAAGTGATTTGTGGAATCTCGGATTGATCATCATCTTCTAAGTGGAGCCCTCTAGTAGTATATCTTGCCTTGAGACTGAGGGCAAAAATCATCAAGAAGTAGAGATAGGGCATAGCCGTTTGAACTATCTCTATAAAGCGCCCAAACAAAAGATAGAATAGGAAGAGAAAGAAGGAAGAGTAAAATATTTGGACCATGGAACGGGCACAAGCTTTGTAGATGACCTCTTGACGGCATTCATCAAAGGGTCCTTGGATATGAAAGAAATTTCGAACTAAGCGAGTGGTTAAGTCTTCTTTTTTCATGGTAGTGACCTCTTAATAACCTTGTTTTTGATTAACTTCTTTAAAAAGTTGATAGAGAGTATAGAAGTAGACTAGACTAAAAACGATACAGATGGTTAGAAATAATAGATATCTCCAATCCATAGAATTCGTTAACAGTTGTGGGAAAGATACGAGGATAAAGCAGAGAGATGCGTTTAAGAGGCGTATTTTTTTTGATGTGATTTTCTGAAATCTTTGTCCTTTGTTCAAGACAGGAAGAGCTAAGAGGAAGATGATCAGAAAAGGACGCGTAATTTGGCCATAAACTAGGAAAACTGTCATAAAGATACTGACCAAAATATGACTGAGAATTAAAGTTTGTAGTGATTTCATAAGTTTCCTCCTAATCGTCGTCTTGATCTTCTCTAGCTTTTTGAATCCGAAGAGTGATGACAATATACACTGTTAATCCGAAAAAGAAGGCTGCAACGATGGTTGACAAGATACTTCTTGTATTCAAAAGAGCGGTAAGATAGCTTTTGCTATCATCCATTAGGATATCGAGAAGTGGCATTCCAAAGAACATGGCTATTCCATAGACTAGACCAGCTTTAAGTCCAGGATTACGTAACTGTTTCTTTTCCTTCTGGCTCAACATATCAGGATCGATAGCAGCAATACTAGTTTTTTTAGTTTGAGTAGTGACATAGAGAGCACAAACCAAGGAAACCAGAAAAATAATGATTGGATATCCGAAAGCGACTACTTGGGGATATTTATAAGCAAGGACAAAGGGGATGAAATTGCCTAGAGTCATGAGGTAAAAGAGAATCATAAAGACTTTATTCCCGATGCGGTCAGCCTCGCGTCGTTTGTGTTCATCAAGTGGCCCTGAAATGCCATAGATACGTTTGATTAGTTTTTCATAGAGGGGTTCTTTTTTCATGGATGATTTCTCCTGAATGATAATGTTACTTTTTTTCTTTTACGAATTGATAGAGATAATAAAGATAAGTAATAGAAGAAAGGATAGCGATAGTTAGCAATAGATAATATTTCCAATCGTTTGAAATAACCGTCAGTTGTGGTAAGGATAGAAAGGATAGAATCATAAAGAATAGTGCTAAGTTGAGTATGCGCGTTTTTTGAGAGTCGATCTTTAGGTAAGTCAATCCTTTGTTGAGTGCTGGAACAAAGACTGGAAGGAGGACTATATCGTAGATTGGCAAGTTCCCTGAAACGATGATGAAGATGAGCAGTGAAGCAAACAAAAGATGATAGGTAAGTAAAGTTACTAGTGATTTCATAAGGCACCTCCTAATCCTGGTCTTTTTTAGCTCTTACAATACGAAGTGAGTCGACAATATGCACCATCACTCCGAAAAAGAAAGCTCCCAGTATAGTTTTAAAAATATGTTTTGTATTTAGAAGAGAACTGATAAAATTTGGATTTTCACTTGTTAGGGTATCAATGAGTGGAATTATAAAAAATATCACTGTTCCATAAATCGAACCTGCTTTCAGACCAGGATAACGTAACTGTTTCTTTTCTTTTTTCATGAGTTTCCTCCTAATCATTATCCTGATTTTTCTTGGCTTTTGCAATGCGACGGGAGATGAGGAACTGTATGCTCGCTCCGAAGAAGATAGAACCGAAAATGCTTGCTAAACCATTTCTTATAGTGAGAAGAGAATGGAAATAGTCCTGACCTTCACCAGTAAGTATATGGAGAAGAGGGGTTATAAAAAACATCCATAGGCCAAAGAACAAACCTGCTTTAAGACCAGGGTAGTGTAGTTGCTTATTTTCTTTCTCACTCAACATATCTGGTTCAATAGTTGTAATCCCTGTTTTTTGCATTTGGTAGGTGACGTAGCCAGCAGAGATGAGGGCAATCACTAAAATCAGAGGAGGATAGACTAGAGCCACTAGTTGAGGATATTTATAGGCTAGAACGAGTGGAATAAGATTTCCGAAAATCATCAGATAAAAGAGAATCATAAAGACTTTATTTCCGATGCGGTCAGCTTCGCGCCGTTTGTATTCGTCCAGTGGATCAGAAATACCGTAAGTGCGTTTGATGAGCTTTTCAGTGATAGTTTCTTTTTTCATTTTTCTTCTCCTTTTTAACAATCATCCTCCCAAAAGAGACTGTTGAGGTCAGTTTGGAGGCTTCGAGCGAGATTGAGACAGAGTTCCAGGGTGGGATTGTATTTATCGTTTTCAATCATATTGATGGTTTGTCTCGAGACACCGATATCCTTGGCAAGTTCGAGTTGGGACTTGCCCAGTTCCTTGCGGAATTCTTTCACACGATTCATGCTTCCTCCTTTTTAGATTGTGTCACATATATTTGACTATAGTATATTCTTTTGAAAATAAAATGTCAACTATTTTTGACATATTTTTAAAAGAATGTCGGTGGTAATATTTCTATGTGAAAATCTTCTAGCGATTTTATGCTATAATGAAGAAAAATAAGAGTGAGTTGGATACCCTGAATGCTATCCAATAAAGAAAGAGCAGAAAATGAACCATAAGATTGCAATTTTATCAGACATTCACGGCAACACGACCGCCTTAGCTGGAGTGCTTGAGGACGCTAAAAATTTGGAAGCGACTGAATATTGGCTTTTGGGAGATATTTTTCTTCCTGGACCGGGAGCAAATGACTTGGTGGCTCTTTTAAAAGACCTTCCCATTACAGCATCGGTTCGAGGCAACTGGGATGATTGTGTGTTAGAGGTTTTAGATGGACAATATGGTTTAGAGGATCCTAAAGAAATTCAGCTTCTCAGGATGACTCAATATCTGATGGAGGACCTAAAGCCAGAGCATATTGATTGGTTGAGAAATCTGCCTATGGTAGCCAAGAAAGAAGTTGAAGGCTTACGTTTTTCTCTTTCTCATAATTTACCTGAGAAAAATTATGGTGGTGATTTGCTGGTTGAAAATAATACCGAAAAATTTGACCAGTTACTTGATGAAACTACGGATGTAGCCGTCTATGGGCATGTCCATAAACAGCTCCTACGTTATGGTAGCCAAGGCCAACAAATCATCAATCCAGGTTCGATTGGTATGCCTTATTTTAACTGGGAAGGACTGAAAAATCACCGAGCCCAGTATACCTTACTTGAGCTTGAAAATGGTGAATTGGTCAATATCCAATTTCGAAAAGTCGCCTATGACTATGAAGCAGAGCTAGAATCAGCTAAGACCAAAGGCCTTCCTTTTATCGAAATGTATGAAGAGTTGCGACGTGAGGACAACTATCAAGGCCATAATAGAGATTTGTTAGCCAGCCTCAATGAAAAGCATGGCTATGTAGAGGATGTCAAGAATTATTTTGATTTTTTGTAAGAGTTGCTTTAATTAACAAATACTAAATAAACGATTGGACGAGCCAATCGTTTTTAATATATCTTATTGTAATTGAGATTGATCTGGTAGGTAAGAACCACCGAGGTAGGTCTTGCTGAGTTTTTCAAGGGTTCCATCTTGGTAGAGTTCTTTGAGAACCTTGTCAAATTGTTCTTTAAATTCTTTTTCGTCGCTTGAGAAGATGATGTAGTTGTTTGGATTGTCATTGCTTTCTAAGTAGACTAGGTTCAAGTCTAAACCTCGGTCTTGGATGATTTTTTGAACAGAGATTTTATCAAAGATTAGGAAATCAAATTCACCGTTGGCGAGGTCAGTCAGACGCTTAGCCACATCTTCGCCAGAATATTGGATGGTAGCAGGATTGTCGGAGTGATTTTGATTCCAGTCCGTAACAACCTTGGCAGTAGAAGTTCCAGTGTCATCCTGGGTTGTTTTACCAGCTATATCTTGAAGAGAGGTAAGAGCCTTGTCTTGTCTGCTCACAAGAACCAAAGGATTTTTTGCGATAGGTATCGAGTAGAGGTATTTGTCGGCTCTCTCTTTGGTGTAGCTCAAGTTGTTGGCAGCAGCTTGGTAACGGCCAGCATTCACTCCAGGGAAGATACTTTCCCAAGCAGTTTTTTGAAATTCAATCTTGTATTGGTCCAGTTTTTCATCGACCGCTTTTAAAACTTCAACATCATATCCAGTTAAATTACCATCTTGTTCAAAGTCAAAAGGAGGGATGTCTCCAGCAGTTGCTACGACAATGGTTTTAGGACTAGCAGTGGCAGTAGAAGTACTATCTTGTTTGGCTTGTCCACAGGCGACCAACAAGGGACTAATGGCTAATAATAAGAATAATTTTTTCATAAGATAATGGTATCTAGCTTACCAGACAATCAATCAGATATTCAATATATATTTTTTATGGAGGTGATAGAGAAATATTATAATTTCCAGTTTTGTAATAAACAATTCAAGTAAGAAAAAAGATAATTTGTTTCACTAATGAAAAATCTCTGCAAGCTCTTTCAAAATATGGTAAAATGGAAGCAGTAGAATTAGAAAAGGAAATCGATTATGAAATTTCTTGAATTAAATAAAAAACGTCATGCGACCAAGCATTTCACTGATAAGCCAGTTGATCCTAAAGATGTTCGTACGGCTATCGAAATCGCAACCTTGGCACCAAGCGCCCACAATAGCCAGCCTTGGAAATTTGTGGTGGTTCGTGAGAAAAATGCTGAACTGGCAAAATTAGCTTATGGTTCCAACTTTGAACAGGTATCATCAGCGCCTGTGACTATTGCCTTGTTTACAGATACAGACCTTGCCAAACGTGCTCGTAAGATTGCCCGAGTTGGTGGTGCTAATAACTTTTCTGAAGAACAACTTCAATATTTCATGAAGAATTTGCCTGCGGAATTTGCACGCTATAACGAACAGCAAGTCAGCGACTACCTAGCTCTCAATGCAGGTTTGGTTGCTATGAACTTGGTTCTGGCTCTTACAGACCAAGGAATCGGATCAAATCTGATTCTTGGTTTTGACAAATCAAAAGTCAACGAAGTTTTGGATATCGAAGACCGCTTCCGCCCAGAACTCTTGATTACAGTGGGTTATACAGACGAGAAATTGGAACCAAGTTACCGCTTGCCAGTAGATGAAATTATCGAGAAAAGATAGAAAGAAGAAAAAATGACAACAATTGATTTTACAGCAGAAGTAGAAAAACGCAAAGAAGACCTCTTGGCTGACTTGTTTAGCCTTTTAGAAATCAACTCTGAACGTGATGACAGCAAGGTTGATGCTGAGCATCCATTTGGACCTGGCCCGGTAAAAGCCTTGGAGAAATTCCTTGAAATCGCAGATCGTGATGGCTATCCAACTAAAAATGTTGACAACTACGCAGGACATTTTGAATTTGGTGATGGAGAAGAAGTTCTCGGAATCTTTGCCCACATGGACGTGGTTCCTGCTGGTAGCGGTTGGGATACAGATCCTTACACACCGACTATCAAAGACGGTCGCCTTTATGCGCGTGGAGCTTCTGATGACAAGGGACCTACAACAGCTTGTTACTATGGTTTGAAAATCATCAAAGAATTGGGCCTTCCAACTTCTAAAAAAGTTCGCTTCATCGTCGGAACAGACGAAGAATCGGGCTGGGCAGACATGGACTACTACTTCGAGCATGTAGGACTTGCGAAACCAGACTTTGGTTTTTCTCCGGATGCTGAATTCCCTATCATCAATGGTGAAAAAGGAAATATCACTGAATACCTTCACTTTGCCGGTGAAAATACTGGTGCAGCTCGTCTTCACAGCTTTACAGGTGGATTGCGTGAAAACATGGTTCCAGAATCAGCAACAGCAGTCATTTCAGGTGACTTAGCAGACTTGCAAGGGAAACTAGACGCTTTCGTTGCAGAGCACAAACTCAGAGGAGAAATCCAAGAAGAGAACGGTCAGTACAAGGTGACTGTAATTGGTAAATCAGCTCACGGTGCTATGCCTGCTTCAGGTATCAATGGTGCAACTTATCTTGCCCTCTTCCTCAGCCAATTTGCTTTTGAAGGACCTGCAAAAGACTACCTCGATATTGCTGGTAAGATTCTTTTGAACGACCACGAAGGCAAGAACTTGAAAGTAGCTCATGTGGATGAAAAGATGGGTGCTCTTTCTATGAATGCGGGTGTCTTCCGCTTCGACGAATCAAGTGCTGACAATACCATTGCCCTCAACTTCCGTTATCCAAAAGGAACAAGCCCAGAGCAAATCAAGTCAGTTCTTGAAACCTTGCCAGTTGCTTCAGTTAGCCTCTCTGAACATGGTCACACTCCTCACTACGTACCAATGGAAGATCCACTCGTTCAAACCTTATTGAATGTTTATGAAAAACAAACAGGTCTTAAAGGTCACGAACAAGTTATCGGTGGTGGAACATTTGGACGTCTCTTAGAGCGTGGTGTAGCCTACGGTGCTATGTTCCCAGATTCTATCGATACCATGCACCAAGCCAATGAATTTATCGCCTTGGACGATCTTTTCCGTGCTGCAGCAATCTATGCCGAAGCTATCTATGAATTGATCAAATAATGCTATAGAAGTCTGAGATTTAATGCTTAGACTTCTTTTTGGAGGGAAAGCAGATGTCTCAAATCGAAAGAATCAAGCAAGCTATCATGGAAGATCCACAGAATGCCAGCTATACTGAGCAAGGCATCGAGCCACTCTTTGCAGCACCAAAAACAGCTCGTATCAATATCATTGGCCAGGCACCTGGTCTCAAAACCCAGGAAGCAGGACTATACTGGAAGGATAAAAGTGGTGACCGCCTGCGCGAGTGGCTAGGTGTGGATGAAGACACCTTTTACAATTCAGGTTACTTTGCAGTCATGCCCATGGATTTCTACTTTCCAGGTCATGGGAAATCGGGTGACCTACCACCTCGTCCAGGTTTTGCAGAAAAATGGCATCCAGAACTCTTGAAGGAATTACCAGATATTCAATTAACCCTCTTGATTGGTCAGTATGCCCAAGCCTACTATCTACATGAGAAAGTTAGTGGCAAGGTGACAGACCGTGTGCATCGGTTCAAGGATTATTTGCCTGATTATTTCCCTCTGGTACATCCTTCACCCCGTAATCAAATCTGGATGAAAAAAAATCCTTGGTTTGAGGCAGAAGTAGTGCCTGACTTGAAAGATAGAATACAAAAAATTCTCGGAGAAGAAAAATGAAAGAAATTACTTTTAACAATTTTTACCAGCTTTATCAGAAAGAGTCGCTTTCTGTATTGGATGTGAGAGAAGTAGAGGAATTTGAGGCTCTTCATTTAGAAGGTGTTCGTAATTTCCCTCTCAGTCAACTGGCTGATGCTTATGAACAACTAGATAAAACCCAGCCTTACTATGTGATTTGTAAGTCAGGTATCCGTTCAGCACGTGCCTGCCAATTTTTAACAGAACAAGGCTATGAGGTTGTCAATGTCCAAGGTGGCATGGATGCCTTAGAATAAGAAAAATTTCCTTCGAAACCTTTTAAAAATGAGAAAGGACTCGAAGGATTTTTTTGCATTAAAATTCGGAAAATTGAAAACATTTTAGAATTATTTCGTGACAGCCTTTTCTAGCCTTTAATCATGTTATACTAAGAAAGTATTTTATTTTTAATAAGGAGAGTTTATGGCTAAAAAAGGTGCTTTAACAGGATTACTCCTGTTTGGAATATTTTTTGGAGCAGGTAACTTGATTTTCCCTCCAACTCTAGGCGCACAGTCTGGAGAAAACTTTCTCCCTGCCATTGCAGGATTTGTATTTTCGGGTGTTGGGATTGCCGTCCTAACTTTGATTATTGGAACCCTTAATCCGAAGGGTTATATCTATGAAATTTCTAAGAAAATTTCACCATGGTTTGCGACGATTTATCTTGCAGTTTTGTACTTGTCGATTGGCCCATTCTTTGCCATCCCTCGTACAGCAACGACATCGTTTGAAGTGGGTATTAGTCCACTCTTGGATCAAGCAGATAAAGGTTTAGGTTTGATTGTCTTCACCATTCTTTACTTTGTAGCTGCCTACCTAATCTCGCTGAATCCTTCAAAAATCTTAGATCGTATCGGTCGAATCTTGACTCCAGTTTTTGCCATCTTAATTGTTATTCTGGTTATCCTTGGAGCTTTCAAGTATGGTGGGAACGCACCACAAGCAGCGTCAGGAGCTTATCAAGCTTCAGCCTTTGGAGCCGGTTTCCTTGAAGGATACAATACGCTTGATGCGCTTGCATCGGTTGCCTTCAGTGTTATTGCAGTACAAACCTTGAAACAACTTGGTTTTTCAAGTAAGAAAGAGTACATTTCAACCATTTGGGTTGTTGGAATCGTTGTAGCACTCGGATTTAGTGCTCTCTACATCGGTCTAGGTTTCTTGGGCAATCATTTCCCAGTAACAGAAGAAGCAATGAAGAGTGGAACTCCTGGAGTTTATATCTTGTCTCAAGCGACTCAAGAAATCTTTGGTTCTACTGCTCAGCTTTTCCTTGCGGCTATGGTAACCGTTACTTGCTTTACAACGACTGTAGGGTTGATTGTATCAACTGCCGAGTTCTTTAACGGACGTTTTCCACAAGTCAGCTACAAGGTTTATGCGACAGTCTTTACCTTGATTGGTTTTGCTATTGCAAATCTTGGTTTGAGTGCTATTATTAAGTACTCTGTACCAGTTCTTGTTATTTTGTACCCAATTACGATTGCCATTGTCATGATTGTGATTGTGAACAAGTTTGTTGCTCTTTCAAAACCAGGAATGCAATTAACGGTTGGTATTGTCACAGCCATTGCTATTGCAAGTGTTTTAGGATCTACTTTTAAAGTTGAGGTCCTTGCAAATATCGTGAACGCTCTACCATTTGCGGCGGCTTCTCTGCCATGGTTAGTACCAGCTATTATCGGTATTCTACTTTCTCTTGTTCTTCCAAATAAACAAGAAAGTGAAGCTTTTGAAATGGAATAATCACTAAAATCACTTTTGTAGCTAAGTCTACAGGAGTGATTTTCTTTTTTATCCGATGATAAATGTGTTATAATAGGTAGCAAAAGAGGTGAAGAAATGAATCAAACTGTAGAATATATCAAAGAACTAACTGATATTGCGTCACCAACAGGTTTTACGCGTGAAATTACGAATTATTTAGTTGAGACGCTTGAAAAACTAGGCTATCAACCTATCCGTACTGCTAAAGGTGGAGTGAATGTTACCATTAAAGGTAAAAATAATGAGCAACATCGCTATGTAACTGCCCATGTGGATACCTTGGGAGCTATCGTTCGCGCTGTTAAACCAGATGGTCGCCTCAAGATGGACCGTATCGGTGGCTATCCTTGGAATATGATTGAAGGCGAAAACTGTACTGTTCATGTGGCTAGCACAGGGAAAACTGTTTCAGGTACGATTTTGATCCACCAAACTTCTTGTCACGTATATAAAGACGCTGGAACTGCTGAACGTACACAGGACAATATGGAAGTTCGTTTGGATGAAAAAGTGACCAATGAAAAAGAAACACGCGCACTCGGTATCGAGGTTGGTGACTTTATCAGCTTTGACCCTCGAACTGTCGTGACAGAGACAGGCTTTATCAAGTCTCGCCACTTGGATGACAAGGTCAGTGCGGCGATTTTGCTTAATCTGCTTCGTATTTATAAGGAAGAGAAGATTGTATTGCCAGTAACAACCCATTTTGCTTTTTCAGTCTTTGAAGAAGTGGGGCACGGTGCTAACTCTAATATTCCTGCTCAGGTAGTAGAGTATCTGGCTGTGGATATGGGAGCTATGGGAGATGACCAGCAGACAGATGAGTACACAGTGTCTATCTGTGTCAAGGATGCCTCAGGGCCTTATCACTATGACTTCCGTCAACACTTGGTTGCCTTGGCGAAAGAGCAAGATATTCCATTTAAGCTGGACATCTATCCATTTTATGGTTCGGACGCTTCAGCGGCTATGTCAGCTGGAGCAGAAGTCAAACACGCTCTTCTAGGAGCGGGTATCGAGTCTAGTCACTCTTATGAGCGTACTCATATCGATTCTGTAGTTGCTACTGAGCGTATGGTGGATGCTTACCTCAATAGTGGATTGGTAGACTAAGATGTGCCTCATCTGTCAACGAATTGAATTGATTAAGGCGGGGGAAAATCCCTATTTTGTAAAAGAACTGGAAACAGGCTATGTTGTTATTGGTGATCATCAGTATTTTGAAGGTTACACTCTGTTTTTAGCCAAGGAACATGTCACAGAATTACATCATCTACCTCCAAGTGTTAAACTTCGTTTTTTAGAGGAAATGAGTCTGGTTCAGGAAGCAGTTTCTAAAGCTTTTTCTGCTGAAAAAATGAATGTAGAGTTATTGGGAAATGGAGATGCACATGCTCACTGGCATATTTTCCCCAGACGAGAGGGTGATATGAAGGGACACGGTCTTAATGGTCGTGGTCCAGTTTGGTGGGTTCCTTGGGAAGAAATGGCAGCAGAAGATTGCCAAGCGCAACCGAAACAATTAGAAAACTTAATCCAAACTTTATCTGTTGAATTGGATAAAGTTATCATATGAAAGGATAAATCATGAAAAAAAGATACCTTATCTTGTCAGGACTACTAGCCCTAACATTGGCGGCTTGTTCGCAAGAAAAACCAGCAACTTCTGACGCAAAAGCTTCTTCAGAGCAAAAGACTGTACAAGAAGGAACCGCGGGAAGTAAGTCTCAGGAAGCGAGCCCAAAAAAGGCAGAAGTGGTCAATAAGGGAGACTACTTTAGCATTCAAGGCAAGTACGATGAAATCATCGTAGCAAATAAACACTATCCATTGTCTAAAGACTATAATCCAGGGGAAAATCCAACAGCCAAGGCTGAGTTGGTCAAACTCATCAAAGCTATGCAAGAGGCAGGATTCCCGATTAGCGATCATTACAGTGGCTTTAGAAGTTATGAGACTCAGACTCAACTTTACCAGGAATACGTTAATCAAGATGGAAAGGCAGAGGCTGACCGCTATTCGGCAAGACCTGGTTATAGTGAACACCAAACTGGTCTAGCATTTGACCTTATCGGCACAGATGGAGATTTAGTGACAGAAGAAAAAGCAGCCCAATGGCTTTTAGATCATGCTGCAGACTATGGTTTTGTCGTTCGCTATCTCAAAGGTAAGGAAAAAGAAACAGGCTATATGGCTGAAGAATGGCACCTTCGCTACGTTGGGAAAGAAGCCAAAGAAATCGCAGCAAGTGGTCTCAGTTTGGAAGAGTATTACGGTTTTGAAGGTGGGGACTATGTTGATTAGTCGTAAAACATCTTGCAAGAATGCTTGAAATTTGATAAAATGAATAATAATTAAATAGGAATCTGCAAGACTAGTATCTCAGGGGAAGTATATCAGGGAGGAGAGCCGTGACTGAAAGCTCTCTATATGAAAGCTGGGTGAATTCACTTGCCTATGGATTCAGAAATAAAGGTCTGACTTGTCAGATAAAAACGGATGGTACCGCGTGTCAACGCTCCGAGTGGAGTTTTTGGCATGTGGTTTTCTTTTTATCTACGAGAGACTGATGGAGGAATTATGTCAACTATTGAAGAACAATTAAAAGCGCTTCGTGAAGAAACGCTAGCTAGCTTGAAGCAGATTTCTGCTGAAAATAAAAAAGAGCTGCAAGACTTGCGCGTCTCTGTCCTTGGTAAAAAAGGTTCCCTGACTGAAATTCTTAAAGGGATGAAAGACGTTTCTGCAGAAATGCGTCCTGTTATCGGAAAACACGTCAATGAAGCACGTGATGTTTTGACAGCCGCTTTTGAAGAAACAGCTAAGCTCTTGGAAGAAAAGAAAGTAGAAGCTCAACTAGCAAGTGAGAGTGTCGATGTGACGCTTCCAGGTCGCCCAGTTGCGATTGGTCACCGTCACGTCCTCACACAAACTAGTGAGGAAATTGAAGATATCTTCATCGGGATGGGTTACCAAGTCGTGGATGGATTTGAAGTGGAGCAAGACTACTATAACTTTGAACGTATGAACCTTCCAAAGGATCACCCAGCTCGTGATATGCAGGACACTTTCTATATCACTGAAGAAATCTTACTCCGTACTCACACGTCTCCAGTTCAGGCGCGTGCTATGGATGCCCATGATTTTTCAAAAGGTCCTTTGAAGATGATCTCACCAGGACGTGTATTCCGTCGTGATACGGATGATGCAACCCACAGTCACCAGTTCCACCAAATCGAAGGTTTGGTTGTTGGGAAAAACATCTCTATGGCTGACCTTCAAGGAACCCTCCAGTTGATTGTACAAAAAATGTTTGGTGAAGAGCGTCAAATCCGTTTGCGTCCATCTTACTTCCCGTTCACTGAGCCATCTGTTGAGGTGGATGTCTCATGCTTCAAATGTGGAGGAGACGGCTGTAACGTATGTAAGAAAACAGGTTGGATCGAGATTATGGGTGCCGGTATGGTTCACCCACGTGTCCTTGAGATGAGTGGTATTGATGCGACTGTTTACTCTGGTTTTGCCTTTGGTCTTGGACAAGAGCGTGTAGCTATGCTTCGTTACGGAATCAACGATATCCGTGGCTTCTACCAAGGGGATGTTCGCTTCTCAGAACAGTTTAAATAAGATTGAAACCTGAAACACAATCCTAAACAGTCGTTCTCGTTTTCGCTTAGTCTAAAAATAGAAACGACTGACTCGAAGAAAAAGAAAGGAATTGAAAAGGTCTTGCTTGGTAGGACCTTATAATCAGAATTATGTTAGTATCATACAAATGGTTAAAAGAATTGGTGGACATTGATGTTCCATCACAGGAGTTGGCTGAAAAAATGTCAACCACAGGGATCGAGGTAGAAGGTGTCGAATCACCAGCTGCTGGTCTCTCAAAAATTGTTGTCGGAGAAGTCTTGTCTTGTGAAGATGTACCAGAAACTCATCTTCATGTCTGCCAAGTCAATGTTGGTGAAGAAGAAGCCCGTCAAATCGTCTGTGGAGCACCAAATGTGCGTGCAGGCATCAAGGTTATGGTGGCTCTTCCAGGTGCCCGTATTGCGGATAACTACAAAATCAAAAAAGGGAAAATCCGTGGTTTAGAGTCACTAGGAATGATCTGTTCACTTGGTGAATTGGGCATTTCTGACTCAGTTGTGCCTAAGGAATTCGCAGATGGGATTCAAATCTTGCCAGATGATGCCGTTCCAGGTGAGGAAGTCTTCTCATATCTAGACTTGGATGATGAAATCATCGAACTGTCTATCACACCAAACCGTGCAGATGCCCTTTCTATGCGTGGAGTGGCTCACGAAGTGGCAGCTATCTATGACAAGGCAGTCAACTTTAAAGAATTTACTTTAACAGAAACTTCTGAAGCTGCAGCAGATGCTCTTACAGTCAGCATTGACACAGACAAGGCCCCTTACTATGCAGCCCGTATCTTGGACAATGTGACCATCGCGCCAAGTCCACAATGGTTGCAAAACCTCCTCATGAACGAAGGCATCCGTCCAATCAATAACGTAGTGGACGTGACTAACTATATCTTGCTTTACTTTGGTCAACCCATGCATGCCTTTGACTTGGATACCTTTGAAGGAAACGACATCCGTGTGCGTGAAGCGCGTGCTGGTGAGAAATTGGTGACCTTGGATGGGGAAGAGCGTGAGTTGGAAACAACTGATTTAGTGATTACTGTTGCTGACAAACCAGTTGCCCTTGCAGGTGTCATGGGTGGACAAGCTACAGAAATCTCTGAAAAGTCTACTCGTGTCGTCCTTGAAGCTGCTGTCTTCAATGGCAAATCTATCCGTAAGACTAGCGGTCGTCTTAATCTTCGCTCAGAATCATCTTCACGCTTTGAAAAAGGGATCAATGTGGCAACAGTTAATGAGGCTCTTGATGCGGCAGCTAGTATGATTGCCGAACTTGCAGGTGCGACGGTGCGTAAGGGTATTGTTTCAGCGGGTGAACTTGATACTTCTGATGTGGAGGTTTCTTCGACTCTTGCAGACGTTAACCGTGTCCTCGGAACAGAACTTTCATACGCTGATGTAGAAGACGTCTTCCGTCGTCTTGGTTTTGGTCTTTCTGGCAATGCAGATAGCTTTACAGTCAGCGTCCCACGTCGCCGTTGGGATATCACCATCGAAGCGGATCTATTTGAAGAAATCGCTCGTATCTATGGATATGACCGCTTGCCAACCAGTCTTCCAAAAGATGACGGTACAGCTGGTGAATTGACTGCGACACAAAAACTTCGTCGTCAAGTTCGTACCATCGCTGAAGGAGCCGGTTTGACAGAAATCATTACCTATGCTCTGACAACTCCTGAAAAAGCAGTAGAGTTTACAGCTCAACCAAGTAACCTTACAGAACTCATGTGGCCAATGACTGTGGATCGTTCAGTCCTCCGTCAAAATATGATTTCTGGTATCCTAGATACAGTTGCTTACAACGTGGCTCGTAAGAATAAAAACTTGGCTCTTTACGAGATCGGAAAAGTCTTTGAACAAACAGGCAATCCAAAAGAAGAACTTCCAAATGAAATCAACAGCTTTGCCTTTGCCTTGACAGGCTTGGTTGCTGAAAAAGATTTCCAAACAGCAGCAGTTCCAGTTGATTTCTTCTATGCTAAAGGAATCCTTGAAGCCCTCTTTGCTCGTTTGGGACTCCAAGTAACTTATACAGCAACATCTGAAATCGCTAGCCTTCACTCAGGACGTACAGCCTTGATCTCACTCGGTGACCAAGTCCTTGGTTTCCTCGGTCAAGTACATCCTGTTACAGCTAAAGCTTACGATATTCCAGAAACTTATGTAGCAGAGCTTAACCTTTCAGTTATCGAGAAAGCTCTTCAACCAGCAGCTCCATTTGTGGAAATCACTAAATTCCCAGCAGTGAGCCGTGATATTGCTCTTCTCCTCAAAGCAGAAGTGACTCACCAAGAAGTGGTTGATGCCATTCAAGCTGCAGGCGTGAAACGTTTGACAGATATCAAACTTTTCGATGTCTTCTCAGGTGAAAAACTAGGACTTGGTATGAAGTCAATGGCTTATAGCTTGACCTTCCAAAATCCAGAAGATAGCTTGACAGACGAAGAAGTCGCACGCTACATGGAAAAAATCCAAGCATCGCTCGAAGAAAAAGTGCATGCAGAAGTGCGTTAACTCATCAATCCATCCTCCGGGGTGGATTTTTGAATTTTGAGATAACAATTCAGGACTGAAAATGAACATTTGAGGACATAGCCAACGGATTTATCAAGAAATGAGTATAATAAATTTATCACTTAAAATCTGGAGGACTAAAATGCTTGTTGATAAGCTAATAAAGTTCCTATCCAGAAAATATCCTTCTTGAAATCAAGATTTAAAAATGTACATAAATCATTGTAAATGCTGTCAAAAAGGAGTATAATGAGTGCAATAAATTTCGGAGGTGGATGATGCTCGAAGTAAGGAATCTAGAGAAAAGTTTTGGGCCTAAGCAAGTTTTGTTTGGTGTTGACTTTCAAGCACGACCAGGGCGTATTTTGGGGCTGGTTGGGAAAAATGGAGCTGGGAAAACAACTATTTTTCACAGTATTTTGAAATTTTTAGACTATCAAGGGGAGATTGAGCTTGATGGTCAAGATATTCGTCAGGAGACCTATGCTCGCATTGGTTATCTACCTGAAGAACGCAGTCTTATGCCTAAACTGACAGTCCTTGAACAAGTTCGTTATTTGGCGACCCTAAAAGGTATGGACACCAAGGAAATCAAAGAAAAACTCCCTCAATGGATGGAAAAACTGGAAGTCAAGGGGAAACTGACGGACAAGATCAAAAGTCTCTCAAAAGGAAATCAACAAAAGATTCAGTTGATTATTACTTTGATTCATGAACCAGATTTGATTATCCTAGATGAACCTTTTAGTGGCTTGGATCCAGTTAATACCGAACTCCTTAAGCGAGTTATCTTGAAAGAAAAAGAGCGTGGAGCAACCATTATCTTTTCTGACCATGTCATGACCAATGTCGAAGAACTTTGTGATGATATCCTCATGATTCGTGATGGGCGTGTGGTCTTGCATGGACCTGTCCAAGAAGTCCGCAATCAATACGGAAAAACACGACTTTTTGTTTCAAGTGAACGAAGCAAGGAAGAACTGGAGAGTCTTCCTCATGTTAAACAGGTTAGCTTGACCAAGCAAGGTAGTTGGAAGTTGATTTTAGATGATGAAAGTGCAGGTAGAGAGCTCTTCCCAATCTTGACTCAAGGTCAATATATCGCGACTTTTGATCAACAAGCTCCAACGATCGATGAAATCTTTAAATTAGAATCAGGGGTGGAAGTATGAGAAATATGTGGGTTGTAATTAAAGAAACCTATCTAAGACATGTCAAGTCGTGGAGTTTCTTCTTTATGGTGATTTCGCCTTTCCTCTTTTTAGGTCTATCTGGAGGAATTGGTGTTCTCCAAGGTTCTTCCTTGGCTCAAAATAGTAAGGTAGCAGTAGTTAGTTCTGTTCCTTTTGTTACAGAAGAACTTAAATCGACCAATGGTCTTAACTTTGACTATAAGGATGAAGCGAGTGCTCAAGAAGCCATCAAGGATGAAAAAATAAAAGGCTATCTAACCATTGACCAGGAGAACAGTGTCCTCAAGGCAGTCTATCATGGTGAAACTTCACTAGAGAGTGGCATTAAGTTATCAGTGACCGCTAAGTTGAATGAACTCCAATCCCAACTCAACCGTTCAGAAGCAAATTTGTCTCAGGAACAGGAAAAACGCTTGGCTCAAACGGTTCAATTTACAGAACAGATTGATGAAGCCAAGGAAAATAAAAAGATGGTCCAAACCTTTGCGGCTGCAGGACTAGGTTTCTTCCTCTATATGATTTTGATTACTTATGCTAGTGTTACTGCTCAGGAAGTAGCCAGCGAGAAAGGAACCAAAATCATGGAAGTGGTCTTCTCAAGCATTCGTGCAAGCCATTACTTCTATGCTCGTATGCTTGCCTTACTTCTTGTGATCTTGACTCATATTGGTATTTATGTCGTTGGTGGTCTTGGAGCTATCTTATTCTTTAAGGATATGCCTATCTTGGCTAATTCAGGTATTCTAAATCACTTGGGAGAAGCCTTCTCGCTTAACACCTTATTATTTATCTTAGTCAGTCTCTTCATGTATGTGGTCTTGGCTGCCTTCTTAGGTTCTATGGTTTCTCGACCTGAAGACTCTGGTAAGGCCTTATCGCCTTTGATGCTTTTGATTATGGTAGGTTTCATTGGGGTAACTGTATTAGGAACTTCTGGGGACAATTTAATCTTGAAAATCGGTTCTTACATCCCATTCGTCTCAACCTTCTTTATGCCATTCAGAGCTATCAATGGTTACGCAAATGGAGTAGAAGCTTGGATTTCGCTTGCTATAACGGTGATTTTTGCAGTTACTGCAACAGCTTTTATCGGACGTATGTATGCTAGTTTGGTCCTTCAAACGGATGATTTGGGGATCTGGAAAACCTTTAAACGAGCTTTAAGTTATAAATAAAGTCACGGACCTGTGAGTGTATCTCCCAGGTCTTTTATACTCTTCGAAAATCTCTTCAAACCACGTCAGCTTCCATCTGCAACCTCAAAACAGTGTTTTGAGCAGCCTGTGGCTAACTTCTTAGTTTGCTCTTTGATTTTCATTGAGTATTAATTAGCTGAAATATTTCACATTTATTTCTCCTAAACCTTTGACTATTAGGCAAAATTATCGTACAATAAAGAGTACATGATAAAATGAGACCGGAGTTTATCCACTCTGGCGTTAGTAGTAAAAAATGAGGAGAAACGCTTTGGAATTAGAAGTATTTGCTGGGCAAGAAAAAAGTGAACTATCTATGATTGAGGTGGCTCGTGCCATCTTGGAACTCCGTGGTCGTGATCACGAAATGCATTTTAGTGATTTGGTTAATGAAATCCAAAACTATCTCGGTACCTCTAATAGCGATATTCGTGAAGCTTTGCCTTTGTTCTATACAGAGTTGAACTTTGACGGTAGCTTTATCTCACTTGGAGATAACAAATGGGGCCTTCGTTCATGGTATGGAGTCGATGAAATCGATGAGGAAATCATTGCTCTTGAAGAAAGTGATGATGAAGAAGTAGCACCTAAGGCTAAGAAAAAACGTGTTAACGCCTTCATGGATGGTGATGCAGATGCTATTGATTACAGTGCAGATGATCCAGAAGATGAGGATGCATACGAAGAAGATCCAGCTCTTTCTTATGATGATGAAAATCCAGATGATGAGAAGAATGAAGTGGAAGCCTACGATGCTGAAATAAATGAAATCGCCCCAGATGATCTAGACGAAGAAGTCGATCTTAATGAAGAAGACGACGAAGACTCTGAAGAAGAGGAAGAATAAAAATAAAAAGGAGTTGGAGCTGGAATCGGTCTATCAAGTCTCGATTTCCTAGTCCCAGCATCTTTTTACTTTTTAGTTTGAATGAGTTATGTAAAATAGAATGCCAAGTCAACGATTTGTTCTATTTGACAAATGCTTCATTTTGAGGTAATATATTGTTCGGGCACCTCTTTTAGAGGTCGGAGCTCCCTAGTTATTAGGGAGCTATTTTTGTTTTTCCAGGAAGCTTTTCTTCTTGGGGTGTAGTTATTGATGAAGGTCTTGTTTTCTCAATCCCCTGTTAGTGAACAAGACCTTGAACATTTTAGAAAGAGGAATCTATGTCTACGAAATATATTTTTGTCACTGGTGGTGTGGTGTCGTCTATTGGAAAAGGGATCGTTGCAGCGAGTCTTGGACGTCTTTTAAAAAACCGTGGTTTGAAGGTGACCATTCAAAAATTTGACCCTTATATCAATATCGACCCAGGAACCATGAGTCCTTACCAGCACGGGGAAGTCTTTGTAACTGATGATGGGGCTGAGACAGATTTGGACTTGGGCCACTATGAACGTTTTATCGATATCAACCTCAACAAATACTCAAACGTGACAACTGGTAAAATCTACAGCGAAGTTCTTCGTAAGGAACGCCGTGGAGAGTATTTGGGTGCAACTGTCCAAGTTATTCCTCATATTACAGATGCTTTGAAAGAAAAAATCAAGCGTGCTGCTCTAACGACTGACTCTGACGTTATTATTACAGAGGTTGGTGGAACAGTCGGCGATATCGAGTCTCTTCCATTCTTAGAAGCTCTTCGTCAGATGAAGGCAGATGTGGGTGCAGATAATGTCATGTACATTCATACGACCTTGCTTCCTTACCTCAAGGCAGCTGGTGAAATGAAAACTAAACCAACTCAACACTCTGTCAAAGAATTGCGTGGTCTGGGAATCCAGCCTAATATGTTGGTCATCCGTACTGAAAAGCCAGCTGGACAAGGAATTAAAAATAAACTAGCCCAGTTCTGTGATGTGGCGCCCGAAGCAGTTATTGAGTCCTTGGATGTGGATCATCTTTACCAAATCCCACTTAATCTGCAGGCACAAGGCATGGATCAAATCGTCTGTGACCATTTGAAAATAGATGCACCTGCAGCAGATATGACAGAGTGGTCAGCTATGGTTGACAAGGTCATGAACCTCAAAAAACAAGTCAAGATTGCCCTTGCCGGTAAGTATGTTGAGTTGCAGGATGCCTACATCTCCGTTGTTGAAGCCTTAAAACACTCTGGTTATGCCAATGATGCAGAAGTCAAGATTGATTGGGTCAATGCTAACGATGTGACAGCTGACAATGTGGCAGAACTTCTATCTGACGCTGACGGAATCATCGTTCCAGGTGGTTTTGGCCAACGTGGAACAGAAGGTAAGATTGAAGCGATTCGCTATGCGCGTGAAAATGATGTACCAATGCTTGGAGTCTGCTTGGGTATGCAGTTGACCTGTATCGAGTTTGCCCGTAATGTCTTAGGTCTTGAAGGAGCTAATTCAGCAGAGCTAAATCCTGATACCAAATACCCTATCATCGATATCATGCGTGATCAGATTGATGTTGAGGACATGGGTGGTACCCTTCGTTTGGGACTTTATCCTTCTAAGTTAAAACGTGGTTCTAAGGCAGCGGCAGCTTATCATAACAAAGAGGTGGTGCAACGCCGTCACCGTCACCGCTATGAATTTAACAATGCCTTCCGTGAACAGTTTGAAGGAGCAGGTTTTGTCTTTTCAGGTGTTTCACCAGACAACCGCTTGGTCGAAATTGTGGAAATTCCAGAAAATAAATTCTTTGTGGCTTGTCAGTACCATCCAGAGCTTTCAAGTCGTCCAAACCGCCCAGAAGAACTCTACACTGCTTTTGTAACAGCAGCTGTCGAAAATAGTAAATAGTCATGATTAAACCTTTGAGAGTCATCTCAGAGGTTTTAATTTGTTTTCACTATCATGAAAATCTGGAAAAAGGACATTATTTTTGGTAAGATAAGGGTATGGATTTTGAAAAAATTGAACAAGCCTATACCTATTTACTAGAAAATGTCCAAATCATTCAAAATGATTTGACGACAAATTTTTACGATGCCTTGATTGAGCAAAATGGAATCTATCTGGATGGTCAGACAAATCTGGAAGATGTCAAGAAAAACAATCAAGCATTAAAACGATTGGCTCTTCGAAAAGAAGAGTGGTTACGAACCTACCAATTCTTGTTAATGAAGGCAGCGCAAACAGAACCTCTCCAAGCAAATCACCAGTTTACACCAGATGCCATTGGTCACTTGATGATTTTTCTGATAGAGCAACTGTGGCCTGCTGAGAATCTAAGTTTATTAGAGTTGGGGTCTGGGATGGGAATTCTAGGTGCTAGCTTCTTAACGTCCATGAACAAAAAGGTAGATTACCTTGGGATTGAGCTAGATGACCTCTTGATCGATCTGGCTGCAAGCATGGCAGAAGTTATGGATCTGCAAATGGGCTTTGTCCAAGGAGATGCAGTACGTCCACAAGTATTAAAAGAAAGTGATATTATTGTGAGCGACCTCCCAATTGGCTACTACCCAGACGATCAGATTGCTTCACGTTACCAAGTGGCAGCAAAGGATGAACATACTTACGCTCATCATCTATTTATGGAGCAATCTCTCAAGTATCTTAAGACGGGAGGCTATGCTATTTTTCTTGCTCCAACAGATCTTTTGACGAGTCCTCAGAGTGATTTCTTGAAATCCTGGCTGACTGATCAAGCTCAACTAGTCGCTATCATAGCTTTACCAGAGGAGCTATTCGCTCAAGGAGCCCAGTCTAAGACCATTTTTGTTTTGCAAAAGAAGGTGGGAGAAGGGACAGAGCCCTTTGTTTATCCACTTACTAGCCTTCGGGATCCTGAAATTTTGTTGGAATTTAAGGAAAATTTTCAAAATTGGTGTCAAGAACATGAAATCTAGTATAAATTTTGATATAATAGTTGAAAACGCTTAAAAAAGGGGAAACATTATGACAAAAACCATTGCAATTAACGCTGGAAGCTCTAGCTTGAAATGGCAACTTTACCAAATGCCAGAAGAAAAGGTGCTTGCAAAAGGGTTGATTGAGCGAATTGGATTGAAAGATTCTATTTCTACAGTTAAATTTGATGGTCGTTCAGAACAACAAGTCCTTGACATTGACAACCATACTTTGGCAGTTAAGATTTTGCTTGATGACTTGATTCGTTTTGATATTATTAAATCTTATGATGAAATTACTGGTGTTGGACACCGTGTCGTTGCAGGTGGAGAGTACTTCAAAGAGTCTACAGTCGTGGAAGGTGATGTAATTGAAAAAGTTGAAGA
This sequence comes from Streptococcus taonis, assembly GCF_029948085.1. GTDB lineage: Bacteria > Bacillota > Bacilli > Lactobacillales > Streptococcaceae > Streptococcus > Streptococcus taonis. The sequence goes on along the minus strand of NZ_JARZZP010000002.1, from coordinate 27,294 downwards.
GTTAGGTCTTCTTGCTCCATTGCACAATCCTGCAAATGCTGCGGGTATTCGCGCCTTCAAAGAATTATTGCCAGATATTACGAGTGTCGTTGTTTTTGATACTTCCTTCCATACAACAATGCCAGAGAAAGCTTATCGCTATCCTCTACCAACAAAATATTACACAGAAAACAAGGTTCGTAAGTACGGAGCGCACGGTACAAGCCATCAGTACGTTGCTCAAGAAGCAGCAAAACTCTTGGGTCGTCCACTTGAAGAGTTGAAGTTAATCACTTGTCACATCGGTAATGGTGCTTCTATTACAGCTGTTAAGGGTGGGAAATCTGTTGATACCTCAATGGGATTCACTCCGCTTGGTGGTGTAATGATGGGAACTCGTACAGGGGATATTGACCCAGCCATCATTCCTTATTTAATGCAATATACAGAGGACTTTAACAAGCCTGAGGACATCAGTCGTATTCTCAATCGTGAGTCAGGATTGATGGGTGTTTCTGGTAAATCTAGTGACATGCGTGATGTAATTGCTGCTATGGAGGCAGGAGATCACGATGCTACTTTGGCTTATGAAATGTATGTTGACCGTATCCAAAAACATATTGGTCAATACCTTGCAGTCCTAAATGGAGCAGATGCTATTATTTTCACAGCAGGTATCGGTGAAAATTCTACTAATGTACGTGAAGATGTTATTTCAGGAATTTCTTGGTTCGGTTGTGATGTAGATCCAGAGAAAAATGTCTTTGGTGTAACCGGAGATATTTCGACAGATGCAGCAAGTGTACGTGTACTGGTAATTCCAACGGATGAAGAACTCGTTATCGCGCGTGACGTTGAACGTTTGAAAAAATAACAAATCAAAAAATCGACCTTCAATAATAAAGGTCGATTTTTTTGATCTAGGAAAACTACCATTTAGTCAACGAAACTTCGCCACTATTAAGCCAAATCTTTTCACCCTTGGCTAATTCTATCAGCAGTTGACCTTGGTCAGAGATGTCACAGGCTTTTCCTGTGATTATTTCCTGATCCTTCTTGAAGGAAATCTCTTTTCCTAAAACGATTGAGCGCTTTTTATAGAGATAGAGGAGTTCATCGGCTTCTGTTTCATAGAAACATTTCCAAATTTCAGCAATCAATTCATTGCGAGTAATGGGAGTCTTTTGAGAAAATAAGCTTCCAGCTTTAGTTTGTAGATTCTTGGGAAATTCAGCGATAGAAAAGTTGATCCCGACCCCAATGATAACATCTGTAACGAGACCAGTTTCTACGGAGGTAATGGCTTCGGTTAGAATACCAGCAATTTTTTTCTGGTTCAGATAAATGTCATTGACCCACTTGATATCCACGTCGATTAAACTAAGGTTTTTGATAGCCTTGTAGATAGCTCCAGCTGTTAGAAGTGTATAGGCAGGAAGATTCTGATAAGGGAGATTGGGCTGTAGGTGAAGGGACATGTAAATTCCCCCCTTATCAGGTGAGTAATAAGGACGTTGAAAACGACCACGCCCCATGGTTTGACTAGTGGAAAGGTAGAGCCTATCTCCTTTTGCACCAGCTTCCATAGCCTCTTTAGCATCAGTTTGAGTAGATTTTGTTGAGGGTTTAAACTGGACAGTAATGGGACTATTCGCTTCGATTTCCTGAGGCAAGATAAGGTCTCCGTCCAGAAGTTTATACCCACGATTTTTGATACTGTCAATCTCCAGTCCCTCTTGCTGGAGACGTTGGATCGCCTTCCATACGGAAGTTCGAGATAGGTTTAATCTATCAGCGATTTTTTCTCCGCTTAGATAATCGGTCTCAGTAGCTAGTATTTTATAGACTTCTTGGTAGGATTTCATGCTAGACCCTTTCTGGAATAATTAGATTTATTGTACCATATTTTTAAAAAAGGGATAGCGATTTTCAAGTAATCTTAGCTAACTATAAAATTTTCCCCAGTTTTAGTTTGGATGATAGAGGCAAAGAGGTTTTCAAATCGCTTGAAAAATGGTAAAATGTTCTAATAGCTTATTTATCTGAATGTGATATTCAGAAGGAAAGGATCTGTTGTGAAATCAATAGGTATCATTGAAAAGTTAAAAAGTTTATCGAAACAAGAAGGACTTCTTTTAGGAGTTATTCTGAGTATTTTTCTTCCTTTTTATCTTTTTGTTATTATTTTTATCTCTTACTTACTTTGGTTAGTATATACTGGGGAGATGAAGGGGATCTTGAAACGTTTGTCTCAACACCCGGTCTTGCTCTTTTTTATTGCTTATAGCACTGCAATTTCTCTTCTGGCACAAAATGTGATGGGAGTAGTTTCTTCGGTGGCTATGTTTCTGTTTGCCATCTTCTTTTACTACTATCAATCCCAGTTGACTCCTAAATTTTTCAGGTTGACGATTGAAGGAATATTAGCCTTAAGTGTCTTTGCAGCAGCCTTTGCAGCCTTGGAACATTTCCAAATTGTAAAGAAATTTGATTATACCTTCCTCTCACCACGAATGCAGGTTTGGCATCAAAATCGAGCGGAGGTTGCCTTCTTTAATCCCAATTATTATGGAATTATCTGTTGTTTCTGTATCATGATTGGTTTTTATCTGATTAGCACAACGAAGTTAAGGTGGTTACGAATCTTTTCTATGATTGCCATCTTTGCTAATTTATTCGGTTTAAACTTTACGCAGAATCGCACAGCTTTTCCAGCTATTATCTTTGGAGCGATTATTTATCTCTTCACAACTATTAAGAACTGGCGTGCTTTCTGGCTTAGTGTTGGAGTATTTGGGGTTGGTTTAGCCTTTCTATTTTCAAGTGATTTGGGTGTTCGAATGGGAACCTTAGATTCATCTATGGAAGAACGTGTTTCTATCTGGAATGCTGGAATGGCCTTGTTTAAGCAAAATCCATTCTGGGGTGAAGGCCCGCTAACCTATATGCACTCTTTCCCTCGTATTGGAGCACCTTATCATGAACATGCTCATAGTATTTATATAGATACGATTTTGAGTTATGGAGTTGTTGGTACAGTTCTCTTGGGGATTGCTTCTTCCACTCCAGTACGAATGTTGATTGATATGAGTCAAGTACCTAGTAAGCGTCCTATCCTTGGACTTTACCTCTCTTTCTTGACAGTAGTAGCTGTGCACGGAATTTTTGATTTGGCTCTCTTTTGGATTCAATCATCCTTTATTTTCCTTTTAGTGATGTGTAGTTTACCACTAAAACATAGTATGATTGATGAATTTGTTGATTAAGAAAAAGATAGTAGAAACTAACATTTTCTACTATCTTTTTTTCAATTCAATTATTGAATAGCTTGAACCAAGTCTTCAGCTTGTTGTTTTAGTGAAGTAGCAACACTGTCTTCAAGGACTAATTTGCCATCTGCCCAAGCAGAATCATTGACACGAGCTGCAGTGAATTCACCAACAACTTGTGTACGGATGAATGGCAAGAGGTCTTTGTAGATTGCAAAGAGTTGTTCATGACCTGCATTTGCTACTGAAGATACAGTAACGATTTTATCTTGAAGAGCAGATGCTCCGCGTGTATCAGACAAGTCAATTGCGCGTGAAAGCCAGTCAAGCAAGTTTTTCACTGTTCCAGGAATTGAGAAGTTGTAGACTGGAGAGAAGATCCAGATTGCGTCAGCAGCCAGAACTGCCTCACGAGCTGCTGCTACAGCTGGAAGAGTTGGAACTTCAAGTTCTTGGTTAAAAAGTGGGATTGCGGAGTAGTCAAGGTAGCTAACCTCAGCTTTACCTGCAAGAGCTTTTTCAGCTTCTAGCGCCATTTGGTGGTTGAAAGAACCTTCACGAAGTGAACCAACGATAAATAATACTTTTTTAGACATAGGGAGTCTCCTTTAGATTTTAATCAGAGTTATCTCTGTTGTTATAAACAATGTTACAACAAAAGGAAATCATTTGCAAGAAATCTGCTCAGAAAGTAAAAATTGATGATAGTCAAGATTATTTTTAGGAGTAGAGATTATGAAAAGTCTGTGAAATCAATGATTCAAGCGTCATATACTCCTGTCATAAGAGAAGTTCCGTGCTAAATCCTCCCCTTTATTCACTTGTAATTCACTAGGATAGATGGTAAAATAGACGAGTGAAAATGAGACAGAAAAAAGAAAAAAATTCCCTATTATTTCAGTACAGTATTGGCTTAACCATGCTGGCTCTAGTTGTGACCTCTTCCTTTCTTTATTTGGTGTGGCTTGGTATGAAGCCTTATCGAACTGCAAAGACAGAAGGGGAGAGACTGGCCAAGCAGTATGCTGAGCTGGAAACGGTTAGTCAGATTGACTTTTTTAATGGTTTAGAGAGCTACTATAGTGTCCTAGGTCAAGATAAAAATCAAAAGCCAATAGCTGTTTTAATTGAGAAAAATAGTCAAAAAATCTATGTGTATCAACTAGAAAATGGTACTTCACAAGAAAAAGCAGAAGCAGTTGTTAGAGAAAAAGGAGCAACTGAAATTGATACGGTTACCTTTGGACGCTATGCTGATAAGCCCGTCTGGGAAATCAAGTCTGGTGGAGACTACTATCTGGTTGATTTTGAAACAGGTGTCATACTCGAAAAGGAGAAGCTATGAAATTATCCAAACGTGTTTTAGAAATAGAAGAAAGCGTCACTCTGGCTAGCGATGCAAAAGCTAAGAAGTTAAAAGCAGAAGGAAAGGATATCCTTTTTTTAACCTTGGGTCAGCCAGATTTCCATACTCCTAAAAATATTCAAGATGCTGCTGTTGAGGCTATTCGAGATGGACGTGCTTCTTTCTATACGGTAGCTTCAGGTTTGCCTGAATTAAAAGCAGCGGTCAATACCTATTTTGAACGTTATTATGGTTATTCTGTGGCGGCAAATGAAGTCACATTTGCTACAGGTGCCAAGTTCTCCCTCTATACTTTCTTTATGGCTGTGATTAATCCAGGAGATGAGGTAATCATTCCTACTCCTTACTGGGTCAGCTATGGGGATCAGGTTAAGATGGCTGAAGGTGTACCAGTATTTGTCCAAGCCAAGGAAGACAATCACTTTAAAGTAACTGTGGAGCAATTAGAAGCAGCTCGAACAGATAAGACTAAAGTCTTAGTTCTTAACTCACCATCTAATCCTACCGGTATGATCTACTCTCGGGAGGAATTGTTAGCCATTGGAAATTGGGCAGTTGAGCATGATATTCTTATCCTAGCAGATGATATTTATGGTCGTTTGGTCTATAACGGGAATGAGTTTGTTCCAATCTCCAGTCTTTCAGAAGCTATTCGCAAACAAACTATTGTCATCAATGGAGTGTCTAAGGCCTACGCTATGACAGGATGGCGTGTTGGTTATGCAGTAGGTGATCCAGAAATTATTGCTGCTATGAGCAAATTGACTGGTCAAACAACTTCTAACCTAACCGCTGTTTCACAATACGCAACAATCGAGGCCTTAACTGGTCCACAAGACTCTGTAGAAACCATGCGTCAGGCTTTTGAGGAACGTCTCAATACCATTTATCCTCTCTTGTGCCAAGTCCCTGGCTTTGAAGTAGTCAAACCGCAAGGAGCTTTCTACCTCTTCCCAAATGTTAAAAAAGCTATGGAGATGAAAGGCTATACAGATGTAACAGCATTTACAACGGCTATTCTTGAGGAAGTTGGTCTGGCTCTGATTACAGGAGCAGGATTTGGAGCACCAGAGAATGTCCGTCTCAGCTATGCGACAGACCTAGATACACTCAAAGAAGCTATTCGTCGCTTACACCAATTTATGGAAAAATAAAAATAAGATCTTCGTTGTCCTGACGGAGATTTTTTTGGATAAAACCTGAGATTTTTCTCTGATAGAATCTAGCTATCAGGCATTATTTGTGGTACAATAATGAGTAATGATGTCTTTGGACAAGTTAAACGAAAAAAGGAAGATAAATGATGACAAAACGTGTAACAATTATCGAAGTAAAAGATTACGTTGGTCAAGAAGTCACTATCGGTGCTTGGGTTGCCAACAAATCAGGAAAAGGGAAAATTGCCTTCTTACAATTGCGTGATGGAACAGCCTTTTTCCAAGGTGTAGCTTTTAAACCAAACTTTATCGAAAAATTTGGAGAAGAAGTAGGTCTTGAAAAATTTGACACCATCAAACGTCTAAGTCAAGAAACATCTGTTTTCGTGACAGGGATTGTTAAAGAAGACGAGCGTTCTAAATTTGGTTACGAATTGGATATTACAGACATCGAAGTTATCGGTGAATCTCAAGATTACCCAATCACTCCAAAAGAACACGGAACAGACTTCTTGATGGACAACCGTCACTTGTGGCTTCGTTCTCGTAAGCAAGTAGCTGTCATGCAAATCCGTAATGCTATCATCTATGCGACTTATGAGTTCTTTGATAAAAATGGCTTCATGAAGTTTGATAGCCCAATTCTTTCAGGAAATGCTGCAGAAGATTCTACAGAACTTTTTGAAACAGACTACTTCGGAACACCAGCATACTTGAGTCAATCTGGTCAACTTTACCTTGAAGCTGGTGCTATGGCTCTTGGTCGTGTCTTTGACTTTGGTCCAGTATTCCGTGCTGAAAAATCTAAGACTCGTCGTCACTTGACTGAGTTCTGGATGATGGATGCAGAGTATTCATACTTGACACATGATGAGTCACTTGACTTGCAAGAAGCTTATGTTAAAGCTTTGCTTCAAGGTGTTCTTGATCGTGCTCCTCAAGCCTTGGAAACATTGGAACGTGACATTGAGCTTTTGAAACGCTATATTGCAGAGCCATTCAAACGCATCACTTACGATCAAGCCATTGACCTCTTGCAAGAGCATGAAAATGATGAAGACGCTGACTACGAGCATCTTGAACATGGTGATGACTTTGGTTCACCACACGAAACATGGATTTCAAACCACTTTGGTGTACCAACCTTCGTGATTAACTACCCAGCAGACATCAAGGCCTTCTACATGAAGCCAGTTCCTGGTAACCCAGATCGCGTACTTTGTGCAGACTTGCTCGCACCAGAAGGTTACGGAGAAATCATCGGTGGTTCAATGCGTGAGGAAGACTATGATGCCCTTGTAGCGAAGATGGAATCACTAGGTATGGATCGTACAGAATATGAATTCTACCTTGATCTTCGTAAATACGGTACAGTCCCACATGGTGGATTTGGTATCGGTATCGAGCGTATGGTAACCTTCGCAGCTGGTACAAAACACATCCGTGAAGCCATTCCATTCCCACGTATGTTGCACCGTATTAAACCTTAATAACTATAAACGCCGTCTGGCGTTTTTATACTCTTCGAAAATCAAATTCAAACTACGTCAGCTTCACCTTGCCGTATATATGTTACTGACTTCGTCAGTTCTATCCACAACCTCAAAACAGTGTTTTGAGCAGCCTGCGGCTAGCTTCCTAGTTTGCTCTTTGATTTTCATTGAGTATTACTTTAAATGAAAGAGGTGGAGAAAATGTAGGCAACTCTAAGTAAGTCTTTTAGAAACAGTCATATTACATATTGAAAGAGAGAAAACGATGTTTAAAAGAACTTACAAACGCAATATTCCACTCCTGGCAGGTCTGGAATTCACTTCTTATTTTGGAATCACCAGTTTTTGGATTTTATTTTTCATTCAAAATGGTCTTTCCTTACTTCAAATCGGTCTACTAGAAAGTATCTTTCACGGTACAAGTCTCTTGTGTGAAATCCCGTCTGGTATGTTAGCCGATCGATTTAGCTACAAGACCAATCTCTATTTGGCTCGCTTGGCTAGTATTGTGTCCTCTATCTTGATTTTGTTTGGTCAGGGGAATTTTTGGATTTATGCGCTTGCCATGATGGTCAACGCTTGGTCCTATAATTTTGATTCGGGGACCAGTACCGCTTTCTTATATGATTCAGCAGTTGAAGCAGGTCAAAAGGACCGATATCTTCAGATTTCTAGTTTTTTGTCTGGTGTGGCAGAAGTCACCCGAACCTTAGGTACAGTTGTGGCAGGCTTCTTTATTCACGGAGCATTGGCTTGGACCTATCTGATTGCTATAGGATTTTCATTTCTTTCTATCATTTTGATTTATTTTATGAAAGAACCAATGGCCAAGAGAGAGAAAAATGAATCCTTGACCTTTAAAATGATTGTCCAACAAGTCCGAAAAGAATGGCAGGAAAAACCAGTACTCTTTTACTGGATGCTGACTTACCAGCTAGTCGGGACACTCATGTGTATGTTTTACTTTTATTATCAGCAGAAAATAAGTGACTTAGCAGGATGGCAGGTTTCACTGGTTATGCTGATTGGTAGTGGGTTAAATCTTATAGCGGTTTATGTAGCTAGTCAAATCGGTAAAAAATGGAATAGTAATCGAGTTTTTCCGACTCTTGTTGCACTAACGGGCTTGGCCTTGTTGTTGGTGTTTTCAGGAACCCCCTTTGCTTTTCTTCTTGTATATCTTTTAACTGATACACTTTATGCAGTTTATCAGCCGATCTATTTCAATGACTTACAAGGTTATTTACCTTCCAGTGTAAGAGCAACTATGCTTAGTATCAATTCTATGCTCTTTAGTCTTTCCATGATTGTCATATTTCCACTGACAGGTTGGTTGATCGATCGTTGGGGTCTTGTAGCGGTCTTTTTAGTTCTAGGTCTTATCTTGCTTTTAACCTGTCCTATCCTAATAATCAGTCTGACAAGGATGGGCGAGCTATTAGATAAGGACTTAAAAACTGAGTAAAGCACGAAAACCTATTTGCCCAAAGGGTCATCCTGTGGTACAATAGCAAGAGGAAAAGGAGAAGAGTATGATCGATGTAGAAGAAATTCTAAGTAAGATGAATCCCAATCAAAAGATCAACTATGACCGTGTCATGCAAAAGATGGTTCAAGTTTGGGAAAAAAATGAAGAAAGACCAACCATTCTCATGCACGTCTGTTGTGCTCCTTGTAGCACCTACACTCTAGAGTACTTGACCAAGTATGCGGATGTGACTATTTATTTTGCTAATTCAAATATCCATCCTAAAGCTGAGTATCACAAGCGTGCCTATGTGACCAAAAAATTTGTCAGTGATTTCAATGAACGAACTGGCAACAAGGTTCAATATCTAGAAGCACCCTATGAACCCAACGAATACCGTCAGCTGGTCCGTGGTTTGGAAGAAGAACCTGAAGGTGGGGATCGTTGCAAGGTTTGTTTTGACTATCGCTTGGACAAGACAGCGCAAGTGGCTATGGACTTAGGATTTGATTACTTCGGTTCAGCCCTAACCATCAGTCCTCACAAAAATTCACAAACCATCAATAGCATCGGGATTGATGTGCAGAAAATCTACACCACTCATTATCTTCCGAGTGATTTTAAGAAAAATCAAGGCTATAAACGCTCTGTAGAAATGTGTGAAGAGTACGACATTTATCGCCAATGCTATTGTGGCTGTGTCTATGCCGCTCAAGCTCAAAATATTGACTTGGTACAGGTCAAGAAGGATGCAACAGCCTTTATGGTAGATAAGGATATCGAAAAAGACTATTCGCATATCAAGTTCACTGTTACAAAATTAGATATTTAGATGAAAACCTGCCTCAAGGCAGGTTTTTTACTAGGGAAAAGTGATAGCCAGAAATCGATGGACCAATCTATGAATTCCTAGTCCATGACTCGCGAGCCTTCAATAAACTAGTTGAGACTTAAAACTTGTGGATGAAAAATGAAGTTTTGTTTAAAAGAGTTTTTTGGAGTATAGAAGTCCAATAAGTAGTTCAGTATTGTAGTAAAATTATTTCTTTTTGCATTTATACAACTTATTTTACACTATCTTTATTCTTGTGATATAATGTCAAATTATAGAGTGGAGGTCATTTAAAATGATTGATGAAGTAATTGAACAATATCAAAATCACGATAATCTTGATATTCGAGTAGAATTGCATAAGAAGTATTCAAAAAATAGATTGGGGTTTAACAATTGGATATTTTCTAACTACCAAAATACTGATGGGGTAAAGATTCTAGAATTGGGATGTGGTACAGGAGAACTGTGGAAAAGTAATCTTGATTCTATAGACAAGATGAAGCAATTGATTATAACGGATTTTTCTAATGACATGGTAGAAACTACGAAGTCAGTGATTGGAAATAGAGATAATGTCAACTATGAAAGAATGGATATCCAAAATATTTCTTTTAAAAATGAAACTTTTGATATTGTTATTGCTAATATGCTCCTACATCATGTAAATGACATTGATAAAGCTATCTCTGAAGTGAATAGAGTATTAAAAAAAGGAGGAATTTTTTATTGTGCTACATTTGGTGAAAATGGAGTTGTAGATTATTTGGCAAGCTTATTTAAAGATGTGGTTAATCAAAATTTGGAAAATAAAACTTTTACTTTACAAAATGGGAAAGCTTTTTTAAATAAGTATTTTGACACTGTGGAAAAATTAATTTATGATGATGAGCTACAGGTGACAAGTATAGACGATCTAGTTCAATATATTCAATCCTTGAAAGGAATTTCCGAAATAGGTTCACTAGAAGAGGAAATAATTCGTAATAGATTGGAAAGTGAGTTTAATAATGGTATGTTGATTATTCCTAAAGAATATGGTATGTTTATCGCTCGAAAAGAAAGTTAAGGGAACGAAATTGTGAAAAATTACGGAGAAGCTTTTAGATATTTTAGAAAATTAAACGGATATTCTTTAGAGTATGCTGCAGCTGATTCTATATCTAAATCTCAACTTTCTAGATTTGAAAGGGGAGAAAATGAAATTTCTCTTTCAACGTTTTTTGAATTATTATCAAATATCAATGTTTCGATCGAGAATTTTTGTAATTATCTAGAACATTATAAAAGATCGGAGCTTGATGATTTTTTGGTTAATTTATCTCCAAATTTTTATAGTTTGAATACTAAAGGATTGGAGGAAATAAAAAATGAGCAACAAAAACTTTTTGAGAAGAGTGGAGAAAAAACTTATAGAATAAATACAATTATGGTTCAGGGACTATTAAATCAGATAGATTGTAATTATGTAGTTAGTAGAGATGATCTAAATTTAGTATATGACTATTTATTCCAGAAGGAAAGATGGGAGTCCTATGAGATAGCGCTGATTGGTAATTTATATCATCTTTTTGAAATAGATTATATCTACAGGGTAGGAAAAGAAATACTAGAGCGTACACATTATTACGAAAAAATCGGTAAGAATAGAAATTTAGTTGTGTCAGCTTGTTTAAATTTTTGGTTCTGTTGCCTTGAAAATTCACATCTATCATATGCAGACTACTTTGAAATGAAATTAAGAAAATTATTAAAAGATGACACAAAAGTCTTTGAAAAATCTACATTCAAGTTTGTAGAAGGATATAAAATATACCTGATCGAATCTAAAGAATCTGGAATTAAACAAATGCAAAATGTCATTAAATACTTTGAGTTTATTGAATCTAAAAATATTGCTTTATATTTTCAAAAACGATTAAATGATCTGGTAGATTAAATAGCATTTTATCTGTCAAATTATTATTTTCAAAATGTCGTACTAAATGATTGATGCTATGTGGAAATACAATAACTAAATTTTTGATACGAAGGTGATCTGAATTCTTTTATAGCAATCATCTTCGTATTTTTGTATTAAACGATATAAGGTTGTTGTAAACTTACAAGGAACAAAGAAATTAAAAAAGTATTAGTCTATCCATTTATTTTGTATATCTCGCGAATTCTATCATAATGGATTTATTCCTTTTTGTGTTTACACAACTTATTTTACACTACCAAAAAAACGAGGTCAGGATTTTAATCCTGACCTCTGACAACTTTACCGATTCTTTAGTTCTACGTAGCGTTTGTACCAAATGTTGACATAGGCTTCTGAGAAAGGACCTCGCTCATTGTTAATCCAATCAACAAGAATCTTAACATGCTCTTTCAGAATATAGTCTAGATCAGAAGAATACTTCATTTTTCGCTTGTGTCGTTCATACTCCTCAACGTCCAAGAGGCGTTTTTCACCATCTGTAAAAACTTTAACATCCAAATCATAGTCAATGTATTTTAAAGCTTCTTCATCCAGATAGTAAGGACTTGCCATATTGCAGTAGTAGGAGATACCATTTTCACGAATCATAGCGATAATATTAAACCAATATTTCTTGTGAAAGTAAACAATAGCCGGTTCTCGAGTCACCCAACGACGACCGTCACTTTCGGTAACAAGTGTGTGGTCGTTGACGCCGATAATAGCGTTCTCTGTTGTTTTTAGTACCATGGTGTCTCGCCAAGTACGGTGAAGACTCCCATCATGCTTATAACTTTGAATTGTAATAAAGTCGCCTTCTTTTGGAAGTTTCATAACTAACCAACTTTCTACAATTTATAAGTTTATCGTTTACTATTGTATCACATTTTTGTTTAAAGTTCTTAGTTTTTTCATGAAAAAATTAAAGATATTCTCTGAGAGCGCTGGCTATATCCGAAAAATCATAACCTTTTCTAGCTAAAACTTGAGTCAAACGTTGTTTCAGTTCGTATCCTTCATACTTTCGTGAATATTTTTGGTATTGCTTATCTAACTCTTTAAAAATCAGCTCTTGAACGGTTTCTTCTTCGACCTGGCTATCCAATTGGTCAAAGGCTGTTTTGGCTTCTGTGTAGGAGAAACCTTTGTTGGTTAGGCCTTGGATAATCTTATCCTGTAGAGCACGGGCAGGTAATTTATCTTGGTATTTTTTTAATAGTTTTTCAGCTGTACGCTCTGCGACTTCCGTCATATCAAACTCTTGTAAGACTTCTTGGATGATAGATTTGGCAACACCTTTTTGAGAAATCTTCTGCATCAGCATATAGCTTCCCTTATCTCCTGAAAGCTGATTGGAATTGATGATGGCTTGTGCATATTGGCGATCATTGATCCAATTATCATCTTTTAAAGACTGGATAACTTTGGGGATGATTTTCTCATCAATTTCATGTTTGGCAAGATAATCTCTAACTTCTTTTTCAGTACGGGCCTTGAAGGATAAGTGGTAGAGAGCTAGATTTTTACTGTAGGAAAATTGCGCAAAGGATTTAATCTCAGTTAGTTCTTCAGCTGAGATCTCTTTCCCTTTAGTCAACATAAAGCGAACAATGGTATCCTCTGTAATGTAGCAGGTTTGGTCGCTATCAAGCTCTAGCAGATAGAGACGTTTTTTCTTTTCTAGTTTTGTGATTTTCATGGTTTTCCTTTTATCCGAATGCTTCAAAGGCAGCAACGAGTCGAAGTTTATTTATATCGACCTGTTCTCTCCCGTAATAGTTAAGAAATAGTTCAGCGTATTTAGGGTCCTTTAGGTTATAGTTTAGGGACCAAACTGTCCAAAAGAGATCGATATGCCGGTCACTGAAATCAGCCAAACCAAGATCAATAAAACAAGAGAAGTGGTCAGCATCTTTTAGAATAAAGTTTGGTAGACAGGCATCACCGTGAATAAAGGCATCTGTTTCTAAAAGGTGCCCTTGTTCTTGGATGAGTTGGAAGGCCTCTTCGCGACTGTTAATCTGGAATTGGGGTAGGAGCGCCTTGGCATAGAACTCCCCTTTTTCATAGTTTTTAAAGGCTCTTTCTTTATAGGCTTTTAAATGATTTTCTGATGGAAAATTTTGTGGGTTTAAGCTGTGAAGCTTTTTAAGAGCCTCTGCCATGGTTCGGCAGATTTGTTCTGGTTTGTCTAAAAAAGCGAGTGCATCATGCCCAATAGCCTCTTTAGTCAGGAGGTAGTCTTTATCTGTAGATAGATAGTGAATGACTGGTGTTCCTATTCCCTCTTGTTCAAACCAACTTGCAATGCTAGCTTCTCGCTCTAAACTTCCCTTTTGATCAATTTTTAAATAGTAACCTGAATCAAGATAGAGAACTCTTGCTCCTGAATGAGAAGAGCTGTCAGAAAGTGTTGCCCCCTCTATATAAGTTCGTAATTGCTCAGGAAAATCCAATGAGGAAAAAGATATCTTTGTATTCATGGTTTTATTGTAACATATTCTTAACCATTGAGAAACTACGTGGTATAATAGACTTATGAATCTAAAAGTCAAACAAAAAATTCCATTAAAAATCAAGCGTATGGGGATAAACGGGGAAGGTATCGGATTTTACCAGAAAACCCTTGTTTTTGTTCCAGGTGCCCTCAAGGGTGAAGATATCTATTGTCAGGTGACTTCTGTTAAGCGTAACTACGTTGAGGCTAAACTGCTTGAGGTTAATAAAAAATCTAAGTTTCGAGTGGTACCAGACTGCACCATTTATAATGAGTGTGGTGGCTGTCAAATCATGCATCTGCACTATGACAAGCAGCTGGAGTTCAAGACAGATCTCCTTCATCAAGCTCTGAAAAAGTTTGCTCCTGCTGGCTACGAAAACTATGAAATTAAACCAACCATTGGCATGCAGGAGCCTAAGTATTATCGGGCCAAACTGCAATTCCAAACTCGAAAATTTAAAGGTCAAGTTAAGGCAGGTTTGTATGCTCAGAATTCTCACTACTTGGTTGAGCTAAAAGACTGCCTGGTTCAAGACAAGGAAACGCAAGCTATTGCCAATCGCATTGCTGAACTCTTGACCTATCATCAAATTCCGATTACAGATGAACGGAAAATCCTTGGGGTTCGGACCATCATGGTTCGTCGAGCACGGAAAACTGGGCAAGTTCAGATTATCATTGTGACCAATCGTCAATTAAATCTGACTCAATTTGTGAAAGATTTAGTCAAGGATTATCCTGAAGTAGTGACTGTCGCAGTCAATACCAATACTGCTAAAACTAGTGAGATTTATGGGGACAAGACTGATATTATTTGGGGTCAAGATAGTATACGCGAAGGTGTTCTAGACTATGAATTTTCTCTTTCACCACGAGCTTTTTACCAGCTTAATCCTGAACAGACTGAAGTCCTCTACAGTGAAGCCGTTAAAGCATTGGACGTGACTGAAAATGACCATCTGATTGATGCCTATTGTGGTGTTGGAACCATTGGTTTTGCCTTTGCTAAGAAAGTCAAAAGCTTGAGAGGGATGGATATTATTCCAGAAGCTATTGAGGATGCCAAAGAAAATGCCAAGCGCATGGGTTATACCAATACTCACTACGAGGCTGGAACTGCAGAAGAAATCATCCCCCGTTGGTACAAGGAAGGCTATCGTGCAGATGCTTTGATTGTGGACCCGCCACGTACAGGTTTAGATGATAAGCTCTTGGATACTATTGTCAAGTATGCTCCTGAAAAGATGGTCTATGTTTCCTGCAATGTGTCTACCTTGGCGCGTGATTTAGTCCGTCTAGTAGAGGTCTATGATCTACACTATATCCAGTCTGTTGATATGTTTCCACACACGGCTAGAACAGAAGCAGTGGTCAAATTAACCAGGAGAAAGCCAGCTTCTAGATAAAAACGGCAACTGGAAAGTTTTTGAAAAGAAGACTTCTAGTTACAGAGTAAGATTTGCAAGCTATCTTTAAATATGATAAAATAAGTAGAAAATAAAATGAAAAAAGAGGTATGTGAAATGTCACGTAAACCATTTATCGCTGGTAACTGGAAAATGAACAAAAACCCAGAAGAAGCAAAAGCATTCGTTGAAGCTGTAGCATCAAAACTTCCTTCATCAGACCTTGTTGAAGCAGGTATCGCAGCTCCTGCTCTTGACTTGACAACTGTTCTTGCTGCTGCTAAAGGTTCAAATCTTAAAGTTGCTGCTCAAAACTGCTACTTTGAAAATGCAGGTGCTTTCACTGGTGAAACTAGCCCACAAGTTTTGAAAGAAATCGGTACTGACTACGTTGTTATCGGTCACTCAGAACGCCGTGACTACTTCCACGAAACAGACGAAGACATCAACAAGAAAGCAAAAGCAATCTTTGCTAACGGTATGCTTCCAATCATCTGTTGTGGTGAAAGTCTTGAAACTTACGAAGCTGGTAAAGCAGCAGAATTCGTAGGTGCTCAAGTTTCAGCTGCTCTTGCTGGATTGACTGCAGAACAAGTCGCTTCAACAGTTATCGCATACGAGCCAATCTGGGCTATCGGTACTGGTAAATCAGCTTCACAAGACGACGCACAAAAAATGTGTAAAGTTGTTCGTGACGTTGTAGCTGCTGACTTCGGTCAAGAAGTAGCTGACAAAGTACGTGTTCAATACGGTGGTTCAGTTAAACCTGAAAACGTTGCTGAATACATGGCTTGTCCAGACGTTGACGGAGCTCTTGTTGGTGGTGCATCCCTTGATCCAGAAAGCTTCTTGGCATTGCTTGACTTTGTAAAATAGTCTTTAAATATCTGAGACAGACAGTTCCCTCTCTTGAGGTTTTGGCTGCCTGTCTTCTTTTTAGTAAAATGGCGTGCGAAAGCACGCTCTTTTCTGCATTTTAGAAGAAAAAGAAAGGAGAATTATGCTGTATATTTGGTCTTATCTCAAACGCTATCCCAAGTGGTTAGTGTTAGACTTTCTCGGGGCAATTTTCTTTGTCATTGTCAATCTAGGTTTACCAACAGTTTTGGCCCGCATGATTGACCAGGGAATCAACCAAGGTGACCAGGATAAACTCTATTTTTGGGCCGTAATCATGTTGGTTATTATCGTCTTGGGAACATTTGGACGGGTTGTTCTGGCTTATGCTGCTAGTAAATTGACCACCAATATGGTTAAGGATATGCGGGATGATGTCTATGCTAAGCTGCAAGAGTACTCTCATCATGAGTACGAGCAAATTGGTGTGTCTTCACTAGTCACTCGTATTACCAGTGATGCCTTTGTCCTCATGCAGTTTGCGGAACAAACGCTTAAGTTGGGTGTTATCACTCCTATGATGATGCTGTCGAGTATTCTCATGATTTTCTTGACGAGTCCTTCACTGGCCTGGATCGTCGCTTTTTCCGTTCCTTTTCTAGCTGTTGTAGTCATTTATGTGGCGGTAAAAACGCGTCCCTTATCTGAAAAGCAACAGAAAACACTGGATAAGATTAACCAGTATGTCCGTGAAAATTTGATGGGGCTACGAGTGATTCGTGCCTTTGCTCGTGAAGACTTCCAAGAAAACCGTTTCGAAGAGAAAAATGCAATCTATGCGGATAATTCGAATCGCTTGTTTAAATTAACTGGTTTGACGGAACCACTATTTGTGCAAATCATTATCGCTATGATTGTGGCTATCGTTTGGTTTGCTTTGGATCCTCTCAAACAGGGAAGTTTGCAGATTGGGGATTTGGTAGCCTTCATCGAGTATAGTTTCCATGCTCTCTTGTCCTTCCTTTTCTTGTCAAACCTCTTTACCATGTATCCACGTACTGCTGTATCTAGCGAGCGTTTGAAGGAAATCATGGACATGCCTATTTCCATTGATCCAAACGAGGATGGAGTTCAAGAAACAGAAACACATGGTTACTTAGAATTTGATAATGTAACCTTTGCCTATCCTGGTGAAACAGAAAGTCCTGTCTTACACAACATTTCCTTTACTGCTAAACCGGGAGAAACCATTGCATTTATCGGTTCAACTGGGTCAGGTAAGTCTACTCTAGTTCAATTGATTCCTCGTTTCTACGATGTTACGCTAGGTAAAATCAAGGTCGATGGTGTTGATGTCAGAGATTATCGACTCAAATCTCTCCGTCAGAAGATTGGATTTATTCCACAAAAGGCCTTGCTTTTTACTGGGACTATCGCAGACAATCTCCGTTACGGGAAAGAGGATGCCAGTCATGAGGACTTGCACCAAGCAGCTGATGTAGCCCAAGCCAAAGACTTTATTGAAAGTCGAGAAGAAGGTTTTGCGACTCATCTAGCTGAAGGGGGAAGTAACCTATCAGGTGGTCAGAAACAACGTTTGTCGATTGCACGCGCAGTCATCAAGGGTCCGGACATCTACATCTTTGACGATTCTTTCTCAGCCTTGGACTACCGTACAGATGCTATTTTGCGCCGTCGTCTCAAGGAAGTGACGCAAGATGCTACGGTATTGATTGTCGCTCAACGTGTTGGAACTATCATGGATGCTGACCAGATTATCGTCCTTGATAAGGGTGAAATCGTTGGTCGTGGCCGTCATGAGGAATTGATGGAAACCAATGACATCTATCGAGAAATTGCTGAGTCGCAGCTGAAAAATGCGTCTCTGACAGAAGAATAGGAGGTAAAGGATGAAACAACAATCTAGTCTAGCTCGTCTATGGACCTATTTAAAAGCCTACCGATTCTCTGTTTTCTTTGCAGTCTTCTTGAAAATAGTCAGCGTCATTATGAGTGTTATCGAGCCTTTTGTATTGGGGCTTGCTATCACAGAATTAACCAGCAATCTTCTTGCTATGGCAAATGGTGTTGCAGGAGCGGCTATCAATACCAGCTATATCGCAGTAATTCTAGTGATCTATCTCTTGCGTGGTCTTCTCTATGAGTTGGGGTCATATTATTCAAACTACTTTATGACCAATGCGGTGCAGTCCATGATACAGGATTTGCGAAATGAAATGAGCGAAAAAATCAATCGCATTCCTGTGTCCTACTTTGACAAGCACCAGTTTGGAGATTTATTAGGTCGTTTTACCAGTGACGTTGAAACTGTTTCAAATGCCCTTCAACAATCTTTCCTACAGATTGTCAATGCAGTCTTTACCATTCTTTTTGTTATGGGAATGGTCCTCTATTTAAATATTCAGTTAGCTATCATTGTTATCTTGTCGATTCCAGTGACTTATTTTGGAGCTAAAACGATTCTAAATCGCTCGCAACCATACTTTAAACAGCAGGCAGCCATTCTAGGTCGTATGAATGGATTTGTGCAGGAAAACTTGACAGGTTTCAATGTCCTCAAACTTTTTGGACGCGAAGAAAAATCTCAAGAGAGGTTTGAAAAGATTACGGATGAATTGCAACAAGTTGGATTCAAGGCTAGCTTTATTTCAGGTTTGATGATGCCTGCCCTTCATATCGTGTCTGATTTAACTTACTTAATTGTAGCTGTCTTAGGTGGTTTGCAAGTTATTGCAGGTCGCTTGACGATCGGTAATATGCAGGCTTTCGTTCAGTATGTGTGGCAGGTCAGTCAACCAATTCAAAACATCACTCAATTAGCTGGGCAAATGCAAAGTGCTAAGTCTTCGCTTGACCGTGTCTTTGAAGTTTTGGATGAACAAGAAGAAGTCCAAACTACAGAAGTAAAAGACTTGGCACCATTGACAGGTCAAGTTAGCTTCAAGAATGTCGATTTCCAATACGTGGAAAACAAACCATTGATTCGCAATTTCAACCTAGATGTTAAACCTGGAGAGATGGTAGCTATAGTTGGACCTACTGGAGCAGGTAAAACAACTTTGATTAACCTTCTTATGCGTTTTTACGATGTGACAGCTGGTGCCATTTTAGTGGATGGCCAAGATATTCGTGACCTGTCTCGTCAGGACTACCGTCGTCAGTTTGGGATGGTCCTACAGGATGCTTGGCTCTATGAGGGCAGTATCAAGGAAAATCTTCGCTTTGGAAATCTTGAGGCAACAGATGAGGAAATCGTCGAAGCGGCTAAGGCTGCCAATGTGGACCACTTTATTCGCACCCTTCCTGGTGGATACAATATGGAAATGAACCAAGAGTCAAGTAATATTTCTCTTGGTCAGAAACAGCTGTTAACTATTGCGCGTGCTCTCTTGGCTGATCCAAAAATCTTAATTTTGGACGAAGCGACCTCATCAGTCGATACTCGTTTAGAACTCTTGATTCAAAAGGCCATGAAACGTTTGATGAAGGGGAGAACAAGCTTTGTCATTGCCCATCGACTTTCGACAATTCAGGAAGCTGACAAAATTTTGGTACTTAAAGATGGACAGATAATCGAACAGGGAAATCATGAAAGTCTTTTGGCTGCAAAAGGTTTCTATTACGATCTTTATCAAAGTCAATTTTCTAGTAAAAACAGAGAAAATAGCTAGGGTAAATAGCCACTCATTTTCTTAAATTATCAGTCAATTACAACTTTTTTAATATGGGTTAATTTTCTTGCTTTTGTCTACTAGGTGTAGTATACTGAGGTAGTAATCAATAAATATGGTTACAAAAATAATATTATGAGGTGAGAAAAATGGTAGAATTGAAAAAAGATGCATTAAAAGACGTAACAACATTATCTAAGACAGCTCCTGAAACGCTAGTAAAAACGAAAGAAGTCTTGAATCAAGCCGTAGCTGACTTGTACGTAGCACATATCGCTCTTCATCAAGTACACTGGTACATGCGTGGTCGTGGTTTCCAAGTATGGCATCCTAAGATGGATGAATACATGGACAGTCTTGATGGTTACCTTGACGAAATCAGCGAACGCTTGATTACACTTGGTGGCAAACCATACTCTACTCTGACAGAGTTTCTTCAACACAGTGAAATCGAAGAAGAAGTTGGAGAGTTCCGCAACGTAGAAGAAAGTTTGGAACGTGTTCTTGAAATTTATCGTTACCTCATCACTCTTTTCCAAAAAGCTTTGGATGTAACAGATGAAGAAGGTGATGATGTAACCAATGATATCTTCGTTGGTGCTAAGGCAGACCTTGAAAAAACAGTCTGGATGCTTGCAGCAGAATTAGGACAAGCACCTGGTTTGTAAGATACTGTATTTTTCTAAAAATCCGTAGAAGTTTTCTACGGATTTTTTCTATTCAGGAGGGCATTCCAAAACAGTCTTTTTTGAAGATTTTTGATAAAATAGAACTATCAATGAAAAGGATGAAAGCATGACAAAGAAAATCGTAGCCATTTGGGCTCAAGATGAAAAGGGTGTAATCGGGAAAGAGGATCGTTTGCCTTGGCATTTGCCAGCAGAGTTAAAACATTTTAAAGAAACAACCTTGAATCATGCCATTTTAATGGGCCGTGTAACCTTTGATGGAATGGGACGACGATTGCTTCCAGGACGTGAAACCTTGATTTTGACGCGCAATCCCGAAGAGTCAATTGAAGGAGCACTGGTTTTCCAAAATGTTGAGGATGTTTTAGACTGGTATCATCATCAGGCTAAGAATCTCTATATCCTTGGTGGCAAGCAGATTTTTCAGCTTTTTGAACCTTATCTCGATGAGATTATTGTGACACAAATTCATGCTCAAGTTGAAGGGGATACCTATTTCCCAGAAGATTTTGACTTGACTGCTTTTGAGACTGTTGCAAGCAAATCTTATTCCAAAGATGAGAAAAATGTCTATGATTTTACCATCGAATATAGAAAGAGAAAGGAAGTCTAATGGAGCGCAGTATTTTTGGATTTTTTACAGCTCTTTTGTGTGCTGTCTGTCTTGTAGCTGGAACACACGCTTTTCGTAAAAAGCGCTTTGGACTTGCTACTCTGCTTTGGCTTAATGCTTTTACAAACTTGGTGAATAGCATTCATGCTTTTTATATGACCTTATTTTAGATAGAAAAATCATTTAGAACGGAAGGGAATCATGCCTACAAATAGGAAAAATGATATGATGGTTTATTGCTCATTTTGTGGCAAAAGCCAAGAAGAAGTTAAAAAAATAATCGCTGGGAACAACGCCTTTATCTGTAATGAATGTGTGGAGTTGGCCCAGGAAATTATTCGTGAGGAGTTGGCAGAGGAAGTCCTAGCAGACTTGTCTGAAGTACCAAAACCAATCGAACTCCTAAACATCTTGAACCACTATGTGATCGGTCAAGATCGTGCCAAACGTGCCTTGGCAGTGGCTGTATATAACCACTACAAACGCATCAATTTCCATGACACTCGTGAAGAGTCAGAAGATGTGGATTTGCAAAAGTCAAACATTTTGATGATTGGCCCAACTGGTTCAGGGAAGACTTTCCTTGCTCAAACTCTTGCTAGAAGTTTGAATGTACCTTTTGCCATTGCTGATGCAACAGCTCTTACTGAGGCTGGTTATGTCGGTGAGGACGTGGAAAATATCCTCCTCAAACTCTTGCAGGCAGCTGACTTTAATATCGAACGTGCAGAGCGTGGAATTATCTACGTAGACGAAATCGACAAGATTGCCAAGAAGAGCGAAAATGTTTCTATTACACGTGATGTTTCTGGTGAAGGTGTGCAACAAGCCCTCCTCAAGATTATCGAGGGAACTGTAGCTAGCGTACCACCTCAAGGCGGTCGCAAACATCCACAACAAGAAATGATTCAAGTGGACACTAAGAATATCCTCTTTATCGTGGGTGGTGCCTTCGATGGCATCGAAGAGATTGTCAAACAGCGTTTGGGAGAAAAAGTTATTGGTTTCGGACAAAACAACAAGGCTATTGACGAAAACAGCTCTTACATGCAAGAAATCATTGCAGAAGATATTCAAAAATTCGGTATTATTCCTGAGTTGATTGGTCGCTTGCCGGTATTTGCAGCCTTGGAGCAGTTGACTGTGGATGATTTGGTTCGCATCTTGAAGGAGCCAAGAAATGCCTTGGTCAAACAATACCAGACCTTGCTTTCTTATGATGATGTAGAACTTGAATTTGACGACGAAGCTCTCCAGGAAATTGCAAACAAAGCCATCGAACGCAAAACTGGTGCGCGTGGTCTTCGCTCAATTATTGAAGAAACCATGCTAGACGTTATGTTTGAGGTTCCAAGTCAAGAAAATGTGAAAACAGTTCGTATCACAAAAGAAGCAGTTGACGGAACGGCTAAACCAATCCTAGAGACAGCCTAGAGGTGACTATGGAAATCAATACACACAATGCTGAGATTTTGCTGAGTGCAGCCAACAAGTCCCACTATCCGCAGGATGAACTTCCTGAGATTGCTCTTGCAGGTCGCTCAAATGTTGGTAAATCAAGTTTTATCAATACCATGCTCAATCGTAAAAATCTAGCTCGTACCTCTGGAAAACCAGGAAAAACACAACTACTCAATTTCTTTAACATTGATGATAAGATGCGTTTTGTGGATGTGCCTGGTTATGGTTATGCCCGTGTTTCCAAAAAGGAACGCGAAAAATGGGGTCGTATGATTGAGGAGTACTTGACTACTCGAGAAAATCTTCGAGCGGTTGTTAGTCTTGTTGACCTTCGTCATGACCCGACAGCAGATGATGTGCAGATGTACGAATTTCTTAAGTATTATGAGATTCCTGTCATCATTGTGGCGACTAAGGCAGATAAGATTCCGCGTGGTAAATGGAATAAGCACGAATCAGCTATTAAAAAGAAATTAAACTTTGATCCAAGTGATGATTTTATCCTCTTTTCATCCGTAACAAAAGCAGGAATGGACCAAGCTTGGGATGCTATTTTAGAAAAATTGTGAGGAATACAAATGGCAAAAACAATTCATACAGATAAAGCTCCAAAGGCAATCGGACCTTACGTTCAAGGAAAAATCGTTGGCAACCTTTTGTTTGCTAGCGGTCAAGTTCCATTGTCTCCTGAAACTGGAGAAATCGTAGGAGAAACGATCCAAGAACAGACTGAACAAGTCTTGAAAAATATTGGAGCTATTTTAGCAGAGGCAGGAACGGATTTTGACCATGTTGTTAAAACAACTTGCTTTTTGAGTGATATGAACGACTTTGTACCTTTCAATGAGGTATACCAAACAGCCTTTAACAAGGAATTTCCAGCTCGTTCAGCTGTAGAAGTAGCTCGTCTTCCTCGCGATGTAAAAGTCGAAATTGAAGTCATCGCAGAGATTGGATAAGCGAGTTGAAGTTTGGTTCTTCCAAACTTCTTTTGATATAAGGAGACAATGATGACACAGAAACAACTTCACCTGGTGATTGTGACAGGGATGAGTGGTGCAGGAAAAACCGTAGCCATTCAATCCTTTGAAGATTTAGGATATTTTACCATTGATAATATGCCACCTGCCCTCTTACCAAAATTTTTACAGTTGGTTGAGACCAAGGATGATGACCACAAGTTGGCCCTAGTGGTGGATATGCGTAGTCGTTCTTTCTTCTCAGAGATTCAGGCTGTCTTGGATGAATTGGAAAATCAAGATGATTTGGACTTTAAAATCCTCTTTTTGGATGCAGCAGATAAGGAATTGGTGGCACGCTATAAGGAGACTAGAAGAAGTCACCCTCTGGCAGCAGATGGTCGTATCTTGGACGGAATTAAGCTGGAACGTGAACTCTTGGCACCCTTGAAAAATATGAGTCAAAACGTGGTTGACACAACAGAGTTAACTCCTCGTGAACTCCGTAAGACCATTGCAGAGCAGTTTTCAGACCAAGAACAGGCTCAGTCCTTCCGTATTGAGGTTATGTCTTTCGGGTTTAAATATGGCATTCCTATTGATGCTGACTTGGTATTTGATGTTCGTTTCCTCCCAAATCCTTACTATCTACCAGAACTTCGCAATCAGACAGGTGAAGACCAGGCCGTTTATGACTATGTTATGAATCATGAAGAATCTGAAGATTTCTACCGCCATTTGTTAGCCTTAATTGAACCAATTCTACCAGGTTATAAAAAAGAAGGAAAATCTGTTTTAACCATTGCAGTGGGTTGTACAGGTGGGCAACACCGAAGCGTTGCCTTCGCTAAACGATTAGCCAATGACTTGGCTAAAAATTGGCCAGTAAACGAAAGTCATCGTGATAAAGACCGCAGAAAGGAAACGGTAAACCGTTCATGAGAAAACCAAAAATTACGGTGATTGGTGGAGGAACTGGAATCCCTGTTATTTTAAAAAGTTTGCGGGAAAGAGATGTTGACATTGCAGCCATTGTAACTGTTGCTGATGATGGAGGTTCTTCAGGTGAACTGCGTAAAAATATGCAGCAGTTGACACCACCTGGAGATTTACGCAATGTGCTTGTTGCCATGTCAGATATGCCAAAGTTCTATGAAAAGGTTTTTCAATACCGCTTCTCGGAAGATGCAGGTGCCTTTGCTGGACATCCGCTAGGGAATATTCTCATAGCAGGGCTTTCTGAAATGCAGGGTTCAACCTATAACGCCATGCAATTGCTGAGTAAGTTTTTCCATACGACTGGAAAGATTTTCCCATCAAGTGACCATCCTTTGACACTCCATGCCGTCTTTAAAGATGGGACAGAAGTAGCTGGAGAAAGTCACATTGCAGACCATCCAGGTATGATTGACCATGTTTATGTCACCAACACTCTAGACGATGAGAAACCGCAGGCTAGCCGTCGAGTGGTGAATACCATTCTTGAGAGTGATATGATTGTCTTGGGCCCAGGTTCACTCTTTACTTCGATTTTGCCTAATATTGTTATTGAAGAAATTGGCCAGGCCCTTCTGGAAACCAAGGCTGAAATTGCCTATGTCTGCAACATCATGACCCAACGTGGAGAGACCGAGCATTTCACAGATAGTGATCACGTAGAAGTCTTGCATAGTCATTTGGGCCGTCCATTTATTGATACTGTCCTTGTTAACATCGAAAAGGTTCCGAGGGATTATATGGATACCAACCGATTTGATGAGTATTTAGTACAGGTTGAACATGATTTTGAAGGTTTGCGTCAGCAAGTCCCTCGTGTTATTTCATCTAATTTCTTACGCTTGGAAAATGGGGGAGCCTTCCACGATGGTGATTTAATCGTAGATGAGCTCATGCGCATTATACAGGTGAGAAAATGAGCTTCACAGTTGCAGTAAAAGAAGAAATTTTGGGTCAGCACCATCTGAGTCGCCACGAACTATCTGCCATTATTAAGATGTCTGGTAGTATTGGTTTATCGACTTCTGGCTTAACCCTGTCAGTTGTGACAGAAAATGCCAAGTTAGCCCGTCATCTCTATGAGTCTTTTTTGCACTTCTATGAGATTAAATCAGAAATTCGTCACCATCAGAGGAGTAATCTTCGTAAAAATCGAGTCTATACTGTTTTTACGGATGAGCGAGTTCAAGAACTACTCAGTGATTTGCACTTAGCAGACTCCTTCTTTGGACTAGAGACTGGTATTGCGCCTGAAATTCTGGCAGATGAGGAAGCGGGTCGTGCCTATCTCTGTGGAGCCTTTTTGGCGAATGGAAGTATTCGAGATCCAGACTCTGGTAAATACCAGCTTGAAATCAGCTCAGTCTATCTGGACCATGCCCAAGGGATCGCTGCGCTTCTTCAGCATTTCTTGTTGGATGCCAAGGTGATTGAACGAAAAAAAGGTGCAGTGACCTATCTTCAGCGTGCTGAGGATATCATGGATTTTCTCATAGTTATTGGAGCCATGCAGGCGCGTGATACTTTCGAAGGCATCAAAATTTTACGTGAAACCCGTAATGATCTCAATCGTGCTAATAATGCAGAGACGGCTAATATTGCTCGGACGGTTTCAGCGAGTATGAAAACCATCAACAATATCAGTAAAATCAAAGATAGAATTGGCTTGGATAATTTGCCAGCAGACTTGCAGGAAGTTGCCCGTCTGCGTATCCAGCATCCAGACTATTCTATTCAAAAGTTGGCAGATAGTCTGACCAATCCCTTAACCAAAAGTGGTGTCAATCATCGCCTGAGAAAGATCAACAAAATTGCAGATGAATTATAGCGATATAAAACAACCCCTTGAATTATCAATGTTTTCAGGCTCTTTGTCAACTGTAGTGGGTTGATGAAAAGTTATAACCTGGAGAGGACCAACATGGTTCTCTCCTTTTTGATGTTCAAAGCAATGAGGATTCTAGTTTTAAAGTTTTTAAAGTTCCGGAAGCCAAAAGCATTGCGCTTGATGACCTTAATGAGGTTATTAGTAGCCTCTAGTTTCGCGTTTGAGTAGGGCAGTTCCAGTGCGTTCATGATTTTGTCCTTGTCTTTCAAAAAGGTCTTAAAAACAGTTTGAAAAATAGGATTTACACAAGAAATCGTTTCTTCAATCAGTTCAAAGAAATGGTCTGTTTGTTTCTCTTGGAAATGAAACAGTAATAGTTGATAGAGATCGTAGTGCTGTCTAAGTTCTTGAGAGTATGCAAGGAGCTTTTCGAGAATCTCATTATTGGTCAAGTGTGAGCGAAAAGTAGGGCGATAAAAACGTCTATCACTAAGTTTACGGCTATCCTGTTGAATGAGTTTCCAGTAACGTTTTAATGCTTTATATTCGTGCGATTTACGATCAAAACGATTCATGATTTGGATGCGAAGACGATTCATAGCTCGACTGAGATGTTGGACAATGTGAAAGCGGTCGAGAACGATTTTAGCATTTGGGAGTGAAACAGTCTGGGGAACTGTTTCAGCCTGAGCCTTGAAATTCGCAAGCGAAGTTTTCTGGCAATATCGTAATAGGGACTAAACATATCCATTGTAATGACTTTCACGCGACTTCTCACCTGACTAG
>NZ_JARZZP010000029.1 GCF_029948085.1 Streptococcus taonis | reverse complement strand
GCTAAAAAACACCTCATCTGGTATTTTTTGAAACAAGGTGTTATAATAATACGGCATAGATGACCTTATCGATTTTGGGTCAAAGAGTAATCGTAAAGTTTGTTATGCGTAATGAGGTAATACATTGTTCGAATGAGACGATGTATAGAGGCAATCGCATGTGGCTTGGTTGAAGCTATTGTCGATTGTCTTTTTCGTTTCTCATAAAAGTCGGCGATATGGCAGGGATTGGTATGACTAGCTGAAGCGATGTTATGAATGCACTTGAACAAGATTTTTCTGGCATAGGGATTACCTCGCTTAGTAATGTGTTCCTTGGCGAGAAAGTTCCCAGATTCATAGTGTCTCAGGTCAATGCCAATAAAAGCGTTGATTTGATTGGTAGACTGAAAGCGACGAATATCTCCCAATTCGCCAATGATAGATGTCGCTGTGGTTTCTGCGATGCCAGGAATCGATCGTAAGATGTCATACTCTGGTAAAGGCTGAGCTAGAGCTACCATGTCGTCTAAGACAACCTGTCTGTGCTCAGAAAGACGAAGCAATTCTTGAGCATAGTAACGAACCTCTTCAAGCATTGGGGAGATTTTCTTGACCGCACAAAAAGATTGTTTAGCGAGTTTTATAAGTTTATCAGTCAGATAAGCAATACGCTTTTCAGAGATTCGTTTGGAGGTAGATTGACGGATAATCTTACACAATTTATTTTGAGATAGGTTTAATACAAACTCTTTGCATGGAAAAGCCATCACTAAATTCCCATATTGCTCTCCAGTTGGTGTGGATAAGAGATTTTCCAATTCAGGAAAGGTGACTTGTAAGACCTTGTGTAGACGGTTTTTAGCTCTAACAATGTCTTCTGTAAGATTTTGATAGAAACGGCTTAAATCACGCAGGTGTTGATAAACTTCTTCCTGCGCATAAGTTGGTTTACGATTGAGTATAAACTGAGAATGAGCCAACTTTTCAGCGTCAATTTTGTCTGTTTTACGAACTCGCAGACTGTCCAGTTGCTTCTTAGCTTCCAGAGGATTCAGCTGTGTATAAGCGTAGCCGTATTCCTCAAGAAAGGCTCGAAGACGCCGAGAATAGACACCAGTAGCTTCAAATATAATCTCAGGATTATGAACAGTTTTCAAGTCATTCAAAAGACGATTGAAGCCAATGGCGTCATTGAGCATAGTGTATCCATGAATCTTTTCACCGTTGACTAAAATTGCCACCTCAGAACTTGCCTTACTCACATCAATCCCAAATACTGTACGCATGATATTACCTCTTTTGTCTTGAATAATTCCGTGTTTTAGTGATTTTATTTTCAATACGCGACGTCTAGCGTCCCACATACTTTGATCAAATTCCACCTAAAACAGGTGTCTTGCCAGTTTGTCAAGCGACGTCTAGCGCCAAAGAGCCCTACGACTTTACAAGACACCTCTACTTTAACATAAAGAAAAAGTAGTGAGTACTCTCTCCCGTCGGAGATTTTCTCACTACTAATCTTAGTATGTTTTCTACACAAAAATAGGTTCCATAATATCTATAGGGGATTTACCCACTACAAATATTATAGAGCC
>NZ_JARZZP010000028.1 GCF_029948085.1 Streptococcus taonis | reverse complement strand
TCTTAGTATGTTTTCTACACAAAAATAGGTTCCATAATATCTATAGGGGATTTACCCACTACAAATATTATAGAGCCACTATAAAAAACTAGAGTTCCACAACTGGGAATATCTAGCTTTCTTGTGGCTGAGAATTATTTTGTCGCAGACTTTTTTTATTGATTTTATAGGTTGAACTATCGGCCTTTACAGAAAAAGCTTGATAAGTTTTATGAAACTAAGTATACTAGTAGGTAACAAGCGCTTTCAGCTAGTTGCTTTGGAGTTTATTTAGAAATTGAGAGGGAGTTATGGGAACTAGAAAATTTCGACTATTGATGTCCAAGTATGGTTTTAGCATTGCGATTATTCTGATAGAATTATTTGTAGTTTTTGCAGTCATTCTTTACATGAGCCAGATTGCTCCTCTTGTTTGGGTTGCTCTTGTATTTCTGGTCAGCGTGGCAACTGTTTTAGCCATTGTCAATCGTTCCATGTCTCCTGAAAGCAAAGTGACGTGGTTGATTGTTACTTTTGTCCCTGTTTTTGGTCCCTTGCTTTATATCATGTTTGGTGAGCGTCGGTTATCAAAAAAGGAATTTAAACAATTACAGGAACTTCGTTCTATCACATCTCATGAAAAGCGCGAACATAGTCTTCATCAAGAGATACAGGAAACTGATAAATCTGCCTACGGGATTATCAATGCCTTATTGCATATGGACAGTAATGCAGAAGTTTATGATCAGACAGACTCACAATTCTTTTCAAATGGTGAGAAAATGTGGCAACAAATGCTGGAGGATTTGAAGAGAGCTGAAAAATTTATTTTTCTAGAATATTACATTGTCGAAGAAGGCTTGATGTGGGATAGTATGCTCGAAGTTCTAGAAGAAAAGGCGGCTCAGGGAGTTGAGGTCAAGATGCTCTACGACGATATTGGTTGTATGGTGACTCTGCCGGGGGATTATACCGTTCATTTGCGGTCTAAAGGGATCGATGCCCATAAGTTTAATAAGGTGATTCCTCGTATGACAGTGGCCTATAATAACCGTGACCACCGAAAAATATTAGTCATTGATGGACAGATTTCCTATACTGGTGGGATTAATCTTGCAGACGAATACATCAATCAGATTGAACGTTTTGGACACTGGAAGGATAGTGGTGTTCGTATAGATGGTCCAGCTACTCAAGCTTTTACAAGACTATTTCTCATGAACTGGTATATCAACCGTGGAGAAATCAGTGACTTTGATCAGTATCATTTGGAAAATCAGACACGATCCGGTAGTGGACTTTGTATCCCATATGGTAGCGGACCGAAACCGATTTACCAGATGAAGGTAGGAAAAATTGTCTATCAAAACCTGATCAATCAAGCGGAGGATTTTGTCTACATCACCACGCCTTATCTCATTATTGATTATGATTTGACAGAGGATATCAAAAATGCGGCTATGCGAGGCGTAGATGTGAGAATTATAACTCCATTTATCCCAGATAAAAAGCTCATCCAGTTGGTAACTCGAGGGTCTTATCCTGATCTTTTATCTGCTGGTGTACGTATCTACGAGTATACTCCTGGTTTTATCCATAGTAAGCAAATGATTGTTGATGATCGATTTGCGGTTGTTGGAACCATAAATCTTGATTATCGCAGCTTGGTTCACCACTATGAAAATGCAGTTTTATTGTACGAAACACCATCGATTGCAGATATTCGTAAGGACTTTGAAGAGATTTTTGAAGTATCGCAAGAAATTTTTCCTGGAACAATCAAGCCTACTTGGTATCAAACATTAATCAAAGAAGTAGCTCAGTTATTCGCCCCTATGCTTTAATTGAAAGAGCTAGTTCGTCTGTATAATTAGAGAAAGAGAAGGTTTGCCGTCTCTCAGAACGAAGACAAACGTTATTTTTGGCGTTTGTCTTTTTCTCTTTTCAAAAATGGTTTGTCTCATCATCTGATAT
>NZ_JARZZP010000027.1 GCF_029948085.1 Streptococcus taonis | reverse complement strand
TGGAGTCTTGTATTCAACTGTAGTTCCTTTTGGAAGATCGCCTACATTACCAATTGATTTCTTAGGATCTGGTGTTTGTCCAACATTGACTGTTTGATCTTTAGGTGTTGGATTGTTCTTCTCTGCATCTGTACGTGGATCTACTACCTTAACAGTTACTGGAACTTCATCTGTCGAACCATCTGGATAAGTTACTACAACTGTACGTGTGACTTGACCATTGTTAACAGTTGGAGTTTCTCCAGCTTTCCATGTATATGTCGTTGTTGTACCTGGTGTTGTTCCTTTAAGTGGCAAGTCAGACTTGTTGGCAATATAAGTCTCTGGTGATCCCAAATCTGGAACAGTTCCATTTGAAGTCAGATTCACTGTAGGAGTTGTAGCTGTTGGTGTATATTTATCAGCTTGCTTACGGAACTCAATCTGAATATTGGCGTTATTTGTAGCATTTGAAACGTTATTATTATTTGTTAAATTAGATTGGTCATATCCAGTAATATAACGGGTCCAGCTGTTTTTGCTAGCGTCAGGATTAACTGTCTGACCTTTACCTACATGCCCTGAAATAGTAACTTTATATGGGTTAGTATCTGTCGCATTTCCATTTTGTCCCAAATTGTTAGATTTATCGGTAAAGTTAATATCTGTTCCTTTAGCAGTATCGCTGATTCGCGCTTGACTTCTCATCTCAAATGGATTTGAAGTATCAGTGGTCACAGTAACTCTATCATCTACCTTAACTTTATCCAAGCGACCACTGTTATCAGTTAAGTTCACATCAACACTAAATTCTTCTTCACGATAAACGATAATCTTACGTGGGTTAGTACTATCAATTTCTGCATTACTAATAGGAGTTAAGCTAGTAATTGTTGGTTTTTGAACATCTTTTGCAGTTGCAGTTGCTGGATCTGAATCAGCACCATTTCCATTCTTCGTAACTACTGTTACTTTTGTTCCGTCTTTTACTTTATTTTCCGGAATCGTAATTTCTCCAGTATTTGAATCGATTTGCACCTCTGGAGTATTTACTGTCCAATTTCCTTTCGGATCTTTCGTTCCTACAGCTGTTTTTGGATTGTTATCTTCTCCTGTATAGCTTACAGTAATTTTATCTACTTTTGTTGAATCTTGTGGTTTTGCAGTTACATCCCCATTATCCTTAGCTATTGCTACTGGTGTTTGTGGTTTATCCTCTATAACATGAACGGGTGCATCAATAAGAAACTTTCCACGTTGTGGTATTACTACTTCTACCGTACCATAAACAGGTTTTCCTGGCTCAGTGACTTTCGATACATCAGGATCTTTAAACCAACGATAAGTTGTACCTCCTGGCAATTTACCGGTATTTTCAATACTCTTAATAGCATCTGGAACAACTCCTACTTTAGTAGTTTGCTCTTTAGATACTGGTTGGAAATTGTAATTAGTTGCTTCTCTTGGTTCCAATGGCAACGTACCGATGATGGCGTTTTGACCTGGATAATATCGAGGTCGTCCTCCCAGTGTATACCCTCCAAAGGCAAGATACGGATCATTAGCTATACGTGATTTGATCTCTGAGAACATCGGATTGCTTTTATCTTTTTTACCCCAATCCGACATAATACTTTGATCCAATTCATCACCTTCTAAAACTTTTGTTTTGAAAGTCATAATTGTACGTTGCCCAGCAACCACGTTCATTTTATCTTCGATAACTCCACGAACAAGATTGTATTCAAGACCGCCATTCTTGACACCTAACATACTCATGACTCGAGAGAACGCATCATCATTAGGCTCTGTACCGTCTCCGCTATTTTTACGATAAATATCCTTGCGCCATCCATTTGATGGTTCTATATAATCCATCCAAGCATCTAAATTTTCAGCATAAGATGATCCAGAACGCTTCTCTCCATCTTTCACATAAGCACGGTATTGAGGTCTGTCATACTCCCACCTTGAAGCGGTAGGATATTCTTTATATGATTTCTGTCTACCGTGTTGAAGTTGGGTATAAGTGAAATCATACGGATCCCCAACTGTACGTGGAATTGCAACTGAGATTTTTTTAGACAATCCTGCCTGCGCATTTGCCATTGGACCTGAATCTACAATCCAGTAATAATACTTGTTGCCATTTTCTTCAATACGCATCTCACGATACACACGAATGTTATCATAGGCTTGGTTAGCAGTTCCTTTACTTACGAAAGCATACTGCTTGGTATCTGGTGAAAACACGTCTCGGTCTGAGTAATCAATCATAGGATTTTCATGCCAAGTAACACCGAAGTCTGTGGCTTTTGTTTCACGAACAATACTCGTTCCACTAGCAACTTTTTTCCCATCTTTAGTTACTACAGCTGTGACTTCTGCACCTTCCACCATTAGGTCAGGATTAACGTCAACAGTAAAGTATCCATTGGATTGCGACTTCGTCTTATATTTTTCACCTCCTACGGTGATTTCTACATCAGATTCCGCTGCTGTATATCCATCAACTTGTTTAATATAGGCTAGGCTATCATTGAAGGAAATTGTATTTGCTTCGTTTACAACTTCAGTAGCGACAGTTTCTCCATTCACTACCAATGTAACTGTATCTCCAACTTTAATCCCCGGAGCATTTAACTTGAATTCTCCTGAATCATCAAGCGTTGAAGTTACCAATGTCTGACCATTTTTCCTAATTTCAATTGTTGAAGATGGCGTCGCATAACCTGTAACAAATCCAGAATCTGCTATAACGATTCCTAATCGTCCACGTTTAGTCGTTTTATCAATGGGTACAGATCGTAGACCTGTTCCCTGTCCCATACTTTGACCATTACGTGGATCATGAGAACCTGAAGTCAAACGATTACGCGCGATCATAACAGAGCTTTCGTTCCGTTTGATGACACGATTCATATCCTCAACATCACGAAGGCTAACTTCTACACCACCAAATGCAGACTTGGCTACAGCAACTTGGGCGATAGCTTTCTCCAAGATTTCACGTGTCAAGTCATTCTTAGGTGTTTGGGCGATAGTCTGCTCCAAACGATCAATAGATAATTTGAGACTAGCTTTAGCTTTTTCCAGTTGTTCAGCATTGGTATTTTCTGAAGTTTCCTCAGATTTAGCTGAAATTTCTGAAGTTGGCTTCGCTACTTCTGGCTTGATTTCCGAAGTTACTTCCTGTGTGCTTGCATCATTTTTATCTTCTTTGACTTGAGGAGTTTCCACTGCTCGTAGCTGGTCCAAAACATCGGTCAAGCGAGCTACCAAAGCGTCCACTTCTTCTTGACTCACTTTTGAATCAGCGAGAGTCTGTTCAGCCTTAACAAGTTCTTCCTTGGCAACAACCAAAAGGTCTGTCTTAGCCATTTCCTTGACCTTGAGCTGATCTTTGAGCTGTGTCACAAGCTGACTTGCAACAGCTGTATCCACTTTTACAGAACTAGTAGGCTCTTCCTTATCCTGCGATGCTAGCGGACTAGTATCTTGAGTTAAAGCCTCTACATGAGGTTGGTCGACAGGTGTTACGCTATCCGCACTAGCGACGCGCGCACCCAAAAACATCAGTGCTGCAACAGCAACTGAAGCCGCACCGAAGCTATATTTACGAATAGAAAAGCGTAAGACTTTTTCTCGTTTCTGGCGTTCGATACGACTCATGGATGATTTTTTATCCATTCTATTATCTCCTTTTTTTGAATTTGCTCACCTAAAATACATATAGTTTATATTCATAGGCAAAGCTATCCAAGTATCATTGTATACTTTTTTGTGGGAATATGCAAATTATTTCTCTCTTAAATCACACTTTTTTTTAGTTTTTATGCATCTAAAATATTTATATTTGATTCACCCTCTAATTTTCCTTGATAGCATTGGATTATTTAGATATTTTCATTCTTCAAACTATTAAAAATGTATCAAATTTAAAATATCACTCAAACGATTAGCATTATTATCGACGCTTCATTTTTATCGTTTTTGTATTATTTTGTCTTTAAAGTTTGTTTTATTTTAAAAAATTCGAAATAAATTGTATATAAGTTATTTACCTTTTATCCTTCTAAATAAAACTGGAGTTTTTCCTTTCTGTAGAATAAATCTATTGTCGCTTATCGTATTAGTTGTTTCATAGTACAATACATTTCTCGAGGATAACGAATGGTAAGTGCTCAATACCCCAAAAATAAAAGCGCTGAGTCGGTCAATTAAGCTCTAAAACTCATCTTAAAACAGCATCAAATTCTTTCCATCACGGCAGACAATGGAGCCGAATTCAACCTCTTGGCTGATGTGTTTTCTAAGGAGCATATCTACTATACACATCCCTATGCCTCTTGGGAAAGGGGAACTAATGAGAATCACAACTGACTCATTCGTAGATGGTTACCTAAGGGAACTAAGAAAACAACTCCCAAAGAAGTCGCATTCATCGAAAATTGGATTAATATAGTTATTTAGTTTTAAAAAAGCACTCTAATGATTCAAAGATATTGGGGACTTCCCTTAATAAATCTGTCACTTT
>NZ_JARZZP010000026.1 GCF_029948085.1 Streptococcus taonis | reverse complement strand
AGCTAAGCGACTTCCTTATCTCACAGGGGGCAACCCCCAACTACTTCCGGCGTTCTAGGGCTTAACTTCTGTGTTCGGCATGGGTACAGGTGTATCTCCTAGGCTATCGTCACTTAACTTTGAGTAATACCTACTCAAAATTGAATATCTATCAAATTTCACTTAAAATAATCACGCTTCGTATTCTCAGTTGCTTTGGATAAGTCCTCGAGCTATTAGTATTAGTCCGCTACATGTGTCGCCACACTTCCACTTCTAACCTATCTACCTGATCATCTCTCAGGGCTCTTACTGATATAAAATCATGGGAAATCTCATCTTGAGGTGGGTTTCACACTTAGATGCTTTCAGCGTTTATCCCTTCCCTACATAGCTACCCAGCGATGCCTTTGGCAAGACAACTGGTACACCAGCGGTAAGTCCACTCTGGTCCTCTCGTACTAGGAGCAGATCCTCTCAAATTTCCTACGCCCGCGACGGATAGGGACCGAACTGTCTCACGACGTTCTGAACCCAGCTCGCGTGCCGCTTTAATGGGCGAACAGCCCAACCCTTGGGACCGACTACAGCCCCAGGATGCGACGAGCCGACATCGAGGTGCCAAACCTCCCCGTCGATGTGAACTCTTGGGGGAGATAAGCCTGTTATCCCCAGGGTAGCTTTTATCCGTTGAGCGATGGCCCTTCCATACGGAACCACCGGATCACTAAGCCCGACTTTCGTCCCTGCTCGAGTTGTAGCTCTCGCAGTCAAGCTCCCTTATACCTTTACACTCTGCGAATGATTTCCAACCATTCTGAGGGAACCTTTGGGCGCCTCCGTTACCTTTTAGGAGGCGACCGCCCCAGTCAAACTGCCCGTCAGACACTGTCTCCGATAGGGATCACCTATCTGGGTTAGAGTGGCCATAACACAAGGGTAGTATCCCAACAACGTCTCCTTCGAAACTGGCGTCCCGATCTCGTAGACTCCTACCTATCCTGTACATGTGGTACAGACACTCAATATCAAACTGCAGTAAAGCTCCATGGGGTCTTTCCGTCCTGTCGCGGGTAACCTGCATCTTCACAGGTACTAAAATTTCACCGAGTCTCTCGTTGAGACAGTGCCCAAATCATTACGCCTTTCGTGCGGGTCGGAACTTACCCGACAAGGAATTTCGCTACCTTAGGACCGTTATAGTTACGGCCGCCGTTTACTGGGGCTTCAATTCATACCTTCGCGTTACCGCTAAGCACTCCTCTTAACCTTCCAGCACCGGGCAGGCGTCACCCCCTATACATCATCTTACGATTTAGCAGAGAGCTGTGTTTTTGATAAACAGTTGCTTGGGCCTATTCACTGCGGCTGACTTAAAGTCAGCACCCCTTCTCCCGAAGTTACGGGGTCATTTTGCCGAGTTCCTTAACGAGAGTTCTCTCGCTCACCTGAGGCTACTCGCCTCGACTACCTGTGTCGGTTTGCGGTACGGGTAGAGTATGTTTAAACGCTAGAAGCTTTTCTTGGCAGTGTGACGTCACTAACTTCGCTACTAAACTTCGCTCCCCATCACAGCTCAATGTTATAGAACTAAGCATTTAACTCAATTCACACCTCACTGCTTAGACAGACACTTCCAATCGTCTGCTTTAGTTAGCCTACTGCGTCCCTCCATCACTACATACTCTAGTACAGGAATCTCAACCTGTTGTCCATCGGATACACCTTTCGGTCTCTCCTTAGGTCCCGACTAACCCAGGGCGGACGAGCCTTCCCCTGGAAACCTTAGTCTTACGGTGGACAGGATTCTCACCTGTCTTTCGCTACTCATACCGGCATTCTCACTTCTATGCGTTCCAGCACTCCTCACGGTACACCTTCTTCACACATAGAACGCTCTCCTACCATACCTATAAAGGTATCCACAGCTTCGGTAAATTGTTTTAGCCCCGGTACATTTTCGGCGCAGGGTCACTCGACTAGTGAGCTATTACGCACTCTTTGAATGAATAGCTGCTTCTAAGCTAACATCCTAGTTGTCTGTGCAACCCCACATCCTTTTCCACTTAACAATTATTTTGGGACCTTAGCTGGTGGTCTGGGCTGTTTCCCTTTCGACTACGGATCTTAGCACTCGCAGTCTGACTGCCGACCATAATTCATTGGCATTCGGAGTTTATCTGAGATTGGTAATCCGGGATGGACCCCTCACCCAAACAGTGCTCTACCTCCAAGAATCTCTAATGTCGACGCTAGCCCTAAAGCTATTTCGGAGAGAACCAGCTATCTCCAAGTTCGTTTGGAATTTCTCCGCTACCCACAAGTCATCCAAGCACTTTTCAACGTGCCCTGGTTCGGTCCTCCAGTGCGTCTTACCGCACCTTCAACCTGCTCATGGGTAGGTCACATGGTTTCGGGTCTACGTCATGATACTAATTCGCCCTGTTCAGACTCGGTTTCCCTACGGCTCCGTCTCTTCAACTTAACCTCGCATCATAACGTAACTCGCCGGTTCATTCTACAAAAGGCACGCTCTCACCCATTAACGGGCTCGAACTTGTTGTAGGCACACGGTTTCAGGTTCTATTTCACTCCCCTCCCGGGGTGCTTTTCACCTTTCCCTCACGGTACTGGTTCACTATCGGTCACTAGGGAGTATTTAGGGTTGGGAGATGGTCCTCCCAGATTCCGACGGGATTTCGCGTGTCCCGCCGTACTCAGGATACTGCTAGGTACAAAGATTATTTTAAATACGAGGCTATCACTCTCTTTGGCTGATCTTCCCAAATCATTCTTCTATAGTCTTTGAGTCCACATTGCAGTCCTACAACCCCGAAGAGTAAACTCTTCGGTTTGCCCTCCTGCCGTTTCGCTCGCCGCTACTAAGGCAATCGCTTTTGCTTTCTCTTCCTGCAGCTACTTAGATGTTTCAGTTCACTGCGTCTTCCTCCTCACATCCTTAACAGATGCGGGTAACAGGTAGTACCTGTTGGGTTCCCCCATTCGGAAATCCCTGGATCATCGCTTACTTACAGCTACCCAAGGCATATCGTCGTTTGTCACGTCCTTCTTCGGCTCCTAGTGCCAAGGCATCCACCGTGCGCCCTTATTAACTTAACCTTATTTTTCTGACCTTTCAGTCATAAACTCTTATTAATACTACAGCGTTTTCGGTTTATTTTCTTGTTACTATTTGATATAGATATTCAATTTTCAATGTGCATTACTTGGTGATCTCTCACCAATGGAGCCTAGCGGGATCGAACCGCTGACCTCCTGCGTGCAAAGCAGGCGCTCTCCCAGCTGAGCTAAGGCCC
This sequence comes from Streptococcus taonis, assembly GCF_029948085.1. Lineage (GTDB taxonomy): Bacteria > Bacillota > Bacilli > Lactobacillales > Streptococcaceae > Streptococcus > Streptococcus taonis. The sequence continues at coordinate 2,058 of NZ_JARZZP010000026.1, read as the reverse complement.
CACAAGACCTCTCAAGACTAAACAAGACCAATGTGCATTCCTTATCCTTAGAAAGGAGGTGATCCAGCCGCACCTTCCGATACGGCTACCTTGTTACGACTTCACCCCAATCATCTATCCCACCTTAGGCGGCTGGCTCCAAATGGTTACCTCACCGACTTCGGGTGTTACAAACTCTCGTGGTGTGACGGGCGGTGTGTACAAGGCCCGGGAACGTATTCACCGCGGCGTGCTGATCCGCGATTACTAGCGATTCCGACTTCATGTAGGCGAGTTGCAGCCTACAATCCGAACTGAGACTGGCTTTAAGAGATTAGCTTGCCGTCACCGACTTGCGACTCGTTGTACCAGCCATTGTAGCACGTGTGTAGCCCAGGTCATAAGGGGCATGATGATTTGACGTCATCCCCACCTTCCTCCGGTTTATTACCGGCAGTCTCGCTAGAGTGCCCAACTGAATGATGGCAACTAACAATAGGGGTTGCGCTCGTTGCGGGACTTAACCCAACATCTCACGACACGAGCTGACGACAACCATGCACCACCTGTCACCTCTGTCCCGAAGGAAAGCTCTATCTCTAGAGCGGTCAGAGGGATGTCAAGACCTGGTAAGGTTCTTCGCGTTGCTTCGAATTAAACCACATGCTCCACCGCTTGTGCGGGCCCCCGTCAATTCCTTTGAGTTTCAACCTTGCGGTCGTACTCCCCAGGCGGAGTGCTTAATGCGTTAGCTGCGGCACTAAACCCCGGAAAGGGTCTAACACCTAGCACTCATCGTTTACGGCGTGGACTACCAGGGTATCTAATCCTGTTTGCTCCCCACGCTTTCGAGCCTCAGCGTCAGTTACAAGCCAGAGAGCCGCTTTCGCCACCGGTGTTCCTCCATATATCTACGCATTTCACCGCTACACATGGAATTCCACTCTCCCCTCTTGCACTCAAGTTAAACAGTTTCCAAAGCGTACTATGGTTAAGCCACAGCCTTTAACTTCAGACTTATCTAACCGCCTGCGCTCGCTTTACGCCCAATAAATCCGGACAACGCTCGGGACCTACGTATTACCGCGGCTGCTGGCACGTAGTTAGCCGTCCCTTTCTGGTAAGATACCGTCACAGTGTGAACTTTCCACTCTCACACTCGTTCTTCTCTTACAACAGAGCTTTACGATCCGAAAACCTTCTTCACTCACGCGGCGTTGCTCGGTCAGACTTCCGTCCATTGCCGAAGATTCCCTACTGCTGCCTCCCGTAGGAGTCTGGGCCGTGTCTCAGTCCCAGTGTGGCCGATCACCCTCTCAGGTCGGCTATGTATCGTCGCCTTGGTGAGCCGTTACCTCACCAACTAGCTAATACAACGCAGGTCCATCTGGTAGCGATGCAATTGCACCTTTCAAGCAGATATCATGCAATATCTACTATTATGCGGTATTAGCTATCGTTTCCAATAGTTATCCCCCGCTACCAGGCAGGTTACCTACGCGTTACTCACCCGTTCGCAACTCATCCAGAAGAGCAAGCTCCTCCTTCAGCGTTCTACTTGCATGTATTAGGCACGCCGCCAGCGTTCGTCCTGAGCCAGGATCAAACTCTCATTAAAAGTTTGAGTTCTCACTCATTTCTGTCACTGACAGATTTATTGTTTTTTTCATTGTTCAGTACTACAACCTTAGTTGTAGTGCCCTGCACATTGGTTCGTCTTGTTCAGTTTTCAAAGGTCTTTGTCACTCACTTCTCTCAAGTGACAACTATATTAGTATATCACAGCCGCTTTCGCTTGTCAACACTTTTTTGAAACTTTTTTTAATTTTTTTCATCTAGTGTTCTAACTGCTTCATACTATAGTCCGTACGGGATTCGAACCCGTGTTACCGCCGTGAAAAGGCGGTGTCTTAACCCCTTGACCAACGGACCGGAGTTGTTATTTTCAACTCTTACTATTATACCGACTTTTCTTACTTTGTCAACACCTTTTTTTAATTTTTTTTAAAGTCTCTGTAATGTTTCCTTCAGCTCTCTGAGAAGGGCTTTGCGACCTTTAAATCGTTCGTCTGCCCAGAG
>NZ_JARZZP010000025.1 GCF_029948085.1 Streptococcus taonis | reverse complement strand
GTTGATGTTACATCTTTCTTCCATTGATCTTCCGCAGGGTATTTAGGACTGTTTGGATCATTTGGATTGATTGGATCTGTTGGTTTATGTGGATCGTTTGGTCCAACTGGAGTTTCACCGTGTTTCAAGGTTACTGTCCAAGTTTGATCAACAGATGCATCTGTGTCATAAGTAGCTCCTGCTGGGAACTCATCGCTTACAAGAACGTAACCACGATCTTCATAGTACTTAATCTTAGCTGCAGTTGAGTAGTCAATAGCTTCACCAGATTTACCACCTACTTGATCATTTTCAAGTGTTTCACCAGTATTTTGGTCTACGTACTTGATAATAGCTTTTTGTTCTGCCTTACGGTAGACAACAGGTGTATCAGATCCTGGATCATTAGGAGTTACACTTGGTGTATCCGTCACATAACCTGGGATGACTGGAGTTGGAGTCTTGCCACCCTTAGTTGGATCTTGTGGATCATTGTTGTACTGTGGAGTTGGTGCACTTGGAATTTTGTTTCCTTCTGGATCAACTGGAATGATCTTACCAAGCGGTTTATAAGTAACCTTATCCGTAACTTCTGGTTGATCTGGAGTAACTGTCTTAGATCCAGCTTCCTTCTTATCAGCGTAGTAACCTGTAACTACTGGAACTTTAACTTTGCCATAATCATGACTAGTTTCAGTCCATATTGTTGTACCATTAGCTTGATTCTTCTTACCTGTGAAAGTATAGTCACTTTGAACATCATCAGACGGTGTAGCTGTTCCTGCACCTTCAAATGTTACTGTCTGTTTGGTTGGTTTAGTCACATCATTTACGATTGGTACATAGATGATTGGTGTATCTCGTGAAATACGATCTGGATCACTTTCATCATTTGGTTCAATCGTTTTATCAACTATATTGTAACCCCAAGCTTGAGGTTGTTCTTCCTTAATTTTATATCCAGCTGGAGCATCAGGAATTTTAGTTTCTGCTGCCTCTTTAGGATTTAACGGATTATTTTCATAAGTCTTAGATACTGAACCTGGAATAACATTTCCCGCTTCATCTACTTGGATAATTTTTCCTAATGGTTTATATACAACGTGATCTGTTGCTTCTGGTTGATCTGGAGTTACTTTCTTAGATCCAGCTTCCTTCTTATCGGCATAGAAATATTCAACAACTGGAACTGTTTCTTTGCCATAAGTGTGACTAGGTTGATTCCATGTTGTCGTACCATTTTTTTGTTTACCAGTAAAGGTGAAGTTATCTTGAACCTTATCAGCTGGAGTATTATCTCCTGCTCCTTCAAACGTTACCGTTTGTTTAGTTGGTTTTGTAACTTTAGTTGTTTTTGGTACGTAGATAATTGGTGTATCTTCACCTGGTTTTTCAGGAGTGATTGGTGTTCCTGGAGTTACTGGTTCACCTGGTTTAGTTGGATCTTGTGGATCTGGAAGATGTGGTTCATAACCTGGTACATCTGGAACAACTGGTTGACCTGGTTTAGTTGGATCCGTTGGATCATTTGGATACTTCACTCCTGGTTTTGATGGGAAGTTTGGATCGTTTGGTGTCTCTGGTTTTGGAACCAAGTTTCCAAGTGGTTTGTAAGTTACAGTTTCTTCAAGATTTTCTTGAGTAACTGTCTTAGAAGCAACACTTGCTTTATCAGCGTAGTAACCTGTCAATCCTGGTGTTGGAACTGCATCATAGTTAGCCTTATTCGCTGCCCATGGTTCAGTAGGGTTAAGAACTTCACCTGTCACCTTATCAACATTTAAGGTACGTGTCCATTGTGCATTTTGAACCTTATCAGCTGGGGCAGTTGCCTTACCGTCTGATACCACATAATGAACAGTTGACGTTACATCTTTCTTCCATTGGTTTTCCGCAGGGTATTTTGGACTCTTTGGATCATTTGGATTGATTGGATCTGTTGGTTTATGTGGGTTATTTGGTCCAACTGGAGTTTCACCGTGTTCTAATCTAACTACGAATTCTTGATCAATGTTTTCATCATCATCAAATTTCTTTTGATCTGCAGTTGAGTTTGTGAAACCATCTTCTACAAGTTTGTAACCTTTATTAACAAAATCAGCAATCTTAGCTGCAGTTGAGTAGTTAATAGCTTCACCAGATGTACCTTCAACTTCATCTTTTGCTAATTCCTTATTATTATCACTTGTATCAATGTATTTGACAATAGCTTTTTGTTTTACTTTTTTATAGACAACAACTGTTTCATAGACACCCAAATCAGATTTGGCTACAATATTACGCCAATAAGTTTCTGAAACGGTACGTTTACCTGCTTGAGCATCAATAAGCGTTTCTGGTGCATTGCTTGAATCATATGAAACAGAAACTGAATCAGCTTTAGCCCCAGCTACTAATCCTGGAACATTACTTGACTTGATTTCTGCTTTATAGCCTTCGAGTTTTGGCGAAGCGATAGTACCATAATTATAAGTACCTGAATTTGTTCCATCAACTTTCCAACCAGTATCAGCTATATGATCTCCATCAATATCAGAAATGTGATACTTAGCCTTACTGTAGGCAGCTAAGAACTCATCACCATTAGTAACACTTGAATTTTTTAAAATCTTTTTAAAGCCTTCTTGGTCAATAGAGACATCCAAAGTACGCTTCCATTCTGATGACTGGATAACATCTTTTTTAACTGGAGTTCCATCTTCGTAGACATATTTGATGACATTTTTATGAACACCAGTCGGGTTGATTTTTGATCCATTTGATACCCAAATATTTTGACGGTTATCACCTACCGGGTCAATACCATAAGTCCTATCTGTGGCAACAACTCCCCCAGTAGAAGAACCTGTTGGTACAGATGTGGCATTAGCAGGTTCTATGTGTGCTCTATTATTTTGGAAACCAGCAATAGACATAGATCCGCCCTGGATATTCATCCAAACAGAACTCTGTTTATTATGACTTTGTGCATCCCTACCATCCTTGTTCATGGAATAAACCGTATAGGTCCCAACACCTGCATTATTTGTTGGACCATTAAATTCGATTCGGTTCCCTGAAGCTTCTAATTTATTTGAGATATAAAGAATATTTCCGTGGCCAATATCCTGTGGATTGTTCCCTTGAGGAATAGTTATTGGTAGTTTCCCGGTAATTTCACCTGCTGATGTACCATCTGATTTTGTGTATCTCATAAAGGAAACATATAGCGGATTATTAAACTGGAAATAAGTGTTTGTACTAGCTCCCAATGCTACTGAGATCAACTCAGCATAGTAGTTAGTATTATCATCTCGAATATCTACAATAGAACCCTTATTCGCTTGAAAAACTGGTTCACTCTTGCGACCATTCCTAGAATCAAGGGAAATCACATCATCCCAGGCATTATCTCCACGATTGTCCATTTGCACACGGAAAGTAGCAAAGTCATCTACAAGAATCTTACCGTTCTCATTTAGACCGATATAGTTATATCCGTCATAACTTCCAGACGGACCACCGCCGCTCTTAGGCCCTTTGCCTACAGAATGGAAGGTATTGTTTGAATGTTTTCCAAAGACTACTCTTGAATCATTTCCGAAATCAAGGGCAACACCACGACCTTTATTTTCAAAGCGAACTTTGGCATTTTGACCTGTGACAAGTTCTGAGTGATTTCCCATCATAATCCCATCACGGCCATGAAATTCAAAAGTTCCACCATCGCCAATAAGAACTCGACTCGGTCCATTTTTTCTACCGTGGTTACCTGCAACATATCCACCGTAACGATCCTTATCAGTGATACCATCAGCTGGACGATTTACACCAATTGAAATCCCTTGTCCGATACTAGTATTCAAGACTAACTTAGAATCCTTACCAGTTTCCACGGTCCCACTATCAGCCATGAAAATACCAGCATTATGGTAGCGAGCATTTTCAGATCGATTGTCAGTGTTCATGTTAATAGTAAGGCTACCTTTATCTTTTACACTGACCTTAGCTCCACTTTCAAGAGTGATAGCATCCCCTTGAGAAGAGCGATTAAGCGTTAAACTAGCTCCCTCAGCAACTGTTACAGATTTAGCATCGTGAATATTTGACTCACGACGTTGGTCTGAACGGCCAGCAGCTCCGACATTCCGTTGTACGTGTTGAGTTTGACCATTTGCAGCTTGATAACTGTCACTAACTGTTGAAGTTGTATTTCCTTTGATAACAACATTTGTGTTACCACCACCACCATAAAGTGATGAACCCTCACTTGTCACATTTTCAAATGTAACTGTATTTGAACCACTAGTTCTTGATAGTTCAATTGGACCTCTAGAGTTTGCTGAAGCAATCTTAAGGTTTTTAAGATTTAGTTCCCAGCTAGCTCCAGTCAACTCCAAGGTGTGTGACAAGAGTTCAAGACGAGCATTGTCGTCCTTACCTTGGATAGTAACTGGGCGAGATTGTGCACTAATGGTAGTTTTACGGTCTACAGAACCAGGATTTCGGCTATCTGTGTTACCATTGTCACCTTGAGCTACGATATCACCATTAACAGTGATTTCGCTTACATTTTCATCCTCTAAGGCTGAAACAAACTCACTCCAATTAGATACTTCTCGTTTATCTTCTGAAGTAGCTCGACGTGTACGCGTTGAACGGCGTGCTTCAGCTGGAGCTTTATCAGTAGACTTATCATCTTTGTCAGCAACTTCAGCTGGAGCTTTGTCAGTAGACTTATCGTCTTTTTCAGCAACTTCAGCTTTAACTTCAGTTGCTTTCGCCGTTTCTTCACTCGATTCTTTCGCTGGTGCTTCTGACTTTTCAGATTTTGGACTCTCGATTACAGGTTTTTCAGAATCTGAAGAAACTTCAGTTGTTTCTGGTGTTACAACAGCTTTATCTTCTACTGTTGATTTTGAATCGGCAGTTTCTAGTGATAGAGCAGACTTATCTACTACTGTAGGTTTTGATTCAGAAGTTCTTGGTACTAAAGATTCCGATGTACTTGTTGAACTTTCTGGACTAACAGATACTACGGAGGTGAGCAATGTTTCTGAAACATTTACCTCATCAGCACTAGCAACTTGTCCACTCAAAAAGAAGGCAGTTCCTAAAAGAACAGAGGCTAAACCAAAACTATACTTACGTAAAGAAAAGCGTTGACGCTCATTAAAATGAAACTTCATAGTAATCTCCTTTTTACTTTTTCTTAAACTTTAGTATATCACTATATTTATAAAAATCAAGTGTTAGCGGTTACTTTTTACTAAAAAACGTATTACACGAACTAAATTTATTATTTTTTTACATCTCTTATCGCAAGCTTAGTAATTCTTTAAGAAATAGAATTAAAGGAACAAACATCCATCTAGTGATGTATTTCAGCCCTACTATGAGAGATTTATCCATTTTTATATTCATACAACTTATTTAACAGTATTAAAAAATTTTAGTAAATATTTTTTACTGAGATTTATAGTTTTATCTTTTAGTTTTTCAACAAATCCTTCTATCTCTGGATATAAAAATGGAGAGAACAACGACTGTCCTCTCCAGATGTTATAGTAGATTGAAATAAGGTATGAACAAATCGATTAGGAAAGTCAAACTAATTTCTAGAAATATTTTTAGCAGTCTTAGTGTCCTGTTCTAGATTCGTTTTACTATAGCTTTTTTCAACACTACAGTTGACAAAGAGCCAAAAAACCGTAAGAATTTCTTCTTACGGTTTTTCTAGCAAATTCATAGAATTGAGATTCTCAGTTTTGCTTTATTTGAGTAATTTCTTACTCTTCTTCCTCACATTTTTTAGCGAAGAGGAGTCCGCCTGTTGCTGCTGCAAGAAGTGCTAAAGCAAGTGAAGCGCTAGATTGTTCTGTACCAGTATTTGGCAATTCTTTCGCTCCTGCTTTCTTAGCTGGTGCTTGAGCAGGTGAATCTTGGTTAGCAGCTGGATTACCTGCTACTGAACCATCTGATTTCTTAACTGTCTTATCTGCTGGGATAAAGGCTGTGGTGCCATCTTCAAAGGTTACAATTACTGATCCGTCTTTGTTAACCTTGATATCTTTCGCAGTTGGGTTAGATTTCTTAACTTCATCTGCTATCTTAGCTTTTTCTGCATCAGTCAAGTTGCTTGGATCTGTAACTGGTGTTACTGATGGATCCTTAACGACTTTATCAGCTGATTTCTTAACTGTCTTATCTGCTGGGATAACCGCTGTTGTACCATCTGGGTATGTAACAGTTGTTGTACCATCTTTGCCAACTTTAACATCAGTTACGGTTGGGTTAGATTTCTTAACTTCGTCGGCTATCTTAGCTTTTTCTGCATCAGTCAAGTTGCTTGGATCTGTAACTGGTGTTACTGATGGATTTGTAACTACTTTATCAGCTGATTTCTTAACTGTATTATCTGCTGGGATAACGGCTGTTGTACCATCTGGGTAAGTTACAGTTGTTGCACCGTCGTTGCCAACTTCTACCTTACTTACTGTAGGGTTAGATTTCTTAACTTCGTCGGCCACTTTAGCTTTTTCCGCATCAGTTAAGTTGCTTGGATCTGTAACAGGAGTTACTGATGGATCCTTAACTTCTTTATCATCTGATTTCTTAACTGCCTTATCTGCTGGGATAACCGCTGTTGTACCATCTGGGTATGTAACAGTTGTTGTGCCATCTTTGCCAACTTTAACGTCAGTTACGGTTGGGTTTGATTTCTTAACTTCGTCGGCTACCTTAGCTTTTTCTGCATCAGTCAAGTTGCTTGGATCTGTAACTGGTGTTACTGATGGATCCTTAACGACTTTATCAGCTGATTTCTTAACTGCCTTATCTGCTGGGATAACCGCTGTTGTACCATCTGGATATGTAACAGTTGTT
>NZ_JARZZP010000024.1 GCF_029948085.1 Streptococcus taonis | reverse complement strand
TTTCATTTCTCCTGAATTATTTCCTTCAGCTCTCTGAGAAGGGCTTTGCGACCTTTAAATCGTTCGTCTGCCCAGAGGCGTTCATAGGCTTCTTGCTTATCTTCTGGTAACTTTCTTCTATAAGTATTCAACAATTCATGGAGGGCGTAGTAATCATCCAACCACAATCCTCCTTCTGGTAGGCGATGACTAATCTCCCCTACTTCTTCATAGGCCATCCGGTCTAGGCGACGCTTTTGACTCTCTTGTTTTCTGACACTATCAAGGATTCGATTCCGAAATTTTGTTTTGAAGTAAACGTAGAGTTTCTTTTCTTCTTCCACTAGTTCTGGATGGTGTTCTAGAAGTTCATGGAGACAAATCATGCCTTCTTGGTCCCAGTCTTCTTTTTCCCATAGATGAAGATAATAATCTTTTCGGCATCTATGGACAATACCTTTTACCTTCTCATAATACTTTTCAAGCATTTGCTTTCCCCCTTTCTCTGCTTTTAGTTTAGCAGAGAAAGGGGGAAAGAGGGGCTTTGGTTTCTGTTTTGTGTTTTTTTGAGTCCAAGGTGTATCAGGAAGTATTGAGGAAGACAGATGAGAGATAAAAAGACAACCGTTGTCTCTACAGTTGTCTTTGTTTGTGATTTTATATTGATAATATTTTTGATTAAAGTTCTGCAATCTGGTTAAGATTTACTTCTGCAACTGTATCATTACCAAACATTGAGATAATCATCTTAACTTTATTGTTATCAATTTCTGTGATCTTACCTGTGTAATCTGCGAAAGCTCCGTCAATAATACGAACAGTTTGACCAACTTCGACATCAATATCAAATTCTTGGACAGTTTGACCCATAGAAACTAAAATATCGCGAATTTCTTGTTCCAAAAGTGGAGTTGGTTTTGATCTATTTCCGTGTGAACCTACGAATCCTGTTACGTTTGGTGTGTTACGCACAACAAACCATGCTTCGTCGGTCATAACCATTTCTACAAGAACATACCCTGGAAAGCGATTTTCTTCGATTTCTTTTTTCTTTCCATTTTTTTCTACTTGCACTGTTTGTGTAGGAATTTCAACACGTAGAATATTTTCTAGCATATTGTATGTTTGTGCACGTTGCAATAGATTTTCTTTTACTTTATTTTCGTAGCCAGAGTAAGTTTGTAGCACAAACCATCCTTTATCAAAACTATCCATGTTTTTTCCTTTCCTAACTGAAGAATTTCAGCGACTAGATCTTTTCCTTAGCTTATTTTAAAAAATATTAATAAAACGAATCAATCCGCTAACAATCAATTGGTCAAAAATATAAATCATCACTACAAAGAAAGCAGTGTATTCCATGATAGATTTAAAATCTAACCAACTTTCCTTGCGAGTCGGCCAAGTTGTTTCTTTAAGAAGTTTAAAAATGTCCTTAATAAAACGCATCGTTTTCTCCTATCTCGTTTCTCGGTGTGTGGTGTACTTGCCACAGTGTTTACAAAATTTATTTACTTCTAAGCGTGTTGGTTTTGGATTGCCACTAATCTTAATCGAATAGTTTCTAGAACCACAAACCGCACAGGCTAGACTTGCTTTTTTAAGTGCCATAACGCCTCCATCTTACCTATTATAACAATAAACCTCTGCTTTGACAAGTTAAATCGTTTTTGATTTTTTAAGGTAATTTTTCAAAGTAACTTCCACTTGTTTTACCAAGGGATTTATCCAAAATACTTTTAAACATATTTTTTCAAAAGAAAAGCGTCATAACAAGTCAGCGACTCTAACTCCTGATCCAAAAAATCAAACAAATCTAAAAAGATCTCCCTTGTTATCGGTAAACTTGCTTCAAATTCTTTCTTCTGTTATTGCTTGTACTCTGCCAGTAATTTCTTTTTCTTCTCTTTATCCATTTTCTACTCCGACTAACTTTATTCAACAAGGTTCAACAGTCCTTCACTCCTCTCACATAGCACTAAATTCCTTTCATTGATGTAGTTTTTGATAGCAAAAAAAGAGTCAGCAAGCCAACTCTTTCGATCTCTATTCATTTTTTTCCATTAAGAAATCATAGATTTCCTGAACTGTTCCAAGCGCCATTATTTCTTGCTCTTTAACAGTTTGTTTCAGCTTTTGATAAATCTGACTCTCAGCTATATCACGCTTTTCAGCCTCTTTATTCACCCTCATGACTCCATTTTCAATGGTCACAAAGCCAAGCTCTTCAAATATCTGAATCATTTTGACTAATAGGATTTGCTCAATCTTGAGATAGGCCGCCAAATCCTTGAGTTTATAGCGAATGTCAAACTCCGGGAACTGATAGATGGTTTTATACAATTTTGCAAACTGCTCTCTCGTTCCATATCCCGTCAAGTAGTAAGCCTTAGCTATATCATTTTTAAAGTAAATAGCTGAAAACTCCTGTTCCTGACAGATTTTCTTAAGGAGGGATATATCCTCAGGGATATTCTTAACGACAATAGCTGAACAAGAGGTGACATCAGGTAACTCTTGCGTAAAGTCCAAAACGGCTACCCCTTCTGGCAACAGGGCATTCTTACCACGGATGTTAAAGAGCTGGACACCTTCTACACGGGCATCAACCATCATCAACTGCAAGGTTGTTTGTCCATTCCATTGGTTGACAGAGAGAGTCACTGCTAGTTCCAGTTGCTTGGTCTGTGAGAATTCAGTCGCCCATTTCCCTTGACCAAAAGCGACTACCTCAAAACTGGCCTCACCTTTGGAAATTTTCAGCTTGAGATGAGCATTACCAGCCCCCATGACGCGAGCATTTTCAACTTGAAAATCTCGAATATAGAAGACAGGCTTTTGGTTATCCATCCCAAAAGGAGCTAGACGTTCAAAACTTTTCACCGTCTCCAAACTCAAGGTCTCTAAGTCCAGTTCTTCATCTAAAAATAGATTGTTTTTACCTTGGGCATCTACACCTTTTTCTCGGATATAGGCTTCCAAAACATCAGACAAGACTTCCAACTTTTCCACTTCAAGGGTCATACCCGCAGCACCTGCGTGACCACCAAAGGCAATAAACAGTTCTCGATGCGGGTCCAAGGCTTCAAAGATATCGACTGCTTCTACGCTTCGAGCACTCCCCTTGGCGCTTCCATCTTCGATATTCAGTACAATGACTGTCTGACCTAGTTCTTCAAGTAAGCGGCCAGCTACAATTCCAAGAACTCCTGGATTCCAGCCTTCCTTGGCCAAAACTTGAACACTTTTATCAGGATCCACCATGCCCTTGGCTTCATCGTAAATAGACTGAACAATTTCCTTACGTTCTTCATTCTTTTGATGAATCAAAAGGGCGATTTCATGCACTTCCTCATCGTCAAATCCAGTTAACAAATCAATAGCTGGATTGGGATCATCCAAGCGCCCTAAGGCATTTAAACGAGGTGCCAACTGAAAACCGACCGTTTCTTCTGTCACATCACTACTCGAAATCCCAGCAATTTCAAACATTTCTTGTAGACCCATTCGTTGAGTGTTGCGCAAGACCTCAAGACCATACTGGACCATGATACGATTTTCGTCCGTCAAGCTGACCATATCGGCAATTGTACCGATGGCAACCAAGTCCAACAACTCAACCTGCACTTCTTCTAAAAGGGCACAAGCCAACTTAAATGCGACACCACAACCCGCCAAATGCTTGAAAGGATAGTCCGCCCCTGGATGTTCAGGATGGATAATAGCATAGGCATCTGGTAAAACCTCAGGCATAGAATGGTGGTCAGTCACAATGACATCCACTCCCATAGACTGAGCCAAATCAATGGCCTCATGCCCCGCCACACCATTGTCCACCGTCACAATCAAAGACACACCCTGCTGTTCAATGAAATATTTGTAGACACTGGCATTTGGACCATAACCATCCGTAAAGCGATTGGGAAGATAAACCAGGCACTCAGCGCCTAACTGTTCTAAACTTTCCTTGACAATGGAAGCCGAAGTCATCCCATCCGCATCGTAGTCCCCGTAAATGAGAATCAGTTCCCCTTGCTCAATAGCATGGCGAATCCGCTCCACTGCCTTTTCCATATCATTTAAAAGGTAGGGATCATGCAAATCCTCCAAAGAAGGTTCTAAAAATTTTTTCAGACTAGTTTCATCCTTGATGCCTCGTTCAAATAACAAACGAGCTACTTCAGGTCCCAAACCAGCTTTCTTAGCTATCTTTGTAAAATCCGCATCCTCAACTTGCGGAGCAAATTGCCAATTATAAGTAGGAATTATCAAAAAAATCATCCACTCTTTCTTACGATTCTATTGTTTTATTATAACATGATTTCCAGTTTTTCTCTATCTGCTTTGCTTTTATCAAAATTTTACTAATTTTTTTGTAATATCATTTGACAGGAAAACGCTTTTGTTGTAGAATCGATGTTACAAAATCTAACACAAAGGAGAAGAATTATGACTTTAGTAGAATTTAAAGCTGTTGAAAAGTATTACGGAGACTACCACGCACTCCAGAATATCAACCTTCGTTTTGAAAAAGGCCAAGTTGTTGTTTTACTTGGACCATCTGGTTCTGGAAAGTCAACCCTTATCCGTACTATCAATGGTCTAGAGGCAATTGATAGTGGAAGTCTCCTGGTAAACGGACACCAAGTGGCAGGTGCTAGCCAAAAGGATTTGGTCCCCCTCCGCAAGGAAGTAGGTATGGTTTTCCAACATTTTAATCTTTATCCACATAAGACTGTGTTAGAAAATGTAACTCTTGCACCTATTAAAGTACTGGGTATTGATCCCAAAGAGGCTCAAAAAACTGCGCAAAAATATTTAGAATTTGTAAATATGTGGGATAAGAAAGATTCCTATCCAGCCACCTTATCAGGCGGACAAAAACAACGAGTAGCTATCGCTAGAGGTCTAGCTATGAAACCTGAACTCCTCCTCTTTGACGAACCAACCTCAGCTCTCGACCCCGAAACAATCGGCGATGTCCTAGCTGTTATGAAAAAACTAGCCCACGACGGCATGAATATGATCATCGTCACACACGAAATGGGCTTCGCTCGTAAAGTAGCTGATCGCATCATCTTTATGGCAGATGGGCAAGTCCTGGTCGATACAACAGATGTGGATGCATTTTTTGATCACCCAAGTGAACCACGCGCCCAACAATTTCTCAGCAAGATTATCAACCACGAAAGTGATAAGGTCAAATAAGGAGACACCTATGAAAAAGAATTTCTTTCTTGCAACAGTAGTTACCAGTCTTTTAAGCATTGGATTTGTGACATCAGTTCAAGCAGATACCAGCATCTCAGATATCCAAAAAAAGGCAGAAATCGTTGTTGGCGTCAAACAAGACGTCCCTAATTTCGGCTATAAAAACCCGAAAACTGGAGAATTCTCAGGTATTGAAACAGATTTAGCCAAACTGATTGCAGATCAACTCAAGGTCAAGGTCCGCTACGTTCCAGTTACTGCTCAAACTCGAGGTCCTCTGTTAGACAACGAACAAGTGGATATGGATATCGCCACCTTCACAATTACTGACGAACGAAAAAAACTCTACAACTTCACCAGCCCTTACTATACAGACGCCTGTGGATTTTTGGTAAATAAATCAGGTAAGATTAAAGATATTGAAGATTTAAACGGAAAAACCATTGGAGTCGCACAAGGATCCATCACCCAAAAGCTGATTACAGAGCTAGGTAATAAAAAAGGACTATCCTTTAAATTTGTCGAACTCGGCTCTTATCCTGAATTGATCACCTCCCTCCACGCCCATCGGATTGATGCCTTCTCAGTAGACCGTTCTATCCTTTCCGGGTATACCAGCAAAAGAACTGAACTACTTGACGATAGCTTCAAACCTTCTGACTATGGTATTGTAACCAAAAAATCAAACACGCAACTGAATGACTACCTAGATCAATTGGTTGTCAAATGGAGTCAGGATGGGACCTTGCAGGAGTTATACGGTCGCTACAATCTCAAACCTTCCAAACACTCAGCAGAATAAGGAGGTAGCTACATGATAGATTTATCATCTTGGACAGCTTATTTTCAACATTTTGGTCAATTTTTTAACGGATTTCTCTTTACTATAGCTATTGCTCTAGGTTCTTTTACCCTAGCCATGCTATTGGACATCCTATTTGGTACCTTATCCACTAGCAAACATGGTAGTTTACGGATCTTGTCTCGTATCTTTGTCGAATTTTATCAAAACACCCCTCTCCTAGTTCAGTTCGTTATTGTCTTTTACGGCTTGCCTCTGATTAGTAACCATACTATCATGATTCCTATCTACTGGACTGCCGTTCTTTGCGTCGGACTCTACCACGGTGCCTATATCGCCGAGGTCATTCGATCAGGAATTCAGTCTATCCCTAGAGGCCAACTCGAAGCCGCCCTTTCTCAAGGATTCACCTACGCAAACGCAATGCGCCTGATTATCTTACCGCAGGCTTTTCGCATCATTCTCCCTCCCTTGACCAACCAAGTCGTCAACCTGATTAAGAATACTTCGACAGTAGCTATCATTTCTGGAGTTGATCTTATGTTTGTCACCAAATCTTGGTCCGCACTCAACGGCAACTACATCCCAGCCTTTTTAGGTGCTGCCTTCTTCTACTTTGCCCTCTGCTTCCCTGTAGCCCAATTTGGACGAAAAATGGAGCAAGCTAACAAAAAAGCTTATTCACTTTAGGAGGTTTTTATGGAAAGTATTCTTGAAGTTCTCAGTCTAGACAACCTCATCTTTATTTTAAAAGGTTTTGGTCTAACCCTCTATATCTCTTTGATTGCTATCACGCTTTCAACACTGATTGGAACCATCCTCGCTGTCATGCGTAATGGAAAAAACACCCTATTACGAATCCTTGCTAGTGTCTACATTGAATTTGTCCGAAATGTTCCTAATTTACTATGGATTTTCACTATTTTTTTAGTCTTTAAAATGAAATCTACCCCAG
Source organism: Streptococcus taonis (assembly GCF_029948085.1). Lineage (GTDB taxonomy): Bacteria > Bacillota > Bacilli > Lactobacillales > Streptococcaceae > Streptococcus > Streptococcus taonis. The sequence goes on along the minus strand of NZ_JARZZP010000024.1, from coordinate 2,210 downwards.
CTGGAATCACCGCCTTTACTCTCTTTACATCTGCAGCTCTGGCTGAAATTATCCGAGGTGGTCTTAACGCAGTGGATCAAGGACAATACGAGGCAGGGATGGCACAAGGTTTCTCCTATCGCCAAATCCTTTATCACATCATCCTACCGCAAGCCATCCGCAAGATGCTCCCTGCCATCATCTCTCAATTTGTAACAGTGATTAAGGATACAAGTCTTTTATACTCTGTAATCGCCCTCCAAGAGCTTTTTGGTGCCAGTCAAATTCTCATGGGCCGATACTTTGAACCGGAACAGGTTTTCAGCTTATATATCCTGGTCGCTCTAATCTACTTCAGCTTCAACCTAGCTATTTCAAGCCTTTCACGGACTCTAGCAAAACGTTGGCAACAAGCTGCAGAATAACAAGAGGTTGGGACAAAAAATCCCGACCTCACTTTTTATTAACAATCAAACATTGACGCGGTAGCTGATTGAACTTTTTGTTCGTCTTTTAGACTCCAAAATGCTCCTAATCATCCTCGCGGGGCTGGGACTACGAAATCGAGACTTTGTCTATCGATTTCTGTCCCACCGCCTTTTGAGAGAAATCTTTTTGCTTATTTCTTTACTAAAAAATAAGCTAGGAAATGTTAAACTGACAAACTCTATGCTAGACTAGAAATATGGAACATCATTTTAATCATCGAGCAGAATCATTTGATTCTCCAAAAAATCAATTTCTGGCCGATCTTGTTTGCCAGCATCTAATAAAACAAGTGCCTGATTTGTCAAACAAATCAATCCTAGACTTTGGAGGTGGAACTGGCCTTATCGCCCTTCCTCTTGCCAAACAAGCTAAATCAGTGACCTTGGTTGATATTGCGGACAAGATGCTTGCGCAAGCTCGTCTCAAGATTGACAGTCAAAAACTTGCAAACCTATACTTGATTCAACAGGATTTATTACTTGAACCACTTGAAGAAGAGTTCGACCTTATTATCGTCAGTCGAGTTCTTCATCATATGCCTAATCTTGATGACAGTCTATCTATGTTCAAGGAACATTTGACTCATGGCGGACAACTCTTTATTGCTGATTTTACTCTACCAGCTGGAGAGACACACGGTTTTATCATTTCTGAACTTGAAGAAAGCCTCAGCCAACAAGGTTTCTCGGAAATAACAAGTCAAATACTCTACAGCTCAGACCATCTCTTTCTCCATAAACCTTCCCAATTATTTCTTACAAGTAGCAAAAATATTTAGCCCTTAGAGTATCAGACAAGCACTAAAAACAAAGCAAATGCTAATCTTTACTCAGTTTTTGCATTTTCCCAATAGATAAGGTATAATAGTTGTATTGTCTTTTGGGGTCGTTACGGATTCGACAGGCATTATGAGGCATATTTTGCGACTCGTGTGGCGACGTAAACGCCCAGTTAAATATAACTGCAAAAAATAACACTTCTTACGCTCTAGCTGCCTAAAAACCAGCAGGCGTGACCCGATTCGGATTGCTCGTGTCTGATGACAGGTCTTATTATTAGCGAGATACGATCAGGCTTTGTCTAGCAGTTTGATAAGAGATTTATAGACTCGCAGTTCCTAGGCTTGAGTTATGTGTCGAGGGGCTGTTAAAACAATACATAACCTATGGTCGTAGACAAATATGTTAGCAGGTGTTTGGACGTGGGTTCGACTCCCACCGGCTCCATTATATTAAAAAAACGTTGATGTTCTCAACGTTAGAACGAAGACAAAGTCCTTGGAAGTCAAGTTTCCAAGGGCTTTTCTTTGTGTAAAGTCGTATAATAGAGACAAGAAGAGTTGTGAGGTGTTCCTATGTTTCAAACGTTGATGATATCAACGTTTTTTCTGTCATCATACAAGTTTACAATGTTACATCAAGACACTTGAAAGATGGCAACATTAACTTTTCTTCTATGGGAAAAATAGCATATATAGTGGATTGAACTTAGAGTAGTACAATATAAATTCTAAAACATTTTTAGAAATTAATTTGACTTTCCTAACCTCTTTGTTCACATCTTATTTCAATCAACTATACATTGAACAGCTATTCAATTGAATTTTTAGCATTTTAAAGATCTGTAAGACTGACATTTCCCCTTTCTCCTAATCATTATCCATCAAAAAAACCGTAAGAATTTCTTCTTACGGTTTTTCTAGCAAATTCATAGAATTGAGATTCTCAGTTTTGCTTTATTTG
>NZ_JARZZP010000023.1 GCF_029948085.1 Streptococcus taonis | reverse complement strand
CAAGTTCTCAACCAAGCTTTGTATGCTGGCTTAATTGATCCTTCTGAAATATTTGTGGATGGTACCCATATCAAAGCAGCGGCTAATAGTCACAAGTATCGTAAGGAAATGGTAGAGCAACAAGCTAAATTTATGAGTGAACAATTGGCAGTTGAGATTGATTTAGATCGGAAAAAACACGCAAAAAAGTCCTTAAAGCCCGCAAAAGAAAGTGAGGCAAAGGAAAAGAAGATCTCAACAACAGATCCCGAGTGTGGTTGGTTTCACAAGGGCGAACACAAGGAAGTATTTGCCTATTCTGCTCAAGTTGCTTGCGATAAGCATGGTTGGGCCTTAGCTTATACGGTTGAAGCAGGAAATGTTCATGACAGTCAGGCTTTCCCTGCCTTATTTTCAAAGTTAGAGCCTTTCTCCCCACGCTATATTATTGCGGATTCAGGCTACAAAACCCCAACTATTGCTCATTATTTATTAGAACGTAATATCATTCCTGTCTTCCCTTATACTCGTCCAAAGGGAGTAAAGGGGAACTTAAGGCCTAGTAATTTTGTTTATGATGCAAGTCATGACTCTTATATTTGTCCAGAGAATCAAGTATTAAGCTATCGCACTACCACTCGAGAAGGCTACCGTGAGTATAAGAGTAATCCCAAAGTATGTGTTGCCTGTCCTTTATTATCCGTTTGTACCCAAAGCCAAAATCATCAAAAAGTAGTAACGAGACATGTCTGGAAAGATGCCCTTGAATTTTGTGAGGAGATTCGTCACCAAAGAGAAATGAAAGAGCTCTATAAGAAGCGCAAAGAAACAATTGAACGACTCTTTGGGACGGCTAAGGAGTACCATAATTTGAGATACACTAGAGAGAAAGGAAAGTCCAAAATGGAGGATCAGGTTGGGCTTACTTTGGCGTGTTTAAATATCAAAAAATTAGTGAAGTGGATAGAGAATATCCCTTTTTATTTTGTTCTAAATTCGATTTTTGAATGGAATATCAGATGATGAGACAAACCATTTTTGAAAAGAGAAAAAGACAAACGCCAAAAATAACGTTTGTCTTCGTTCTGAAATCTCCTGTAAAACAGGAGATTTTTTATTGTTTACACAGATGTAAATATCAGTTTACAGATAATTTACCATTCTTTACAGTAAATATACTGAGATTATCTGGTAAGTTTTGAAGATGCTCTAAACTAGTTGTTGTAATAAAGGTTTGAATATTTTGAGATATAGTTTCTAATAATTTAAGTTGACGAGTATTGTCAAGTTCACTCATAACATCGTCAAGTAAAAGTATAGGCGATTCTTTTGTAATGCTCTCCATTAATTCGATTTCAGCTAGTTTAATAGAAAGAACAAGGCTACGATGTTGTCCTTGACTTCCAAAACTTGCGTCCATTCCATTGATTAAGAAAATCATATCATCCCGATGAGGACCAACTCCAGTATTCTTCTTAAATAAATCTCTTGATCTACTTTTTTGAAGTGCTGTATAGAAAGATTCTGCTAGATGTTCTTTGTCAGTGAAGTTTACAGAAGGTTGATAACGAATTGACAATTCTTCTAATTGGTCCGAAATATCAAAGTGTTTTTCACGACCAAAAGATTCCATTTTTTTTATAAATTCTTCTCTGTGGACCATCACCCGACAACCGTAGTCTACTAGCTGGTCATCCAGAACAGATAAAAATGTTTCGTCAATCTGATTTGCTGACTTTAAGTAGGTATTTCTTTGTTTAAGCACATGATTGTAGCTTGACAAATCTGACAAGTATATGGGTTTGATTTGTCCTAGTTCCATATCTATAAACTTACGTCGGATAGCAGGTGCTCCTTTGACAAGTTGTAAATCTTCGGGTGCAAATAGAACAACATTCATGTGTCCAATATAGTCAGATAGCCGAGCTTGCTTTAAGTGATTGACCTTAGTAATCCGACCTTTTGGGGTTAAGTCAATCTCAAGTGGTACAGTAGCCGTTCGTTTTTGAAGAATTCCAGAAACTTGAAGTTGTTCTTCTTCAAATTGAATTAAATTCTTGTCTGTCTTTGTCCGATGACTTCTAGTTAAAGCTAAAAAGTAAATACTTTCCAGAAGATTAGTTTTGCCTTGGGCATTTCGACCCACAAATACATTTAATTTAGGATTAAATTCAATTTCGGTTTCCTGATAGTTTCTAAATTGCTTGATGGATAAGTTTTTTAGCCACATACTTATCTACCTGGGAAACGTGGTGCAGTTTTTGTTTTGGATACCTGATGCTTGTTTGTTGGCTTTTTTTTGACCGTCTTATTCATTTCTTTGACAAGTTTAGCCACACGTTCTTTCTCAAGTTTTTCTTGAAGATATTCTTCCTGTTCTTCTTGACTAGGCTGAGTCAAAATGATGTGGATTTTCATATCAGGAATGTCGATGGAGTCCCCGATTCTTACTTTTTTCCCACGACGATTTTCCAATTCCCCATTAAAGTAGACAAGATGGTCAGCTAAAAAGGATTTAATGGCTCCGCCACTGTGTATAATACCAAGTTCTTTCAAGAGAGCTTGGAGAGTGATAAATTCTTCAAATAGTTTGTATTCCATAGTTCACCTCAATCTTTGGTATTATACCATATTTTACCTTGAAATGGCAGAGGTAAATTCGTTAGAAATGAAAGCGATTTTAATTTTAAAAGGGGTAAAGAGAACAAGAAAATTTTCTCTTTTCATGGTATAATAGAACTCTATGTAGAAGGAGGTAAGAGATGGAGTTAGTACCTGGAATTGCAGTGCATTTTATACAATCAAAAAAATTTAAAACCAATAAAATTACTGTGCGTTTTACAGCTCCATTGTCTTTGGATTCAATTTCAAGTCGCATGTTAAGTGCCAGTATGCTTGAAACTGCCAACCAAAGTTATCCAACTGCTCAACTGTTTAGAAAACGTTTAGCAACCTTGTATGGAACTGATTTGTCAGCGCACGCCTATCGAAGAGGACAAAGTAATCTTGTGGATTTGAATATTACCTATGTGCGTGATGAATTTTTAAGTAAGAAAAACGTATTAACTTCTCAAATTTTAGAATTACTGCATCAGGTTCTGTTTACACCATTGTCGGATGAGGATGGATTTGAGAAAAATGCTTTTGACATCGAGAAAAAACAGATCTTATCAAGGCTGGAATCAGAATTAGAAGACCCATTCTTCTTTGCACATAAAGAGTTAGATCAATTGTTTTTCCAAGAAGAATCAATGCAGCTAGTTCCTAAAGATTTGATTTCTAGAATTTCAGAGGAGACTTCAAAAACATGTTTTTCAAGCTATCAAAAAATGCTAAAAGAAGACCAAATAGATATTTTCTTCCTAGGTGATTTTAATGAAATTGAAGTTTTAGAGTTTTTACATAAATTTCCTTTAACAGGTCGTAAATCAGCTGTAAACATTCAATATCAGCAACCCTATTCTAATATTCTTAGAGAAGGTATTGTTAGAAAGAGATTAGGACAGTCTGTTTTAGAGATGGGCTACCATAGTTCAGTGGTATATGGTGATGAAGAACAGATGGCAGTGCTTCTTGTAAATGGTCTTTTAGGAGCCTTTCCTCATTCGAAACTATTTACCCAAGTGCGAGAAAAAGAAGGACTGGCCTATACGGTATCAAGTCATTTGGATCTCTTTAGTGGATTTTTACGACTATTTGCTGGAATTGATCGGCAAAATCGAAATAAAGTAAGAAAATTGATGAATCATCAGTTACTTGACATAAAAAATGGCAAGTTTACAGATAAGGAAATTGATCAGACCAAACAAATGATTCGTCGATCAATACTACTTGCTCAGGATAATCAAGATTCTATAGTCGATAAATATTATTTGTCAACTTTTTTTGGGAAAGCGAATCTTGACACAAAAACTTTAATCAATAAACTTGAACAAGTTGATAGAGAAGCAATTTGTGAAGCAGCAAACAGTTTTAAGTTGCAGGCTATTTATTTTATGGAAGGAGCAGAATGACCAGACCTACTTTTCAAAAGAAATATTATCCTGCTGTAAAAGAAACTTTGTATCAAACTAGCTTAGAAAATGGTTTGACAGTTACTTTACTACCTAAAAAGGACTTTAACGAGGTTTATGGCGTTGTAAGTGTCCAAGTTGGTTCTGTTGACACAAGGTTTACAGTGGATGATAAGGACTTACAACAATATCCACAAGGAATCGCTCATTTCTTAGAACATAAGCTTTTTGAAAGAGAAGATTATGGAGATGTTATGGCAGCTTTTACAGAGTTGGGTGCTGAAAGTAATGCCTTTACGAGCTTTACGAACACTAACTATCTTTTCTCGACTTCTGAAAATGTTCTAGAGTGTTTAGATTTGCTAGAAGAACTTGTCACTACTTTCAATATGACTGAAGAATCTGTGGAGCGCGAAAAGGATATCATTCAACAGGAAAGAGAGATGTATCAGGATGATCCGGATTCTTGTCTATTTTTCAAGACTTTGGCAAATCTCTATCCAGAAAGTCCTTTAGCTTCAGATATTGTTGGTAGTGAAAACTCTATTGATGCTATTTGTTTGGAGGATTTAAAAGAGAACTTTAAAGAGTTTTACAGACCTGTCAATAGTAATATCTTTTTAGTGGGGAATTTTGATTTTGAACTGCTTGAAGATTATTTTGCTAAGAAATCTCATCCTCAAGAAAAAAAACATGAGTTTAAGAGAGAACAAATACCTTTACATCCTGTAAAGACTACTGAAAGTTTACGGATGGACGTGGCTTCTCCAAAATTAGCGATTGGTATTAGAGGAAATAAAGACATCGGAAATCGAGATCAGTATCGTTATCATCTTTTATTGAAATTGTTGTTTACAATGATGTTTGGTTGGACTTCACAAAGATTTCAAAAATTATATGAGACAGGGAAACTGGATGCTTCCCTGTCTCTAGAAATAGAAGTAGATCCTCGTTTCCATTTTGTGATATTAACAATGGATACAAAGGAACCTGTGGCACTTTCTCATCAATTTCGTAAAGCTATTCGCAATTTTGTTAAAGATGAGGATATAACTGAGGATCACTTGGATATTGTAAAAACTGAGATGTATGGAGAATTTCTTCATAGTATGGATTCTCTTGAATACATTGCTACTCAGTATCATCCAACCGATACAGGTTCTACCCTGTTTGACCTTCCTAAACTTTTGCAGGAAATTACTTTAGAAGATATTCTAGAGGCTGGACATGATTTGATAGATAATAGCGATATGGTTGATTGTACAATTTTCCCGATATAATCGCTAGAAAATACACTAGAAAGAAGGAATGTTAAGTATGAGAAAAAAAACAATTGGTGAGGTCTTACGTCTTGCAAGAATTAACCAAGGACTGAGCTTAGAGGAATTGCACAGAAAGACAGATATTCAGCTGGATTTGTTGGAGGCAATGGAGTCAGATGATTTTGACAAACTACCGAGTACTTTTTATGCTCGTTCATTTTTGAGAAAGTATGCTTGGGCTGTTGAATTAGATGAAAATATCGTTCTAGATGCCTATGATTCGGGAAGTATGATTACTTATGAAGAAGTTGATGTAGATGAGATTGAACTTTCAGGACGTAGACGGTCTAATCGCAAGAAAAATTCATTTCTCCCACTATTTTACTTTGTTCTTTTTTCTTTATCAATTTTAATTTTTGTAACCTACTATGTGTGGAATTATATTCAAACCCAACCAACTGCGCCAGCTATAGCGAGTTATAGTGTGGTGAGTTCAATAAGTAGCTCTAGTAGTGTAGCATCAAGTAGTAGTCAAGCTACTAGTTCATCAAGTTCGAGTGAGGCAACTACTTTGACTGTTTCAGGTCAGGGAGATGCTTTGTCAGTGGAATATAAGACATCTAAAGATTCTGCGGATCTTCAATTATCTGTAACAGATACAACAAGCTGGATTAGTGTTTCAGATACTGATTTAGCAGGGGGAGTGACTCTTGAACCTAATAATAAAACAGCTAAAACAACCATTTCTAAAGGATCTCCAATAACCATAACATTGGGTGTTGTTAAAGGAGTGTCGGTGAAAATTGATAATAAGGAAATTGACACTTCAAAATTAACTGGTCAAACTGGTTGGATTACTCTAACATTAAGTTCAAACTAAAGGAAGGATAACATGAAAAAAGAGAATATTCCTAATATGCTTACGCTTGGTAGAATTTTATTTATTCCGATTTTTATTCTCCTTCTATCAGTTGGACCATCTCCTGTGTTACATAAAATAGCAGCAGTTATTTTTGCTATTGCCAGTATCACTGATTATCTAGATGGTTATTTAGCTAGAAAATGGCAAGTGGTTAGTAATTTTGGTAAATTTGCAGATCCAATGGCTGATAAATTATTGGTTATGTCAGCCTTTATCATGTTGGTCGGTCTAAAGATGGCACCAGCTTGGGTGGTAGCAGTTATTATCTGCCGTGAACTTGCAGTCACTGGTTTGCGCTTGCTCTTAGTTGAAACAGGTGGAACTGTTTTAGCTGCAGCAATGCCAGGAAAAATTAAAACATTTAGTCAGATGTTTGCGATTATATTCTTGCTACTTCACTGGAATGTGCTTGGTCAGATAACTCTTTATATTGCCTTGTTTTTCACAGTTTATTCTGGTTATGATTATTTCAAGGGAAGCGCATATTTGTTTAAAGGAACCTTTCGTTAGATATGGAATCGATTATTGAGATAAAAGACCTGTCTTTTCGATATCAGACAGATCAAGAACATTATGATGTTCATAACATTTCGTTTCACGTGAAACGTGGAGCATGGTTGTCTATCGTTGGTCATAATGGTAGTGGAAAATCAACGACAGTTCGCTTGATTGATGGTTTGCTCGAGGCTGAATCTGGAGAAATTTGGATAGACGGTGATTGCCTAACTCCAGAAAATGTCTGGGGAAAAAGACGTAAGATTGGTATGGTCTTTCAAAATCCTGATAACCAATTCGTAGGAGCAACTGTTGAAGACGACGTTGCTTTTGGACTGGAAAATCAAGGAATCCCACTTGAAGAGATGAAGAAACGCGTTTCTGAGGCTTTATCATTGGTTGGGATGGCTGAATTTGCTAAAAAGGAACCATCTCGTTTATCAGGAGGTCAGAAACAGAGAGTAGCTATTGCAGGAGTTGTAGCTCTGCGACCAGATATTTTAATCTTGGATGAGGCTACAAGTATGTTGGACCCAGAAGGACGACTAGAGTTGATTAAGATAGTCCAGAAAATTCGCCAAGACCACCAGATAACAGTTATCTCCATTACGCATGATTTAGATGAGGTTGCTATGAGTGACCGTGTTTTAGTAATGAAAAAAGGGAAAGTCGAGTCAACAAGCACTCCTAGAGAATTATTTTCTAGAGCGGATCTAGATCAAATTGGCTTAGACCAACCCTTTGTCAACCAATTAAAACAATCACTGCGTGATAATGGCTTAAAATTACCAGAGCACTACCTGACCGAGGAGGAGCTCGAGGAGGCTTTATGGGAATTATTCTAGACAATGTTAGTTATACGTATCAGGAAGGAACACCCTTTGCCTCAGCTGCTTTGTCAGATGTCAGTTTGTCAATAGAGGATGGTTCTTATACTGCCATTATTGGGCATACAGGAAGCGGAAAGTCTACAATCCTTCAACTTTTGAATGGTTTGTTGGTTCCTACAGAGGGAAGTGTTCGTGTTTTTGATACATTGATTACACCAACATCAGTTAATAAGCAAATTCGTCAAATTCGCAAACAAGTTGGCCTGGTATTTCAGTTTGCAGAGAATCAAATCTTTGAGGAAACTGTCCTAAAAGATGTGGCTTTTGGCCCTCAAAATTTTGGAGTTTCTGTAGAAGAGGCAGAAGCTATTGCGCGTGAAAAACTAGCTTTAGTAGGAATCGATGAATCACTCTTTGAACGAAGTCCATTTGAACTTTCAGGTGGCCAGATGAGAAGGGTTGCTATTGCTGGAATTTTGGCGATGGATCCTAGCATTCTGGTCTTAGACGAACCAACAGCTGGTTTGGATCCAATTGGTCGGAAAGAGTTGATGGCCTTGTTTAAAAAGCTTCATCAAGATGGCATAACAATTGTTTTAGTAACCCACCTTATGGATGATGTGGCTGAATTTGCTGATCAAGTTTATGTGATGGAAAAAGGGAAACTAGTTAAGGGTGGGAAACCAGGTCTTGTCTTTCAAAATGTCGAATTTATGGAAAAAATCCAATTGGGTGTTCCTAAAATCACACGATTTGCTCAAAGGCTAGCTGACAGAGGAATTTCTTTCGAACAATTGCCGATAACGATAGAGGAGTTTAAGGAGTTTATCAATGGATAATATGATTTTAGGTCGATACATACCAGGAAATTCGATTATTCATCGTCTGGATCCTCGTAGTAAGTTAGTAGCAATGATTTTACTGATCATCATCGCTTTTTGGGCCAATAATCCAATTACAAATCTCATACTCTTCATTGCAACAGGCATATTTGTCGTTTTATCAGAAGTTCCCTTATCTTTTTTTATAAAAGGTTTGCGATCTATGTTTTTTCTGATTGCTTTTACAACCCTTTTTCAACTGTTCTTTATCTCTGGTGGTCACGTCTTGTTCGAGATAGGATTTATAAAAATCACAAGCTATGGTATTGAGCAGGCTGGAATTATTTTTTGTCGCTTTGTGTTGATTATCTTTTTCTCAACCTTGCTAACCTTGACGACTATGCCACTAAGTTTGGCAACAGCAGTTGAATCCTTGCTTGGACCTTTAAAAAGATTTAAAGTTCCAGTTCATGAGATTGGGCTCATGTTGTCTATGAGTTTGCGATTTGTACCAACCTTGATGGATGATACGATTCGCATTATGAATGCTCAAAAGGCGCGTGGTGTTGATTTTGGAGAAGGAAATGTAATCCAAAAAGTTAAGGCTATGATTCCTATTTTGATTCCTTTGTTCGCAACGAGTTTGAAAAGAGCAGATTCCCTTGCTACAGCCATGGAAGCTAGGGGGTATCAAGGTGGGAATGGACGCAGTCAGTATCGACAGTTAAATTGGATGAACAGAGACAGTATAGCGCTATTATTTGTTTGTGTATTGGGTGCAATTCTATTTTTGCTAAAATCTTAGAATGTAATATAAGGTATAGGTATGAACCGTTTTAAAAAATCAAAATATATCATTGTTCTATTTGTCGTTGTATTAGTAGTATCCGTTTTTTTAGTGACAACACAATCAAGTTCAGTTGTGACAAAAGCTGGAGATGGCATTTCATTAGTCGATAGAATAGTGCAAAAGCCTTTTCAATGGCTTTCTTCCGTAAAATCTGATTTAGGTCGTTTGACCAGAACCTATAACGAGAATGAAACTCTCAAAAAAGAACTCTATCAGATGAAGAAGGAAACGAATGAAGCAGACAGTCTGAAGGAACAAAATGAGCAACTACGTCAGTTATTGGATATGAAGTCAAAATTGAATGCAACTAAGTTAATTGCTTCTGACGTCATCATGAGAACTCCTGCAACCTGGAAACAAGAGTTGACAATTGATGCAGGTTCTCAACAAGGCGTGACAAGCAATATGCTTGTTATAGCTGGTGGGGGACTGATTGGAAGCGTGGGAAAGATTGAAGACAACTCTACTGTGGTCAACTTACTAACCAACGCGGAAAATACGGAGAAAATCTCCGTTAAAATCCAGCATGGTTCCACTAGTATATATGGCATTATCATTGGGTACGACAAAGAAAAAGACTTGCTTAAAATAAGTCAGTTAAACAGTAGTAGTGATATCAGTCAAGGAGACAAGGTAGTAACTGGTGGTCTTGGTAATTTTAATGCTACTGACATTCCAGTAGGTGAGGTCGAATCTGTGACGCATAGCAATGACTATCTGACAAGAGAAGTGTTAGTCAAACTTCAGTCTGATTCAATGAATACCAAAGTCGTAGAGTTAGTGGGGAATCCATCATGAGACTGTTGAAGCAGATAGGGATGTTTTTACTCTTGCCTATAGTTGTCTTAATAGACAGTCATTTAGGGCAATTTGTAAATAGTTTTTTTCCACATTTTCAAATTGTGAGCCACTTTATCTTCATCTTCTTGTTGTTTGAAACTATTGAAGTATCGGAGTATCTATTTTTAGTTTATTGCTTATTTATTGGTCTTATATACGATATTTATTTTTTCCATTTAGTAGGGATTGCTAGTCTACTTTTCGTTATAATTGGCGCAATTATTTATAAAAATAATGCGATCATTTTATCAAATAGATGGACTAGACTATTAGCTATTTTAATGATGACTTTCTCTTTTGAATTTGGTAGTTTTCTTCTAGCGCAAATGATTGGATTAACTGCTGAAAGTATAACAGTCTTTATCGTTTATGGTCTAGTTCCGTCAATGATATTAAACTGTCTATGGATGTTAGTTTTCCAGTTTATTTTTGAAAAAATATATCTATAAGAAAGAAACAAAACTGTAATAAAGGCGTAATATTTATTAGGCCTTTTTTTGATATACTAGTATTGTCTTAAAAGAAGGAGTATTCACACTTATGAAGAAAAAAATCCTAGCATCACTTTTGTTAAGTACAGTATTGGTCTCACAAGGAGCTGTTCTTTCAAGTGTTAAAGCAAATACAACAGATGAAAAGATTGCTGCTCAAGATAGTAAAATTAGTAACTTGACAGCTCAACAGAAAGAAGCTCAAAAACAAGTAGACGAAATTCAAACTAAAGTTTCAGCTATTCAATCAGAGCAAGAAAAATTGCAATCTGAAAACGAAAAACTTCAAGAAGAATCTAAAAAACTTGAAGGTGAAATCGCAGAGCTTTCAAAAAATATTGTAGCTCGTAATGCATCGCTTGAAAACCAAGCTCGTAGTGCACAAACGAACGGAACTGCTACAAGCTACATCAATACGATTATTAACTCTGACTCAATCACAGAAGCTATTTCTCGTGTAGCAGCTATGAGTGAAATCGTATCAGCAAACAATAAAATGTTGCAGCAACAAAAAGAAGATAAGAAAGCTATCTCTGAAAAACAAGTTGCAAACAACGAAGCAATCAATACAGTCATTGCTAACCAACAAACACTTGCTGACGATGCTCAAGCTTTGACAACAAAACAAGCAGAATTGAAAGTAGCTGAGTTAAATCTTGCAGCTGAAAAAGCTACAGCAGAAAATGAAAAAACTAGCTTGTTGGAGCAAAAAGCAGCAGCAGAGGCAGAAGCTAAAGCGGCAGCAGAGGCAGAAGCAGCTTATAAAGCTAGACAAGCAAGTCAACAACAATCAGTTGCAGCATCAGCAAATACAAGCTTTGCTGCACAAGTGCAAGCAACTTCAAGTTCATCATCAGATGATGATTCAAGCTACACACCTGTAGCTACTCGTACAACATCACGTCCAACATATAGTACAAATGCTTCAAGTTATCCAACTGGTGAATGTACTTGGGGAGCTAAAACATTGGCACCTTGGGCTGGAGATTACTGGGGTAACGGAGCGCAGTGGGCAACAAGTGCAGCTGCAGCAGGATTCCGTACTGGTTCTCAACCACAAGTTGGTGCGATTGCATGTTGGAATGATGGAGGATATGGACACGTAGCGGTTGTTACAGCTGTTTCATCATCATCAAGTATTCAGGTATCTGAATCTAACTACGGTGGAGATCGTACAATTGGTAACAAACGTGGATGGTTCAACCCAACTACGACTTCTGAAGGTTATGTTACTTACATCTATCCAAACTAATGAAAAAAACCGAGACTCAATTTGAGTCTCAGATTGAAGACAAAGTCCTTGGAAGTCCAGTTTCTAAGGGCTTTTCTTTGTGTAAAGTCGTATAATAGAGGTAAG
>NZ_JARZZP010000022.1 GCF_029948085.1 Streptococcus taonis | reverse complement strand
GGCTTCCGGAACTTTGAAAACTTTAAAACTAGAATCCTCATTGCTTTGAACATCAAAAAGGAGAGAACCATGTTGGTCCTCTCCAGGTTATAACTTTTCATCAACCCACTACAGTTGACAAAGAGCCTTTTAAAAACATGAAAAAACTCAGAGAAACAATGTTAAAATCATCAAAACATTTGATTTCTCTGAGATAAAATTTGCTGATTGTACTCGAAACCTAGATCGTTCTTATCTACGATACTGCTTCAAGAAACGGGTCATCTTTTCTTGAATTTGGGCTAATTCATCGACACGTGGCAGATAAACGATACGGAAGTGATCTGGCTCTTTCCAGTTAAATCCTCGTCCATGAACCAAAAGCACCTTCTCTTGCTTCAAGAAATCAAGAACAAACTGTTCATCATCATCGATACGATACATATTGCGGTCAATTTTAGGGAAGATATAAAGACCCGCTTTAGGTTTAACCGCAGACAAACCTGGGATATCTTGAATGGCATTATAAATGAAGTTTCTTTGCTCGTAGATACGACCACCTGGTAAGAGTAATTCGTCCACCGATTGGTGACCACCTAGTGAAGTTTGAACAACCTGTTGAGCCAAGACGTTGGAACAAAGGCGCATGTTTGAAAGCATGTTGAGACCTTCAATATAGCCCTTTACATGATGTTTAGGCCCAGACAAGACCATCCAACCTACACGGAAACCAGCGATGCGGTGAGATTTAGACAGACCATTCATGCTGACACAGAAAAGGTCTGGAGCCAAACTTGCTACTGGTGTGTGGACATTGCCGTCCATAACCATACGGTCGTAAATTTCATCCGCAAAGATAATCAAGTCATTTTGACGAGCAATCTCAATGATATCTAGTAAGAGTTCTTTAGGATAAAGGGCTCCCGTTGGATTATTTGGATTGATCAAAACAATAGCCTTAGTATTTGAACTAATCTTAGACTTAATGTCATCTAGGTCTGGATACCATTCAGCTTCTTCATCACAGACGTAGTGAACGGCATTTCCTCCAGCCAAGCTAACTGCAGCTGTCCAAAGTGGGTAGTCAGGCATTGGAACCAAGACTTCATCGCCATTGTCCAAGAGACCTTGCATGGACATAACAATTAGCTCACTAACACCATTTCCAAGATAGATATCATCAATACCTACATTTGGGAATTTTTTGAGCTGACAGTACTGCATAATAGCTTTGCGGGCTGAAAAGATACCTTTTGAATCTGAATAACCTTCACTATCACGCGCATTCATAATCAAATCATGGATAACCTCATCTGGTGCGGTAAAACCAAACTCAGCTGGGTTCCCTGTATTCAAACGGAGGATTTTTTCTCCATTTGCTCGCATACGCATGGCTTCCTCAAGAACTGGTCCACGAATATCATAAGCCACATGCTCTAATTTGATTGATTTGTTAAATTCTTTCATTTGATTTCCTCAATTCATCAGGATAGTTAATATTATACCACTTGATAGAAAAATCGTAAATCGCCCAGTACTATTCCACAAAAAAACCTTGCTTAACGCAAGGTAAACAGAGCAAGGTCGATTTCTTTCTATTTTTGGGAGAAGAAAGAGAAAAATATGCACCTCTAGTAAGATATACATCTAAATCTAAAGTCTCGCATATAAACTTCGAATCGAAAACGAAGGCATCGTTATGGATGATAGTTGCATGAACTCATGAATTTCTTCCTGTGTCCAGCAAAACGCAAAGAAAAAATAAGTCGACTCAACAAACAACATAGACGATGTCTGGGCTAATTCGAGTCTGTTTGTAAAGAATTTTACCATATCACTGACTTCTTTTCCCTGCCCTGTCACTTAGTATTATACACTAAAACTTTTGCATTTTCAAATAAGTACATATAAAAAGAACTCTTTTTAAAGCGTCACTTAAAAATTTATACTCAATGAAAATCAAAGAGCAAACTAGGAAGCTAGCCGCAGGTTGCTCAAAGCACGGCTTTGAGGTTGCAGATAAAGCTGACGTGGTTTGAAGAGATTTTCGAAGAGTATTAATTGAATATGATTCTGCTTTGGCAATAAAAAAGAGAGAACCATGTGATTCTCTCAGATTTTACTTCTACAAATATCTGGAACGAAATTTAGTTTCGTAAGATTATTTCGCAATTTCAGCCAACATTTTTTCAATGTGTTGAATTGATTT
Organism: Streptococcus taonis; assembly: GCF_029948085.1. GTDB lineage: Bacteria > Bacillota > Bacilli > Lactobacillales > Streptococcaceae > Streptococcus > Streptococcus taonis. The sequence continues at coordinate 16,529 of NZ_JARZZP010000022.1, read as the reverse complement.
TTCACGTCCAAGCAAGTAGATGGTATCTGGCAATTCAGGACCATGCATTTCACCTGAAACGGCGATACGGATTGGCATGAAGAGATTCTTCCCTTTGATACCTGTTTCTTTTTGGACTGCTTTGATTTGTGGGAAGATATTTTCTACCACAAACTCATCTTCTGACATAGCTTCAAGTTTGGCTTTGAAGGCTTCAAGTACAGTTGGCACTGTTTCACCAGCCATGACTTCTCGTTCTACTTCTGTCAATTCTGGGAAGTCTGAGAAGAAGAGATCTGTCAATGGAACGATTTCATCCACTGATTTCATTTGTGGTTTGTAGAGTTCCACGAGCTTTCTTGCTTTCTTAGTAGTCTTAGTCATATCAGTAAGAATTGAATCTGAATCAGGCAGTTCATAATTAAACAATTGATTGACCGACATAAAACCAAGAATTCCGGATCCAGAATTGTTATTAGCTTGACGCAGTCCTCTATTTTTAGTTTCTGGCTCTTCATAAAGACGTCCTGCTTTTTCAAGGAAAGGCTTAGCCAGTTCAAAGATCCTTTCAAAATCTGCATTCTTGATGTATTCGTTGTTCATCCAGTCTAGTTTCTTCTGGTCGAAGGCTGCTGGAGACTTGCTGAGGCGGTTTTCATCAAAGAGTTGAATGAGTTCTTCGCGAGAAAAGATTTCGTCTTCCCCACCAGGATTCCAACCAAGCAGAGCGATAAAGTTAAAGACTGCTTCTGGAAGGTAACCTTTCTTACGGTAATCTTCGATAAATTGAAGGGTGTTGGTATCACGTTTAGACAACTTCTTACCCGTTTCAGAGTTGATGATCAAGGTCATGTGACCAAATTCTGGTGCTTCCCATCCAAGCGCTTCATAAACCATGAGCTGTTTTGGTGTATTAGCAATGTGGTCATCTCCACGGATAACATGAGAAATTTGCATATCGTGGTCATCAATAACAACAGCAAAGTTGTAAGTTGGATATCCGTCTTTCTTTTGAATCACCCAGTCACCACCAATATTGCTACCTTCAAACTCGATATCACCTTTGACCATATCGTGCCACTTGTAGATACCAGACTCATTAACAGCCAAACGAACGGTTGGGATGATCCCTGCTGCTTCACGCTCTGCGATGTAAGTTGCTTTTTCTTCTTGGCTCATACCAAGATATTCATTGATGTAACGCGGTGTTTCACCAGCTGCTTCTTGGCGTTCGCGCTCAGCTGCCAATTCTTCTTCTGTAACGTATGATTTGTAGGCTTTTCCTTCAGCTAGCAATTGGTCGATATATTTTTGATAGAGTTCCAAACGCTCTGATTGGCGGTAGTTTTCATGAGTCTCTGGACTTTCATCCCAATCCATGCCCAACCAACGAAGGTTTTCAAGCTGTGAACGTTCTCCGTCTTCAACGTGACGCTTACGGTCAGTATCCTCGATACGGATGATAAAAGTTCCACCATGGTGGCGTGCATACAAGTAGTTAAACAATGCTGTACGGGCATTTCCGATGTGTAGTAGTCCTGTTGGACTTGGTGCATAACGCACACGAATATCTTTTGACATATCTTCTCCTATAAAGTCTCTAGGCGTCTGCCTTTTTGCTCTCTATATTATATCACAAGTCGTGCCAGAGTCCAATTTCTCTTTTCGAGAAATAGTAAAAAGAGTGGTAAAACCACTCTTTATTGAATCTATTATAGACGAGCGTTGAGTTCTTTGCTCAATTCTTCAAATCCTGGTTTACCAAGAAGGGCAAACATGTTACGTTTGTAAGCCTCAACACCCGGTTGGTCAAATGGGTTGATGGCATTCAAGTAACCTGAAAGGGCGATAGCCAATTCGAAGAAGTAGATAGTGTATCCAAGAGTGAAGGCATCTTGCTCAGGAAGAGTCACGTACATGTTTGGCACGTCACCATCTGTGTGGGCAAGAAGAACACCGTCAGTCGCTTTTTTGTTTACGAAGTCAACGTCTTTTCCTTGGAGGTATCCAAGTCCGTCAAGATCTTCTTCCAAAGTAGGGATAATCACGTTCTTACGTGGTTTGTCAACACGGACAACTGTTTCAAACATGATACGAGTTCCTTCTTGGATAAATTGACCCAATGAGTGCAAGTCTGTTGAGAAGTTAGCTGAAGTTGGGTAAATCCCTTTTTGGTCTTTCCCTTCTGACTCACCAGCCAATTGTTTCCACCATTCTGAGAAGTATTGAAGTGATGGCTCGTAGTTTACTAAGATTTCAGTTGCATAGCCTTTACGGTAAAGGATGTTACGCACTGCAGCATATTGGTAAGCTTCGTTTTCTGAAAGTTTGTCTGAAGTGTAATCTTTACGAGCTGCGTTAGCACCTTCCATAAGGGCTTTGATGTCTGCACCTGATGCAGCGATTGGAAGCAATCCAACTGCTGTCAATACTGAGAAGCGTCCACCGATATCATCTGGAACAACAAATGTTTCCCAACCGTTAGCATCTGCTTCAACTTTAACAGCACCTTTTTGGCGGTCAGTTGTTGCGTAGATACGTTTGTTAGCTTCTTCTTGACCGTATTTCTTAACCAAGAGTTCTTTGAAGACACGGAAAGCGATGGCTGGTTCAGTTGTTGTACCTGATTTAGAAATCACGTTCACTGAGAAGTCTTTATCTGAAACATACTCTACCAAGTCAGCAAGGTAAGTTGATGAGATTGAGTTCCCAGCGTAAAGGATTTGTGGCGCTTTGCGTTCTTCTTTTGTTTGCAAGTTTGCAAAGTGGTGGTTCAAGAAGTCAATGGCTGCTTTAGCTCCAAGGTATGATCCACCGATACCGATAACAACCAAAACATCGCTGTCTGCTTTGATTTGTTCAGCAGCTTTCAAGATGCGGTCAAATTCTTCGCGGTCGTAGTTCTCAGGAAGGTCCAACCAACCCAAGAAGTCGCTACCAGCACCAGTTCCTTTACGGATCAATTCGTCTGCTGCTGTAACTTGTGCTTGCATGTACTCCACTTCATGTGGTGCAACAAATTTGTCTAATACTTTTGAATAATCAAATTTAATATGTGACATAGTATTCCTCCAAAATTTCTTCTTTTCTATCATAACGCTTACTAACAATTTTTTCAAGTTTTTATACTAAAAATTTCCAATTTTTATCACAATTCAAACGTTTGCGTAAAAACGCGACTCTATAAAAATTCGTAAGTGATGAATAAAAAACGACTAGGTTTCTAGTCGTTACAATTCATTCAATAAATACTCAAATAATTCTAAGTTGCCATCTTCTTCATTGACCAGAAATTCTGGATGCCACTGGAGACCAATAATACGGTGTTCATCAATGGATTCAATTGCTTCAACAGTTTGGTCACGTGGATCCACAGCCGTCACACGGAAATTTGGTGCCAAGTCTTTAATACTCTGACGATGTACTGAGTTAACCTGACTTTCTTTACCAAATAATTTAGACACTACACTGCCATCCACTGTCTCAATAGAATGTGAAGTCCCAAAAGGTAGACCTTGCCAGTGACCTTCAATCTCCTGATTGAGCGTACCACCAAAGGCAACGTTGACCAGTTGAACACCACGGCAAATGGCTAAAATTGGTTTGTTCTGACGTAGAGCCTCTTGTAGAAGGGCCAACTCAAACTCATCGCGTGCTAGGTTATAATCATCGCTATCAATCGTTTTTTCCTCACCATAAAATTGAGGATGGACATTTTGCCCTCCAGTCAAGATGAGTTTATCAATCATTTCTACATAGTCATGGACCACCGACTCATCACCAACCGGAATGACCAAAGGAAGTCCGCCAACCTGACGAATACTCTCAGCAAATTTACAAGAGACTGATGAATGAATATTTTTTCCTTCTGCGTCCACAGGACATAGGTTTGCCGCTACTCCAACAACTGTTCTTGCCATCACTGATTTCCTTTCCTTTTCCATTGATAATCTTATCTTATCATCCTTGCCCACTCCTGTCTAATATGTATTTTTTAAGTCCGTGATAAAATTTTTTTATCAGAAAAAGTTGCCCAAAATTAGGACAACTTTTTTGCTTATACTCAATGAAAATCAAAGAGCAAACTAGGAAGCTAGCCGCAGGTTGCTCAAAACACAGTTTTGAGGTTGTGGATAGAACTGACGAAGTCAGTAACACATATACGGCAAGGGACGCTGACGTGGTTTGAAGAGATGTTCTAAGAGTATTATTCAAAGACAAATTGATTATGGTACAGTTCAGAGTAAAAGCCTCCAAGCTTGAGTAATTCGTGATGATTTCCTTGTTCGATAACCTCACCATCCTTAAGGACAATAATCTGATCCGCATTGAGAATTGTTTTCAAGCGATGGGCAATCACAAAACTAGTTCTTCCTGCCACAATAGCTTCCATGGCATTTTGAATCTTGCTTTCTGTTACAGTATCAACGTTAGAGGTTGCCTCATCCAAGATTAAGACCTGCGGATCTGTCATCAAGGTACGGGCGATGGAAATCAACTGTTTTTGGCCAGTTGAGAAGACGCTCTGGTCATCATTAATCAAAGTATCATACTTATCTGGCAGGCTTTCGATGTAGTCATGGATGTGTGTAGCCTTAGCTGCTGCTTCGACCATTTCCTGACTAGCTTCTGGTACACCAAATCGAATATTGTCTCGTATGGTGCCACTAAACAAAACAGAGTCCTGTAAGACAATTCCTACTTTACTTCGCAAACTATCCAGGTCAAATTCGCGGATATCTCTACCATCAAAGCTGATACTTCCTGCATCCACATCATAAAAACGATTGATTAAGTTCATAATGGTTGTTTTCCCTGAACCTGTCGGACCAACAACTGCAATCATTTTCCCTTTTGGAGCTGAAATGCTGACATCTTTCAGAATTGGTTTTCCCGGGAGGTAGGAGAAGTCTACGCTACGAATCTCCACACCATCTTTTAATTCGGTAAAGACTGGAGCATCTTGAGGACGAATTTCTTCTTCTGCATCAAACATTTCTTGGATACGGTCTGCACCTGTAAAGGCCAGTTGCAAACTTCCCCAGCTCGCCGCTAATTGGATAATGGGCTGGTAATACTGTTGCGAGAACTGAGTAAACATGACAATCAAGCCCAGAGCAGTTGCTGTCTCGATGTTTTTATCATTCAGTAAGACAGCTGATCCTACAAAAATAACTACTGCTGTGTTGACCAAACTCATCCCGTTCATGACAGGGAAAAGAATTCCTGAGAACATTCTTCCCTTGAAAGTGGCTTTTCGAACCCGTTCATTCTGCTCGACAAAACCAGCAATCACATCTTCTTGAATGCCTTGAACAATAACGGCTTTTTGTCCAGAGATACTCTCATCCATATAAGCATTGAGCTTCCCAACTTCCTTTTGTTGGAGGTTTGTATATTTCCGCGCTAGCTTCAGGATAAAGAACAACATGATAACTGCTATCGGAGTGCTGGCAATTGTGATTAAAGCCAAGGTGACATTTTTTGCGAACATGACAATCAGCAAGCCAATATAAAGGGCAATATTGGTCATGACAGACACTAAACTTTCGTTGAAAGCTTGGAGAATATTATCCAAATCACTAGTAAAACGAGACAGGATGTCTCCATCTTGATGGCGGTCAAAGAAGGAAACTGTCAAGCGAGAAAGCTTGCCAAAAAGTCCCTTACGCATCTCATTTGTAGATTCGGCAATAATGCGGCTCATCAAGACCATATAGATGAGACTAGAAACTACTAAAACAATCAAAATATAGGCAAGATTGATTAGGAGCCCCAATAGACTTTGCCAAACCATATCTGGATTTCCATTTTGATAGGCTTTAACCAAATTAGCCAGCTCTGTGACTGTTTGACCTGCAAATACTGGAAAGAGGGCTTGTGCTACCGTTGCAATGATAATCATAGCAATGACAACGATAAAGGATATCTTGTAAACTTTAAAATAGTTCCAAAAAAATTCAAATGTCTTCATCCTACTCCTCCTTTCCTTTTTGCGTTTCGTAAATTTCACGATAAACTGGGTTTGTTGCAACCAAGTCAGCATGCTTACCTTGACCAATCAAACGCCCTTGGTCAAGCACTAAAATTTTATCAGCATGAACAACAGAGCTAATCTTTTGCGCGATGATAATCGTAGTCGTCCCCTTCAAATCCTTGTTGAGGGCTTCTTGGACCAAACGTTCTGATTTGGCATCAAGGGCGGAGGTTGAATCATCGAAAATCAATATCTTAGGATTGCTGACAATCCCACGCGCAATGGACATTCTTTGTTTTTGTCCACCAGAAAAGTTAGTTCCACGTTCCTCAACCGGACTTTCAAAAGCCAATTCCATGCGACTAATAAATTCACTCGCTTGGGCAATACGAGCTGCGCGTTCCATTTCTGAAACTGTCGCATCTCCCTTTCCTTGTCTGAGATTATCTGCGATGGTTCCACTAAAGAGAATGGCTCTTTGTAGAACGATAGAGACTGTCTTGCGAAGTGTCCCTTCACTAACTGTACGAATGTCCTTTCCACCAATTTTGATCGAACCTTGCTGAGGATCAAACAGTCGTGGAATCAACTGAGCCAAGGTTGATTTACCTGCACCAGTTGCTCCGACAACCCCAACCATCTTACCAGCTGCAATATCGAAAGATACATCTTTTAGGATAGGTTCTTCATCATTTGGATAGGTGAAGGTTACATTTTCAAAACTGAGACTTCCTTCCAATTCTTCATCTTCCACATCCTTGAAGGTCATAGCAGGTTCTGTATCCAGGATTTCACGAATACGACGGAAGGAAATCATAGCACGAGTGACTGAATTCCCCAAAAATCCAACCATGACGATGGTAAAGATAATCTGACTCAGATAGTTCACAAAGGAAGCAATGGAACCAACTACTGATGGATCTGACTCTGCCATACCTGCTACAAGCCAGATTGAGAGAAAAACAGCCCCATAAGAAATCAACATCATTGCAGGTTGCATAACAGAAAAGGCATAACCAATATAAAGGTTTTCTCCCAATAATTCATCTGACACCTGCGTAAACTTATCAAACTGATCTTTTTCTCTTACAAAAGACTTAACCACGCGCACACCACGCAAATTTTCTTTAGCAATGGCATTGATACGCTCTAGTAAGGTCTGGAACTTTGAAAAGCGTGGTCCCACCACTCCCATCATAAATCCCATTATGACAACAATCAGAACGACCATGAGAACTAGCACCCACCATAGAGAAGGTAGGGTGACAACTGCTAGAATAAAGGAACCGATAAACAAAAGTGGTAGTCGAAAGAGAATTTGGAAGGTCATCATGACTACGTTTTGAATCTGGTTGATGTCATTGGTCATACGAACAACAAGATTCCCTGCGTTAAATTCCTCAATATTAGCGTATGAAAAAGTTTGAATCTTACGAAAGGCATCTTCACGTAAGTCAGACGAAACTCCTTGAGCAATGTAAGCTGCTAACACTACATTGATCCCACCTGCAACCAAACCAATCAAGGCAACAAGAATCAACCAAAAACCGATAGTATAAATAGCTTCATTATCACCCGTTAGCAGGGCCTCTAAAACCTCCTGCAAATAACGTGGTTGCAAGAGTGAACTCGTTACCATTAGACCTGTCATAACCAAGGAAGCCAGGGCCTGCCATTTATAGGCTTTTATTTTCTGAAACAGCATATTTCCCCCTTATAAGATAGACAAAAGGGGACGACAGTTCTGTCAGTCCCTTCTTATGCTTTCATGTTGATACTATTCTAACAAAAAAGAATGCTATTGTCAAAGTACTCAGCTCTCCGAAGCTTGTGCAAGCAAGACATTAGCATTCTATCAATCCTTTAAAAATTCTTCTAAATTTAGTGCTGAATGTTATTGTTCTGAACTATCTTGCTCGTCTAGCTTAACTCGTCCAATTTCACGGTAGCTACGGTCCCCAACAATCTGGACTGAGAACTGACCATCTTCGTACTCTAGAATCGTCACACTTCCGTTATCAAGACCATGTGGATGCATGCCGTTAATGAGGTAAACAATGGTACCAATAGTCATTCCATGGCTGACTACCAGGGCATTTCCTCCACCATTGGCTTCCATTTCCTTGGCAATGGCTTCAAAGCCTTCCCAGATACGACCACTTAGTTTTTCCCAGCCCTCAGCCCAGCCTGCTGTATCCACTTCTACCAAACCTTCAGCTAGCTCCGCATAGGACAAACGATGCACATGATCGACATTAAAAATACGAGGAATAATCCCCATAAAAAGATCTCCATCATAAGCACCATCAAAGCTACCAAAGCACCACTCACGGATTCGCTTATCCATACGATAAGGAATTTGTCCTGTCAAACCTAGTTCCTCAAGGATAATTCCCATAGTTTGGATGGTACGTCCTGAGTCACTCGAGTAAGAACGCTCAAACTTTAAGCCTGACTCACGCAAGCCAATTCCCAATTCATGAATACCTCGCTCACCTTCAGCTGTTAAAGGAGTATCACTCCAACCTTGAGCACGCCCAATCGTATTAAACATTGTTTTCCCATGACGCACTAGATACAATTTCACACTTGCCATTTTTGGTCCTCCATATGTATCTATTATAGCATGATTTCAGGTAAAAACCTCGTCCAAACTACTCTGTGCCGTTCTTTGAAGGTGCTAATTTTGAAGACCTAGCAGTCTCTTTTTTGACCCCTTCTTCTGTTTTCTCCTCACTTCCTTCTTTAGACTTTTTTTCTGTTTTCTTCGTCTTGTCGTCGGTCTTTTTCAAAGGTGGAAAACGAAATTCAAATTGATTTTTTTCTGTAGAAATAGTCGTTGTGAAGAATTTTTCGTCACTTCGATAAGTTGACTTCCCTACATTAAATGACTGTTCTCCACTTTCAGAATTAGCTCTTTCATAGGTTCTCTTAGCCATCGCATAAGCCACCAGTTTCTCTTTATTTAAGACATAATCCTGATGATGAGCTACTTGCCGGTTCAGATAAAACTGCAACAGAAGACTAAAAATACCTGACATTACAAGGGCATAAAGAAGAACGCCTGCTCTAACTTTTTTCTTTTTCAACACGATAGATGAACTCCCTCTCTAGTCCCTTTTCAAACTGAAAATTAAAATGAACATTTTGCCCGTTTTGGTAAATATGAGCTGATTTCAGACCGTAAACCATCGGCTGGTAGCCACGTCCACTGGCATCTGTTTTCCGAAAATCATCTGACTTTGATTTTCCCATGGAAATGGGGTTCCCATCCTGTTTGAGGTAAAGTCTATCATTCTCTACTTTTTCAAATTGGGCTCGATTCAGCTCTGCTTCCAGCTGATCCACAAATAAGAGCCATTCTTTTTGCTCACTTTTCTGCTGGTAGCGAACTTCTGAAACCAAGAGTTGACTCATAGATTGAAAAAGAAGCAAACTCCCACTAATCACAATAAGAGCAACCAGGGATTCTAAAAGTGTAAAAGCTCTGACTCTACTTATCTTGAATCGCCAGTAATTTTTCAGTTCCATGATACACCTCCAAACCTCGCTCATTCGAGACAACACGAACTGTAAGCCCATTGACAGTCAACTGCTTTTGTCCCGTCTGCAAAGCCATACGAGCCACTCGCAAAACTTCTTCCTGTTCTAATAGTCTTGCTTCCTGTCGTCTACTTTCTTGAATCTGCCCCAGCAAGAGGGTTGCAATACTGGCAAAAACAGCTAGTGAAATCACTGCCTCCAGTAAAATAACCGCCTTAATTTTTTGCTTCTTGAATACGTTTAATCTTTCCATTTCCTAGATATAGTTGGTAGCGAACTACTTCTTTCCTTGTTTGAAATCTCACACTTGCAAGAGACGAATTTCCTCCAGCTTTGTCAAAGGAAATTGACTGATTGGACTGCAGTTGAATCCCTTTTGGAATGGCTAATTTCTGATAGCCATTTCCAATACTTCTCTCTTCCAAAATTAAGTTGATCTTCTGCTGACTAGCCAGACTTCGCTTCTGAGTTTCCCGATAAAGTTCCTCAAACTCCATAAAGAAAATTTGCTCTTCCACAGCCGCAAAAGTGGACTGAACTGAACTTGACAAACCCAAGGCTAACAGACTGACTATCCCTAAGACCAATAAACTTTCGAACATAGTAAAAGCCCTAATCCGCAACTGTTTGACTTGTCTTTTGTTTTGCATGGTATTCCTTATAGGCTTTTGCTTGCTCAGCAGTGATGCGTCCATCTGCCTCTAGTTTACTTAGACTAGCATCCTCATTTTTATCTAGAGTATAGAATTCGGCTTGGCTTTCTACCACCTTGACGACTGCTGCTTTACCCTTGTCATTCACTGCATCCTTTTGCTTAGTTAGATTTGGCACAAACAGTAAGAGTAGAACGCTAATGATGAGCAATACGACTAGCATTTCTACCAGTGTAAAAGCTTTTGCCTTGGCTTTCTTTAATTTCATCAACATTTTTTTCATCTAAAAATTCACCTCCATATTTTGGTACATGGGCTGCAACATGGCTGCATACAATAAAACGATTAGCAGAGCTACAAAAATAAAGACCAGTGGTTGAACTAAGTTCATCGTACGATTAACTCGGGTAAAGAAGGATTCCCACGTTTTTTCTGCATAGATTTCCAATTCGCTTCCCAACTTGGATTTGACCTCTCCATATTCAATGATTAGTCCCAACTCTCTTTTAAAAAAAGGATAATCCTGCACAACCATAGAAAATTCATGCCCATTTTGCAAGGACAGGGATAAATCATGTCCGATTTCCTTAAAAAGAGGATTTCCTTGCTCCTGCATCATCTGAAAAATCTGTGATAGCTCCAGACCTTGACCAATCATATTACCCCATTCTCGAGCATAATAGGCAGTCATATAATACTGAACAAATACACCTATAAAAGGAATTCTAGCTAGAAAAGAAAAGACTTGTATCTTCCTAGATTTTCTGTAAAGAATCAATCCTGTTAAAGATGCAAGACCTAGCAATAGAGTAATTCCCAAAAAAATCTGTGGTAGGTTGCTAATCACTAAGGTAGCTATGTTACTACTATCCAGTTGGGGCAAGAGATAATTTCGCAACCCCAACATAATGAGCAGTAAGAAAGCTAACAAAATGATTGGATAGGTCGCAACTTCGATTAACTTTTTCTTGACCTTAGCAAGATTATCTAGATACTCTTCAATTTTCCCTAAACTCAAATGAAGGTTCCCATGAACTTCAGCCAAGGAAAGTTGCGTAACAATTGAACTTGAAAAACCTAAAGTCCCCATCATTTCCGAGAAGGATTTTCCCTGCGAGAGTCCTAGACGCATCTGCGATACATATTCCTTTTCCAACAAGAGACTTCTATCTAGAAAGGAAATGATTTCTACCAGATGAAAACCACTAGAAAATAAATTGTTAAAAAGAGTGATGATTTTCTTCTGCTTACTGGTAGCTAATTTTCTCCGTTTCAGCTTGATGGGCAGTGATATGTCCTTCTTTAAGAAGCTGGTCAATTTGTCCATTCCACTTTTCTGCCTGGTGTTCTTGGTAATTTTCGTTTGCAAAATCAATAATTCCTCCTCCTGCGATTAGTCTCTGGTAACAAACACCTTGTAAAACTACTGCAAGTTCATCTTCACTGACACCAAGTTCTAAGAGGCGCTCATAAACCCCACGAACACTCTTGGCATGGATTGTCGAAAATACCGTGGCACCTGTCAGACTAGCTCGTACAACGGCACGGGCTGTTTCACTATCTCGAATTTCTCCAATGATTAAAAGATCTGGCCGATGCCGTAGGGAGAGTTTTATCAAGTTCTCATAGCTCAGTCCGATAGCTTCATTGAGCTGTAATTGTAGCATCTCTTCCTGCTTAATTTCTACTGGATCTTCTATAGACATGACCTGCTGTCCCTTGAACAATGACTTGGCTAATTCATGCATCAAAGTAGTTTTACCACTTCCTACGGGACCTGCAAATAGATAAAGCCCGCGTTGCCTAAAGCCCTTTTCCAGTTCTATAAGGTCCTGAAACCAGAAGCGCAACTCTTGTTCTTGATCATGCAAAAGGCGAATAACTAGACTCTCATGACCACGATAATCTCCCACCGTCGATAAACGTAATGAAGAAACCTTGTCTCCATGCTGATAATCACAGGAACCAAGCTGACTACGGCGTTTTTCTCCAACGTTCATCCCCGAAATAAACTTAAAATGACTAATGACAGCCCCCAACTTTTCAAAGTCATAGGTGTTAATCAAATGTCTCTCATCTCCAACTCGCATATGTAGCTCATAAATCTTTTCTTTAGGAACAAAATAGATGTCCTGAGCTCCTTGTTTTTTGGCCAGTGTAATCAATTCTTGTGCAAGTGTTTGTACCATATCTTCCTCCTCATTCTTATTATTCGAAGAAAATATAAAAAAAGAAGAAACAACTTCATTAAAAAGTTGTTTCTTCTTTTTTTATGCGACAAGTACGGTGGATTTCTAAACCAGTCTGCTTTTCGTAACCAGGTCTAAATTTTTCATCAGGAATGACTTGACCATCTTCCAACAAAGCCAAGGAATGATATTGCTGAAGAAATTCATCGCATTCTTCACACCAGCGTTTATCTTCTGGATCCCAAAAAATAGTCATCAAGTCTCCTCTACTTTTGTAAAGGGGAATCTCCTTTTCTAACTCAAACCAACAAGACTTATAATATTTCAAAGCGTCATAATAGTTATCAAATTTTTTGCTCGCAATGACGTCGTCTTCCCAGCCTTCTATAAACCACCACGGTTCAAAATCTCCGTACATTTTTATAACTCGATACATAGTTTAACTTCCTTTGTACCGTATATTATAGCGAAATTTTGAGAACAATGAAAGAATTTTGCTCATTTTCACGAATTATATAACATTTTCAAAAAATCCAGCTATTCAAAAACGAATAACTGGATTTAAAAACAAGATTAACCTTCTGAAATATCGTTTTCAATGATCACTTTAATCGCATGATGATCGGCGGCCTTACTAAATACTTCATAGGCCTTTTCTATTTCACTAAGTTTGAAATAATGAGTTACCAATTTTTCAGGTTCAATTTTATGACTTTCTAAGGCTTTCAAAAGCTGAGGAGTTGTATTGGTAGAAACCAATCCAGTAGTAACATTAATGTTACGAATCCAAAGAGTGTCCAAATCAAACTGAACTGGCTTACCATGCACACCACAGTTGGCTACTGTTCCGTCTACACCGATAATCTTTTGACAGAGATCAAACGTTGCAGGAATTCCTACCGCCTCAATAGCGACATCTACACCTCGACCATCTGTCAAATCATAAATTTCTTGAATTGCCTTTTCAGGATCTGAAGAATTAATCTTATGAGTAGCACCGAAAGAAACTGCAGTATCCAAGCGGTTATCGTCTAGGTCCACCATAATCAATTTAGCTGGTGAATAGAATTGTGCCGTCAAAAGAGCTGCCAATCCGACTGGCCCTGAACCAACGATAGCTACACTACAACCAGGCTCAACTTTCCCTTTTAAGACACCAATTTCATAGCCAGTTGGCAAGATATCAGATAACATAACCAAAGCTTCATCAGACAAGTCAGCTGGAGTATGATAAAGAGTATTATCAGCATGGGGCACACGAAGATATTCTGCTTGCATACCGTCAATCAAATGTCCAAAAATCCATCCACCTTCGTCTTCACAGTGAGCATAGATTCCCTTTTTACAGTAGTAGCATTTACCACAGGCACAAACACAAGAAATCAAAACCTTATCGCCTTTTTTGAAGTTTGAAACTCCTGCTCCAACTTCCTCTACAATACCAATTCCTTCATGTCCTAAGATTGTTCCACTCTTACAAGCAGGAACATCCCCTTTAATAATATGAAGGTCTGTACCACAAATAGTAGTCTTAACGATACGCACAATAGCATCTGTTGGCTTGCGAATAACTGGTTTGTCAACATCAACAAATGACGCAAGGCCTGGTTTAACGTAAGTATAAGCTTTCATAAGCAATCCTCCGCTTTTTTATTTGTATTGTTTATATCATAATTGTAAGCCTTTTCAATATAAAAATCAAGTAATATGTGAAAGTGTTCACGAATTTATTAAAAAAAGTAGAAACTAAAGTCGTTTCTACTTTTTAGATTATGCTTGATAGCGTTTTTCTCCATCTAGATAAGTTGCTACTAATTCCAAATCTTTATCTAGCACGATAAAGTCTGCATCGTAGCCTTCACGAATTTGTCCACAGACGTCATCGATATGAACTGATTTAGCTGGGTTCAGACTAGCCATCATGACTGCTTCATGAGGATTTGCAATTCCCCACTCAACGACATTTTTCAAACCATCTTTAAGTTTGAGAATGGAACCTGCCAAGTTACCTGTAGATTTAAGGCGAGCAGTCCCATTTGCAACTACAACTGGAAACTCCCCTAACATATAATCACCATCTTGCAAACCACCTGCTGTCATACAGTCAGTGATAAGGGCAATATTTTCAGTTCCTTTTTGTTTAAGAAGAATTTCGCAAGCCTTAGGATCCACGTGATGACCATCACAAATCAATTCTGCATAAGTGTGTGGTAACTCATACATAGCACCAACCATACCAAGTTCGCGGTGTGTTAAGCCACGCATTCCATTATATGCGTGAACCCATACACTAGCTCCAGCATCAACAGCTTTTTTTGCTTCATCAAAGGTAGCATTAGAGTGACCAAGAGCAACAGTTACACCTTCACCAGTAATAGTACGTACAAAGTCCTCAACCCCATCACGTTCAGGTGCAAGAGCAATTTTATTAAGAAGACCATTAGCAGCCTTCTGCCAAGCGCGGAACTCATCCATACGTGGATCTTTCATGTAAGCAGGGTTTTGAGCTCCTTTAAATTCCTCAGTAAAGTATGGCCCTTCAAAATAGATACCACGAATCTTAGCACCAGATGCTTCTTGATAGCGTGCACCAATGTTTTCAGTAACAGCCAGCAATTGTTCGTATGATGAAGTTAGTGTAGTTGGTAGGAAACTAGTAACACCTGTGCTAAGAAGACCTTCACTCATCGTATGAAGTGTACCTTCGATATTATTATCCATGACATCCACACCACCAAAACCATGAATGTGGGTGTCAACGAGACCAGGTGCAATGCTGTAACCAGAGTAGTCTAAAATTTCTGCATCATCCGAAATCTCTTCAACATGCTTACCAAACTTGCCATCAATAAGTTCTAAATAACCTCCACGACGAATACCATGTGGATAGAAAAATTGATCAGCTTTAATATACTTAGGCATAATGATAACCCCCTTAAGAAATAATCTACTATTTATTATGTCAATTACATTATAAACCTTTCAAAACAATTTGTAAATGGTATAGACCTTTTTTAGTGAAATTTTAATAAATTATTCAACAAAAAAACAAGGTCCGAAAACCTTGTCTTTCATACTATACCGGCGGCCGGGGTCGAACCGGCACGTCCTTGCGGACACTGGATTTTGAGTCCAGCGCGTCTGCCAATTCCGCCACGCCGGCAAAGTATAACTGGGGTAGCTGGATTCGAACCAACGCATGAGGGAGTCAAAGTCCCTTGCCTTACCGCTTGGCTATACCCCAATAATATAAATAGGCGAGTGAGGGGAATCGAACCCCCGAATGTCAGAGCCACAATCTGATGTGTTAACCACTTCACCACACCCGCCATAATTTAACTAACACGGGCAGTAGGAATTGAACCCACACTGAAGGTTTTGGAGACCTTAGTTCTACCTTTAAACTATGCCCGTAACTATGGAAGGGGAGGGATTCGAACCCCCGAACCCGAAGGAGCGGATTTACAGTCCGCCGCGTTTAGCCTCTTCGCTACCCTTCCAAAATATTTAAATGGCGCGAGACGGAATCGAACCGCCGACACATGGAGCTTCAATCCATTGCTCTACCAACTGAGCTACCGAGCCTTATTGCGGGAGCAGGATTTGAACCTACGACCTTCGGGTTATGAGCCCGACGAGCTACCGAGCTGCTCCATCCCGCGTTAATAATAAAGGAGGATGTGGGATTCGAACCCACGCACGCTTTTACACGCCTGACGGTTTTCAAGACCGTTCCCTTCAGCCGGACTTGGGTAATCCTCCAATAAATAGTCCGTACGGGATTCGAACCCGTGTTACCGCCGTGAAAAGGCGGTGTCTTAACCCCTTGACCAACGGACCATATTTCAATGGGCACGAGTGGACTCGAACCACCGACCTCACGCTTATCAGGCGTGCGCTCTAACCACCTGAGCTACGCGCCCAAGTTTTAAAAACTTGGTAAATTGAACTATGTTCAAAGCGGGTGACGAGAATCGAACTCGCGACAACAGCTTGGAAGGCTGTAGTTTTACCACTAAACTACACCCGCTAAAATGGGAGTTAACGGGATCGAACCGCTGACCCTCTGCTTGTAAGGCAGATGCTCTCCCAGCTGAGCTAAACTCCCTAGAGCTAAGCGACTTCCATATCTCACAGGGGGCAACCCCCAACTACTTCCGGCGTTCTAGGGCTTAACTTCTGTGTTCG
>NZ_JARZZP010000021.1 GCF_029948085.1 Streptococcus taonis | reverse complement strand
TACTTTAACTGGAACTTCTTCCTTAGAACCATCTGGGTAAGTTACAACTGCTGTCGCAGGTTTTTCACCTGGTGTTGTTGTGTCTACTGGATCCTTGAAGGCTACTGTTGTACCCTTAGGAAGATCTTTCAAGTTACCGATTGAATCTTCTGCTTTTGGTTCAGTTCCTTTATCTACAGTTTGAGCTTTTGGTGTTGGCTCGTTCTTATCTGCATCTGTTGGTTTTGAACTTGGGTCTGTAACAGTTACTTTAACTGGAACTTCTTCCTTAGAACCATCTGGGTAAGTTACAACTGCTGTCGCAGGTTTTTCACCTGGTGTTGTTGTATCTACTGGATCCTTGAAGGCTACTGTTGTACCCTTAGGAAGATCTTTCAAGTTACCGATTGAATCTTCTGCTTTTGGTTCAGTTCCTTTATCTACAGTTTGAGCTTTTGGTGTTGGCTCGTTCTTATCTGCATCTGTTGGTTTTTTAGTTACAAATTCTGATAATGGTTTTGTATCTGTAGAACCATCTGTATAGGTTACTACAAGATTTCCTTTGTCATCTTTTGTGACTGATTTAATCTTACCATCTTTATCAACTGGAGTATCTTTTGCGATGTTCGCATCATCGTTATCTTTTTTGTACTCAAGTTGTAATTTTTCTTTGATTTTATCTAACTCAGCATCTGTTACTTTATCTGGATCTGCTACTTCAACTTTATCAGCTGGAGCTGGAGTTGCAATATCGTACTTATCTGTTTGAGATTTAACGATAAAGTGAACATATCCTGGAGTCTGAGTTGCATTCGGATTTTTATCTAATGCATTAAAATCTGTATTTGATGGTGCATTATCATTGTCATTAGCAACAACAAAACTTGTCCAATGGTTTGGAGCTTTAAGTGTTGTAACACCTGTCATCTTAATAGTAGCTGTAGCACCTGATACAGTACCATCACCATGAGTGACTGCTGAATTCTCGATTTTTCCAGTTGTGAAACCGTAATCTGCCGTATTATCTTTTCCAATACCACCAGGACCACGTACATACATATCTTTAACAGCAGTGTTGTCTGATGCTTTGAATGTTAAATCAGTGTTTTCACCTGTATAAACATAGATTTCTTTCTTAGCTTCATTTGAGTATGGAAGTTCTACTTTTGGAGCTACGTTTACAAATTCTGACAATGGTTTTGTATCTTTAGAACCATCTTTATAGGTTACAACAACTTTGTTTCCTTCTTTTTCTACTTTATCAACAACTTTTGAAGCATCTTCTACTTCTTTACCTTTTTTGTCAGCTAAACGTGCATCTGGATTGTTTTGAGAATATTCAAGTTTAACTTTCTCTTTAATTTTTTCAAACTCTTTATCAGTAACATTGTTAGCATCTGATACGGTTACTTTATCAGCCGATGCTGGAGTTTTAATATCATATTTCTTAGTTTGTGCTTTTAATACGAAAGTTACTGCACCTGGGTCAGTTAAGTAAGAACCAACTGCTTCTTTTGTTTTTGGATCTTCTTTTCTGTTTGCATCATTTACAATAAATGCTCCATCAGTGTCTGTTGCTGTCGCAAATCTTGTTACTAATTTTAATGAATCACTTGCAGTTTTTGGTAATTTATCTGCTGCAATACCAGAAACTTGTCCTGTTACTTTAATTTTCGCAGGCGTCGCTGTTTCAGAATTAATTGCTGTTACAGTATATCCATATTCATTATCTTGTTTATCTGGATTACCATCAATATTATTTAAGGCAATATTCCCACCTTTTTTAAGTGAAGCTGATTTAATTTTTCCAGAATCGTCGTTAAATGTGATATCAACGTCTGCTTCTTCTCCAGTATAAAGATAAACTTCTTTTTTGTTTGGAGCTGGATCTGAGTAAGGAATCTCTACTGTTGGTGCTACGTTTACACGTGCTGGAGTTGCTTCTTTGGCAACACTTGGTTTTGATTCATTACCTGCCGCATCTGTTGCTTTGGCTGTTACAGGACCTGCTGGAATATCAACTTTTGGAGTAATCGTTGCTTTACCATTTTCTCCTGCAGTTGCTTCACCGATCTTGTTGTTGTCTTTATCGTAAAGGGCAACAGTTGAACCTTTTTCTGCAGTAACCTCAACCGGAGTCTTAGTTCCTGCTTTACCTGTAAGGTCTGTGTTCACAACTGGTTGTTCTGGGGCTGTTGTGTCTTTTGTTGGGTTAACGAGATATGCAGCTGCAACCTTATCTGTTGATCCATCAGGATAAGTGATGGTAAGGTTACCTTTTTCATCTACACTGTATGTCGCATTTGCTGGAAGATTTGGGTTAGCAGTTTTAACTGAGTCGATGATCTTGTTCTTTTCATCTTCACTAAGAGTGTTAGGATCTGCAACATCTACTTTTGTACCTGCAACTGGTTCATACTTCTTAGCAGTCTCAAGAACAACAACTCTAATAACATCTGTAAATTGGTTACCCTTTTTATTACGAGCAACGAATCCAACATCTACAGTGCCTGCCTTTTGTGTCTCAGCAACTGTACCAATGTATTTATTTTTTTTGTTTCTCCAGGTATTTGAACCTGCAGTTGCGAAGAAGTGACCCTGTGGGAACACTCCTGCGACCCCAGTTGGATTTTGATAAGCATCGAATTTCTCAAGAGAAGGTGTCCCATCTGCCCAAACGTCAATATCAATCTTATCTCCAGGATAAACTGTTACAAGGTTCTTAGACACTATAAGAACCAGAGAACCATTAGATTGTTGACTTACTTTTCCTTCAGTCAATGGTGTTTTTGTAACCGTAATCGGTGCACTCTTAGCTGACTCTGTTCCACCTGCTGGTGTTGTAGTCGCTGTAATCTCACCTTCAGGAAGGCTGTTCGTAGGGTGAACAGTTGCTACACCTTGGTCATTAGCTACAGCTTCACCGATTACAACGCCATCTTTGTTGTAAAGTTTAACAGTTGAACCTGCTGGTGCTTTAACTGTTACATCAGCTGGAGTACTTGCTTTACCTGCCAAGTCATTGACAATTTCTGGGGCTGATGCTGGGACTGTAGTTGCGCTATCCACTGCTGGAGTGGTTGGTTTTGATGGTTCTGGTTGCGGTTGCGGTTGTGGTTGTGGTTGTGGAGTCTCTTCTTTTGGAGCTTCTTCAACGTTACGTGATTGCCATCCTTGAAGACTTGAGTAGCTGCCTTCTTTCATGTTAGAGATAACTTTAGCTGTTGTTCCAGCTTTCATATCTTTGTTCAAGGTCAAGTTGATCGTTGAATAGTGGGCGCCTTGTTCACTTGAAGCAACACTTGCAAGTGCACTACTTGAAGAGTTTACTTGCCACTTACCTGGAACAGCATCACGTTTGAGTGCAACTTCTTGTGCCTTGCCATCTGTATCCGTAAATTGGAAGTAAGCTGCTCCTGCATCATGCGGTACTTTCAAGGTAACGTTTCTATCATTTTCAACAAGATTATTTTGTTGTTTTGATTTAGATGATGGAACGATCTCTGAGTGACCTAGAGAGACGTTTACAGGTGTAGCAGCACTTTCTACTCCACCAACTGTTTGGCTAACGCTGATTTGACTCCCAGGAACCAGCTGTGCCCCACCAGTAACGTTACTATTCAAACCAATAGTAATTGGGAATGACCACTGTCCGTTCTGTCCAACTACGGTACTATCATTAACAGTTTTACCCTCACTCTTAATATTGATGCGGGCACCTGGTGTTCCTGTACCTGTCAAGACTGTATCTGTAGAAGCTATAGTAGGCACTGTAATCGTGTCATTTGTTTGGGTGTAGGTATTGTTGACTCCTGGTTGTGGTGCAAGTCTTGATGAAAGATTGATACCGACTTCTGGGAAGTCTGAAGTACGATTTTTAACAGCTGATGAACCATTCATCCCACCATTTTCTAGTGAGTTTTTTACAATAGCTGTTGCAAAACGAGCAAACAGATTGTGTTTGGTACCTTTAGTCACTACACTATAGGTAAGCGAATCAGGAACTCCTCCACCAATGTATTTATAATGAGACGCCAAAGCTTTGTGATTGCTCATAGCAGGGAGCTTTCCAAAATCTTTCTCAACGTAATAATCCTCATTCAGACGTCCAGCATTAGGACCACGGTCTACGACAGTAATACTTTGAATTGTATCATCTGATGCGACCACCAAGCCAGCAGCTTGGTGATTCTTATGCTGCGGTACAACACTAATTGTCCAAGTTGTTGTGTCTCCATCCACACTGTAGCGAACTGACTGAAACTGCTTGACACCCGCACCAGCAAATTCACCTTCAGCGAGTGAGCCGTCAACTGAACGGTATACTGCACGTGAACTTAGATCACGTTTCCCTCTTGAACGGACTGGTTCAGCTGGTGCGACTGGTTCAGTTGCCGCTTCCGTTACTTCTTCAACTTTAGCTTCAGTGGCTACTGCTGTTGTTTTTTCTTCTTTGATAGCAAGTTGAGCTACTGCCTCTTTGAGACTAGCGACTGCTGTATCCACTTGGTCTTGGCTAGCTTCTGCCTTATCCAAAACCTTTTGTGCTTGTTCAAGTGCTGTGTTCAAGCGAGAAAGAGAGTCTTCTGTCTTTCCTGCTTTGTCCAAGCCTTTTACTTCTTCGACCAACTGGGTCAAAACTTCTTTGTTAGCTGTTTTAGCAGTAGTGTTTTCCGCTACCACTGCTTTTTCAACTGTTGCTGGCTGAGTCTCTGCCACAGCAGCAGGAGCTTCATAAGTCCCCGTTTCTCCACCATATCCAGGCTTAGCCTCTTTAGCTTTTGAGCCACTCTCAACTGTAGATTCCGATGCTGTGTCTGCATGGACTGTTTGAGTAGCTAAGCTAGCTCCGACCGCAAAAACAAGCGAACAACCAAAAAGGAAATGTTTTCCTTTTTTAATCATACGCCAGTTCTTCTGCTCTGCATTTTTACGATTAAAATACATTCTTATCTCCTATTTATTTTTTATTAGAGTCGCATGTGTTTTACATACATTGCTATTATAAAATATGGTATCAACATAGTCAAGTTTTTTGCTCCTTTTAGAAAAAAAAAAAACATTTGATGCAAATAATTTCCAAATTTTCGATTTTTTTAGTAAAATTATTATAAAAATTGGTAATTTATAAACGAATTTTAAAAATTTTTTCCGAAAACATGCTATAATAGAAAAAAGCCCTGATAATTTTTTTATCTTTTTTTGTTTATAATACATTATATTTTCAAGGAGTATTTCCCATGAGAGAACTATTATCTCACAAAGAACAGAGACAATTAAAAATTCTAGAATACTTATTTGAGAACCAAGAATGGATTCACATTGACACCTTGGCTGATATTCTAGATTTGAATGGACGCATCATCAAAAGCGATATCAAAGAAATGCGCGAGCAACTTTCTTGTTTTGATATTCTATCATCAACCGCTGGTATCAGACTGACGAACGAACATAATTTTGGTATTGAGCGAATTTATAGACACGTTTTGCAAGAGTCTGTTAATTTTCAGGTACTCCGAGCTTTCTTCCTATTAGAAGAACCATTTACTTTCGAGCACCTAGTTGAAACGCTTGACATTTCTCTTCCCTCACTTCGTAAGAAGGTTGCTGAAATCAATAATATCCTGCAATCAAAGTATAAATTCAAGCTCAAGGTGACGCCTATTTCAATTATTGGAGACGAAAGAGACATTCGCTTCTTTTTTGCCCAATATTTCCATGAAGCCTATGGTTTCTTCAAATGGCCATTTAATATGTCTTCTGAAGATGTAGCTGAGTTTGTGACTTTTTTTGTCAAGGTCACAGGCTATCCTATCACCTACCAAAATCTGTTTCAGCTGAAGACACTAATTGCAGTCAATCTCCATCGAGCAAAGATTTTACCGAGACCTAAAGAGGAAATCGAGTCTGACTCTCTTCGTCCTATTTTTATTCAACTGTCAAACTTCCAGCAGGAATTGCAATCTCTTGGTGATCGTCTTGGAATCACACTCGATTTTACAACTATTGACCAAATTTTCAGCTCCTATACTCAAGAGGGAATTTTCTTCACGGTCGAGGATTTCCTAGAGGCGCGGAAAGACAATGAGAAAGTCGATCACTCCTATCACTCAGCTCGAGATGTCCTAGACAATCTTACCCGACAGTTTGATGTCCACTTTTCAAATACCGATCAATTGATTTGGCACTTGCATAACACTGCATTTCTAGAACGTCAAGAAATCAACTCAGAATCTATCATTTCTCATAACAAATCTTATGCACTGAATAAGATTAAAAAGTTCTTCCCAGATTTTTACGAAGCTGCTAGTTTTGAAATGATGCGCTATAAGTCTAGCTTGGGACAAAAGGAGCAACTTCACGCTGTTGTTCATCTAGTCTATACTCTTTTAACCCACGCAACTGATCTAGTGGAACAACTCCTAAAGCGCCAAACTAAGGTTCGTGTCCTTGTTTTGAGTGAGTTTGACTTTGCCCATCCTCAGGCTTTGATTTCACTCTATCAATTTTACACCTCTAGAAACATCCACTTTGAAACATGGGATAAAACGACACTCAATGTCGATGAAATCATGGAAGCGGGTTACGATGCCATCATTACAAACTTTGATATTGAAGGATTGGTTCATCCGAAGCTCATGAACGTCGGTCGCATGGCTAATCTACAAGTCGTCAATGAACTCAATACTCTTTCCATTAGTAAACTTTAAAAAAGCCTCTGTTTTATAACCAAGTAAGCAAGCTAAAACATATACAAACGCATAATGTCAGTTATCTTAAAAACTTGATATTATGCGTTTTTATACTCTTCGAAAATCTCTTCAAACCGCGTCAACGTCCATCTGCAACCTCAAAGCAGTGCTTTGAGCTGACTTTGTCAGTTCTATCCACAACCTCAAAACAGTGTTTTGAGCAACCTGCGGCTAGTTTCCTAGTTTGCTCTTTGATTTTCATTGAGTATTACTTTCAACAATGGATTCGCACTTGTCGATAAATTTTTGCTCATTTACAATAATTTTGTTGTATGATAGATTGAATATAAAACACTATAGTAGATTGAAATAAGGTATGAACAATTCGATTAGGAAAGTCAAACTAATTTCTAGAAATATTTTTAGCAGTCGTAATCTACTATTCTAGATTCAATCCACTATACATTGTGAATTCTAAAAAAATTGCTAGAAATTGACTTAAGTCCTCTAGTAAATTTGTTGAGATTTTATTTCTTTGAACAATGAGTCTGGGACAAAAGTCCTAGCCTCTCAATTGTCTTTGGATTGTCGGGCAAGACGCAGTGGTTGAGTGGGCTCTACTACGCTGATTTCATCAGCTTTTACAGCCCTACTCAACTGTGCGGAGGTGGGACGACGAAATCGAATTCTAACGAATTACCGATTTCTGTCCCACTCTCTAAAAACTTTTTCCTTGATTTGCTAGAATATAGCAAGATCTACTGATGAGCTGGTCAATGTCAATATTTTTACTCAGGCTAGGATATTTCTTCAGTAGACTATCAACAAAAAGGGGATTTGATTTTAATGGAGGATGATTTTTCACATAGTCTGATTTCTCATCTATAAAATTCAAGAAAACGATTGCATAAACTGTTACTACGTGCTATACTAAGATAGAAATAAATGATAGGAGAGTGTCTATGAAAAACACGTCATCTCAACCAGATAAAAAAATGATTTACAGCATCCGTTCTCTGAAAAACGGAACTGGCTCTGTCCTTATTGGAGCAAGCTTTATCCTCCTTGCCCTAACAGCACCTTCTGTATCTGCAGCTGAAACTAGTCCTGGCACACAAGAAAATGTAAGCGCTATTAGTGCGAACCCAGCTACTACAGAAACCAGCCAAGCTGAGGAAAAAACGCCTATTTTGGCCCCAAAAGATGCAAGCGCTTCCCTAGAGTCTAAAACATCTGAACCAGTAGCAGTTTCTGAAACAACTACAACTGAAGCTACTCCAAGCCTTCCAAACAATAAAGACGAGAAAACAGAAGTATCAAGTCTAGCCGCTGAGAAAGCTTCGCCAGCAGACACTGTATCTGAAACACCAATTGAAGACAACTACTTCCGTATCCACGTCAAAAAACTTCCTCAAGAAAACCAAGATTCGCAAGGTCTTTGGACTTGGGATGATGTTGAAAAACCATCTGAGAACTGGCCAAATGGCGCCCAGTCTTTCAAGGATGCCAAGAAAGACGACTACGGCTACTACCTAGATGTCAAACTAAAAAATGAGCAAGCCAAGAAAATCAGCTTCCTCATTAACAA
Source organism: Streptococcus taonis (assembly GCF_029948085.1). Taxonomy (GTDB): domain Bacteria; phylum Bacillota; class Bacilli; order Lactobacillales; family Streptococcaceae; genus Streptococcus; species Streptococcus taonis. The sequence goes on along the minus strand of NZ_JARZZP010000021.1, from coordinate 14,334 downwards.
CACCAAAGGGGACAACCTTACTGGAGATCGTTCTGTAGAGCGTCTCTCTCCAAAAATGAATGAAGCTTGGCTAGATGAAAACTATAAAGTACACAACTATCAACCTCAACCAGCAGGAACTATTCGTGTCAACTATTATCGAACAGATGGAAATTATGATAAAAAATCCCTCTGGTACTGGGGTGATGTCAAGAATCCAAGCAATGGTGAATGGCCTGACGGTACAGACTTTACTGCAAGTGGAAAACACGGACGCTACATCGATATTCCGCTCAATGAAGCTGCTAGAGAATTTGGATTTTTACTATTAGATGAGAGCAAGAAAGGCGATGATGTGAAAATCAGAAAAGAAGATTATAAATTTACTGACCTGAAAAACCACAGCCAAATCTTCCTTAAGGATGATGACGAAACCATCTACACCAACCCTTACTATGTACACGACATCCGTATGACTGGTGCCCAACATGTGGCTAAATCTCGTATTGAAAGCAGTTTTTCTACCTTGGTTGGGGCTAAAAAAGAAGACATTCTCAAACACTCTACCATCACAGACCACCTAGGCAATAAAGTGACCATCACAGATGTTACAGTTGATGAAGCAGGTAAGAAAGTAACTTACATCGGTGATTTCTCTGACACTCAAAACCCTTACACCGTTGCCTACGATTCAGACCGTTTTACAACTCGTTCAAGCTGGCGTCTCAAAGATGAGACTTACAGTTACGATGGTCCACTCGGTGCAAATCTTAAAGAAGATGGTAAACGTGTTGATCTGACTCTTTGGTCTCCAAGTGCCGATAAGGTTTCAGTTGTCGTCTACGATAAGAAAGATCCTGAAAAAGTGGTCGGAACCGTCGCCCTTGAAAAAGGAGAAAAAGGAACCTGGAAACAAACTCTGAATGAAAACTCTGGTCTTGGCATCAGCAACTATACTGGCTACTACTACCACTATCAAATCGAGCGCCAAGGCAAGACTGTCCTCGTACTTGATCCTTACGCCAAATCTCTAGCAGCTTGGAACAGCGATCTAGCCAAAACAGACGCTGCCCATAAGGTTGCTAAAGCTGCTTTTGTGGATCCAGCAAAACTTGGACCTCAAGACTTGACTTATGGTAAGATTCATAACTTCAAATCTCGTGAAGATGCTGTTATCTACGAGGCTCACGTTCGTGACTTCACTTCAGATCCTGCCATCGCAAAAGACTTGACAAAACCATTTGGTACCTTTGAAGCCTTTATCGAAAAGCTTGACTACCTCAAGGATTTAGGTGTTACCCACATCCAACTCCTTCCTGTCTTGTCTTACTACTATGTCAATGAATTGAAGAATCAAGAACGACTGTCTGCCTATGCTTCAAGCAATAGCAACTACAACTGGGGTTATGACCCTCAAAACTACTTCTCCTTGACTGGTATGTACTCAAGCAATCCTAAGGACCCAGAAAAACGTATCGCAGAATTTAAGAACCTCGTCAACGAAATCCATAAACGTGGCATGGGTGCTATCTTAGACGTAGTTTACAACCATACTGCCAATGTCGATATCTTTGAAGATCTTGAGCCAAACTACTACCACTTCATGGATGCAGACGGGACACCTCGTACTAGCTTTGGTGGTGGTCGTCTAGGAACAACCCACTACATGTCTAAACGCGTCATGGTAGACTCTATCAAGTATCTAGTTGAAACCTATAAAGTAGATGGTTTCCGTTTCGATATGATGGGAGATCATGATGCAGCTTCTGTCGAAGAAGCTTACAAGGCTGCACGCGCCCTCAATCCAAACCTCATCATGCTTGGTGAAGGTTGGAGAACCTATTCTGGTGATGAAAATATGCCTACTAAAGCTGCTGACCAAGATTGGATGAAGCATACTGATACTGTTGCTGTCTTTTCAGATGACATCCGTAACAACCTCAAGTCTGGTTATCCAAACGAAGGTCAACCTGCCTTTATCACAGGTGGCAAACGTGATCTCAATACCATCTTTAAAAATCTGATTGCTCAACCAACTAACTTTGAAGCAGATAGCCCTGGAGATGTGATTCAATACATCGCAGCCCATGATAACTTGACCCTTTTTGACATCATTGCCCAATCAATCAAAAAAGACCCAAGCAAGGCTGAAAACTATGCGGAAATCCATCGTCGTTTGCGCCTTGGAAATCTCACGGTCTTGACAGCTCAAGGAACTCCATTTATCCACTCTGGTCAGGAATACGGACGTACCAAACAATTCCGTGACCCAGCCTACAAGACTCCAGTAGCAGAGGATAAGGTTCCAAACAAATCTCACTTACTTCGTGACAAGGATGGTAACCCATTTGACTATCCTTACTTCATCCATGATTCTTATGACTCTAGTGATGCTGTCAACAAGTTTGACTGGACTAAAGCTACAGATGGAAAAGCATATCCTGAAAATGTCAAGAGCCGTGACTATATGAAAGGTTTGATTGCCCTTCGTCAATCTACAGACGCCTTCCGACTCAAGAGTCTTCAAGATATCAAAGACCGTGTCCAACTCATCACTGTCCCAGGCCAAAATGGTGTGGAAAAAGAAGATGTAGTAATTGGCTACCAAATCACTGCTCCAAATGGAGATATCTACGCAGTCTTTGTCAATGCGGACGAAAAAGCTCGTGAATTTAACTTGGGAACTGCCTTTGCACATCTAAGAAATGCTGAAGTTTTAGCAGATGAAAACCAAGCAGGACCAGTCGGAATTGCCAACCCTCAAGGACTGGAATGGACTGAAAAAGGCTTGAAATTAAATGCCCTTACAGCTACTGTTCTTCGAATCGCTCAAGGCGGTGCCATCGTTGCCCCAGCTGTGGAAGAAAAACCTGAGTTTGATCTTTCTAGCTTAAAACAAGAGCACGGTCAAGATAATATCCAAGACAATACTCCAAACAGAGTCGTCAAACCGGAACATCAAGATCCAGCTCCACAAACTAAACCTGATTCTGCAAAACCAGATGCAAAAGTAGCAGATGCGGATCATAAACCTAGCCAAGCTACAACTGATTCACAAGCTGAAAAACCATCACAAGAAGCACAAGCATCATCTGTAAAAGAAGCGGTTCAAAACGAATCGGTAGACAACTCTAACAAGGAAACTATACCTGCTCCCCTAGCTAAACAAGCTGAACTTCCAAATACAGGAACCAAAAACGATCACAAACTCCTGTTTGCAGGAATCAGCCTCCTAGCCCTCCTTGGACTTGGTAGCTTCCTCAAGTCAAGAAAGGAACAATAAAAGCAAGGACTCTATAAATCCAGCAACTTGATAGAAAGACATGTAAAAAGAAGCTGGGATAACAGTCTTTAAAATCAGAAAAACGCATATTATCAGATGTTTAAAACTTGATAATATGCATTTTATTTTGGAAAGATTTATACTCAATATTCTACTAAAATTATGTTTGTGTCTCGCCTCTTCAGATTTAAAAAAAAGGTTCATTTTGATCAACTTGCTTCAATCTCTTTCTTTTACTAGAGAAAATAAAAAAACTCTTAAAAATAGCATTATGTCAGCATTTCTAAGAGTTTTTACTATATAGTATCCAACCTCTATAAGGGCAATTTTTTTATTACTGATAGGGTATGTCTACGTTCCGCCTCTTTCTAGAAGCTCTTATTTCTCTATCCTTGCTTCTGCATCTGCCACTACTTGGGCAAGACTGGTTTGGCCCAACTCCTGCTCCATAGCTAGCTGAATCTTTTGTAATTTCTCATCTAAAATCCCATGGATATTTGCGCCAACTGGACAGGCTGGATTGGGATTGTCGTGAAAACTAAAGAGTTGACCTGTCTTTCCTAGACATTCAACTGCTTGGTAAACATCTAAAAGACTGATATCCTCTAGGTCTTTGATGATCTCTGCTCCACCAGTTCCACGCGCAACTGAGATCAACTCTGCCTTTTTCAGTTGAGATAAGGTCTTACGGATAATGACAGGATTGACTCCAACGCTACTAGCAAGAAAATCACTAGTCACCTTACTTTCTTTCCCTTTTAAGGCTATGATAATCAACATATGGGTCGCGATGGTAAATCGACTTGAAATTTGCATAAGGTTCTCCTTTTTTCGTCAGATTAGTTCCTTCTTTTCTTAAGTTTATTATATCTCTTCTAGTTGTAATGTCAAGAGTTACCACTAAGCCAGTCATCCAATTCAACATCATGTCCTTGACTCTGAGCGATTTCGTGCAACAAGTCCTGATTGTGGGTATGGTGAATCCCATTAACCAAACTTTCATAATAAACTTGGTAGTAGGGTAATTGTAAGTCTTTGGCTAGCTGTAATTCTGCCTCAATATCATAATCAACCCGACGAAAATCAGCATCTTTCAAGCCTTTTTCATCAAATTCTAAGATCATGTACTGGGCCCGCAAGTCCTTGCGTAAATTCTCAGATAAAAAGAAGGGTTGCCCAATGGAACCTGGATTCAGGATGAGCTGGCCACCACTACCATAACGAAGAAACTGTTGATGGATATGCCCGTATATGGCAACATCGCAGTTAGGATTGGTGACAAGACGGTCAAAGTCCTCTTGCTTCCCAAGATGAATCAGCTCTCGTCCCCAATTTTTATCAGGCAAGTGGTGGCTAATCCCTAGCTTCAAATCTCCAAACTGGCGGTGCACTTGCAAGGGATAGTCCTGCAGTGCCTCAATCTCCTCAACACTGAGTTCTTCCATAATATACTGACACTGGCGCAGGAGATAACGATGGCTGGGTCTGGTTTCATCTAGCTGACGATGGCAGGCGCGCCATAAACTCTCCTCCCAATTCCCTAAAACTCTAAGAGTGATGGGTAAAGCCTCCAAAGTCTGGAGAATATTTTTTCGTCCCGTTCCAGGCATGAGAATATCTCCTAAGAGCCAATACTCATCAACCTCCGCCTTCTGCGCATCTGCTAAGACAGCCTCTAAAGCTGTCGTATTGCCATGTATATCCGATAATACTGCGATTTTTGTCATATCTCTTCCTCTTAGCTTTTCTAGTTTTATTATAACAAACTCCAAGTCAAAGTCAAAAAGCATCTATATTCCTATCGTTTTTTACTTTACTTTTTTAGTGAAAAGGAATACAATGAAGGTAATAAGAACGAGGAGGTTTTTGCTATGGCACAACGTTATGAAAACATCATGGTAGCGGTTGACGGTTCTAAGGAAGCTGACTTGGCTTTCATCAAAGGGGTTCATTCAGCACTGCGTAACCAAGCAAAACTAACGATTGCCCATGTCATTGACACACGTGCTCTTCAAAGCATCTCAACATTTGATGCTGAAGTTTACGAAGAATTGCAAGTAGAGGCCAACGATTTGATGGCTGAATACGAAAAACGTGCAAAAGATGCTGGGCTCACAGATATTAAAGTTGTTATTGAGATGGGAAATCCTAAAACTCTCTTAGCTAAAACAATTCCAGATAAAGAAAAGGTTGATTTGATTTTAGTTGGGGCAACAGGACTCAATGCCTTTGAGCGTCTGCTAGTTGGTTCTTCATCAGAATATATCCTACGCCATACTAGCGTTGACCTTCTCGTCGTTAGAGATAAGGATAAAACTTTGTAATAAACAGAAATGAGGTTGGGATTTTTCTCCTAACCTCATTTTTTTATAAACTGTTGATGTCGTAGTTGAAACTAGGAACTCAAAACATCATTCCAGGCTTCCTCTGCTATCGCCTATTTTTTATCTTCTCTTTCCTTATGGCGCTCATAGGCCTTTATCTGGCGCTCAATCTCCTTTTTAATAGCTGGTTCTGGAGCGTATTTTTCTTCCCAATCATCTGGTTTTAAGATTTTGTGGGTCACTGGATCAAAATGAGCTTTTCCATCAGGGAACATTTTACCCATATTGGCTTGATGGACAATGTCAAAAATCCGTTCTGGATCCACCCCCATCAAAACAAAACTACCATAGGTAAAGTATAGGGTGTCAATCAAGGCATCCACTTGCCCTACCAAATCTTGCTTAGCAGGTGTCTTCTTGACTACTTTCTCTGCTGCTTGATCAAGAGCTTGGTGTAACTGTCCTACTGCCTGTTCAAAATCTTCTTCAGAAGAGCTAGCAGCTCGGACAAACTCCACCAATTCTTCTATCTTAAATCCTGCTCTATGGGTGGCACCTTCTAAGTCCCAAGCTTGGGGCTCCTCTTGAGTTCGTTCATCCATCATGTGGTGGAAGGTCTTGACCTTATTAAAATGGTAATCACGGCTGACAAAGACTTTTTCTGAAGCCAGAACACCAAAATGCTCTAAAGCTTTGTGAATCCCATCTTGTTGGTTGCTGGTTGTGATATGCTTAGCGACTTCCTTGACACTGCTACTACCATTGCCCATAGCGACTGACATCCCAACACCCGCCAGCATCTCTAGGTCATTGTCCGAGTCACCAAAGGCCATGACTTGATTGAGATCAAAACCATACTCTTTTCCAACACGGCGAATGCCTTCTAGCTTGGAATTTCCTTGATTGATGACATCGGCCGCAAAAGGATTACTGCGAGTCAATTTCAAGTCTTGAAAATCAGCTGCTGCTTTCTCAGATTCTTCTGGCGTCATTAGCATCAAAACTTGATAAATGGGCTGATTCATCAACTGAAGTAGATCTTCTTCCTTCTGAGGAACGACCTTACTCACCATTCGATTAAAGGAATGACTAACTGTACGAGTCAACATAGAGGGGACAAAACGACTCACTCTTTGCGAAAAAGAACCAAGACCAAAAGACATGATTTTCGAACCCAGCATGGCATCCTTGGTCCCCAAAGTAATCTCCTTGCCCTCTTTTTTGGCATAGGCTATCAACTGCCGTAAATGAGATTTGGAAAGAGGACTTGTAAACAAGACTCTGTCTTTATTAAAGATATATTGGCCGTTATAAGTTACAGCAAAATCCAGATCTAAATCATCCATTAAATCCTTAACAAAAAAAGGTCCTCGCCCTGTCGCTACTCCAACAAGCACTCCCTGTTCCTTCACAATCTTAATCGCATCCTTAGTGGATTTCAAAACACTCTTGCGATCGTTGACCAGTGTTCCATCGATATCAAAAAAAACAGCTTTGACTTCCATCCTACCTCAATCTCCCCTTTTGTGATACAATGATTATACCACATTTCAGAAAGAGTGAGTAAATCATGCCTAAGAAAATCCTTGTTTTACATACGGGTGGTACTATTTCCATGCAAGCTGATGCCTCTGGCGCTGTTGTGACTAGTCAAGACAACCCTATGAATCATGTATCCAATCCACTTGAGGGAGTTGAAGTCCACGCTCTCGACTTTTTTAATCTGCCAAGTCCCCATATTAAACCAAAGCATATGCTGGCCCTCTATCAAAAAATTAAAGAGGAGGCTGATCATTATGACGGTTTCGTGATTACACATGGGACAGATACCTTGGAGGAAACTGCCTATTTCCTTGATACTATGGAGGTTCCTCACAAAACGATCGTACTAACTGGTGCCATGCGTAGTTCCAACGAACTTGGAAGCGACGGCGTCTACAATTATCTCAGTGCCCTACGCGTAGCGAGTGACGATAAGGCTGCTGACAAGGGTGTCTTGGTCGTGATGAATGACGAGATTCATGCTGCTAAGTATGTGACCAAGACGCACACGACAAATGTTAGCACCTTTCAAACGCCGACCCACGGCCCTCTTGGGCTCATCATGAAACACGAGATTCTCTACTTCAAAACAACTGAACCCCGTGTTCGTTTTGACCTTGATAAGATTCAAGGCTTGGTCCCTATTATCCCTGTCTATGCTGGTATGACAGAAGAACTACTTGATTTGCTTCCTGTCGACCAACTGGATGGACTTATTATTCAAGCCTTTGGTGCTGGAAATGTTCCCAAGGAAACAGCACAAAAATTGAACGCCCTTATCCAAGAAGGACTTCCAATCGCCTTAGTCTCTCGTTGTTTTAACGGGATTGCCGAACCTGTTTATGCCTATGAAGGTGGTGGCGTTTGCCTGCAAAATGCTGGTGTCTTCTTTGTCAAAGAGTTAAACGCTCAAAAGGCTCGTCTCAAACTCCTCATTGCTATCAATGCTGGCCTCACAGGAGAGGAATTACGAGCCTATATGGAAGGATAATACTCTTCGAAAATCAAATTCAAACCTCGTCAACGTCGCCTTGCCGTACTCAAGTACAGCCTGCGGCTAGTTTCCTAGTTTGCTCTTTGATTTTCATTGAGTATAAAAAAGTCGGTGAGATAGAAATTACTAGATCAAGTCTTGTTTTCTAGTTCACTCCGAGAGCTTCCAACCACCAACTTAATGCTTGAACTATTGACCAAAAAGTTTCTGCTACTAAAAAGCGAGGTCGGGATTTTTATCCCGACCTCTTCTTGTTAATCTTTACGAGTTGAATGACGTTCTACCAAACCATGTGGCAAAAGAACTTCACGCTCTTCTAACTCTTCCTTATGCATAATCTTCGTCAACATACGCATACTAATAGCACCAAGGTCATACAAAGGTTGCGCAATGGTGGTTAGGTTTGGACGAGTGTAACGCGCGATTTGCGAATCATCACTGGTGATGATTTCAAAGTCTTCTGGTACAGAAACTCCCTTGTCAGCAAGTCCGTTCAACACACCTGCTGCTAGTTCATCTCCTGTTACAATCGCTGCGGTTGCTTTAGAAGAAATCAAACGTTCTGCCAAGGCATAGCCATCATCATAACGGTATTTTGATTCGAAAACAAGACCTTCACTGTAGTTAATTCCCGCTTCTTTCAAAGCATCTTTGTAACCAGATAAGCGAATCTTGCCATTAATATCATCCACTAATGGTCCACTAACGAAGGCAATTTTTTTATTTCGTTTCAAGAGATGCCGGACTGCATCAACCGTAGCATGTTTATAGTCAATATTGACACTTGGAAGTTGGTGCTCCACATCCACTGTTCCTGCAAGAACCACAGGTGTGCGTGAGCGTGAAAACTCTGAGCGAATCTTCTCAGTTAAATGATAACCCATGAAGATAACGCCATCCACCTGTTTAGAAAAGAGAGTATTGACCACAGATACTTCCTTTTCATCATCCTCATCACTGTTAGCAAGGACGATGTTGTATTTGTACATCTCCGCGATATCATCAATCCCTTTAGCAAGGGTAGAGAAATACGTATTTGTGATATCTGGAATGACGACTCCAACTGTTGTCGTTTTCTTGCTTGCTAGACCACGTGCTACTGCATTAGGACGATAATCTAGACGTTCAATAACCTCTAAGACTTTCTTTCGAGTATTTTCTTTAACATTTTTATTGCCATTAACAACACGACTAACAGTCGCCATTGACACTCCTGCTTCTCGGGCAACGTCATAAATTGTTACTGTATCATCTGTATTCATTCCGTTTCCTTTCTACTTTGAAAATTTTGTTTTCATGATTCCACTATTTTCATTCTACCACTTCTTGTAAGCATTTTCAAGCATTTGATGAAGAAACTTTGAAAAAAAGTTTCAAAAACATTCACAACTTTTTAAAAGCAGTTGACTTTTCTTGATTTTTCTAGCAGTTTGCAGTATGATAATAAAAAAATCAATCAGGAGAAATGGATGGCTTTTACAGATTCCCATAGACGGTGCGCCAGTTTCGGTGTTGTGACCAATCTACCCGATGATGTTATCGACTCTATCTGGTATATTATTGATCATTTTTTAAAACATGTTTTTGAACTAGAAGATGAGCTCGAATTTCGACTTTTGAACAATGATGGTTCCATCACCTTCCGTTTTTCAAGTCAACACCTTCCGACTACGATTGACTTTGATTTTAATCATCCCTTTGATCCACTCTACCCACCAAAAGTTCTGGTGCTAGATATGGATGGCAAGGAAACTATTCTCCTCCCTGAAGAAAATGATCTATTTTAAAAACTCTAGTCTCCTCTGTAAATACTTCGGAAACTAGAGTTTTCTTATTTTTTTAATTCTTGATACAAGTGACGAATTGGTTGTCCCAAGACTGGATGGATGAAATGAGGTGCAATTTCCTGCAGAGACTCTAAGACAAAGAGTCGCTCAGCGATATAAGGATGGGGCAAGATGAGGTCGTCTGTATAGATGATCTGGTCCTCTACAAAGAGCAAATCTAGGTCAATCAAGCGAGGTCCCCAATGTACCTCTCTGATCCGTCCCATTTCTGCCTCAATAGCTAACAAGGTTTCTAACAAGATTGGAGCAGGCAACCAGGTTTCCACTTCAACCACTTGATTAGCAAAGCTAGCCTGTTCAACACCACCCCAAGGCTCCGTCGTCAAGACACTGGATTCTTTGAGAATGTGGATGCCACGATTTCGCATTTTCTCAATGGCTTGCTCTAAGTTTGCTTGTTTATCTCCCATATTGCTTCCTAGGGCGATAAATGCTCGTTGCTTGCGACGATGAATGGTTACTGAGCAAGTATCTAGTGGCAAATGCACCGGTGCCCAAGGTTTTTTCAGTTCCAGCTCAATCTCTTGAACGAGAGGGTAGGTCTCAAAAGTACGCTCTACAAGTTTATAGGCTACCGTTTCAATCAGGTCTTCGCTTTCTTCCTGAAACCAAGTCGTCCATTTCTGGCAAAGTTCTCCGTAATGTACAGAAGCAGTTAAATCCAAGTCTGTCGCAGCCTTGGTCATATCATAGGATAGGGTGGCTGAAACGACAAACTTCTGCCCCAGTTCCTTCTCACTAGGAAAAAGTCCATGAAAGGCGAAAATTTCTAGGTCTTTAATTAGCAGTTGATCCATAACTAGTCCTTTCTAGAAAAATCCGCTTAACGCGGATTTTTTTTATACTCAATGAAAATCAAAGTGCAAACTAGGAAGCTAGCCGCAGTCTGCTCAAAACACTGTTTTGAGGTTGCAGATGGAAGCTGACGTGGTTTGAATTTGATTTTCGAAGAGTATTATAGTCCCATTAAACGATAAGCCTGATCACGAAGATCCTTATCTGTCTCAAATAGACCACGAGCCACTGTTGTCAAGGTTGCAGTTCCTGGTTTTCGAACACCGCGCATACTCATACACATATGTTCTGCTTCAATGACAACGAAGGCTCCCTTGGCTCCCAAATACTCCATCAAGGCATCAGCCACTTCAATATTCAAACGCTCTTGAATCTGTGGCTTTTTAGAGTAGACTTCCACCGTACGAGCTAACTTTGATAAGCCTGCAACACGGCCATCTGGGATATAGGCAATATGAGCTCGACCATAAAATGGTAAAAAGTGGTGTTCACACATGGTATGGAAAAAGATATCCTTTTCCACTACCATATTGTCATCGATAATCTCAAAGGATTTTGACAGGTGCTCTTCAGCAGTTTGCCCAAGACCTGAAAAAATCTCTTGGTACATACGAGCAACACGGGCAGGTGTTTCCTGCAAACCTTCACGATTTGCATCCTCACCAACTGCCTCGATAATCATTTTTACAGCTTCTTCAATCTTTTGTGTATCCATTCTAATTTTTCCTCTCCATCAGATAGGCTCTCACTTGGCTCAAGAAATACAAGGAACCCGTGACTATCCTAACTGTTTTTTTCTCTTCATTTTCTGATAATTTTTGGTCTAGAAATTCTTGCCAATCTTGGTAGTTGAGATTTCTAGAATCAGCTAGCTCTTTCAAGATTTTTTCATCCGTCGCCCGACTATCCTCAAAGTGAGTGAGGGTCAGTTCAGTATCTGGCAAAGTCTCTAATAAGTCTAACATATCCTCCAAGGCCTTGGTTTTGATACAAGTAAAGAGGATTTCCTTATGGTAGTCGGCAAATCGTTCTTGCAAAGTTGCTACTAAAGCCTTTATGGCATGAGGATTGTGGGCCCCATCCAAGATCATCAAGGGGTCTCTCGACACAACTTCCAAACGACCTGGCCACCTTGTTTCTTCCAAAGCTTGAGCCACTAAAGCATTATCTGGCAATTTTTGACCAGTCTCTTTGCAATAGCTATCTAACAAGGCCACCGCCATCCCTGCATTCTCTATCTGGTGCAAACCAAGCAATCCCGTTTGGAAACAACCTTGTCTGACCGAACTTGAATAGTCAAAGACCTCTCCAGTGATAATACTCTCATGATGGCTTACCTGATAATCTCTTCCATAAACAATTCTAGCAGCCTGTTTTTCCTCTGCAATTTGGTCTATCACGGCCAAGGCTTCTGGGACAATATTCCCTGTTACCAGGGGAACTCCTTGTTTGATAATTCCAGCTTTCTGCTCCGCGATGGCTTCCAAGCTATCCCCTAGTAGAGCTACATGGTCCAACCCAATGGTCGTGATGCCAGTCAAGATAGGCTGGCAAACATTGGTACTATCCAAAAGTCCACCCATGCCGACTTCCATAATAGCCACATCGACTTGCTCAGAAGCAAAATAGTCATAAGTTATAGCAGTGATAATCTCGAATTCTGTCGTTCCTTGCAAGGCTTGAGCATGCTCCCCTTCAAGTAGTGAACGATAATCCGCCATCAAGGACTCTAATCTCGCTTCTGGGATAGATTCCCCATTAATGACAATCTGATCGGTATAATGAATCAGATAAGGAGAGCTAAAGACACCAACTCTTAGTCCCATCTTTTCCAACAGATTCTTCAAAAAGGCTATAGTAGAGCCCTTTCCATTGGTTCCACCGATGTGGATAACCTTGAGTTTAAGATGAGGATTGCCACGTAAGTCTAATAACTCCGCCATCCTCTCCAAACCAAAATGCGGTTGATCTGTCCGATAGTTTGCTATCCACTGGTTCGTTTCGTTTTTATTCATCTTATTTATATTGTTTCAAATCTAAATTTTCCGCATGGTCTGCCAAACGGATGGCTGATGCAACTTCGATTGCCATCTTGTGGCTGGCTACATCGTGCACGCGCACCACTTCCACACCTTGTCTAGCAGCAATGCTGGTCACATGAGCCGAAGCAGTATCACGATTGCGGAAACCAGCTTCAGTTTCTGGGTTTACTTCAAAATCATTTTCTTCTAGAATATTAATGACAAAGCGCTTGCGAGAGACTCCTAAAAAGATAGGATAGCCCATCTCGTGAAGCTTATCAAGGTCACGTAGGAGGATGAGATTTTCTTTCTTTGTCAAACCAAAGCCAATCCCTGGATCCAGCATGATGTTTTCTTTTGCAATACCAGCTTCCTTCGCTCTTGCTAGAGCACGGTCAAAGAAAGATGTCATCAATTCTTCTACTGATAGTTGTTCAAACTCATCTAAGTCCCCCTTTGTAAAAGGCTCTCCAAAGCCAAAATGAGGGAAGATAAGTGAACTAGGGTGCTGAGGACGTGCCATGACTGGATTGAACATGATAACCACCTGAGTTCCAGCCCTGGCAACAACCTCGGCCATCTTCTCATCACCCATGAGCCCCGTAATGTCATTAACTATATTGGCCCCAGCTCGTAAAGCCGCTTCTGCCACCTGACTCTTCCAAGTATCTACCGAAATCCGAACATCACTTTCTTGACGAATAGCCTGAATGACTGGAACCACACGCTGGATTTCCTCTTCAATCTCAACATAGCTACTTCCAGGTCGAGTGGATTCCCCACCGATATCTAAGATAGTGGCTCCTTCAGCTATTAATTTTCTAGCCTGCTTCAAGGCTTCCTCAATAGCAAAAAATTGGCCCCCGTCAGAAAAAGAATCTGGGGTGACATTGATAATTCCACAAATAGATGTTTTTCTAAGATTCTCTCTTTTTATCACACTAGTCTCTCAATTTTCATTTAGATTGGTATCTCTCTATTTTACTGTTTTTTTTGGATTCTGTCCAATTATCTTTCAGTTCCTTAATATCATTAAGACTACAAAAGAGCGCAAAAAAAGAGAGTGGGACAGAAATCGGTAATTCGTTAGAATTCGATTTCGTCGTCCCACCTCCGCACAGCTTCAACAGTCTGGGAGACTGTTGAAGGTTGCAGATAAAGGAAACATAGTTTCCGTCAACATAGGGCATCTTTGAAGCTTAAAAAGCGAACAAAGACTTAGGATACTTGCTTCGCAAGTTCTATCCTCCACCTCAAAGCAGTGCTTTGAGCACTCAACCACTGCGTCTTGCTCGACAATCCAAAGATAATTGAGAGGCTAGGACTTTTGTCCCAGCCTCTTTTTTTATATTCTTATTTTTCAGTCAAAGTTGCAAGTCCTGGAAGAACTTTACCTTCATGGAGTTCCATTGAAGCTCCACCACCGCGTCACAAATACCTCCACTAACACAAAAAGGTGACAGAGCCACCTTTCAGAACGAAGACAAACGTTATTTTTGGCGTTTGTCTTTTTCTTTTTTCAAAAATAGTTTGTCTCATCATCTGATAT
>NZ_JARZZP010000020.1 GCF_029948085.1 Streptococcus taonis | reverse complement strand
ACTTACCCAGATGGATCAGTGGCGACATTAATACCAGTGAAGACAGTTAAAGAGTCTGAAGCAAATGGAGCTAAAGTACCAGCTCTTACTCCAGTAGTAGATCCTAACAACTTGACAGATGCAGAAAAAGCTAAAGTAGTTGAAGAAGTTAAGAACGCTAACCCAACTGCGACAGATGTTAAAGTTAACAATGACGGATCAGTATCTGTAACTTACCCAGATGGATCAGTGGCGACATTAACACCAGTGAAGACAGTTAAAGAGTCTGAAGCAAATGGAGCTAAAGTACCAGCTCTTACTCCAGTAGTAGATCCTAACAACTTGACAGATGCAGAAAAAGCTAAAGTAGCTGAAGAAGTTAAGAAAGCTAACCCAACTGCGACAGATGTTAAAGTTAACAATGACGGATCAGTATCTGTAACCTTTGCGGACGGATCAGTAGCAACAATTGCAGCTAATAAAGTTGTTAAAGAAGCTACTAAAGAGTCATCTGCTCAAGCACCATCTAAGAAAGCAGGAGCGAAAGAATTGCCAAACACTGGTACTAAACAATCTAACGCTTCACTTGGACTAGCACTTCTTGCAGCAGTGACAGGAGGACTCCTTATCTCTAAAAAACGTAAGGAAGAAGAGTAAACCATTACTCGGATAAAGCAAATCTTAGAATCTTGATTCTATGAGATTGCTAGAAAAGAAGCTGGGTAAAAACTCACTTCTAAATATCAAAACAACGAGCATTTCCATAGTTGGAGATGCTTGTTGTTTCTTATTATTTTCATAAAAACTCTTGTGTATGAAATTGAAAATAATAGGAAGTTGAGAATGCTTGATAAACAGTATCCACTGATAAGAATCTTGTTAACGGTATGTAGCGTAAAATAATTTCAAGAGGCAAACAAAATCCTTGTTTATTGGCGGAAAATTCGGTAGAATAGAAAGGATTTAATATTTTATTACAAAGGAAAAAGTTAAGTGATGAAACATCAATTTTACGGGGAAAAGCGTCAGCGTTTTTCTTTTAGGAAGTTATCAGTAGGTCTGATTTCAGCGACTATCGGAAGCTTCTTTTTGGGTTCTGTAGCTGGGACTGGTTCACACCCTGTTGAAGCAGCAGAGTTAGCAGCGAATCAAGCTGTTCAGATTCAGTATAAGTATGTTATGGAATCTGAATTGACAGATGCTGAAAAGGCAATGGTTGTAAAGGAACTTCCGAAATTTGTAGAAGAAAGCACAGATGCATACTACTTGGTTTATCGTCCTAAAAAACAAGGAGGATTGACAGGGAGCTTACCAAATACTGGCTACTCTAGTATGTGGGAAGCAATCTTTGCAACGGCAGGTCTTGTTCTTGCAGTCTTGGTAATTTCTAAGGGGAAAAACGGGAAAAGATATCTATCTTCGATTTTATTGGTGACTGGACTAGGATCCATTCTTCTTTCTCCTTCAATACTTGCAGTTACAAATATTGAGCTAGCTGCTTATAATCAGCTTTTAAATTTGGGACTAGGAGAGCAACTACCTCAGCCCTTGAACATTGAAAATTTTGAATACATTGGTTATCTGAAGAGTCAGGCTATTTTGAAAAATTCTCTGGAGCAAGGTGAAGAATCTAAGCATAAAGCTAATCAGACTGTGAATCAATCAGGGGACGGTTCTGAAAATGACAAAGCGGTGGCAGTATCAAAAGCAGATAGTTCAGACAAGTCGACAGATGAAAAACTGGAGCTTGTCAATGGAGCAAACCGAGTGCCGTCGGGAAGCTCAATTTCTGATCGCTCTGAGTTACAATTATCTAGTCAAGATGAAAGTCAAACGCAAGTGCTTCCTTATCAAACAGAATATCGCTATTCGGATAATCTTGTTAAGGGGCAAACAAAGACCATTCAGGTGGGTGTATCTGGGGAACGTACAGTGATTACTCGTCGCTACAGTGCTAATCAGAAGGTGATAAAATCTGAGTTGGTGTTTGATCAAGTGACAGTCCAACCTATTTCAGAGATTATTTTGGTGGGCACGGCAGAAAGTAATCAATTGCTTAAAGAATCTCCTGTTCACGACTTACCAGAGTACACAGCTCCTGTGGGTACATCTGGTACAGAGCCCGCTCCTATTCACGACGTTCCAGAATATACAGAATCAGTCGGTACCGTAGGTCCAGAGCCTGCTCCAGTTCATGATACTCCAGAATATACAGCTTCGGTAGGTACATCAGGTAATGACCCGGCTCCAGTTCACGAAGTTCCAGAATACACAGCTCCAGTCGGCACAGCAGGTGACGAACCCGCCCCAGTTCATGAGGTTCCCGAGTACACAGCTTCGGTAGGTACAGCAGGTGACGAACCCGCTCCGGTACATGACGTTCCCGAGTATACAGAATCAGTTGGTACAGCAGGTGACGCCTCAGCCCTCGTTCACGACATTCCTGAGTACACAGAACCTGTAGGCACAGCCGGTGAAGATTCAACACCAGTTCATGAATTTCCCGAGTACACAGAACCTGTAGGCACAGCAGGTGACGAACCCGCCCCCGTTCATGAATTATCAGACTACACAGAAACAGTAGGTACATCCGGTGACGAACCCGCCCCGGTTTATGACTTGGCAGAGTATACAGAAACAGTAGGCGCAGCAGGTCCAGACTCTGCTCCGGTTCATGAATTACCAGAGTATACAGAAACAGTAGGTACATCCGGTGACGACCCTGCTCCCGTTCACGAAGTTCCGGAATATACAGATTCAGTGGGTACATCCGGTGAAGCTTCCGTTCCAGTTCATGAATTGCCAGAGTACACAGATCCTATAAGCACAGCCGGTGACGAACCCGCCCCGGTTCATGAATTACCAGAGTATACAGAATCAGTAGGTACATCAGGTGACGCACCAGCTCCAGTTCATGAAGTCCCAGAATATACAGATCCAGTCGGTACAGCAGGTGACGCTCCCACCCCAGTTCACGAAGTCCCAGAATATACAGACCCAGTCGGTACATCTGGCGAAGAACCCGCTCTCGTTCACGAAGTCCCAGAATATACAGACCCAGTCGGCACATCTGGTGTAGAGCCTACACCAGTTCATGAGGTTCCCGAGTACACAGAACCTGTAGGCACAGCCAGTGACGCACCAGCTCCAGTTCATGAACTCCCAGAATATACAGACCCAGTCGGCACAGTGGGTGACGCTCCCACCCCAGTTCACGAAGTCCCAGAATATACAGACCCAGTCGGTACATCTGGTGAAGAACCCGCTCTCGTTCACGAAGTCCCAGAATATACAGACCCAGTCGGCACAGCAGGTCCAGACCCTGCTCCGGTTCACGACATTTCTGAGTACACAGAAACAGTCGGCACGGCAGGTATAGAACCTGCTCCGATTTACGACTTGCCGGAGTATACAGACCCAGTCGGCACAGCTGGTGACGCCCCAGCCCCCGTTCATGAATTACCAGAGTACACATCTCCAGTCGGCACAGCCGGTGACGACCCCGCTCCCGTTCACGAATTGCCGGAGTATACATCCCCTGTCGGCATAGCTGGCGACAATCCAGCTCTGGTTCATGAATTACCAGAGTATACAGATTCAGTAGGCACAGCAGGTACAGAGCCTACACCAAGTTTTGAACTTCCTGAGCTAGAGCTTAGCTATGTAGATGAAACGCGAGTTGAAAAAGTAGCCTTTAAGATTGAGGAGCAGTATACTGATGAGTTGGTCAAGGATTCACGTATTGTAAGTGTTCCTGGAGTGGAAGGTGAGCGTACAATCAAAACTAGGGTCTACTATTCAAATAATCAAGAATTGGATCGTCAAGAATTATCTAATGAAGAAACCATGCCACCAGTGACTCAGATTGTTAAAGTTGGAACAGCAAGTCCATTTATGATTCCAAATGATGCTCCAAAGGTTGAAGCATTGAATGAATTTGATTTAATTCCACTCTACAATCTATTGTCAGAAGCAGAGCAAGTTAAATCACAGGCACGTTATTTTAACGATATCTCAACTCGTCAAACTAGTTACGATTCGGCACTCCTTATAGGTCAAGAATTATTGACACAGTCAGAAGCTAGTCAAAATCAAGTCAACCAAGCAGTTGCAAGCATTAAAAATGCGAAAGAGCAATTACAGGGCCCAGATGTTACTAAGGTAGCTTTACAAACAGAATACCGAGATAGTCAAGACATCCAGGATAGCTTCAAATACAAAAATGCTGACTCAGATAAAAAAACAAACTTTACAAGAGAATTTGCAAATGCAGAAACAGTTTTAGCAAATCGACTAGCTAGCCAAGTTCAAGTTGATCAAGCCTTAGCGAACTTGACAGCAGCAAGAACGGCTCTAAATGGAGTTGCAAAAGTTAGACCAAATCTAAGTATCCTCAGTCTTACAGAAAATCCAGAAGATCGTTCTGTTACAGTTCAGTACAACCTGACTGATGAAACTCAATCATTACGTACAGCTACAGCAGAATTATATGAAGGTGACCAGCTTGTACGCTCACTTCCGATTACGAATTTTGCAGGCAGTCTCAAGATTGGTGATTTGGATCATTATGCAAATTATACTTTGAAGACAAAATTGACCTATGAATTAGATCAAGGCCAGGTTACAGATTTTGAAAAGGACAGTCGTCAATTTGAACTCGAGTATAAGAAAATTTCTATCCGAAATGTAGAATCTGTTGAATTCTACAGCAAGGAAAATGAGCAGTATAAACGCTTGATTTCCATGAACGCAGTTCCAAGTGATTTGTCAAATTACTTTGTCAAAGTTAAGTCTGCTGAGTCGAAAGAAATGCTCCTGCCAGTTCAGAGTATTGTCGAAAGCACTAAAGATGGTAGGGAAGTTTATAAGGTCACTGTATCTCTGCCTGAGCTTGTGCAAGAAAGTGAAACGGGTTATAAACCAGGATATGACTTCTACATCAGCAAGTCTCATTCAAATCAGCAAGGTGTCTATACTAGTTTTGCAAGTCTGTTAGAAGCGATGAAGAGCAATATGGCAGGCAACTATGTACTTGGAGCTGATTTAGATGCTAGTGAAGTAAGCTTGGCAGCAAACGATTATGTTTATCTACGAAATAACTTTACAGGTAGTCTCACAGGTAGTCATAATGGTAAACAGTACGCCATTTACAACCTAGCCAAGCCTTTGTTTGAAAATCTCAAGAGTGGTGCTAGAATTTCAAACATCGATTTGAAGGATGTCAATATCGTCGGGACTTATGACTCTGCAAGCTTAGCTCGTTCTGCGGAAAATGCTCACATTCAAGATGTTTCTGCTCAAGGGCGAGTAGCTGTTGTAGGGAATGCCAGTCAGGTTGCAGGGCTAGTGGTTGTTGCAACTAACACGCAAATCACAAATAGTTCCTTTACAGGTACTATCCAGACTAATGATAAGCAAAGCAAAGCCTATAATGTTGGAGGTTTAGTCGCAAATCTAAAAGGAAATGCTTCCCTGCTGACACAAAGTAGAGCAGATGTTACTATTTTAGCGAGTGCCAAGACTAATGAGCAACGCTTTGGAGGTTTAGTTGGGCGCTTGGAAGCCAATGCTCGTATCACTAATTCCTATGCATCAGGGAAAATTCAGAACTCAACCAAGAATGGTCAAATTGGTGGAGTAGTTGGTTCAAATTACTACAATGGTTTGATTGACAACGTCTTGAGTAACGTTAGTGGATCAAGAGTCTATAGTATTTCTGGCGATCAAGGTTATAAAAATGACCGTATCACAAATGCTTATGCAGTTGAAGGAATTGAAACACTAGCAGAAGATCCATTTGCTAGCTCTAAGCTTAGTCTAGAACAAGCCCAAGATAAGCTAGAAGAGTTTGGAATCACGACAAGCCTGAACGACACCAATCTGAACCTCTATGCAGTAGATTATAGTAAGGCGAAGAAAGTAGACAATAACCGTGCTATAGCTTACGTAAATATGGAAAAACTTCTACCATTCTATAATAAAGAAACAATCGTAGCTTATGCCAATAAGCTAGCAGAGGATCATAAGTTAAACACTAACTACTTGCTCGATGTAGTTCCGATGAAAGATCAGCAGATCATCACAGATATTCATGGAAATAAGACAGGCATCAATCGTCTCATGCTTCATTACGAAGACAATACCATTCAGTATCTGGAAATTACCTATAAGGGAGACTTTAAAAATAAGGCTATAGCAGAATATACCATCAAGGACTTGAATCTTCTCTATACTCCGGAAGCCTTCCTATCTGACTATAGCAAGATTCTCACCAAAGTTTTACCAGAGCTGAATAAGGTAGTTTTAGATTCAGCTGCTGTGAGAACGGTCTTAGGTATAAATGCAGAAACATCTCTGGATGATCTTTATTTGGATAAAGCCTTTGACCAAGTCAAAGCTAACTTATCTGTGGAGTTACGTAAGGTTCTTGCTATGGACAAGTCCATCAATACCGAGGGGAGTGTAGTAGCTGATTATATCGCTAAGAAAATCACCGATAATAAAGAAGCCTTGCTAGTCGGTTTAACCTACCTAAATCGTTGGTATAACATCAATTATGACACCATCAATGTCAAAGATTTATCTGCCTATAAGTTTGATTTCTTTGGTAATAACGATGCGTCGACACTAGACACGATCATTGCCTTAGGTCGCTCTGGTTTTGAAAATCTCAAAGCCAAAAATACTTATCAAACTTATGATACTTCCTTGTCTGAGGCAACAGGTAAGCGGGGATTGTTCAATTATCTAGAAAGTTATCGTAATCTTTTCTTGCCGTATAAGACTAATAACGAATGGCTCAAGGATAATACAAAAGCTTACATTATCGAAGCCAAGTCAGACATTTCAGAAGCTAAGGATCTCCAAGACAATGCAAACGATAAGAGTAAGTACTCTGTCGGAGTTTATGATAAAATTACATCTGACAACTGGGAACATAAGGGCATGTTGCTACCGCTTTTGACCATGACTGAAAAGGGTGTTTACATCATTTCTAATATGTCTACCATCTCTATGGGAGCATATGATCGCTACCGAGATATTGTTGATGGGAAGGTCCGTACAGATGCTGAACTGACTAGCTATGTTGAAGATCGAGTGAGAAAGTCAGCTGAATGGCAGAGAGACCATTACGATTTCTGGTACAAGATTTTAAGTGATGAAAGCAAGGATAAACTCTTCCGTTCTGTTTTGGTTTATGATGGTTTTGCTCTCAAAGATAAGAATGGGCAAAAATATTGGGCTCAACCAAATGACAAGCAATCGACCGCAATGCAGGAATTCTTTGGACCAGCTGGTAAGTGGTATCCAAGCAAGGGCTATAATGCTTACGCAACAGGAAGTGTGACCCATTTTGACAATGCTCGTCTGTTAGAAGATTACGGAAACTCTGTTTATACACACGAGATGACACACAACTCTGATGGAGCCATTTATTTTGAAGGCTTTGGTCGTCGTGAAGGTCTAGGGGCAGAACTTTACGCTCGTGGTCTTTTACAATCTACACCAAGTCCAGATGAAGCGACAATCACCCTCAATACTCTATTCAAGGTTGATAAGGATTCTAAGACACGTCTCCATACTTATAACTTTAAAGAGCGCGTTCAGAATGAAGCAGACCTAAAAGATTACGTTCATGGTATGTTTGA
Organism: Streptococcus taonis; assembly: GCF_029948085.1. Taxonomy (GTDB): domain Bacteria; phylum Bacillota; class Bacilli; order Lactobacillales; family Streptococcaceae; genus Streptococcus; species Streptococcus taonis. Next base: position 17,188 of record NZ_JARZZP010000020.1, on the reverse strand, counting down.
TATGATCTATACGCTTGATTACCTAGAAGCAAGCTCTATCTTGAAGCAGACAGATGAAGCCAAGATGAAGTGGTTTAGAAAAATGGAAAACTACTACATTACTGATAAGTATGGCAAACAAACCCATGCTGGTAACCAGACACGGACCTTCACTGCTGAAGAGATTAAGAAACTAAAAACTTTTGAATCCTTGATTGACAATGATGTCATTACTCGTCGTGAAAACAAGGATAGTGGCAAGTATGCACGAAATGGTTATCTCAGTCTCAGTCTATTCTCTCCAATTTATTCAGCGCTTAGCAATCCAACTGGTGCGCCAGGTGATGTCATGTTCCGTCGTACAGCCTATGAGTTGCTGGCAGCTAAGGGCTATCATGAAGGATTTATCCCATATGTATCTGGTAAATTGTCAGAAGAAGCTCTGAAAGAGGGAAGCGCAACTTGGGATGGATGGCTCGGAAGAGATGTTGGTCTAGTGACAGACCAGAAGGTTCTAGAAAATGTATTCAAAGGTGAGTATGACTCTTGGGCAGCCTTTAAGAAGGCCATGTATCAAGAGCGGATTGATCAATTGACAAAATTGAAGCCGATTACCATTGAGTATGAACTCAGAAACCCAAATAGTACGAAGCAAGTAACTATTCGATCTTATAAAGATATGCAAAGGCTAATGGATGAGGCGACAGCAGAGGATGTTCGTAATATTGACAATGCTACAAGCCGCGTCGAAGCTAGCTGGGTTAACTTACTGAAGAAAAAGATTTATAATGCTTATCTTCGTACAACGGATGACTTCCGTCAGTCTATCTTTACCAAATAAGCTGCAGTATTACTTTAAAAAGTAGCATTATCCCTAGGTCTAAAAGGACTTAGGGATTTTTGTTCTGGAAATTCATATATAACAAATTGAGTTTAGAATAGTACATCATAGTTTTTTTAAAGCATTGTTAGAAATTACTTTAAAATTACCTCATCAATTTGTCCATATTCTATTTCAATCTACTATAAAAAAAGGAATTTATAGCAGGTTGAATCTATAATAGTACATTACGACTGCTAAAAATATTTCTAGAAATTAGTTTGACTTTCCTAATTGAATTGTTCATACTTTATTTCAATTTACTATATGACTTAAGGAAAATAAAGTGCCACTGATGATATTGTGGTCTACTTGGAAAAGCTTTGAATTTAACTTAAAATATGGTAGAATAACAATTATTAAAATTTGAAGGAGACATTTATGAAGACAAAAACACTAGCGCAAATTGCTGGAATTATTGGGACTATCTCAGGCTCGCTCTTGGCAATTTTGCCAGTCGTAATATTAATGGTTGCATCTATTTTTGCGAATGAAGATTTTGCAGGAGTAGTTTTAGCGATTATCTTCATTGTTTTTACCTTAGTAAAAATCGCAACTCTCATTCTTGGAATTCTCTCTCTAATCTACTATAAGGATGATAAGCGCATATCAATGGCGCCATCTGTTTTGTTAATCGTTGGTTCTGTAGTAGGACTGATTCCATTTTTAGGCTGGATTGGTGGAATTGTCATTGTCATCGGTGGCGCCCTATTCCTAACAAGTTTGAAACAATTTCAAGTTCAAGAATAGTTGTTTATTGAGAGAAGGGGAGGTCACCTCTTCTCTTTTTAGTCGATTTTGACTAGCTTTTTTGTGAAAAATTGTGTAAAATAGAATAGATAAACGAGGGAAACCTCGGAAAATAAAAGGAGTATCCATCAAATGGTAAAATTGGTTTTTGCTCGCCACGGTGAGTCTGAATGGAACAAAGCTAACCTTTTCACTGGTTGGGCTGATGTTGATTTGTCTGAAAAAGGTACACAACAAGCGATTGACGCTGGTAAATTGATCAAAGAAGCTGGTATCGAATTTGACCAAGCTTACACTTCAGTATTGAAACGTGCGATCAAAACAACAAACTTGGCTCTTGAAGCATCTGACCAATTGTGGGTTCCAGTTGAAAAATCATGGCGCTTGAACGAACGTCACTACGGTGGTTTGACTGGTAAAAACAAAGCTGAAGCAGCTGAACAATTTGGTGATGAACAAGTTCACATCTGGCGTCGTTCATACGATGTATTGCCTCCAGCAATGGATCGTGATGATGAGCACTCAGCTCACACTGACCGTCGTTACGCTTCACTTGACGACTCAGTTATCCCAGATGCTGAAAACTTGAAAGTGACTTTGGAACGTGCCCTTCCATTCTGGGAAGATAAAATCGCTCCAGCTCTTAAAGGTGGTAAAAACGTATTCGTAGGAGCACACGGTAACTCAATTCGTGCTCTTGTAAAACACATCAAAGGTTTGTCAGACGACGAAATCATGGATGTAGAAATCCCTAACTTCCCACCATTGGTATTCGAATTCGACGAAAAATTGAACGTAGTTTCTGAGTACTACCTTGGAAAATAAAAAATTGTAAGTCTAGGATTGATTTATATCGATTTCAAAAAGTTACACAAATAATTCAAGCGAAGGATTTAGTTCTGTCTTGCACAGGACTGAGTCCTTTTAGTTTGATTTTATACTCTTCGAAAATCTCTTCAAACCACGTCAGCGTCGCCTTACCGTATATGTAGGATACTGACTACGTCAGTTCCATCTACAACCTCAAAACAGTGTTTTGAGCTAACTTCGTCAGTTATATCCACAACCTCAAAACAGTGTTTTGAGCTAACTTCGTCAGTTCTATCCACAACCTCAAAACGGTGTTTTGAGCAACCTGTGGCTAGCTTCCTAGTTTGCTCTTTGATTTTCATTGAGTATTTAAGTATAGTGGATTGAACCTAGAATAGTAGGCTACGGATTCTAAAATATTTATAGAAATTTATTTGACTTTCCTAATTTCTTTGTTCATATCTTATTTTAATCCACTATAATAATCAATATTGTTTACAATCTCATGTTACACTCGGTTCAGAGGCTTAAACATTTTCTCATAGCCTTAGAACGAGATCCCATTTCCAAGCACTAAAGAAGGGAATCATCGTGTCCTTTTTATTTATAAAAATACTTGTTATTAAAAAATTGATGATAAAAATCATGGTGCTATTCCTATCCTTGGTAGCTATGAGAGATAGTATACTCAGATTGGTCAATTTTGAAAGCCTCTGCTAACATGCTGTTCACTTGTTTTTGATTTGCTGAAATAGAAAGGGGATAAGTGCTCATTCATTATAAAAGCCATATAATGCTGACCAGCAGCCAAGAAAAATCTAACATTTAGGGCGCAGGTCATTCCTGTTTTTTACCAGCAAACTCTCCTCCAGTATCTGTAAGAATGATAGGAAAGAGATAGTTGAAGTCGGATTATGTGTGAGATTCATTTTGAAAATTAGTAAAAAAATGGTATAATGAATGGAAAAGATTCGGCTGAAAGTGAATTGGACTTTCAGAAAAAGAGAGCTTTTAAAGCTCTACAAACAGTTGAAGTGACTATTCGGAGGAAAAATGAATACTATTAAATTAACAACACTTGGTGGTGTGCGTGAAAATGGTAAAAACATGTACATCGCAGAAATTAACGACTCGATTTTTGTATTAGATGCAGGTTTGAAATACCCTGAAAATGAACAGTTGGGTGTCGATGTCGTTATTCCCAATATGGACTATTTGTTTGAAAATAGCGATCGTATTGCTGGAGTCTTCCTAACACACGGGCATGCGGATGCGATTGGGGCCCTTCCATATCTCTTGGCAGAAGCTAAGGTTCCTGTATTTGGCTCAGAGTTGACCATCGAACTGGCTAAACTATTTGTTAAGGGAAATGACAGTGTCAAGAAATTTGATGATTTCCATGTCATTGACGAAAATACAGAGATTGATTTTGGCGGAACGGTAGTGTCCTTCTTCCGTACAACTCACTCTATTCCAGAAAGTTTGGGTGTGGTCTTGAAAACATCTGAAGGAAACATCGTCTATACAGGGGATTTCAAGTTTGACCAAACGGCTAGTGAATCTTACGCCACTGACTTTGGTCGTTTGGCAGAGATTGGTCGCGAAGGGGTATTGGCTTTGCTTAGTGACTCAGCAAATGCAGATAGCAATATCCAAGTAGCCAGTGAAAATGAGGTTGGTGTAGAAATCACGCAAACTATCTCTGACTGGGAAGGACGTATCATCGTCGCTGCGGTTGCAAGTAACCTTTCTCGTATTCAGCAGGTTTTTGATGCAGCTGCGGAGACAGGGCGTCGTGTTGTCTTGACAGGATTTGACATTGAAAATATCGTCCGTACAGCGATTCGTCTGAAAAAATTGTCTCTAGCCAGTGAAAATCTTTTGATTAAGCCAAAAGATATGTCTTGTTTTGAAGATCATGAATTAATTATCCTTGAAACTGGACGTATGGGTGAACCCATTAACGGCCTACGCAAGATGTCTATCGGTCGTCACCGTTATGTTGAAATCAAAGAAGGTGACCTGGTTTATATCGTTACAACACCATCAATCGCCAAGGAAGCAGTGATGGCACGTGTCGAAAATATGGTCTACCAAGCAGGTGGAGTTGTCAAGCCAATTACTCATAGCTTGCGTGTCTCAGGACATGGGAATGCGCGTGATTTGCAATTGATGATCAATCTCTTGCAACCTAAGTATCTCTTCCCAATCCAAGGAGAATACCGTGAGTTGGATGCCCATGCCAAGGCTGCTATGGCAGTTGGTATGTTGCCGGAACGGATTTTTATCCCTAAAAAAGGGACTACCATGTCTTATGAGCATGGAGACTTTGTTCCATCTGGTGCAGTTACAGCAGGCGATGTCTTGATTGATGGGAATGCCATCGGAGATGTCGGTAATGTCGTCCTTCGTGACCGTAAGGTCTTGTCAGAAGATGGGATTTTCATCGTGGCTATCACTGTTAACCGTCGTGAGAAAAAAATCATTGCTAGAGCTCGAGTGCACACGCGTGGATTTGTCTATCTCAAGAAGAGCCGTGATATCTTGCGCGAAAGTACAGAGCTAGTCAATCAAACAGTAGAAGACTATCTACAAGGTGAAGATTTTGACTGGGCTGAACTCAAAGGTAAGGTACGTGATCATTTGGCCAAGTTCCTCTTTGACCAAACCAAGCGTCGCCCAGCTATCTTACCAGTAGTCATGGAAGCAAAATAGGATCAAATAGCAAGAGAAAGTCGAGTTTCGGCTTTTTCTTATCTTAAACGAATAAGGAGCAAGTTATGGCAGTAATGAAGATTGAGTATTACTCAGAAGTTTTAGATATGGAGTGGGGAGTGAATGTTCTCTACCCAGATGCGTCTCGGGTTGAGGAGCCAGATTCTACAGATATTCCTGTCCTCTATCTCTTACATGGGATGTCAGGGAATCATAATAGCTGGCTCAAACGGACCAATGTAGAGCGCTTGGTGCGAGGGACTAATCTAATTGTTGTCATGCCAAATACAAGTAATGGCTGGTACACAGATACTCAGTATGGCTATAACTACTATACAGCTTTAGCAGAAGAACTGCCTAAAGTACTCAAACGCTTCTTCCCTAATATGACTAGCAAGCGTGAAAAGACTTTTATCGCTGGCCTTTCAATGGGAGGCTACGGTTCCTTCAAGTTGGCGCTGTCGACTAACCGTTTCTCACATGCAGCTAGTCTTTCTGGGGCTCTTAGCTTCGAGGAGTTTTCTCCTGAAAGCCAAGATTTAGGGACACGTGCCTACTGGCGAGGTGTTTTTGGTAAGCTTGATAACTGGGAAACTAGCCCTTACTCACTTGAAACTCTTGCTAACAAGTCAGACAAGAAGACCAAACTCTGGGCTTGGTGTGGTGAACAAGATTTCTTGTATGCTGCCAATAATCTAGCAGTGAAGAATCTCAAGAAACTTGGTTTTGATGTGACCTATAGCCACAGTGCAGGGACCCATGAGTGGTATTATTGGGAAAAACAATTGGAACGGTTTTTGGCTACCTTGCCAATTGATTTTGTTTTGGAAGAACGCTTGTCTTAGTTTTAGTTTTCTTTCAGCTTACTCAAGTAAAATAAGGAATCTATCTTTAGAATAGGAAACCAGGACTAAAAGATGGATTCTTATTTTTTTTAGAAAGGCGGGAAATCATGTTCTGGATTATTCGTGTTCTATGTCGATTGTTACTAGGGATTTGGCGCATGTTCTGGCGCCTTGTGTGGACTCTTGTAGTCTTAATTCTTATTGCTTTAGGGATTCTCTGGAATATGACAGGGGATTTATCTGGTATCTTCAATCAAGCGGGGCAACTTGTTCAAGTTGGTCAAGTAGGCTGGCATCAATGGCAAGAAACTGGTAAGTTACAAGGCTTATTTCAGACCGATCATCATCAAGATTCAGGAGTAAAATGGTCCCAAGCACAGGCGACTATTTATATCGATCCCCAAATGGATGCAACCTTCCAAAAAGCCTACGCTGAGGCTATTGCCAATTGGAATCAGACTAGCGCTTTTAATTTTGTACTTGTGACAGAACCTGACCAAGCAACTATTTTTGCGACTGAAATGAATGATGGTTCCACATCTGTTGCTGGTGAGGCGGAGAGCCAGACAAATCTCCTAACCAAACAATTTACTTCAGTAACAGTTCGTTTGAATCATTATTATCTATCCAATCCAAACTATGGCTATACCTATGATCGCATCTTGCATACAGCAGAGCATGAGCTAGGACATGCCATTGGCTTGGAACATACTAATGAAGTGTCAGTCATGCAGCCAGCAGGTTCTTATTATGGTATTCAGGCTCAAGATGTTCAAGCAGTTCAAGAACTTTATGAGTCTGGAGAATAAGTGATTTTCAAACGAAAAATAGAGCTCCTTGATGTAAGCAATGAAGGGGGCTTTTTGCTATAATGGAACTATGAATAACTTGATTAAATCAAAACTAGAGCTCTTGCCGACCAGCCCTGGTTGTTACATTCACAAAGATAAAAACGGTACGATTATCTATGTAGGAAAGGCTAAAAATCTACGTAATCGTGTACGGTCCTATTTCCGTGGGAGTCATGATACCAAAACAGAAGCCTTGGTGTCTGAGATTGTAGATTTTGAGTTTATTGTCACGGAGTCTAATATTGAGGCTCTCCTTTTGGAGATTAACCTGATCAAGGAAAACAAGCCCAAGTACAATATTATGCTCAAGGATGATAAGTCCTATCCTTTTATCAAAATTACCAATGAGCGCTATCCTCGTTTGATTATCACCCGTCAGGTCAAAAAAGACGGAGGTCTCTATTTTGGACCCTATCCGGATGTGGGCGCAGCTAATGAAATCAAACGGCTATTGGATCGGATTTTCCCTTTTCGTAAGTGTACCAATCCACCATCAAAGGTTTGTTTTTATTACCATATCGGCCAGTGCGTGGCTCACACCATCTGTAAGAAAGACGAGGCTTATTTCAAAGCTATGGCCCAAGAAGTCTCTGATTTTCTTAAGGGTCAGGATGACAAAATCATCGATGACCTCAAGGTTAAGATGAATGCGGCGGCTCAAAGCATGGAATTTGAGCGTGCGGCGGAATATCGAGATCTGATTCAGGCCATTGGAACACTTCGGACCAAGCAACGAGTTATGGCCAAGGATCTCCAAAATCGTGATGTCTTTGGTTACTACGTGGATAAGGGTTGGATGTGTGTTCAGGTTTTCTTTGTCCGTCAAGGTAAACTGATTGAACGCGATGTCAATCTCTTTCCATACTACAATGATCCAGATGAAGATTTTTTGACCTATGTTGGGCAGTTTTATCAAGAAAAATCTCATCTGGTTCCTAATGAAATTTTGATTCCTCAGGATATTGATGAAGAGGCAGTCAAAGCCTTGGTGGATACCAAGGTTCTTAAACCCCAACGTGGGGAGAAAAAACAACTGGTTAGTCTGGCTATCAAAAATGCGCGTGTTAGTCTAGAGCAGAAATTTAACCTGCTAGAAAAATCAGTTGAGAAGACTCAAGGGGCTATTGAAAATCTAGGGCGACTCTTACAAATTCCAACCCCAGTCCGTATCGAGTCCTTTGACAACTCCAATATCATGGGGACTAGTCCTGTTTCTGCCATGGTTGTTTTTGTTAACGGGAAACCGAGCAAGAAGGATTACCGCAAGTATAAGATTAAGACAGTTGTTGGACCAGATGACTATGCCAGTATGCGAGAGGTTATTCGCAGACGCTATGGTCGAGTTCAACGTGATGGCTTGACACCGCCAGATTTGATCGTCATTGATGGGGGACAAGGTCAGGTTAATATCGCTAAGCAGGTTATTCAAGAAGAGTTGGGGTTAGATATTCCCATTGCAGGTCTGCAAAAAAACGATAAGCACCAAACCCATGAATTGCTCTTTGGAGATCCGCTTGAGGTGGTAGAGTTGTCTCGCAATTCTCAAGAATTTTTTCTCCTACAACGCATTCAGGATGAGGTTCATCGCTTTGCGATTACCTTCCACCGTCAACTGCGCTCTAAAAACTCTTTCTCCTCTCAATTGGATGGAATTGAAGGTCTGGGTCCAAAGCGCAAGCAGAACTTGATGAAATATTTCAAATCTCTGACAAAAATCAAGGAAGCCAGTGTGGATGAGATTGTCGCAGTTGGTATACCAAGAGCAGTGGCAGAGGCTGTTCATCAACACTTGAATCCCCAAGAGCGTGTAGAACTAGCTCAGGTTGCTGAGTCGTCTGCTGACTACAAGGGATAAAATAGCAAGGAAAGGTTTTTGCTTTAGCGAGTGCAAGCTAGTCAGAATTGTGGTAAAATAGATAAGATATGACTAAAGAATTTCATCATGTAACGGTCATGCTCCATGAAACTATTGATATGCTAGATGTGAAACCTGACGGTATTTACGTTGATGCGACCTTGGGTGGAGCAGGCCACAGCGAGTATTTGTTAAGTAAATTAAGCGAGAAGGGGCATTTGTATGCCTTTGACCAAGATCAAAACGCCATTGACAACGCGCAAAAGCGTTTAGCACCCTATATTGAAAAGGGAATGGTCACCTTTGTCAAGGACAACTTCCGTCATTTGCAGCTACGTTTGCAGGAAGCAGGTGTAGAAGAGATTGATGGTATTTGTTATGACTTGGGAGTCTCTAGCCCGCAGTTGGATCAGCGTGAGCGTGGTTTTTCCTATAAAAAGGATGCACCGCTGGATATGCGGATGAACCAAGAAGCTAGTTTGACAGCTTATGAGGTTGTCAATCATTATGACTATCATGACTTGGTACGAATCTTTTTCAAATATGGAGAAGATAAGTTTTCCAAGCAGATTGCTCGAAAGATTGAACAGGCGCGTGAGTTGAAACCGATTGAGACAACGACAGAATTGGCCGAGATTATCAAGTCCGCCAAGCCTGCCAAGGAACTCAAGAAAAAAGGTCATCCAGCCAAGCAGATTTTCCAAGCTATCCGTATTGAGGTCAATGATGAACTCGGGGCTGCAGATGAGTCCATCCAACAAGCTATGGAATTACTAGCAGTGGACGGAAGAATCTCAGTCATTACCTTTCATTCGCTGGAAGACCGTTTGACCAAGCAATTGTTCAAGGAAGCTTCGACGGTAGAGGTTCCAAAAGGCTTGCCTTTCATTCCAGATGATCTCAAGCCTAAGATGGAATTAGTCTCTCGTAAACCGATTCTACCAAGCAAGGAGGAGTTGGAGGCCAATAATCGTTCCCACTCAGCCAAGCTACGAGTAGCTCGAAAAATTCACAAGTAAGGGGATAAAATGGTAGAAAAAAGAGAAACGACGAGTCAATTACTGCAAGCTCGTATCAAGAGATTTTCACGTGTTGAGAAGGCCTTTTACCTTTCGATTGCCATTACAGCCCTTGTCTTAGCCATCAGTGTGGTCTATATGCAAACCAAGCTCCTGCAAGTTCAAAGTGATTTGACAACTGTCAACAGACAGATTGAGGAGAAAAAGACGGAGCTGGACGATGCTAAGCAAGAAGTCAATGAATTGATTCGCTCAGAACGTCTGGCGGGTGTTGCGGATTCGCAAGACTTGCAATTAAACAATGGAAATATCCGATCGGCGGAGTAATATATGAAAACATGGAAAGAAAAAATAGTACACTTTGCCATTAAGAATCGCAGAACTCCTCTAGAAAACCGCAGACGAGTTGGAAAAAGCCTTAGTCTCTTGGCTGTCATTCTCTTTGCTGTTTTTTTGGTTAACTTTGCGGTGATTATTGGTACGGGAAAGAAGTTTGGTGTTGACCTGGTCAAAGAAGCATATAAGGTTCATCAAACAACTCGAACAGTCCCTGCTAAGAGGGGAACCATTTATGATCGTAATGGAACTCCGATTGCAGAAGATGCAACCTCCTATAATGTTTATGCGGTCATTGATAAGGATTATAAGTCTGCGAATGGAGATATTCTATATGTTGAGGAATCTCAGTACAATAAGGTAGCCGAAATTTTTCATAAGTACTTGGATATGGAGGAGACCTACGTCAAAGATCAACTCTCTCAACCCAATCTCAAACAGGTTTCCTTTGGTACTAAAGGAAATGGGATTACCTACGCAAATATGATGTCCATAAAAAAGGATCTAGAAGCTGCCAAGATTGAGGGAGTGGATTTTACCACAAGCCCCAATCGAAGTTATCCAAATGGGAAATTTGCTTCATCCTTCATTGGTCTAGCCCAGCTCCATGAAAATGAAGATGGTTCGAAGAGCCTTATTGGAACATCTGGTATTGAAAGCTCCTTGAATAGCTTGTTAGCAGGGACAGATGGTATTATTACCTATGAAAAAGACCGTCTAGGTAATATCGTTCCTGGTACGGAACAAGTCACTCAACAAACCGTAGATGGAAAAGATGTCTACACGACCATATCTAGTCCTTTGCAATCCTTTATGGAAAGCCAAATGGATGCCTTCCAGGAAAAAGTGAAAGGCAAGTACATGACTGCGACCTTGGTTAGTGCTAAAACGGGAGAGATTCTCGCTACAACTCAAAGACCAACCTTTGATGCTGATACCAAAGAAGGGATTACAGAGGACTTTGTCTGGCGTGATATCCTTTACCAAAGTAACTATGAACCAGGTTCAACCATGAAGGTAATGACTCTGGCGGCGGCTATTGACAATAAAACATTTCCTGGAGGGGAGTATTTTAATAGTAGTGAATTAAAAATTGCTGATGTTACCATCAAGGACTGGGATGTAAATGAAGGCTTGACGAGTGGTGGAATGATGACTTACTTACAAGGATTTGCCCACTCTAGTAATGTCGGAATGACCTTGTTAGAGCAAAAGATGGGAGATGCTACTTGGCTAGACTACCTCAACCGTTTCAAGTTCGGAGTTCCAACTCGTTTTGGTATGACTGATGAATACGCGGGACAACTTCCTGAGGATAACATTGTCAATATTGCCATGAGTTCTTTTGGTCAAGGGATTTCTGTTACTCAAGTGCAAATGCTCAGAGCTTTTACAGCTATTGCTAATGATGGAGTTATGCTAGAGCCTAAGTTTATCAGCGCTCTCTATGACCCGAATGATCAAACCGTCCGTAAATCACAAAAAGAAGTTGTGGGAAATCCGGTCTCTAAAGAAGCAGCTAGCTTGACTCGAGATCACATGGTTATGGTTGGTACGGATCCTACCTATGGTACGATGTACAACCATAGTACAGGTAAGGGAACAGTCAATGTTCCTGGCTATAATGTAGCCTTGAAATCAGGGACTGCTCAGATTGCAGATGAGAAAAATGGAGGATACCTCCGAGGGGAAACAAACTATATTTTCTCTTTAGTCTCTATGCACCCAGCAGAAAATCCCGATTTCATCCTCTATGTAACAGTTCAACAACCGGAACATTATTCTGGGATTCCGTTAGGAGAATTCGCAAACCCTATCTTGGAGAGAGCTTCGGCAATGAAAGAATCACTCAATCTTCAATCTACAGCTAAGAATTTGGACCAAGTGATAACTACAACTGGTTATGCAATGCCAGAAATGAAGGATTATAGTCCTGGAGATTTGGCGGAGGAGCTACGTCGTAACCTTGTTCAACCAATTGTTATCGGTTCAGGGACAAAAATCAAGGAAAGCTCTGTAGCAGAAGGGACAAATCTAGATGCTAATGAGCAAATCTTACTTCTTTCTGACAAGGTAGAGGAGATGCCTGACTTATACGGTTGGACTAAGAAAAATATCGAAACCCTTGCCAAGTGGTTGAATATCGAGGTTGAATTTGAGGGTGCGGGTAATACTGTCAAACAACAAAGCGTTCGTGCCCATACAGCTTTGAAAGATATCGAGAAAATAAAAATAACATTAGGAGATTAGAATGCTTATTTCTATCCTTGCTGGAATATCTGCCTTTATTCTTACAGTTATCGGGATTCCAGCCTTTATCCGTTTTTACCGAAAAGCACAAATTACTGGTCAACAGATGCATGAGGATGTCAAACAACACCAAGCAAAAGCAGGAACACCAACCATGGGAGGGCTTGTCTTTCTCATAACAGGAGTTGTGGTCAGCTTTGTATTTGCACTTTTGGCCAATCAATTGACCAACAATCTAGGGATGATTCTATTTATCCTGGTCTTGTATGGTTTGGTTGGGTTCTTGGATGATTTCCTCAAGGTGTTTCGCAAAATCAATGAAGGGCTTAATCCAAAACAAAAACTCTTGCTTCAACTAGTCGGAGGAGTTATCTTCTATTTCTTCTATGAAAGAGGTGGAGATATCTTAAATGTATTTGGTTATCCCTTGCATTTAGGTGTTCTGTATATTCTCTTTGCCCTCTTTTGGTTAGTTGGTTTCTCAAATGCAGTTAACCTGACTGATGGAATTGATGGTTTGGCAAGTATTTCGGTGGTGATTAGTCTATCTGCCTACGGAGTGATTGCCTATGTGCAAAATCAGCTCGATATCTTACTAGTGATTGTAGCTATGATTGGTGGTCTTCTTGGCTTCTTTGTCTTTAACCACAAGCCTGCTAAAGTTTTCATGGGAGATGTAGGTAGCCTAGCCCTTGGAGGGATGTTGGCTGCTATCTCAATGGCTCTTCACCAAGAGTGGACTCTTCTATTGATTGGTCTAGTGTATGTCTTTGAAACAACATCTGTCATGATGCAGGTCAGCTATTTTAAACTGAGTGGAGGTAAGCGTATCTTCCGGATGACACCTGTTCATCACCATTTTGAGCTGGGTGGTTTTTCTGGAAAAGGGCAAGCCTGGAGTGAATGGAAGGTCGACTTCTTCTTCTGGGGAGTGGGCTTGCTCGCTAGTCTCTTGACTTTAGTTTTCATGTATTTGTTCTAAAAAGAGAGTGTGGAATCATCAGATAGAGAAGGATTAAGTTCCTTCTCTTTTTTATTTCCATCAGTTTATTGCATCCCCTTCTCAAAAATAGGTAAATTTATGGTAAAATGGAAATAGAAAGTTGAAATGATGAGTTATTTTAAAAAGTATAGATTTGACAAATCCAAGTTTAAGTTAGGGATGCGAACTTTCAAGACAGGGATCGCTGTTTTTTTAGTTCTCATGATTTTTGGTTTTTTTGGTTGGAAAGGACTTCAGATTGGAGCCTTGACTGCAGTTTTTAGTTTAAGAGAAGATTTTGATAAGAGTGTTCATTTTGGTACTTCTCGTATTCTCGGAAATAGTATCGGTGGTTTTTATGCCCTGATTTTCTTCCTTTTAAATAATCTTTTTCACGGCGCCTTCTGGGTAACCCTCCTTGTTGTTCCGATTTGCACCATGTTAACCATTATGACAAATGTAGCTATGAACAATAAAGCAGGTGTTATCGGGGGAGTTGCTGCTATGTTGATTATTACCTTATCAATTCCAAATGGTGAGACTGTTTTGTACGTGTTTGCCCGAGTTTTTGAAACATTTATGGGTGTTTTTGTGGCAATTCTTGTAAATTACGATATTGATCGTTTACGAAGTATTTTAGAGAAAAAAGAAAAATAATGTTATAAGATATAACATTATTGATTGACGATTGAATTTTTTTAGACTATAATAGACAGAAAGAAGGAAGTGTACATGAAGGAAAAAGAATTTCGTCGCAATATGGCAGTTTTCCCTATTGGCAGTGTTATGAAACTGACCGATCTTTCGGCTCGCCAGATTCGTTATTATGAAGATCAGGAATTGATTAAGCCTGATCGAAACGAAGGCAATCGCCGTATGTATTCTTTGAATGACATGGATCGATTGCTTGAGATTAAAGATTATATCTCTGAAGGTCTTAACATTGCTGCCATCAAGAAAAAATATGCTGAACGTGAGGCGAAGTCTAAAAAGCCAGTGAGTCAAACTGAAGTGCGTAGAGCGCTTCGGAATGAAGTTCTCCAACAAAGTCGCTTTGCTTCTCAACAATCACCTTTTGGTCGCGGTTAGGCAACCGCAAGTCGTCATATATAAGGAGAAAAACCATGCCAATCACAGCTGCAGATATTCGTCGTGAAGTTAAGGAAAAAAATGTAACCTTTATCCGTCTCATGTTTTCAGATATTTTGGGAACTATGAAAAACGTCGAAATTCCTGCTACAGATGAACAACTAGACAAGGTCTTGTCAAACAAGGCTATGTTTGATGGATCTTCTATTGAAGGGTTTGTTCGTATCAACGAATCAGATATGTACCTATACCCTGACTTGGACACTTGGACAGTCTTTCCTTGGGGAGATGAGAACGGTAGTGTCGCAGGATTGATCTGTGATGTCTATACAACAGAAGGGGAACCATTTGCGGGAGACCCTCGTGGCAACCTCAAACGTGCTCTTCGTCACATGCAAGAAGTTGGATTCAAATCTTTCAACCTTGGGCCAGAGCCAGAATTCTTCCTATTTAAGCTTGATGAAAATGGAGATCCAACTCTTGAGGTAAATGACAAGGGTGGTTACTTTGATTTGGCACCTACTGACCTTGCTGATAACACTCGTCGTGAGATTGTCAATGTCTTGACCAAAATGGGATTTGAAGTTGAAGCGAGTCACCACGAGGTTGCGGTTGGACAACACGAGATTGACTTCAAGTACGATGAAGTTCTCCGTGCTTGTGATAAGATTCAAATATTTAAACTTGTTGTTAAGACCATTGCTCGCAAACACGGGCTTTACGCAACCTTTATGGCCAAACCAAAATTTGGTATTGCTGGATCAGGTATGCACTGTAATATGTCCTTGTTTGATGCAGAAGGAAATAACGCCTTCTTTGATCCAAATGATCCAAAAGGAATGCAGTTGTCAGAAACGGCCTACCATTTCCTTGGTGGTTTGATTAAGCATGCCTACAATTATACTGCCATCATGAACCCAACGGTTAACTCATACAAACGTTTGGTTCCAGGTTATGAAGCGCCTGTTTATATTGCTTGGGCAGGTCGCAATCGTTCACCACTTGTCCGCGTACCAGCATCACGCGGAATGGGAACACGTTTGGAGTTGCGCTCCGTGGATCCAATGGCAAACCCTTATATTGCTATGGCTGTTCTTTTAGAAGTTGGTTTGAACGGTATCGAAAACAAAATCGAAGCACCTGCACCAATCGAAGAAAATATCTATATCATGACTGCTGAAGAGCGTAAAGAGGCTGGCATCACAGACCTTCCATCAACTCTTCACAATGCTTTGAAAGCTTTGACAGAAGACGAAGTGGTTAAAGCAGCTCTAGGTGAGCACATCTATACTAGCTTCCTTGAAGCCAAACGTATCGAGTGGGCAAGCTATGCAACCTTTGTCTCACAATGGGAAATTGACAACTACCTAGATCTTTACTAATAGAGAAGAAAGTTTGTCTGAGGGTAAGCAGTCATACAGCAGTCTAAGCAATCGAATACTTATAACCCCTAAATTAGCGATTTCGGTCGCTATTTATTTTTCGAAAATCCTCTTGATTCTTTTGCAAATTAGATCTATCATCAAACGTGTAGAAGAAAATCAAGGAGTCACTATAGAAAAATTCAATTTTGAAAACAATATCGGGAAAGAAAACAAACTGCCTCAAATCGAAATCTACAAGCTTACTAACTTTTGCAAGCTTCAAAATTACACATCTGTAAATATTTTTTTGAAAGATATATTTGAACCTATAGTGAATTGAGACTAGAATAGTACACTGTACCTGCTAAAACATTTCTAGAAATTAATTTAACTTTCCTAATCGATTTGTTCACATCTTATTTCAATCTACTATATTATCCCAATAAATGATGATGGCTATCGTTTTGTTTATGCTTGTCGATTTTTGAATCTTGAACGACCACAAGAATATTTCTGCCGAGGTTGCCAAACGAAAAAATCTGAAAATATTGAATTTTAGGACGAACAACTATAGGCAGAAAAAGTGGAGGTTTTGAATATTCGTTTGGAAGTAAAAAATTAAACTATCTACAATCTCATCAGCAATAAACCTATTTTAACTCCATTATCTATAGGCGTATTTTTACGCCTTTTTATATATTTGAAGCACATAAGAAACATTATGAGAAGTTTGCTGATGGAAGCACTCAAGAAATTGATGTTCCTTATGATATTCCTGATACTTGGGAGTGGGTGAGGTTTTCTACATTGGTTGAAATTGTTAGAGGTGGCTCTCCACGACCAATCAAAGATTATCTTACTTCCGAAGTAGATGGAATAAATTGGATAAAAATAGGTGATACTGAAAAGGGTGAAAAGTATATAAATAATGTTAAAGAAAAAATCAAAAAATCAGGGCTTAACAAAACTAGATTTGTAAAAAAAGGTACATTTTTGTTAACTAATTCTATGAGTTTTGGTAGACCTTATATTTTGAATGTTGATGGTGCAATACACGATGGATGGTTGGCTATTTCGAACTATGAAAACTCATTAAATAGAGATTACCTATTCTATATTCTTTCATCAAATGTAGTTTATTCTCAATTTTTATCTCTAATTAGTGGAGCTGTTGTGAAAAACTTGAATAGTGATAAAGTTGCTTCTATTCTTATCCCTCTCCCTCCGCTAGCTGAACAACAACGCATAATAGAAGCAATCGAATCAGCTTTAGAAAAAGTAGATGAATATGGTGAAAGTTATAATAGACTAGAACAGCTATATAAAGAATTTCCAGATAAACTAAAAAAATCTATTCTTCAATATGCTATGCAAGGAAAATTAGTTGAACAAGACCCAAATGATGAATCAGTCGAAGTTTTACTTGAAAAAATACGAGCAGAAAAACAAAAACTCTTTGAAGA
>NZ_JARZZP010000001.1:60489-193823 GCF_029948085.1 Streptococcus taonis | reverse complement strand
ATGGGACTTTTTTTCTACAACAAAATAGGCTCCATAATTCCTATGGTGGTTTTACCCACTACAGAAATTATAGAGCCTTTATTTATATTCTTGGTTCATTACAGTGCCAATCATCAGGAAACCCTAAGGTAGCATTTATGATGTTTATATCAACGGATTTTAGCTTATTTTCAAGTTTTCTAACTTTCTTTCTGAGAGTATTCCATAAGCGATTGAATTCTTCAGAACTAATGAAACACTGCAAACTTACAACTGTTGAGTAAACTGATTTTCTGGAATTGTCGTCTTGTAAATTGAAATCATCATGGATAGGAGCAAAGCAGACACTATTTGCACTACAATTATAGTTGAGTAGTCTGTTGTTGTGAGCACATACATTTCTTGTTTGGTTGATATTTTTTAAAAAAGAAATCATAGTTTCTGGAGGGAATACACCAGTGAAATTAGGATTGTTTGTTTTTATAAAACTAACTAAATCCTTTGCAATTTTATTTTGAAGACAAGTTGGCAAATTTTCGATAATATGTCGTGTATCCCCAAATTCCAAGTAGTCAGTCAAAACCCAGATTGGGACATCTTTGTGGTTAGTATAGTAGTGGTTGATAGAAGTTCCACGTCTATTTTTATTATAGTTCACAATTCTGGAGAGTTTAGAAATGATATAGCCTACATCGAGGATTTTATCGTTGTCATAGTTTTTAGTGTCGAGATAAGCATATTGTTGGTTTTGATAAGCCTCTGCAAATCTATGAGCTGTAATAGATTTTATATGATGCTCTGCTTCAAGTATAGATTGCAATATTGCTCTTTTAATATCCTTGTCGAAAGTATAAAGAGAAGCCACTTCATCGAAGGTAACGCCCTCTATATAATTATCACTACCCGTTATCTGAAAGAACTTACTGTATCCGTTGATGATATTGTAGTAGTTGTTGCTTAATAAGTATTTTAATGTACGCTCTTTATTGGTGATAGCAAGATTTCTATCCTTGAGCATATCAAGTTGCTGTTCCAATGTTTTAAATGGTTTCAAAAAAAGCCTCCTCCAAGTAAATGGAGAAGACTCTTTCCGCATCAGACCCCGTAGAGTTACTGACACTTTTCTTTTTAAATTATCTCCATTTTACTGTATTACTTGATCTTTGTCAAGCATTTTGTTAAATTTTGTTTCCTCTAGCCTCTATACAAATCCACAACCTCGCCAATAATTCGGAAGTCTGTCTCTGGTGTGATTGGCATATCCTTGTACGCTGCGTTTAAGCTATGTAGGTGTGCCTGTTCTTTGTCAATGAAAAGCTGCTTGATATAAGCATCGCCGTTATAGTTAAACACTCCGATAACACCGTCATTCAAATCCACGCTGGTTTGGATAAAGACAAGGTCGCCATCGTGGTAGTCAGGCTCCATAGAGTCCCCATTGATTGGGATGACAAAGTCGGCATCAACATCTACTGGCAACTCAATCCGTTCCACTCGGACATCGTTCAAATACTGCCCTGTACCTGCAGAAGCTGGGTGGTCGTAGTAGTCGTAACTATAGAGCTGAATGGCTTCCGATACTTCGTTTGTCTTCGTTTCTTCTTCGTTCCTCTGCTCATCCCGTTGCTTCTCTGCGTAGGTCAAGACCTTGGTTTGCCTTGGAGGAGTTAGTTCATCGTAGATGGTTTGGATTGAGGAAGTAGGAGCAGAAAAATCAACAGATGAAGGCTTCGACAAATCAAATAAATATTGAGGCGATACCCCCAAAGACTGAGCATATATTCTTATATCTCCTTCATCTAATTGTCTATTACCATTTTCATGGTTAGAAATTGTATTTTGTTTAAAACCTGTCAGCTCGGCAAGTTTTTTTTGAGTTAACTTTTTGGACTTTCTCACCTCTTTAATTGAGTTCCCTAGTATATTCATATCAATTAACTCCTTTCTTTTTTATTATATACTAATGTGACAAAAAAACAAATAAAAAAATCTCAAAAAGAGATAAAAAGTTCTTTGTTTATATCTCGAGATGAGATATAAACAAATCAAGCTTAAGGAAATAAGAAAAAACAAACCGGAGGGAAACACCATGAACAAAGGGCTTACAACACAAGAACAAATCGCACTAGCAAAAGAAGTCTTACAAGTTAATAATCGCAGAGAACGTTCATTGAAACTTGGAGAAATCCTAGATCGTGAAAAGCCATCATCAGATGATATGTACGAATTGTATAACACAATCAGAGTTTACGGCGACGTCATCGGATTTGATGACAAGGACTTTCAAGAAATGGCTCTTACAATCTTGGTTCTTGAAAAGGTTGAAGAAGCGAAAGATACTAGAGTAGCGTAGAGGGGCGCAATTCCCCTCCTAGTTATTGCTCACAGAGAGAAAAAAAAGAAAGGAGTAGGGAAATGCCAGGACAAAAAGAAAAATACCACGATAGACGTGGTAGACCTGATGGATTGAAGGTTGAAAAAGTTATCCACCTTTCGATTTTGATAGGCGAAGGAACTGAAGCGGATAAAATTCGAATTGTCGAGCAATATTACAATATGGACGGCGATCTAATATTTGAATTAGATCATTGTTCTCCGTATTATCAAGAATTTTTAGATCTGCGTTGATTTTGTTTATCTTTGTCCAAATCTAAAATATCTTGTAGTAATTGCTTGTTGTCATGGCGTTCAATATACCATTTTTGCATAAGTAATTCTATGAATTTCAGCAACAGGTGAGCCTCATTGGGTTCAATATCCACTATGAGATTTATATCTTTTTCTGGATGAGCTCCAATGTTCCCAAGTTTTCGTAGGGCATCAAGTACCTTTTTAGTACTTGGGTCAACAATATCTTTTAAAGCGTCTATCTCATCTACTAATCTTGCTTTCGAAATCCCCCAAAAATCCCTAATCATTCCTTGAAGGCAACGCCTAGAGAGGGTGGCAGAAGCTTTCGGGCTGAGATTTAAGATAGCGTGAGCTTCTTCATAATCACTTCTGATAGTTTGTGGAATGTAATCTGGATAGGCTTTAGCGAGAGAAATTGGATTGAAGTGTGTAATGCGATTTGGAAATTGACTTCCTACGCCCACGATGTCGATTGAAACTTTATGGCAATTTGGACAATTCATTGTTTGTATTGTTATTTTGTCACTAAAATTTTCTTCGCTGGCAAAATGTGGACGACGAATCAAAAAGTAGTGCTCATCTTCTCGAAAAGTATCGTTGTGATTTGGAACAGAGCAACCGCAAAACAAGCAGAATAGTTTACTAGGATCCATAAGATTTCTCCAATCATTTTATTTTGATTATACCATATTTGAAAGGTAGTTAGAATTGGAAGATAAAATCATTGAACTTGCTGATTACGTCATCAGTAAATCTACAACGTACAGAGAAGCTAAAATAGCGTGTGAGAAGCTATTGAGACAAGTCGCTCATGAGATTGAACTCAGGGCGCTGGAAAGTGAGACGAGGGTAAGGATAACTAACAGAACTGTGTTAGTAAAAACATCAGATCACGATGTGCTATTGACGGCAAGAAAACCCCATCCTGCTGTATTCGTCGATGGGATATTTCTTGACGGAGTAGAGAGAGTGGAATTTATCAATCATTTTGCAGATGAACTGTAAAAAATAATATATTGATGTTAAAAAAAGATGTATCGAAATAGATGTTTGAAAATTTTTAAAATAACCTCAAATCCTAAAAATTCTACTGAAGTTTCATTCAGTAGAATTTTCATTTTAAGGAGCTTAGTTGCTTTAAAAAAATTAAGGTTCTGGATAGAATGTTAAAAATTTTAAATTTATAATTCGAATCTTTTTTTGGATCTCAAATTTATATAAAAAAATGTGACAGGTATCTTGTAACGATTTACTTAGATGTTATTTATCTAGATTAGAGCAGAATGAGGTAAAATTTATCCAGGATATTAAACTGAGGATACTCCTATCTTTATTAAATTGAGTAGTTATAGTTTATTTTTAAAAATCAATAAAATTTTATGTATTTTCTTTATAAAATCTTTAAATTTATATTTTATCATTGAGGTGTAAATTTAAGGAGGATCAAAATGGAAAAAAATATTTTAGAGACACGGAATTTGTCAAAGAAATTTGGGAATCAACTTGTAGTGAATAATATTTCATTACAAGTGAAAGAGAATTGTATCTACGGATTACTTGGTCCAAATGGTGCTGGGAAATCAACTACACTAAAGATGATAACAGGAATGCTCCACAAATCGTCCGGAGATATTATCTTTAATGATCATATATGGAGTAGAACGGATCTCGAACAAATTGGTGCCTTGATAGAGTTACCTCCCTTGTATGAGAACTTAAGTGCAAGAGAAAATTTAAAAGTAAGAACAATGTTACTTGGATTACCCGAATCAAGAATTGATGAAGTTCTACAAATTGTTGGTCTATCAAATACAGGTAAAAAAAGAAGTGGAAAATTTTCTTTAGGAATGAAACAACGATTAGGAATTGCAATAGCACTGTTAAATAATCCTAAATTATTAATTTTAGATGAACCAACCAATGGCTTAGATCCATTGGGAATTCAAGAATTAAGGGAGATGATTCTTGGCTTCCCAAAACAAGGCATTACAGTAATTCTATCCAGCCATAATATTTCCGAAGTTGAGCAAGTTGCAGATTATATCGGGATAATATGTGAAGGTGAATTAAAATACCAAGATATAAAAGACTCTCAAGAAAGTTTAGAAAATTTATTTTTGGAAGTAGTAAAGAAGGAGAATTAAAAAATGATGAATTATATTCTTGGTGATTATTTAAAATATAAAAGAACTTTTTTAAAAAAAATAATCTATATAATACCTATATCTTTGATAATTCTATCTTATTTACTGGTACCACCATATTTTACAGTAGATTCATATAATTGGTGGTATACTATAATTATGCCAATAACTTATGCACTGATTCCTGCTTTAATGAATCGATACGAAGATAAAAAAATAAAATATAGGGCAGTTTATCCTCTCAGTATTGATTTGCGAAAGATTTGGATATCAAAAATTATAGTGGCAAGCTGTTTGATTCTGATGGCCAGTTTGGTTCATTTGATAGCAGTTTTAATTGTACAATTTATTTTTGGAGATCAAATATTTTTAAGCTATAGCTTTAGTACTTTATTAGTTTCAAGTATAGTATTAGTGGTATCAAGCATATGGCAAATTCCATTTTGCCTACTATTAGCTAAAAAGTTTGGTTTTTCTACTAGTCTTATGATAAATGGTTTATTTGGTGTTGCACTTGGAATTGTGTTTTCTACTGGAAATTATTGGCTGTTATCTCCATATAGTTGGAGTATAAGAACGATGGTTCCAATGCTGAAAATTATGCCAAATGGACTACCAGCAGATGCAGAAAATATGATGTTAAACACATCAATTTTTCCTCCATGTATCTTCTCAATTCTGTTATTTCTTCTATTATCTTACTTATCATCTATTTGGTTTGCAAAACAGGAGGTAAGATAGTGAAAAATATTTTAAAATCTGAGTTATATAAGATAAAACATACTTGGTTACCCTGGTTATATCTGTTACTCCCAATACTATTTGTGATTATGATATATGCTGGTTTTAAATTTACGGGCTTAAGTAGGTATTCAATAGAGGATGTCACATTAAATTATTTGATTACATTAGGTGCATTGTTCCCGATTGTTATTGGTTTCATTACTGCAAAGGTAATAGAAATGGAAGCAGAAGCTGGTTGCTTTCAGATAATGTTAACTGGTTCGCAATCAAGAACTAGTATGTATATAGGTAAGTTATTATCTTTATTGTTGTGTGCATCACTATCACTTATTTTACTCCAAAGTAGTTTTTTGATGTTTTTTAATTATCAAGAATTTTATGATTTGGTATTGGAATTAGTCTTAATTATTATAGGAGTTGTTCCGTTATATTTAATACATCTGGTTATTAGCCTCAGATTTGGGAGTGGAGCCTCTATTGGTCTTGGTTTCTTTGAAACTTTGATAGCGCTACTTGCTGTTACAAGTATGGGGGATAATATTTGGTATTACTTACCAAGTTCATGGCCTTCCAGACTTTGTGGTCTTTATTTTGTAGATAAAATTTCAGGTGAAAACTCATTTTATTTTGAATTTTTTAAATGGTCTTTAGTTGCAACACCAATAATAGTTGTAATGTTATTTGTAAGTTTGATTTGGTTTAATAAATGGAACGGCAGAACTAATATGGAATAGAAATGAAGGTGGTAATAAGATGGTGAAAATATTAGCTATAGATGATGAAATGGATCTTTTGGTCTTAATCAAAAATATTTTAACGCAAAAATTATATCATGTAGATATTTTTCAAAATCCAACAGAAGTACCTATTTCTAAATTATCAGAGTATGATTTAATCTTGTTAGATATAATGATGCCAAAAATCGATGGTATATCTTATTGTAAATCTATTAGAGATAGAGTAGACTGTCCCATCTTATTTTTAACTGCAAAATCTTTGGAAAGTGACATTGTTTCGGGTTTTTCAACAGGAGCTGATGATTACATTTTAAAACCTTTTGGAGTAAATGAATTAATTGCGAGAGTTGATGCTCATTTACGTCGAGAAAACCGAGAGAGACATTTAAGTTTAAATCTTGGAGAAATTAGATTTGATTTATCAGCGAATATAATTTATGTAAATGATAAGAAAATTTCTTTTACAAAATCTGAGTATCGAATTTGTGAACTTCTAGCTCGTAGGCGTGGGCAAGTATTTTCAAGAGAACAGATTTATGAGATGATATTTGGATATGATGGAATAGGTAATTCTTCAGCTATTTCAGAACATATTAAGAATATTCGCGCAAAATTACAGAAGGAAGGTGTATCTCCAGTTGTAACTGTATGGGGAATTGGATATAAATGGGAATAAAATTAAAAGGGCAATCGCTAAGAATAATATTTTTAGAATATCTAATAAGTGTAGGAATTGTATTGTTTCTTTCACTTGGTTTAGTAATTCTGATGTTCAACACCATGTATTCATTAGGATTTATTTTACCTGCCGATTACACAGAAAATCAGATTCATGAGCGGAAGAATGCGATAGCCAATACAGAGACCTTTGACAAAAATCTTATACCAGATAATGCCTCATATCTATTAATTTCAAAGGATGGAAATATCATTACTAGTTCAATGAGTAAAGATGAAGAAGATCGAGCAATTCGATACTATAATAATGAGAGAGTCTATAATACCCCATCTTATAGCTATATAGAAATTTTACGAAATGATGGTTATTGTATTATTCAATATTCAGTAAAACCCTATTTTACAAATAAATTCATGGCAGAATATTTTCCTAATGTCAACGCAGTGTATGTCAGTATTCTAATTCTAGTTAGTTTACTAAATACATTGGTTGTTACAATAGTATGGGCTAAATATCTTGTGAAACAACTCTCACCTATATTTGCTGCTTCCGAAAAAATATCAGAACAAACTTTAGATTTTGACCTGCATTATTCAAGAGTCAAAGAATTTAATGAAGTTCTATTTAGTTTAGAGAAAATGAGAAATGCTTTGCAAGAGTCATTAATCAAAGAGTGGATACAGGAAGAAAACAAGCAAAAACAGATTTCTGCTTTGATACATGACTTGAAAACCCCAGTATCTATTGTTCAAGGAAATACTGAGTTGCTTAAAAAGACATCTGTGACAGAGGACCAGAGTATTTATATAGATTATATACTGAGTAATAGCAATAGAATATCTGAATATATAAAAACACTTCTAATCATGAATAAGAATTCTAATGCCACTGAATACCAGCCACAATCGTTGGCAGTAAAAACTGTATCAGAACAATTGGTAACAGTTTCTAAAGAACTAATGTCAATTAATTCTAACAATCTAAAAACTAATGTAGTAGTTGAAGATGGTATAATGAGTGTAGACTTGAAACTCTTAGAGAGAGCATTGCAAAATGTCTTAGCGAATTCAATTGAAAATAATAATGGAATAGTTACATTGGAATTGAATATAAAAACTGTAGATGAATTTTTAGAAATATCAATATTAGATAACGGGAAAGGTTTTTCTGATATCGATTTAATTCACGCAAAAGAACAGTTCTATCGTGGAGATTATAGCAGGCATTCTGCAACCAATTATGGTATTGGACTATTTATTACTGAACAAATAATTAAATTACATGGTGGATCAGTAATCTTGAAAAATAGAGAAGCTTGTCGTGGTGCTGAAGTTAAATTTATATTACCGATACAGAATAATAAATGAGCCAGTTTAACACTTAACTTATGTAATAATTAATCTAACAGCCCTAACATCAAACTTTATAACATGTTCATAACTGTATTTAACGTCAATTTGTAAATGTTAACTTCGAACTTTCACTACAAATTACACTAAGATAGAATATTATCTAGTATTACTTATACGGTGCACAGAGTTTGTTAGTCTGAATATGTCGGAATGAGGGGAAATATTAAAAAACTAATCAATAAGTATTAAACTTTATATAAAAAGCAAATAAAGGTGGTTAGTGGAAAAGTTTTTAAAATCATAAAAACGCATAATAGCAAGTTCTTTGGATACTTGTTATTATGCGTTTTATCATGAAATTTCACTTGATTTTTTAATAAAGTTGTAATTTTGACATTATAGGCTTGTTGAGTGTTTTGGTTGTACTTTTTGTTCTGGGTCGATATAGTTGATAGCATTATTGACGGCAGTTGGTGCTTCACCAAGACCTGTTGCAATCAAGTCAATCTTACCTTCGTAGTAGCAGCAGTCACCGATAGCATAAATTCCAGCTTGGCTTGACTCTTGCTTGCTATTGACGATAATCTTGTGGCGGTTCAGTTCTAATCCCCATTTTTTAAGATTACCTACAGAAGATTTAAAGCCATAGTTGACAAAGAGGTGGTCGAGTTCAACGCTTTCGGTTTCATCGGATTTGACTTTTGTGATTTCAAGCTTGTCAAGAGTTTGGCCGTCACCAAGAAGTTGACTCGGCACAAATGGTGTTTTGATAGTTACCGAAGACTCTTGCAAGGCTTGGACGCTATGCTCAAGTGCACGGAAGTTATCGCGACGGTGAACAAGTGTAGTTGGAGCAATCTTTTCAAAAGCTAAAGCCCAGTCAACGGCAGAGTCACCACCGCCCAGAATGGTTACCTTCTGACCAGCGTATTGTTGAATGTTAGAAACGTGGTAGTGGATATTGTCATAGCCTTCAACACCTTCTAATTCGAGTGGACGTGGTTTAAAAGCACCGCCTCCCATAGCAATAATAACGGTTTTAGAAGTATGATTTCCCTTATTAGTTGTAATCTTAAAAACATCATCCTCTTTTTCAATCTCAAGAACAGTTTCATTGAGGTGAATAGGTGTCTCAAACCCTTCAAGTTGTTCCAAAAGGCGGTTAGTCAATTCTTCCCCTGTGAGGTTTGGAAAACCTGGAACATCGAGAATTTGTTTTTCAGGATATAGGATGGCAGGTTGACCACCTAGTTGAGGAAGAGAATCGATGATTTGTACTTTGGCTTGACGAAGGTGAGCATAAAAGGCTGCGAAAAGACCGACAGGTCCACCTCCTACAATGGTAATATCATATAGTTCAGACATGGTTTCTCCTTAATTCATTTCTATCATTTTATTCTATCATATTTTCTACCAATTTAAAATGAAGTAGGGGGAAGAAAATTTTCATATAAAATGATATAATGAAGAGTAGCTTTTTTATGGAGAGGAGGCCTAGAATGAATTTTCAGCAATTATCTAATCTTCAATACTGGTCTAGTTTGTTTTCCAGTCCTTGGAGTATTCTGATAAATGTGATTGATATTCTTATCGTTGCCTATATCTTATACCAATTTACAAAATCAATTGCAGGAACCAAGATTATGATCCTGGTTCGAGGGGTTTTAGTCTTTATCTTAGCTCAGATAGTAGCAAATACTCTGGGCTTGACGACTATTTCTTGGTTGATCAATCAATTGATTACTTACGGTGTTATCGCAGCGGTTGTTATTTTCTCTCCAGAAATTCGGACAGGTTTAGAGCGATTAGGACGTGCGACTGATTTCTTTTCAAGTACACCAATGAGTTCAGAAGAACAGATGATTCAGGCCTTTGTTAAAGCAGTTGAATATATGAGCCCGCGAAAAATTGGAGCACTTGTATCAGTTCAGCGTGTCAGAACCTTGCAGGAATATATTTCCACGGGGATTCCTTTAGATGCTAAGATTTCTGCAGAACTCTTAATCAATATCTTCATTCCAAACACACCTTTACATGATGGTGCAGTCATTATAAAAGGTGATCGAATAGCTGTAACATCTGCTTATCTTCCACTTACTGAAGACACTGGTATTTCTAAGGAGTTTGGAACGCGACACCGTGCAGCCATTGGTTTATCTGAGGTTTCTGATGCTCTCACTTTTGTGGTATCAGAGGAAACTGGAGGTATTTCCATTACCTATAATGGTGTCTTTAAGCATGATTTAACGATGGAAGAATTTGAGGAAGAGCTACGTCGTATACTGATTCCGGAAAATTCACAAGAGCCAAGCTTAACAGAGCGTATATTAGGAGGCTGGAAGAATGAAAAAAAATAGTTTATATATCATCTCCTCACTCCTCTTTGCTTGCGTTTTATTTATTTACGCTACCTCTATTAATTATCAAAATAATAATAATGCAAGACCGGCTCGAACAGAAACCTATACCAATACGGTCGTAAATGTACCAATTGATATTCAGTACGATAGTGAGCAGTATTTTATTAGTGGTTTTAGTTCAGAAGTAACGGTATTTTTAACTGGATCCAATCGAGTGACCTTGGCTAGTGAGATGCAAGAAAGCACTCGTAAATTTAAGGTTACTGCAGATTTAACACAGGCGACAGAAGGAACCGTTGAAGTTCCCTTGACCATTGAGAATCTACCAAGTGGTTTAACAGCCCTAGCAACACCGCAGAAAATCACCGTTAAAATTGGGAAGAAAGCAACACGGGATAATTTACCAGTCACTCCACAGATTGACTCTGGTAAGGTTGATGAACGAATTCTTATCGATAGTGTGACTGTTTCAGATGAACGCGTTTCGGTTACTAGTGATGTTGATACCTTGTCTAAGATTGATAAGATTGTGGCTGTTTTACCAACTAGTGAAAAAATTACAGGAAATTATACAGGTTCAGTTCCTCTACAAGCTATTGATAAGAATGGAACAGTTTTACCAACGGTGATTACACCGTATGAAACAACCATGAAGATAACAACGAAACAAGCTAGATCAGCAAGTAGTTCAAGCTCTTCAACTACTGGCTCATCTTCAACGAAATCTTCTACTACAGAGTCTGAAACCAAACCAGACTCTTCAAAGAAAGACTAAAAAAATTAGAAAAGGATATAACATGGGTAAATATTTTGGAACGGACGGAGTCCGTGGAGAAGCAAACGTAGAACTTACGCCAGAATTAGCTTTTAAATTGGGACGTTTTGGAGGTTATGTTCTCAGTCAACATACGACTGAAGCACCAAAAGTGTTTGTAGGACGTGACACTCGTATCTCAGGTCAAATGCTAGAAGCAGCTTTGATTGCTGGTCTTCTTTCAGTGGGAATTCACGTTTATAAACTTGGTGTACTTGCAACACCAGCAGTAGCGTACTTAGTTAAAACTGAGGGAGCCAGTGCAGGTGTTATGATTTCGGCTAGTCACAACCCAGCCCTTGATAACGGTATTAAATTCTTTGGTGGTGACGGCTTTAAACTTGACGATGACAAGGAAACAGAAATCGAAGCCTTGCTTGATGCCAGCGAAGATACTCTTCCACGTCCAAGTGCTGAAGGTTTAGGTACTGTTGTTGATTATCCAGAAGGATTGCGTAAGTATGAAGCCTACCTTGTTTCAACTGGAACTCCTCTTGAAGGGATGAAAGTTGCCTTGGACACTGCTAACGGAGCAGCTGCAACAAGTGCTCGTCAAATTTTTGCAGACCTAGGTGCTCAATTAACAGTTATTGGTGAAACACCAGATGGCCTTAACATCAACTTGAACGTTGGTTCAACTCATCCAGAAGCCTTGCAAGAACTTGTAAAAGAAAGCGGGTCAGCTATCGGTTTGGCCTTTGATGGTGATAGCGACCGTTTGATTGCTGTTGATGAAAATGGAGAAATCGTTGATGGTGACAAGATTATGTACATCATCGGGAAATACCTTTCTGAAAAAGGTCAATTGGCTCAAAATACGATCGTAACAACAGTTATGTCCAACCTTGGTTTCCATAAGGCCTTGGACCGTGAAGGTATTAATAAAGCAGTCACTGCTGTTGGAGACCGCTATGTAGTTGAAGAAATGAGAAAGTCTGGCTATAACCTTGGAGGTGAGCAGTCTGGTCACGTTATCTTGATGGACTACAATACAACTGGTGATGGTCAGTTATCAGCTGTGCAATTGACGAAGATCATGCAAGAAACAGGTAAGAGTTTATCAGAATTAGCAGCAGAAGTGACTATTTACCCACAAAAATTAGTTAATATTCGTGTGGAAAATGCCATGAAAGAAAAGGCAATGGAAGTTCCTGCTATCAAAGCCATTATCGAGAAGATGGAAGAAGAAATGGCAGGGAATGGCCGCATCCTCGTTCGTCCGAGCGGAACAGAACCACTATTGCGAGTCATGGCTGAAGCACCTACAACGGAAGAAGTAGACTACTACGTGGATACAATTGCTCAAGTTGTTAAAACGGAGATTGGTATTTAGTAACTCTAGCAGAAAATAAAAAAATATGGTACAATGGCAACTATATTGTAATTGTACAAATGGAGATGAAAATGAATTTAAAACGTGAACAAGAATTTGTCAGCCAGTATCACTTTGATGCGCGTAACTTTGAATGGGAAAATGAAAATGGAGCACCTGAAACTAAGGTTGATGTGAACTTCCAGTTGCTTCAGCATGATCAAGAAAATCAAGTGACCTCTTTAGTAGTTGTTTTGAGCTTTATGATTGTCTTTGATAGATTTGTCATTAGTGGAACGATTTCTCAAGTCAATCATGTTGAAGGTCGTATTATCGACCAACCAAGTGATTTCAGCCAAGAAGAGGTTGAGACACTAGCTCGTCCATGTTTGGATATGCTTAATCGTTTGACTTATGAAGTAACAGAAATTGCCCTTGATTTACCGGGAATTAATTTGGAGTTTTAAGAAATGAAATTAGCGGTCATAACAGACTCATCTGCTTTTCTACAAGCGGAAACCTTGCGGAAAGAAGATTTATTTGTGCTAGACATTCCTGTGAATATCGATGGACAGGAGTATGTTGAAGGTGTAAATCTAACCGCTCAAGAATTTTATGAAAAAATGGCTCGTTCATCTGAGCTACCTAAAACAAGTCAGCCAAGTATTGCTAAGTTGGATGAAATTTTGTCATCATTGAAAGAAAAAGGATATACTCATGTTCTGGGTCTCTTCCTATCTTCTGGAATTTCAGGATTTCACCAAAATATCCAATATATGACGGATGAGTTTGAAGGTCTAACCATTGCTTTTCCTGATACTCGAATTACAAGTGCACCACTAGGTTTCATGGTGGAGAGTGTATTTAAATGGGCAGAGCAAGGCGAAGAGTTTACTACCATTTTAGATCAGTTGGAAAATCAAATCCAGAAAACTTCAGCCTTTATCATGGTGGATGATCTTGACCATCTAGTTAAGGGGGGACGACTCTCTAATGGTGCAGCCATTTTGGGGAATCTCCTTAGTATCAAGCCAATCCTATATTTCAATGACCAGGGTGTGATAGAAGTATATGAAAAGGTTCGTACAGAGAAAAAGGCTACAAAACGCTTAGTTGAAATTGTTAAAGAAGCAACAGCTAATGGGAATTACCAGATTACTGTCATTCACGGGAATGCTCCTCAAAAAGCAGCAGATTTGCGCCAGCTTTTAATCGATGGTGGAGTGGCTACAGATGTTTCAATTGCAACCTTCGGTAGTGTCATTGGAACCCACCTGGGAGAAGGAAGCATTGCTTTGGCATACACACCAATCGTCTAGATTGTTCTTACAGACTTGGTATCTTAGAAATTGAACACGCCTGGAACCCTGTGTGAAAAAGATAGTTCTTCCAAGGAGTAGACACTCCTTGATCAGAACTCCTATTTTCACTTTGTGTTCTTACAGTCAATGTATCTTAAAAATGAACACGGACTATCTGCCTCTTGAAAAAAGATGCCTGTCTTGCCTTTCGTGTAAAGTCAGCGCCATTCCCTATTTTTCATGGGCAGCTAAGGTCCTTTGTATCTTAAACAGGAGTAGAGATTGAGATGAGTATTCGAGTAATTATTGCTGGTTTTAAGGGGAGAATGGGCCAATCTGCTTGTCAGATGGTTTTGTCTGATCCTGAACTTGAACTAGTAGCAGTATTGGATCCTTTCGAAACTGCAACAGAATGGCAGGGAATTCCTGTATTTAATGATAAGGCTGCCTTAGAAGGCTTTGAGGCAGATGTATGGGTGGACTTTACAACACCAGCTGTTGCCTATGAGAATACCCGTTTTGCGCTTGAAAATGGCTTTGCACCTGTCGTTGGAACAACAGGTTTCACTAGTCAAGAGATTGAAGAACTAAAAGAATTGTCTCGTTCTAAAAACTTGGGTGGCTTGATTGCTCCTAACTTTGCCTTGGGTGCTGTCTTACTTATGCAATTTGCGACACAAGCTGCAAAATACTTCCCAAATGTAGAGATTATTGAGCTTCACCATGACAAGAAAAAAGATGCCCCTAGTGGAACAGCTATCAAAACAGCTGAGTTGATGGCAGAGGTTCGTGAGTCTATCCAACAAGGTGCTAGCGATGAGGAAGAACTCATTGCAGGTGCACGTGGAGCTAACTTTGATGGTATGCGAATCCACTCAGTCCGTTTGCCAGGTTTGGTAGCTCATCAGGAAGTTATATTTGGAAATCAAGGAGAAGGATTGACCCTACGTCATGACTCCTATGATCGTAGCTCCTTCATGACAGGGGTGAATTTGGGAATCAAAGAAGTTGTCAAGCGTCATGAGCTTGTCTATGGATTAGAACACTTATTATGAGATTAACACAAATGCCTTCTGAATTTCAGAAGGCTTTACCAGTATTAGAAAAAATTAAAGAAGCTGGCTTTGAGGCCTATTTTGTTGGAGGCTCTGTTAGGGATGCCCTACTTAATCGTCCCATCCATGATGTGGATATTGCGACGTCATCTTATCCAGAAGAGACCAAGCAGATTTTTCCACGGACAGCTGACATTGGCATTGAGCATGGAACCGTTTTGGTTTTAGACGGAGATGAAGAGTATGAAGTGACCACTTTTCGAACAGAAGATGTCTATGTAGACTACCGTAGACCAAGTTCAGTTTCTTTTGTTCGTTCGCTAGAAGAGGACCTCAAACGACGTGATTTCACAGTTAATGCCTTTGCCTTAGATGAGACAGGGGAAATCATTGATTTGTTCAATGGTTTAAGAGATCTAGAAAATCAAGTTTTACGAGCAGTTGGTGTAGCTAGTGAGCGTTTCAACGAAGATGCCCTACGCATTATGCGCGGATTTCGTTTTCAAGCCAGTCTTGGTTTTGAACTCGAGCAAGAAACCTTTGAAGCGATGAAGACCTTAACGCCACTCTTAGAGAAAATTTCTGTGGAACGTACTTTTGTTGAATTTGATAAACTTCTTCTGGCTCCTCATTGGCGAGTAGGTCTGTCTTCTATGATTGCAAGTAAAGCTTATGATTATCTTCCAGATATGGCTGGTAGTCAGGACAAACTCCAATCTTTGTTTGACTTAGAGGCTGATTTTACCTTTGAATCTTCTGAGCAAGCCTGGGCTGCACTCTTATGGGTTTTAGAAGTGGAAGATGCTCAACAATTTTTGAAAGATTGGAAAACTTCGCGTCAATTTGCCAAGCAAGTTCAAGATTTGCTAACAATCTTAGAGCTTCGTGAAGAAGGGGAACTAAGCAAGCGCGATTGTTACCGCTTTGATCTAGATTTGCTTTTACAGGCTGAAAATCTTCGTCAGGCTCAAGGAAAAGAAGTCAATCCACAGGCCATTACAGAGACTTACCACAGCCTAACCATCCATGATAAGAAAGAAATTCAAATCAATGGTGGGATTTTGATCAAGGAATACGGTTATCAACCAGGACCAGAAATGGGAGAAATTTTAGCAGAGATTGAGTATGCTATTGTGGATGGAGATTTGGAAAATAACTTGGAAGCTATTCATGCCTACTTGAG
This sequence comes from Streptococcus taonis, assembly GCF_029948085.1. GTDB lineage: Bacteria > Bacillota > Bacilli > Lactobacillales > Streptococcaceae > Streptococcus > Streptococcus taonis. Next base: position 177,532 of record NZ_JARZZP010000001.1, on the reverse strand, counting down.
GGAGAAAAAATGAGTGATTTTATTGTTGAAAAACTAAGTAAATCCGTTGGGGACAAGACCGTCTTTAAAGATATTTCCTTTATCATCCATGACTTGGACAGAATCGGTCTTATCGGCGTCAATGGAACTGGAAAAACGACTCTTTTAGATGTTCTTTCAGGAGTTTCAGGTTTTGATGGTGACGTAAGCCCTTTTTCGGCAAAAAATGATTATAAGATTGGCTATTTGACTCAGGATCCGGATTTTGATGACAGTAAGACTGTCTTGGATACTGTCCTATCAAGTGATTTGAAAGAAATCCAGTTGATCCGTGAGTATGAATTGCTCATGCTCAACTACAGTGAGGACAAGCAGGTACGTTTGGAAAGGGTTATGGCGGAGATGGATTCCCTCCAAGCTTGGGAAATTGAGAGTCAGGTCAAGACCGTTCTCAGCAAGTTGGGAATTCAGGATTTATCAACTCCCGTTGGAGCTCTATCAGGTGGTTTGCGAAGACGGGTTCAGTTGGCGCAAGTCCTTCTGGGCAACCATGATCTTTTGCTTCTTGATGAGCCTACCAACCACTTGGATATTGCCACCATTGAGTGGCTGACCCTCTTTTTGAAAAATTCTAAGAAGACGGTTCTCTTTATCACCCACGACCGTTACTTCCTAGATGCGCTTTCAACGAGAATTTTCGAGTTGGACAGAGCTGGTTTGACCGAATATCAAGGAAATTACCAAGATTATGTTCGTCTCAAGGCTGAACAGGATGAGCGCGACGCAGCGCTTCTTCACAAAAAGGAACAGCTTTACAAGCAAGAATTGGCCTGGATGAGACGCCAACCGCAGGCTCGTGCAACCAAGCAACAGGCACGCATCAATCGATTCCATGACTTGAAAAAGGAGGTTTCTGATACTAGTGTTGAAACAGACTTGAGCATGAATTTTGAAACTAGCCGTATCGGTAAAAAGGTCATCGAGTTTAAGGTTGTTTCCTTTGCCTATGATGACAAACAGATTCTGCAACATTTTAACCTTTTGGTTCAAGCCAAAGACCGTATCGGAATCGTTGGTGACAATGGTGTTGGTAAGTCAACTCTTCTCAATCTCATTGCGGGAAGTCTTGAGCCAACGGAAGGAGAGGTTATTATCGGTGAGACAGTTCGCATCGCCTATTTCTCTCAACAAATCGAAGGTCTGGATGAAAGCAAGCGAGTTATCAATTACCTACAAGAAGTGGCAGAAGAGGTTAAAACTAGCAGTGGCTCTACAACCTCTATCGCTGAGTTGCTAGAACAGTTCCTTTTCCCTCGTTCAACGCACGGTACTTTGATTGAGAAGCTGTCAGGTGGAGAGAAGAAACGTCTGTACCTCCTTAAACTTCTTTTGGAAAAACCCAATGTTTTACTTTTGGACGAGCCAACAAATGATTTAGATATTGCGACCTTAACTGTTCTAGAAAATTTCTTACAAGGTTTTGCAGGTCCAGTCTTAACAGTTAGTCACGATCGCTATTTCCTTGATAAAGTTGCGACTAAGATTCTTGCTTTTGAAAACGGTAGCATTCGTCCTTTCTTTGGGCATTATACCGACTACCTAGATGAAAAAGCCTTCGAAGCAGAAGCGACAAATCAAGTTCAAAAGGCTGAGAAGGAAAAAGTCGTCAAAGTTCGTGAAGAAAAGAAACGCATGACCTACCAAGAAAAGCAAGAGTGGGCAAGTATTGAAGGTGACATCGAAGCCTTGGAAAATCACATTGCAGCTATTGAAGAAGAAATGCAGGCCAATGGCTCGGACTTTGGGAAGCTAGCTACTCTTCAAAAAGAGTTAGATGAGAAGAATGAAGCCTTGCTTGAAAAATATGAACGCTATGAATATTTAAGTGAGTTGGCGTAATGGAAGAAAAAATCATCAAATGGAGCAGTAAGAAAATCATTTGGACTATTGTTCTCTGCTTCCTTGAGTTAGCTTTTCTTCTTTGGATCCTATCTTTTATGATGACCTATCCCAAGGAGGCACCTGTGGGATTGATGGCATTAAGACTCTTTGTCTTATTCTTAATCATTATTGTTGGATGGATTTTGTATGAACGTTTGCGACTTCTTTTTTCAGATAAAGAGTATTTGAAATGTACGGCCCAAGGTTTTTCCTATAAGCCACATCCTAAAAAAGATTGGCAGTTTTATTCCTGGGGGCAGGTAGAAACGTTTTCTCTTATGAGAATCAAGGGTGGTAGAAGTTCAAGGGATTTTTATACTATTGAAGTTCATTTTTATGACAAGGATTTTATAAAACCCAACTCTTTATGGAATCGTCTACGAAGTAGATTTTCGACTGCAAAGCAAACAAATGTTTTGAAAATCCCAATCTATTTGCTGGATGTCGGTTTACCGCGAAGAGTATTTGAAACCATGTCCTACTTTGAGCGAGAGTGGCGCATCCAACAAAATCGTCAACGCAATCAAAACTCTAAAAGCAAAAAGAAGGAAAGATTCCATCAAACGAGCAATAGTTACAGATCAGATTAGAAGTCTTGGACTCAGTTTCCAGGGTTTCTTTCTATTTCTCTTTTCTAAGATTTATGGTATAATAGGGAGTAAAAACTTAAAAAGAAAGAAATGCTATGAACTTAAAAGATTACATTGCAAGTATTGAAAATTATCCACAAGAAGGAATTACATTCCGTGATATCAGCCCTTTGATGGCCAACGGCAATGCCTACAGCTATGCTGTTCGTGAAATTGTTCAATATGCTACTGACAAAAAGATCGATATGATCGTAGGACCAGAAGCGCGTGGATTTATCGTTGGATGTCCAGTCGCTTTTGAGTTGGGAATTGGTTTTGCTCCTGTGCGTAAACCTGGGAAATTGCCGCGCGAAGTTATTTCAGCTGACTACGAAAAAGAATATGGAGTTGATACTTTGACTATGCACGCAGATGCTATCAAACCAGGTCAACGTGTTCTCATCGTAGATGACCTTTTGGCAACGGGTGGTACTGTTAAAGCAACTATCGAAATGATTGAAAAACTTGGTGGTATCGTAGCTGGTTGTGCCTTCTTGATTGAGCTTGATGAGCTTAAAGGTCGCGAAGCTATCGGAGATTACGATTATAAAGTGCTTATGCATTATTAATGAAAAACAGTCCCTAGGGCTGTTTTCTCTTCATCTGATATAAAAAAAGGCTATATCTAGTTAGAGAAAAACTATAATTGAAAACTATATCTTCTTACAGTATAATAAAGGGAAGGACTTTCGTCAGCTGATTTTTCATTTGACGACTCTATGTTCGTTTGAGCCTAGAATTGATACAGTAAGGAGATTTCCATGCCGATTCGAATTGATAAAAAATTACCAGCAGTTGAGATTTTACGAACGGAAAATATTTTCGTCATGGATGACCAGCGGGCGGCTCATCAGGATATTCGACCACTAAAAATCCTGATTTTAAACTTGATGCCACAGAAGATGGTTACAGAGACTCAGCTTTTACGACATTTAGCTAATACTCCTTTGCAGTTAGATATTGATTTCTTATATATGGAAAGTCATCAGTCGAAAACAACTCGTTCTGAGCATATGGAGACTTTTTATAAGACCTTCTCGGAAGTTCAAGACCAGTATTTTGATGGCTTGATTATCACGGGAGCGCCGGTTGAGCATCTTCCTTTTGAAGAAGTGGACTATTGGGAGGAATTTACTCAGGTCATCGATTGGTCAAAGACACATGTCTTTTCAACCCTGCATATTTGCTGGGGAGCACAGGCTGGTCTCTACTATCGTTACGGCGTAGATAAACACCAGATGGTTCAAAAGCTTTCGGGAATTTATCCTCAGGATGTTTTAAAAGAAGGTCATCTTTTGCTGAGAGGTTTTGATGACTTGTATGTGTCTCCTCATTCTCGTCACACAGAAATTCTCAAAGAAGACATTGTAAATAAAACCAATCTAGAGATTTTAGCATCTGGAAAAGAGGTGGGAATCTCTATCCTTGCAAGCCGAGATTTAAGAGAAGTTTATAGCTTTGGGCATTTGGAGTATGATCGTGATACCCTAGCGAAAGAATATTTTAGAGATCTAGATGCTGGTTTAGATCCCCATATACCAGAAAATTATTTCAAAAACGATGACATCCATGAACTTCCTTGTATGCGTTGGAGTTCCTCAGCAGCTCTCTTTTTCAGTAACTGGGTCAATTATGCAGTTTACCAAGAAACGCCTTTTGAGTGGAAGAGTGCAGAAGAAGATGTGTCTCATTTTGGATATTTATAAGAGGAATTATGACATATTTAGATGCTTTCAAATCAGGGAACTTGGTGCTACCAAGTGCTCTGCTCTTAAACTACAATCAACTGTTTTCATCAAGCGATGATTTCTTAGTTTGGCAATTCTTTTATCTACAAAATACAACAGCTTTAGGGGAATTGTCTCCAAGTCAAATCGCAGAGAAAATTGGCAAGCAAGTCTTTGAAGTCAATCAAGCTATTTCGCGCTTGACAGAAAAAGGCCTACTTCAATACCGAACCATTGAACTCAATGGTGAGATAGAAGTGATTTTTGATGCGACTTTAGCTTTAGAGCGCTTAGACCAACTTTTTGAAAAGCAAGAACCTAGCCAAGTGGCACCTGCTAAAAATGATTTAAAAGACTTGGTGGAAACCTTCCAACAAGAGCTAGGTCGTCTCTTAAGTCCTTTTGAGATCGAAGATTTGGAAAAGAGTTTGAAAGAAGACGGGACCAGTGCGGACCTGATCAAAGAGGCCCTACGTGAGGCCGTTTTGAATGGAAAACCAAATTGGAAGTACATCCAGGCTATCCTAAGAAACTGGCGTCATGAAGGCATTAAGAGTGTAGTTCAGGTAGAGGCTAAGCGTCAGGAGAGAGAAGCGACTAATCCTCAAAATGTTCAAGTTTCTGCAGATTTTCAAAATGCTATGGATCTTTGGAAAGACTAATTTTAAGTATTGATAATAGAAAAAATGCCTACAGGCTAGAAAGAAAATCTAGCTTGTGGGCATTTTTTGTGTGTTTTATACTCAATGAAAATCAAAGAGCAAACTAGGAAGCGAGCCGCAGGTTGCTCAAAACAATGTTTTGAGGTTGCAGATGGAAGCTGACGTGGTTTGAAGAGATTTTCGAAGAGTATTAATTGATTAGTTAGCCAGTCCCCATACACTAAGAGAGCGTTCTGTAACTGGGAAATCTCCATAACCTTCAGCATTGATGGTTACTTGGTCAGGATGGTTACCAAGCAAATCAATAAAGGTTTGGTCAGCCCATTCTTGACCGACGAACATGGTTTTAGAGTTTGCTTGGGCATTAGAAATCACGATGGCAAGTGGTGATTGATTCTCAGCTCCTGAACGGACCCAACCGATACAATTAGGGTCATCAAAGTAGTCCGTTTGCTCTCCATAAGCCAACTCTTTTCGAATAGCTAGCAAACGGTCAAGAACATCTTTGAAATCTTGCTGAGCATATTGACCAGAAATACCGTAGTAGTCTCCGTAAAATACACATGGAAGCCCTTCTTGACGTAGGAGAATAAGAGCGTAGGCTGCTGGTTTAAACCATTCTTCAACAGTGGATTCAAGAGCTTGGCCACGTTGAGTATCATGGTTATCGACAAAGGTTACAGCTCGGTCTGGATTGAGTTGTACTAGACTATCCTCAAAGATGGTTGTTAAATCATAGTCTTCTCCAGCCTTGCTTGCTTCAAAGAGATTTTGGTGAAGGCGAACATCGACAAGATCAAAGCGCTCTTCAATCTTTTCAAGGTAATCCAGATTTGCTTCCTTATCTGGATTCCAGAATTCTCCAAAGACATAGAAATCTTGGCCATATTTTTCTTTGATATCGCGAATGAAGTTGCGCATAAAGAAAGAGTCTATGTGTTTGACTGCATCTAAACGGAAACCAGCTACACCAGTTGTTTCCATAAACCAATCTGCCCAATCGTAGATATTTTTTATCACTTCAGGATGTTTGAAATCTAGATCGGCATACATGAGATAGTCGTAATTGCCATTCTCATTGTCGACTAATTCTTCATGAGCCCAGCCTTTATTGTCTCCCTGTATCAGATAGATCCCAGATTTACGGCGTTTGGCATCATAGTCAGTTCCAGTAAAGTGGTACCAGTGCCAGTGGAAGTCATTGTAGGTGTTTTGTCGTCCATCAAAGGTAAAACCAGTCCAGCCATTGATGATAAAAGGTTCTCCTAGTTCCACTGTTCGATCTTCGGGATCCACTTCTATCACTTGGAAAGATTCTAAATGGTCAGCGGCTGCCTTATGATTTAAGACGATATCAGCCATTGGTTGAATCCCATGAGATTTTAAAGTTTGGATGGCATGAAGATAGTCTTCTTTAAAACCATACTTGGTACGTACAGTACCCTTCTGATTAAATTCTCCAAGGTCAAACAAGTCATAGACGCCATAACCAACATCCTTTTCATTTGTTGCTTTAAAAGCAGGTGGCATCCAAATGTGACTAATACCTAAGTTAGCTAGGTGTTCAGCGTCGTCAGCGAGACGTGTCCAGTGCTGACCGTCGTGGGGCAAATACCACTCAAAATATTGCATTAGGGTTTGATTTTTCATAGTTGATCCTCTTACTTACAGTGATGAGAATTATTGTAGCATAAAGCCAAAGAATATGCAAACGTTTGCGTTATAATTAAACTCTTTGAATTTTATGTCTATTTTTCAACTGGAAGTGTTGAAATACTATAAAAGAAAAATAGTAGGACTGATGGGAGGAAAAATTCTCTCAGATAGGGCAAGATGATGGATAAATCAATAGTTTCTATTTTGTGAATTGTCATAAAATTTGTTATAATAGTGTTTATGAATAAAGTATTCGTCAGTAGACGTGTTGAAAAAAAACTAAACCAAGGTCTAGTGCTTTTGGAGGAAATTGATTTTCCAGAACTATCTGAAACTGATCAAGAAGTCGAGTTATTGAGTCAAAACAAGCAGTTTTTGGGCAAGGCCTATTTATCTCGTCAAAATAAGGGGATTGGTTGGTTTGTAACGAACCAGAAGCTTTCTTTTAACCAAAAATTCTTTGAAAGTTTGTTTGAAAAAGCCAAACAAAGACGTTCTGCTTACTATCGAGATGAGTTGACAACTGCCTTTCGTTTGTTTAATCAAGAAGGCGATGGTTTTGGTGGAATGACTCTGGACCTCTATGGGAATTATGTTGTTTTCTCTTGGTATAACTCCTATATCTATGGACTTCGCCAACAGATTTTAGCAGCTTTTGCTCAGGTTTTCCCTGAAGTCTTAGGTGCCTATGAAAAGATTCGTTTTAAAGGTCTAGACTATGAGTCTGCCCATATCTATGGTCAAGAAGCACCAGAACATTTTACAGTTCTCGAGAATGGTGTCCTCTATCAAGTCTTTATGAACGACGGTCTTATGACAGGCATTTTCTTGGATCAGCATAAAGTGCGTGGTAGCTTAGTTGATGGTTTGGCCATGGGCAAGTCCTTGCTAAATATGTTTTCCTATACAGCAGCCTTCTCAGTTGCTGCAGCTATGGGGGGAGCTAGTGAAACAACCTCTGTAGACCTAGCCAAACGTTCAAGAGAACTGTCAGAAGCTCATTTTCATGCCAATGGACTCAGTCTTGACAGTCATCGTTTCATTGTTATGGATGTCTTTGAATACTTTAAATACGCTAAACGTAAGGGCTTATCTTATGATGTGATCGTTCTGGATCCACCTAGCTTTGCCCGTAATAAAAAGCAAACTTTCTCTGTAGCTAAGGACTATCACAAGTTGATTTCCCAGAGTTTAGAGATTTTAAATCCGGGAGGTATGATCATTGCTAGCACCAATGCTGCCAATGTTTCCCGTCAAAAATTTATAGAACAAATCGACAAAGGATTCGCAGGAAGAAAATATCAGGTTCTTCAAAAGTATGGGCTTCCAGCAGACTTTGTTTACAATGAAAAAGATGAAAGTAGTAATTACCTTAAGGTGATTAGCATGAAGGTAACTAAATGAAATTAGTCGTTTCAGTAATGCCAAAGAGTTTAGAAGAGGCGCAAGGAATCGATGCCATGAGGTATATCGATGCTGATATCATTGAGTGGCGGGCCGACTTCCTACCAAAGGAAGCTATTTTACAGGTAGCTCCAGCTATTTTTGAAAAATTTGCAGGTCGCGAACTCCTCTTCACCCTACGTACTCGTGCTGAGGGAGGCGAAATCGATTTGGATTCGGCGGAGTATGTACAAATTATCAAAGATGTAGCTCAACTCTATCAACCAGAATACATTGATTTTGAGTATTTCTCCCATAAGGATGTTTTTGAAGAAATGCTTGATTTTCCAAATCTAGTTTTGAGTTATCATAATTTCCAAGAAACTCCAGAGAATATGATGGAAATCTTATCCGAACTAACCAGCCTAACGCCAAAAGTGGTTAAAGTATCTGTTATGGCTCATACAGAACAAGATGTATTGGACCTTATGAACTTTACGCGTGGCTTTAAAACACTGAACCCAGAACAAGAATATGTGACGATTTCTATGGGGAAAGTGGGCAAGGTTTCTCGTATTACTTCAGATGTGACGGGTTCTAGCTGGTCTTTTGCAAGTCTGGACGAAGCCAGTGCTCCAGGACAGATTTCACTTTCTAGCATGAAAAAAATTCGGGAGATACTAAATGAAGATTGATGGCTACACACGTTTAGCAGCTGTAGTCGCCAATCCTATCAAACACTCCATTTCACCCTTCATTCACAATCAAGCTTTTGAGGCAACCAATACCAATGGGGTTTATCTTGCTTGGGAGGTAGAAGGAACTGACTTGGCAGAAACAGTTGCCAACATTCGTCGTTACCAGATGTTTGGAATCAATCTTTCTATGCCCTACAAGGAACAGGTGATTCCTTATTTGGATCAATTGAGTGAAGAAGCTCGTTTGATTGGTGCTGTCAATACAGTGGTGAATCGAGAGGGAACTTTAATTGGATATAACACAGATGGCAAGGGATTCTTTAAGAGCTTGCCTTCTTTTAAAATATCTGGGAAAAGAATGGTATTGTTAGGAGCAGGCGGTGCAGCCAAGGCAATTTTGGCGCAGGCAATCTTGGATGGAGTCAGTCAGGTTTCTGTCTTTGTACGTTCGGCTTCAATAGAAAAAACAAGACCTTACTTAGAAAAACTGCAAAATGAAACAGGGTTTAAAGCAGATTTATTTGCTTTAGAAGATGTTTCTGAACTGCAAGCAAGGATAACTGATTCGGATTTACTGGTAAATGCGACTAGTGTTGGTATGGATGGAGTATCTCTGCCAATCCCAGCAAGTGTCCTTTTACCAGAGAAGCTTTTGGTAGCTGATGTGATTTATCAACCCTTTGAGACACCATTTTTAAAGTGGGCAAGAAACCAGGGCAATCACGCTGTTAATGGCCTAGGCATGTTGCTTTACCAAGCTGCGAAAGCTTTTCAGTTATGGACAGGTAAGGAAATGCCAACCGATCAAATCTGGGAATTACTAAAACAAAAGTATCAAAAATGAAAAAAGGAGAACTGCTATGAAAATCAGAATAGACCTTCCCCACCATCCTTATGATATTCAGATTGAAAAAGGATGCCTGTCTCAAGCAGGAAAATGGTTGCGGGAACTTTGGCAACCGCAAAAAGTCGTTATCATTACCGATAACCATGTGGCTTCTCTCTATGCAGAAAAAGTTAAATTGAGCCTAGAGGATGCTGGTTTTCAAGTGGCAGTTTTTGACTTTCTAGAGGGTGAAGAGCGAAAAAATCTAACCACAGTTCAAAAGGCTTATGAATTTCTAGTTAAGCAAGACTTGACTCGCAGTGACGGCATCGTAGCTTTAGGTGGTGGTGTCGTTGGTGATTTGGCTGGCTTTGTAGCCTCAACCTATATGCGAGGGATTCACTTTGTTCAAATTCCGACCAGTTTGACTGCTCAAGTCGACTCTTCAATCGGTGGTAAGACAGGAGTGAATACTCCTTTTGCTAAGAATATGGTAGGAACTTTTGCCCAGCCTGATGGTGTTTTGATTGACCCAACGGTTCTTGAAACCCTAGGTAAACGAGAGTTGATTGAAGGAATGGGTGAAGTCATCAAGTATGGCTTAATTGAAGATCCAGAACTCTGGGACTTGTTATCTGAAATGGATGGTTCTGTAGAGAGTATTTTGGAGCATTCAGAAAGTTTGATTGAGCATTCTTGCCAGGTCAAGCGTAAGATGGTAGTTGAGGACGAATTGGACAATGGCATTCGTTTGTATCTCAACTTTGGTCATACAATCGGCCATGCTATCGAAGCAACTGCTGGTTATGGACGTGTCATGCATGGTGAGGCAGTAGCGATGGGAATGGTTCAGGTCTCTAAAGTAGCCGAACAAAAAGGACTTATGCCAGCTGGAATCACTCAGTCTATCCGAGAAATGTGTCAGAAATTTGGGCTTCCTGTGGATTATGAAAACTGGGATGTTGATAAGCTTTATCAGGCCTTGACTCATGACAAAAAAGCACGTGGCAACACCATGAAATTAGTCCTGGTACCAGAACTTGGTTCAGCAAGGATTCACCCAGTTTCTCTCGAAGAAATGAAAGATTACCTAGTAAAATAAGGAGAATGTATGAGATATTTAACAGCAGGAGAATCACACGGTCCTCGTCTGACAGCAATTATTGAAGGAATTCCAGCAGGCCTTCCTTTGATTGCTGAGGATATCAATGAGGATCTCAAACGTCGCCAAGGTGGTTACGGCCGTGGTGGTCGTATGAAGATTGAAAGTGACCAAGTTGTCTTTACTTCTGGTGTTCGCCACGGGAAGACGACAGGGGCTCCCATTACCATGGATGTCATTAACAAAGACCATCAAAAGTGGCTTGATATCATGTCTGCAGAGGATATTGAAGACAAACTTAAAAGTAAACGAAAAATCACTCATCCTCGTCCAGGTCACGCTGACTTGGTAGGAGGTATCAAATACCGCTTTGATGATTTGAGAAATTCCTTGGAACGTTCATCTGCCCGTGAAACGACTATGCGAGTAGCAGTTGGGGCTGTTGCCAAGCGTCTATTGGCTGAGCTTGATATTGAAATTGCCAACCATGTTGTTGTCTTTGGTGGCAAGGAAATCGATGTTCCAGAAAACTTAACAGTCGCAGAGATTAAAAAACTAGCTGCCCAGTCAGAAGTTTCTATCGTCAATCAAGAACGTGAGCAGGAAATCAAGGATTATATTGATCAGATTAAACGTGATGGAGATACCATCGGTGGTGTTGTTGAAACTGTTGTCGGTGGTGTTCCGGTTGGTCTTGGTTCCTATGTCCAATGGGATCGCAAACTAGATGCAAGATTAGCTCAAGCAGTTGTCTCCATCAATGCCTTTAAGGGTGTGGAGTTTGGACTTGGTTTTAAAGCAGGTTATCTCAAGGGTAGCCAAGTCATGGATGAAATTCTCTGGTCACCAGAAGATGGCTATACTCGTCGGACTAATAATCTTGGAGGTTTCGAAGGTGGTATGACCAATGGTCAACCGATTATTGTTCGTGGGGTTATGAAACCAATTCCGACTCTTTATAAACCATTGATGAGCGTTGATATTGAAACCCATGAGCCTTATAAAGCAACAGTAGAGAGAAGTGATCCAACTGCTCTTCCAGCGGCAGGTGTCGTTATGGAAGCAGTCGTAGCAACAGTTTTGGCTCAAGAAATCCTTGAGAAATTCTCCTCTGATAATCTGGAAGAATTAAAAGAAGCTGTTGCTAAACATCGGGAGTATACAAAGAATTATTAAGGAGTTCTTATGGCTAAAACCATCTATATCGCAGGATTGGGTTTGATTGGTGCTTCCATGGCACTCGGAATCAAGCGGGATCATCCTGATTATGAAATTTTAGGATACAATCGTAGTCAAACGTCTAGAGATATTGCCTTGGAGAGAGGAATGATTGACCGTGCGACGGATGATTTTGCCAGTTTTGCTCCACTTGCAGACGTCATCATTCTTACCCTGCCAATCAAGCAAACCATTGCTTTTTTACAAGAATTGGCAACTTTGGAACTAAAAGAAGGTGTCATTATTTCTGATGCTGGATCGACCAAGTCAGCTATCGTGGTTACAGCTGAGAACTGTTTTGCAGATAAGCCTGTTCGCTTTGTAGGGGCTCATCCTATGGCAGGTAGTCATAAGACAGGAGCGGCTTCTGTCGATGTTAATCTTTTTGAAAATGCCTACTATATCTTTACGCCATCAAGTTTAACTAGTCCTGACACGCTTGAAGAAATGAAGGACTTGCTGTCAGGTCTGCACGCTCGTTTCATTGAAATCGATGCTGAAGAGCATGACCGAGTGACTTCTCAGATTAGCCATTTTCCTCATATCTTGGCATCAGGTTTAATGGAACAAACTGCTAGTTATGCTGAAGAACATGAGATGGCACGACGCTTTGCGGCAGGTGGTTTTCGTGATATGACTCGGATTGCTGAAAGCGAGCCAGGTATGTGGACTTCTATTCTCTTATCCAATCGAGAGACCATTGTTGAACGCATCGAGGACTTCAGGGGCCGTTTGGACGAGATTGGACAAGCTATCAGTAAGGGTGATGAAAACCAAATCTGGAATTTTTTCAATCAAGCGCGTGAGCAACGTCAGGCTATGGAAATCCATAAACGCGGAGGAGTAGATAGCTCATTTGACCTTTATGTAGATGTTCCCGATGAGGAAGATGTGATTTTACGCATCTTGGAATTGCTACGTGGAACTTCTTTGGTCAATATCCATATCAATGAGGAAAATCGTGAGGATGTTCACGGGATTCTGCAAATTTCCTTTAAGAATGCTCAGGATTTAAAACGTGCTGAGCAAGTCATTACAGAAAATACAAATTACACAGTCGTTATTAAATAAGGAGGACAATTATGTCAAATATTTATGATAGTGCAAATGCACTTAGTCGTGGACTACGCGAATTGCCTGAATACAAGGCAGTTAAGGAAGCTAGAGATGCCATCCAAGCAGATGCAGAAGCTAGCAAAATTTTTGCAGATTATATTGCTTTTCAGCATGAAATCCAAATCATGGCACAAACTGGTCAAATTCCAGACGCTTCTTTTCAAGAAAAAATGGAAAGCTTTGGTAAACAGATTCAAGGCAACTCTCTCTTGTCAGAATTCTTTGCCAAACAGCAACAACTTTCTATCTACCTTTCTGATATTGAAAAAATTGTATTTGAACCAATTTCAGAACTTTTAAAATAAGAATTTACCTCATAAAGTCAGGAATTTTTAAGAAATTTCTGACTTTTTATGATAAAATAAGAAAAAGTATTGTCAGTATGAGGACCACTATGAAATTAAAAACAAACATTAAGCACTTAAATGGTAGTATTCGGGTACCAGGAGATAAGTCCATCAGTCATCGCTCGATTATTTTTGGAAGCTTAGCTGAGGGTGAGACTAAAGTTTATGATATCCTGCGTGGTGAAGATGTCCTATCAACTATGCAAGTTTTTCGTGACCTTGGTGTTGAGATTGAGGATAAAGACGGTGTCGTTACCATTCAAGGTGTTGGGATGGATGGATTGAAAGCCCCTAAGAACGCTCTCGATATGGGGAATTCTGGGACATCTATTCGTTTGATTTCAGGTGTACTTGCTGGTGCAGATTTTGAAGTGGAGATGTTTGGAGATGACAGTCTTTCTAAACGTCCTATGGACCGTGTGACCCTTCCTTTGAAAAAAATGGGAGTTAGCATTTCTGGTCAGACAGAGCGAGACTTGCCACCGTTGCACTTAAAAGGTACAAAAAATTTAACACCTATTCATTATGAATTGCCGATTGCCTCTGCTCAAGTTAAGTCAGCCTTAATTTTTGCAGCTTTGCAGGCTCAGGGTCAGTCTGTCATCATTGAGAAGGAGTGCACTCGTAATCATACAGAAGATATGTTGCGTCAATTTGGTGGAGACTTGAGTGTCGATGGTAAGAAAATCACAGTTCAGGGGCCACAGAAACTAAGTGGGCAAACAGTTGTCGTACCTGGAGATATTTCCAGTGCAGCCTTTTGGTTAGTCGCAGGTTTGATTGTTCCAAATTCTCGTGTGGTACTTAAGAATGTTGGTATTAATGAAACACGTACAGGGATTATCGATGTTATCCGTGCTATGGGTGGCAAATTAGAGATTATTGATATTGATTCAATTGCTAAGTCTGCAACCTTGACTGTTGAAACTTCAGATTTAAAGGGAACCGAGATTGGTGGAGCCTTGATTCCACGTTTAATTGATGAATTACCAATTATTGCGCTCCTTGCTACCCAAGCTCAAGGTCAAACAGTCATCAAAGATGCAGAAGAACTCAAGGTCAAAGAAACGGATCGCATTCAAGTTGTTGCTGATGCCTTAAATAGCATGGGAGCAACTATTACTCCTACAGCAGACGGCATGATTATCAAAGGGAAATCTGCTCTCCATGGATCCAGAGTCAATACCTTTGGAGACCACCGTATCGGCATGATGACAGCCATTGCAGCGCTTTTAGTGGCAGATGGGGAGGTTGAATTGGATCGGGCAGAAGCCATTAATACTAGCTACCCAAGCTTCTTTGATGATTTGGAGACTTTGATTCATGGCTAAGGTTTTACTTGGATTTATGGGGGCAGGAAAATCTACTATTGCTAGAGGATTAGATCCTGACTTTGTAGACATGGATGCCTTGCTTGAAGACCGACTGGGGATGCCAATTGCTCGTTTCTTTGAAGAAAAAGGAGAAGCAGCCTTCCGTCAGATAGAAGAAGAAGTTTTGGCTGACCTACTAAAAACGGACCAAGTCGTGTCTACTGGTGGTGGAGTGGTCATTTCTCAGAAAAATCGTGCCTTGCTCAAGCAAAATTCAGAGAATATCTACCTAAAAGCAGATTTTGAGACCCTTTACCAGCGAATTTCAGATGATAAGGACAATCAACGCCCGCTATTTCTAAAAAATAGTAAGGAAGATTTGGCAGGGATTTTTAATGAAAGACAGGCTTGGTATGAGGAAGTGGCTAGTAAAGTTATCGATGTGTCCAAGCTAAGCCCAGAGGAAATTATAGAGGAATTGACATGAAAATTGCCTATCTAGGTCCCAAAGGATCTTTTTCGCACCATGTGGTGCAAACGGCTTTTCCTCATGAGGAACTGGAGCCATTTTCAAATATTACAGACGTTATTAAGGTCTATGAACAGGGATTGGTAGACTATTCAGTAGTGCCAGTTGAAAATTCCATTGAAGGTAGTGTTCATGAGACACTAGACTATCTTTTCCATCAGGCTCGCATTCAAGCTGTGGCAGAGATTGTTCAGCCAATCCACCAACAATTGATGGCAGTGCCAGGGCAATCTAAAATTGAGAAAATCTTTTCTCACCCACAGGCATTAGCACAAGGGAAGAAATTTATTGACGAGCATTATCCAGATGCGCAACTAGAAGTCACTGCCAGTACAGCCTACGCTGCGCGCTATGTTTCTGAGCATCCTGATCAACCATTTGCGGCAATTGCCCCAAGAAGTTCTGCAGAGGAATATGGTTTAGAACTCATCGCTCAAGATATTCAAGAAATGGAAGCCAATTTTACTCGTTTTTGGGTTTTGGGAACTAAATTACCACAAATCCCCTTGAGTCCAGGTTCTGAAAAGATGAGTCTAGCTTTGACCTTGCCAGATAATTTACCTGGTGCACTTTACAAGGCACTCTCGACCTTTGCTTGGCGAGGGATTGACTTAACCAAGATAGAAAGTCGTCCCCTTAAAACTGCACTTGGAGAATACTTCTTTATCATTGATGTTAACTATAGAGATAAAGAACTGGTCCACTTTGCTCAAAAAGAATTAGAAACGATTGGAATCCAGTATAAAGTACTAGGTGCTTATCCTATCTATACCATACAGGATAAAGGAAAGGAGAAGGAATGACTAGAGAGAATCCTTTGACACACCATGAAAAACTGAGATATGACTATCTTTTGAAAAATATTCATTATTTGAATGAGAAAGAAAAGAGGGAATTTGACTTTTTACATGCTAAGTTAGAAGGTCAAAAAGGTACAGAGGAAGTTTTCAATCCAGAAGCCAAAGAACAACTTCTTTCAGACTCTGGTATCGACCTACCAACCTATGCTAATCGTAGCCGTTCTAGCCGCCGTAGTG
The DNA here is from genome assembly GCF_029948085.1 of Streptococcus taonis. GTDB lineage: Bacteria > Bacillota > Bacilli > Lactobacillales > Streptococcaceae > Streptococcus > Streptococcus taonis. The sequence goes on along the minus strand of NZ_JARZZP010000001.1, from coordinate 161,369 downwards.
GTGGAGCTCAACTGGAAACGAAGGTTCCAAAAGCTAAGAAGTCAAAGAAAAAAAGAGGTTTTCGTTTTAAACGCTTATTTGCTTGGTTAGGGATGTTATTCCTTTGTGTAGCAATTGGAATGATCGTCATGTTCTTAAAGGGATTCCAATCGGCGAATCCTAATAGCTCAAATGGTCCCAAAGATGCCAAAGCTGCTCAGGTTGAGGTTTTTAATGGACAAGATACGCGTGATGGGGTTAATATTCTTATTTTAGGAACAGACGGCCGTATTGGACAGAATAGTGCAGAAACACGGACAGATTCCATTATGGTTCTGAATGTAAGTGGCAAAGATAAAAAATTGAAGCTCGTTAGCTTTATGCGTGATAACTTGGTCTATATTGATGGATATAGCCAAGTCATCAATGGTCAAAAACAGACCGACCATAAATTAAACTTAGCCTACGAATTAGGGGAACAAGAAGGTAAACAAGGAGCCGAAATGGTCCGCAAGGTCCTCAAGGATAATTTTGATCTAGACATCAAATATTATGCCCTTGTCGATTTCCAAGCCTTTGCGACAGCCATTGATACGCTTTTCCCTGATGGTGTGACCATTGATGCTCAGTTTTCAACTCTAAACGGGGTCCCAGTGACAGAAGCGACTGTAGGAGATGACTTGCACGCAACGGAAACTGAGTCACCGACTCAAACCATTCGAGCTGGGAAACAACAGATGAATGGTTCGACTCTTCTCAACTATGCACGTTTCCGTGATGATGATGAGGGGGACTATGGCCGTACTCGTCGACAACAGCAGGTCATGACAGCTGTCTTGCAGCAGATTAAAGATCCGACAAAACTTTTCACGGGCTCAGAAGCACTAGGAAAAGTATTTGCCATGACCTCTACAAACCTTCCATATACTTTCTTATTGACCAATGGCTTATCAGTCCTTGAAGGAGGTCAGAATGGTATTGAAAGATTGACAGTTCCAGAACTTGGAGACTGGGTAGACGACTTTGACGTATACGGTGGTCAATCCCTTCGAGTGGACCAAAAAGCTTACCAAAATAAACTGGCCCAGATGGGATTTAGGTAGACTGAAAAAAACGAATCAGAGCTTGGTATACCTATGGCAACAGGTGTCTCGGGCTTTGATTTTTCACATGGTTAGATGGATTTATAAACTGTTTTTATGGTATAATAGAATGATGTATTCTATCAGGAGAGGAAGAGAATAAGATGAGTGATTTAAAGGCAATTCAAACTCGTAGCTTAGAGATGGCTGAATATTTTGTCGCCTTTTGTAAAGAACACGATTTACTCTGTTATTTGTGTGGTGGAGGAGCTATTGGAGCTCTACGAAATAAAGGTTTTATTCCTTGGGATGATGATTTAGACTTCTTTATGCCTCGCAAGGATTATGAAAAATTAGCAGAGCTATGGCCTCGTTATGCGGATAAGCGTTACTTCCTATCAAAAAGTGATAGAGACTTTGTTGACCGCAACCTCTTTATCACTATTCGAGACAAGGAAACAACTTGCATCAAGCCTTACCAACAAGATTTGGACCTCCCACACGGCTTGGCTCTGGATGTTCTTCCCTTGGACTACTACCCTAAAAATCCAGCTGAACGTAAGAAACAAGTACGTTGGGCTTTGATTTATTCCCTCTTCTGTGCACAAACCATTCCAGAAAAACATGGAGCCCTCATGAAATGGGGCAGCACTATTTTATTAGGATTAACTCCTAAATCCCTTCGTTATCGTATCTGGAAAAAAGCTGAGAAAGAAATGACCAAGTATGGTCTAGCAGAAAGTGATGGCATCACGGAATTATGCTCAGGTCCAGGATACATGAAAAAGAAATATCCAATTCAAGCATTTGAAGATAATATTTTCCTACCATTCGAAGGAACAGAAATGCCTATTCCAGTTGGTTATGATGCCTATCTCAGCACAGCTTTTGGTGACTACATGACACCACCGCCGGCAGACAAGCAAGTGCCTCACCACGATGCCCTTATAGCAGATATGGATAAGAGTTACACTGAATATAAGGGAGAATATGGAGCATGATGAAAGAAAAAATTAGCGTTATTGTTCCAGTCTATAATGTAGAAGCTTATTTGGAACGATGTGTTGAGTCAATCTTAAAGCAGACTTATACCAATTTTGAATTGCTTCTTATTGATGATGGTTCGACAGATCAGAGTGGTGCCTTGTGCGATCAGTTGGCATCTAAAAATGAAAATATCAAAGTTTTTCATATTAAGAATGCAGGAGTCTCGAATGCTAGAAATATAGGTATTCAACATTCAAGAGGAGAATGGATTACTTTTATTGATAGTGATGATTTTATTACACCAGATTACTTGGAAACTTTAATAAGTGTAGTTGACAGTGACGAGTCTATAGGGGTTAGTATAGCACGTCTCCATCATATAAAAAATGGTCAAATTACAGAATTACCGAATTTTTCAGGAAAAGAAGAGAAATGGTCGACAGAGCAGACGATGAGAGAATTATTGACGACAACTAGAACTTCTTTTTTCCCTGTTGCAAAATTATTTAAAAGAGAGATTGTTTCAAGTTTTACATTCAATACAGACTATCATTTGGCTGAAGATGCTTTATTTTTAACAGAAGTCTTACTAAAAACCAGATGTACTAGTGTATTTGTTGATAAACCAATCTATTATTATGATCATCGTCAGGGAAGTGCAACAACTTCTGTCAACGATCATGTATTTGATACCATAGAGGTCTATAAAATTATTATTTTTGAAGTTTTTCAAATATTTCCAAAACTAAAAACTGAATTAGTGAATAGAGAATGTTGGTCATATATCACAGTGTACGATAAAATAATCTTTACAGATTCAAGTCAATATCCAACAGAAAAAATTAAGTTGAGAAAGTGGATTATTAAACATTTATCTGAGATATTAAAAGATCCTTATTTTACTAATTTTCGAAAAATAGCCGTTTTGTCCCTCCTTGTTTCTCCATGGATCTATAGACAAATCGTCGGCTTAAATCAATAATGTCATTTAAAGGAGTTGAAGATGAATTTTTCAAAAACGAATGAATGCTTTGAAAAATCAAAATTTTGGATTTCATATCTATTTGTTTTTATTTCGATTTTAAGCATGAGTTCCCTAGTGTATAAAGTAACAAGTCCTATTTATAAAGGATTATCAGCAATTGTTGTTCTTTGTATTTGTTTAACCTTATTTTTAAATTGGAAACGAATAGAAATTGATAAGAAATATCTAGGTTTATTTGGACTCTTAGCAGGTAGTCATCTAGTAGCAACAGTGGTTAATCGTTCGGGTCACTTGCTTGGGAATATGATTGAAATCTTCTTTATGATAGCCTACATTTTGCTATTTACTATGGTGAATTCAGAATATCTTAAGAAGTTAATTCGCTTGATTGCTGGAACGGTTCAATTTGTTTCTTTTTTCTCTGCTATATTTGCCTTTGTTCTTTTAATATTTAGAATTTTAATATTATTTAAAATTGGAGAACACTCCTATTATTATGGTGTTATGAATGGTCGTTTATGGGGAGTTGTTAACCCAAATGCAAGTGCTATTTTTTCTTATATTAGTATTGTTTTTGCTTTGTATCTCATCCACAAAGGAAGTAAGTACTCGATTTATCTGAAGATAAATAATGTAATTCAATTTCTAAATTTTGCGGCTATGCAAAGTAGAGGTGCCTTATTATCAGCCGTTTTAATGCTGGGATTTTATTCGCTTTTTATTGCCAGAGGAAATCTACTGAAAAAATGTCTCACATTTCTGGTTGCTGGTACCTTAATTGTAGCTAGCAATATTGGTATTAGTTATGTAACTTCAGTATATATTTTAGCTGCTAAGGCAACAGTCATTGACTTAAATAAAGGTGAGTCTTATTCTGAGACAGATTCGGACGTAGCTAAGAAAAATGGTGAACTTCACCTAATCGAAACAACTCCAAGCGGACGTACTTATATTTGGGAAAATGCTATTAAAATGGGAAGTGCAAAACCATTATTTGGATATGGTGTTCGAAACGTCACTGATTATTATACAGAGTACTTTAGCAAATTTGAAATTCAAAATTCACTAATTGGTGGTAATTTCCATAATATATTGATTACAATTTTTGTAAGTTCTGGATTATTAGGACTCATTTCTTTCATACTCATAATCGCTTATGTAAGTTTACGTTTTATAACTTATTTAGTTGTGACTAAGAAAAATGATGAAAAATTAATTATAATTCTATTTTTTGGGATTCTATTTGGTCAATTATTTGAAAGTCAGATCATCTACTCCACAAATTTTATCAACATAATTTTCTGGTTAGTAATTGGTTATGGTTTAACGATTTGTTTGAAAGAAAAAAATATCCGTTATGAGGAAGTAACAGATATTTCCGAAATTCAAAAAATGGAATTAGGAATTATGGAGTACATTCATGAAGTTTGTCAGAAAATTGGTGCCAAATATTTCTTAGCTTATGGTAGTCTAATTGGGGCAGTTCGTCATAAAGGTTTTATTCCTTGGGACGACGATATGGATATTTGTATGCTTCGAGATGATTATGAAAAATTACAAGATTATCTGATTGCACATCCAGATGAACGATATGAACTCATGTCTTATAAAAATAATATCAATTATGTTTATCCTTTCATGAAGATCAAAGATAATCAGACCTATCTAGTCGAGGAGGATGTGCGAATTGATTCGAATATGGGGATCTATGTAGATATTTTCCCTGTAGATGGTTATGAAGATGATCAGGCGTTTAAGGATAAAATGACCAAAATCATTAAAAAACGTCAATTAAGTTGTTATACTTTCAAAGGAATTACGAATACTAAAAGTGTAGTCAATTCAATGATTCGCTATATTTCTGTTATGATCTTTTATTTCACAAACACAAATAAGTATGTTTCTCAAATCGATGAATTAGCAAAATCTAGAAAAGTAGAGGATTATGAACAAGTAGACTACCTTATTTATAAAGATATGAATAAACCTGTTTGGAAACGCGAATGGTTAGAAAATGTTGAAACTGGCAATTTTGAAGGTAAGGAATTCATGATACCAAACCACTACCATGAAATTCTCACTTCAGATTATGGGGACTACATGCAGTTGCCACCAGTAGAGCAACAAGTTTCTCACCATGATTTCAAACTATGGAAAATTATAGAGAATGGATAATTTTTTTCGTCTTAGAAAAGAGCAAAAATTAGGAGTGACAAAGATGTCTGAGAGAATTTTAAGCTTAGAAGAAATCAAGCAAGTAGAACTTGATATTCTAGAGTATTTACATAAAATCTGTGAAAAACATGATATTAAGTATTTCATCGATTTTGGAACCTTGCTAGGAGCTGTACGTCACCAAGGTTTTATTCCTTGGGATGATGATACAGATATTTCCTTAGCTCGGGATGAATTTGAAAAACTTTATAAGGTTTTAAAAAATGAAAATCATCCATACTATAAAATGATTTCCTTTAGAGAAACAAAGGGCTATCCATATAGTTATATGAGAGTCTATGATATAAGAACACGTAGAGATGCCAATCTTAGAGATTCTACGGTTGTGTTAGGAACCTGTGTTGATGTATTTCCGTATGATGGTGTTGCAACAGAGAAAAGTGACCGTAAAAAAATGAAACTCTACCAATATCTTATTCGCCTCTCTTCTTTAAATTTTAAGGGGATTAAGTCTGAGAATGGGGGACTTAAAAATCTACCTCGCTACATTGGGTCAGCTATTTTTCAACTAAGTTCCCCACAAACTTGGAATCAAAAACTAGAGAATCTGGCTTTGAAATATAGTTTAGATCAATCTAAGTATCTTGCTTGTACGATATTTGATCCTAGCTTTCCAGAGGGAATCAAAAAAGAATGGCTCTATGATCTGATTGATCTACCATACGAAAACATCGTAGTAAAGGCTCCTAGAAAATACCATGAAATACTTGTTTATGAATTTGGAGAAAACTATATGACTCCACCCCCTATTGAGCAACAAGTTCCAGGAGGAGATAAGAATTATTGGATTGATTAACGAAAAAGTCTAGAAGAAATAGAGAAAGTTTGATGTATTATGAAATCTATTAAAAAATCAATATTATTTAGTGCCTTGTTCTTAGCGGCATCAATCATTCAAGCACCGACAGTCAATGCAGATACTATCTCAGCAGGTGCAGGGAATCGAATCCATTTTATCAATACAAAAGCTAAATCTGGAAGTGATGCTATCCTACTAGAAAGTAATGGTCATTATGCCTTGATTGATATGGGAGAAGATTATGATTTCCCGGATGGTTCGGATCCACGCTATCCAATTCGCTGGGGGATATCCATTCGAAATTATCAGGTCATGGAAGATCGTTTGATTCGCCACCTTGATCAGTTAGGTGTAAAGAAATTGGATTTTATACTAGGAACTCATGTTCATAGTGACCATATAGGTGGAGCAGATGAAATTCTTAATCGTTATCAGGTTGATAAATTTTATTTGAAAAAATATTCTGATAAACGAATTACAAGTACTTGGGGATTGTGGGATAATCTTTTCAATTACGATAATGCTCTCCGCGCTGCACAGAACAAGGGAGTTAAACTTATTCAAGACATAAAGGATGAAGATAGCCATTTTAAATTTGGGGATATGGATATTCAACTTTATAATTATAAAAATGAATATGATGCTGATGGAAACCTAAAAAGAGTTCTTGATGATAATTCCAATTCAATTGTTGCAGTAGTGACTGTAGCAGGAAAAAGAATTTATCTTGGTGGTGATTTGGATAATGCTGAGGGAGCTGAAGATAAATTAGGACCTGTTATTGGAAAAGTGGATATGATGAAATGGAATCATCACTACGATGCCAAGATTTCTAATACAATTGGATTTATAGACCATCTCTCTCCTAGTATGGTCATCCAAACAACTGGAGGAGATATTAACCTCGCTTCAACGAGAGACTATCTTCAAAAGAAAAATATCCAAGTGATTCACGCATCTAGTCAAACTCAGGATGCGACTGTGTTTGATATTAGTGATAAAGGATTTACAAACGTTTCAGGGGATTTTCCAAATATTCCTACTGTTGATGAGAAATGGTATCAAGAAGATGGCCATTGGAAATATCGTTTGAAAGATGGTCAGATGGCTATCGGTTGGAAAGAAATTTCTGGAGCAACATATTTCTTTAATGGAAAAGGTCAAATGCAGTCTGGTAGATGGGTGCATGTAAATGACGGCTGGGATCCACATAGTGACGGCGACTGGTATTATCTTAATACAGATGGTAAAATGCATATTGGTGGTTGGTTCTATCATGATAATACTTGGTACTATATTCAGTCGAATGGTGCAAGACGATACAATGAATTAGCTGAAATTGGTGGGCAAAAGTATCTGTTTGATACAGATGGTAAAATGCTTACTGGTTTACAAGTCTTCAAAGGTAAGAAGATGCTCTTTGCAAGTAGCGGTGCTTTGCAAACAGAAGGGACAGCTTCAAGCTGGCAAAAGCTAGGTTCAAACTGGTATTATTATGATGAAGATGGTCTTCGAACAGTGGGCTTGAAGAAAATCAATGGACTAACCTACTATTTTGATAATAATGGGATCATGCAAACTGGTTGGGCCATGATTGAAGGTCATTGGAATTATTTTGCAGGTTCTGGAGCGATGAAAACAGGCTGGATTAAGGATGGTGACACTTGGTATTATCTAGATAAAGATGGTGTCATGCTAACGGGTCTTCAAGAGATTGATGACACTCGTTATTACCTCAATGCAAGTGGTGCTATGCAAACTGGTTGGGCCATGATTGAAGGTCATTGGAACTATTTTGCAAGTTCTGGAGCTATGAAAACAGGTTGGATCAAGGATAAGGATACTTGGTACTATCTAGATAAAGATGGTATCATGCTAACCGGTCTTCAAGAGATTGATGGCACTCGTTATTATCTCAATGCAAGTGGAGCAATGCAGATAGGCTGGAAATGGTTTGACAATCATTATAGTTATTTCACAAGCAGTGGAGCTATGAAAACAGGTTGGCTCAAAGATAAGGACCTTTGGTACTATCTAGATAAAGATGGTATCATGCTAACCGGTCTTCAAGAAATTGATGGCACTCGTTATTACCTTAATGCAAGTGGAGCCATGCAGACAGGCTGGAAATGGTTTGACAATCATTATAGTTATTTCACAAGTAGTGGAGCTATGAAAACAGGTTGGCTCAAAGATAAGGACCGTTGGTACTATCTCAAACCTGATGATGGTGTCATGGCAACAGGTCTTCAAGAAATTGATGGCACTCGTTATTACCTCAATGCAAGCGGCGCTATGGAGACTGGTTGGAAATTGCTAGATAACCAATATTACTACTTTACAGAAAGTGGGGCCATGAAGACAGGTTGGTTCAAAGATAAAGGGCTTTGGTACTATCTCAAACCTGATGATGGTGTCATGGCAACAGGTTTTCTAGATGTCGATGGCACTCGTTATTATCTCAATGCAAGTGGTGCTATGGAGACTGGTTGGAAACAACTGAATGGCAACTGGTATTATTTCCAAGCAGATGGTTCCTTATTGAGAAATGGGACAACACCTGATGGCTACAAGGTCAATCAAGATGGCATTTGGAGCTTGAATCCTGATAAAGTAGAAGTTCAGGGAAGTCAAGAAGAACCTAAGAAGGATTCTGATAAGCCAGTTGAGAAAGAGAAGCATTCAGCAGAAGACAATGAAAAAGATGAAGCTGCTGAAACAAAACAGACTTTGAAGGCAGATAAAGAATAATCTTAGTTGCTTTGCTAGAAAGTTGATTAGGTGCTGTGTTCAGACCTGTCAGATACTTTTCTTTTAAAATAGTATTTATATACATCTCAGAGAATCAATCAATGTTTTTTGGACAAGAAACTTGATCAGCTCTGAGATGTTTTTCGATTTCTCACACACTAAATGATTGAGAATAGCTCTCTCGTCTTCAAATAGAAATATTTTGATAAGAAATTTTAAAAAACACCGATTAGATAAATAAGAAAAATTATGGTATAATAAAACGATACAAAAAAGGAGTATATATGGACATTTCAGAAATTCGTCAAAAAATTGACGCCAATCGTGAAAAATTAGCTTCTTTTAGGGGGTCTCTTTGACCTCGAAGGGTTAGAAGAAGAAATTGCCATTTTGGAAAACAAAATGACAGAACCTGATTTTTGGAACGATAATATTGCGGCCCAAAAAACGTCGCAAGAATTAAATGAACTAAAAAACACCTACAATACTTTCCATAAGATGGAGGAGTTGCAGGATGAAGCTGAAATCTTACTAGACTTTTTAGCAGAGGATGAGTCTGTTAAGGATGAGTTGGTGGAGAAGTTAGCTGAGCTAGATCAGATGATGACTAGCTACGAGATGACTCTACTCTTGTCAGAGCCTTATGATCATAATAATGCTATTTTAGAGATTCACCCAGGATCTGGTGGAACAGAAGCCCAAGACTGGGGCGATATGCTTCTTCGTATGTACACTCGTTATGGGAACGCCAAAGGTTTCAAGGTTGAAGTCTTGGATTATCAAGCAGGTGATGAAGCAGGTATTAAGTCAGTGACCTTGTCTTTTGAAGGTCCAAATGCTTATGGACTTCTCAAGTCAGAGATGGGAGTTCACCGTCTGGTACGTATCTCACCATTTGACTCAGCTAAGCGTCGTCACACCTCCTTTACTTCTGTAGAAGTTATGCCAGAGTTGGATGATACTATTGAAGTTGATATTCGAGAAGATGATATCAAGATGGATACTTTCCGCTCAGGTGGAGCAGGTGGACAGAACGTCAACAAGGTTTCAACAGGTGTCCGTTTGACCCACATTCCGACAGGGATTGTCGTTGCATCAACCGTTGACCGTACTCAGTACGGAAACCGTGACCGTGCGATGAAGATGCTCCAGGCAAAACTCTATCAGATGGAGCAGGAAAAGAAAGCTGCTGAGGTAGATGCCCTTAAGGGGGACAAGAAAGAAATCACATGGGGAAGCCAGATTCGCTCCTATGTATTCACCCCTTATACCATGGTGAAAGACCACCGTACCAGTTTTGAAGTTGCGCAGGTAGATAAGGTCATGGATGGGGACTTAGATGGTTTCATCGATGCTTATCTAAAATGGCGTATTAGTTAAAAGAAAGGAAGTCACATGTCGATCATTGAAATGAGAGATGTTGTCAAAAAGTATGACAACGGGACAACAGCCCTACGTGGCGTCTCTGTGAAAATTGAACCAGGAGAATTTGCCTATATCGTAGGTCCTTCGGGTGCAGGTAAGTCAACTTTTATCCGTGCCTTGTACCGTGAAGTTAAAGTTGAAAAAGGAAGTTTGCAAGTTGCAGGTTTTAATCTTGTTAAGATTAAAAAGAAAGATATTCCGCTTCTTCGTCGAAGTGTTGGAGTTGTCTTTCAGGATTACAAACTCTTGCCAAAGAAAACCGTTTATGAGAACATTGCTTACGCAATGGAGGTTGTCGGTGAAAGCCGTCGCAATATCAAAAAACGTGTTATGGAAGTTTTGGATCTTGTCGGCTTGAAGCATAAGGTTCGTTCATTCCCTAATGAATTGTCAGGTGGTGAGCAACAACGTATCGCCATTGCGCGTGCTATCGTAAACAATCCTAAGGTTTTGATTGCCGACGAACCAACAGGTAACTTGGACCCAGATAACTCATGGGAAATCATGAACCTCTTGGAGCGCATCAATCTCCAAGGTACGACTGTTTTGATGGCTACCCACAACAGCCAAATCGTAAATACCTTGCGCCACCGTGTCATTGCCATCGAGAATGGTCGTGTGGTTCGTGACGAAGCGAAAGGAGAGTACGGATACGATGATTAGTAGATTTTTCCGCCACTTGTTCGAAGCTTTAAAGAGTTTAAAGCGTAATGGGTGGATGACCATTGCTGCTGTCAGTTCGGTCATGATTACCTTGACCTTGGTTGCTATTTTTGCCTCAGTTATTTTTAATACTGCAAAATTGGCAACGGATATCGAAAACAACGTCCGCGTCATGGTTTATGTCCGTAAAGATATTGAAGACAATAGTGAAACCATTGTCAAAGAAGGCCAGACAGTCACTAATAATGACTACCACAAGGTTTATGATGCTCTCAAGGCTATGCCAGCTGTTAAAAGTGTAACCTTCTCAAGTAAAGAAGAGCAGTACCAAAAGCTGACTGAAACCATGGGTGACGATTGGAAGGTTTTTGAAGGAGATGCCAATCCACTTCATGATGCCTACATCGTAGATACCAATTCACCAAGTGATGTGAAACCAGTCGCTGAAGAAGCTAAGAAAATCGAAGGAGTTTCTGAGGTTCAAGACGGTGGTGCCAATACGGAGCGTCTCTTCAAGTTGGCTTCCTTCATCCGTGTTTGGGGATTGGTCATTGCAGGACTCTTGATTTTCATCGCAGTCTTCTTGATCTCAAATACCATTCGTATCACTATCATTTCACGTAGTCGTGAAATTCAAATCATGCGTTTGGTTGGTGCTAAAAATAGCTACATTCGTGGGCCATTCTTGCTAGAAGGTGCCTTCATTGGGCTATTAGGAGCAACTATTCCATCAATCATGGTTTACTTTATCTATAACCGAGTCTACCAATCAGTTAACCCATCTTTGGTTGGACAAAATCTATCTCTGATTACCCCAGATGCTTTTATTCCATTGATGATCGGTCTTTTGTTCCTCATTGGAATCTGTATCGGTTCACTTGGTTCAGGAATCTCAATGCGCCGATTCTTGAAAATCTAAGTAAGATAGTTTACTAAAATCTATAAAAGTAGGATTCATCAGGCTTCACCGAGTCGGATGGTCCTACTTTTTATGTTGAACTTAGAAAGCAGTTGCTTGCCAATTTTTGGGAAACAGTGTATGATAGGAAAGGACCTTTTTGCTAAAAGAGTTATAGGGACTAGATGAAAGAAATCTTTTATCTCTAGAGTAATATCTAGCTCTTTTGACTTAACATAAATAATGAATGAGGATAAAATGAAACAATTTTTGGAAAAAGTGAGTATACTTTCCCTGTCGTTAGTATTGATCACATCATTTTCTATATCAAGTGCCCTACCAGCCATGTTTGATTATTATCAGGGCTATTCGACTGGTCAGGTTGAACTTCTAGTCAGTCTTCCATCCTTTGGGATTATGGCCATGCTCCTCTTAAATGGTGTTCTTGAGCGTATTTTCCCTGAACGCTTCCAGTTGACCTTGGGACTTTTGATCTTGTCAATCAGCGGAACAGCTCCCTTCTGGTATCAGGGATACTACTTTGTTTTTGCCACTCGTCTTCTCTTTGGGATTGGAGTGGGGATGCTAAACGCCAAGGCCATCTCTATCATCAGTGAACGCTACCATGGTAAGACTCGTATCCAGATGCTGGGTTTTCGTGGGTCAGCTGAGGTAGTGGGAGCCTCTATCTTGACTCTGGCAGTTGGTCAACTCTTGGCCTTTGGATGGACTGCAACCTTCCTAGCCTATGCAGCAGGTTTAGTGGTTCTTGTACTCTTCCTTCTCTTTGTCCCTTATAACAAAGAAGAAGTTCATGAGTCCAAGCAAAAGACAGAAGAAGTAGCGAAACTAACTCGCTCCATGCTACAGCTGATTTTCTTCCTAGCTGTCGGAGCAGCAGTCATTGTATGTACCAATACAGCCATTACCTTCCGTATTCCTAGTCTCATGATTGAGGCAGGCTTTGGAGATGCTCAGTTGTCTAGTCTGGTACTCAGTGCCATGCAGTTGATTGGGATTCTGGCGGGAATTAGCTTTTCTTTTCTCATCTCTGCCTTTAAGGAAAAATTGTTATTGATTGCGGGTGTAACCTTTGGTATTGGGCAAATCATCATTGCTCTTTCCCCTTCTCTCTGGGTAGTCGTTGCAGGTTCGGTCTTAGGAGGATTCGCCTACAGCATCGCTCTGACGACTGTCTTTCAATTGATATCTGAAAGAATCCCAGCAAAGCTCCTTAACAAAGCAACTTCCTATGCTGTTTTGGGATGTAGTTTTGGTGCCTCCTTAACACCATTTGTTCTTTCAGGAATTGGCTTAGTAACAACGAATGGTCGAATGACCTTTATCATTCTAGGAGCATGGATGATTGCGACATCAGTCCTTGTTTCTCTCCTATTGAAAAAAGAAGGTTAAAAAAAGAGGTTGGGCAAAAAGTTATTATAGTCAATTGAACCCAAAATAGTACATAATGTGGTATAATCTTCTTATGGCATATTCAATAGATTTTCGTAAAAAAGTTCTCGCTTATTGTGAGCGAACAGGCAGTATAACAGAAGCGTCACACGTTTTCCAAATCTCACGTAATACCATTTATGGCTGGTTAAATCTAAAAGAGAAAACAGGGGACCTAAATCATCAAGTAAAAGGAACAAAACCAAGAAAAGTTGATAGAGATAGACTTAAAAACTATCTTACTGACAATCCAGATGCTTATTTGACTGAGATAGCTGCTGAATTTGACTGTCATCCAACTACTATCCACTATGCTCTTAAAGCTATGGGCTACACTCGAAAAAAAAGAACCACACCTACTTTGAACAAGACCCAGGAAAAGTAGCCTTATTTCTTAAAAATTTTAATAGTTTAAAGCATCTAGCACCTGTTTATATTGATGAAACAGGATTCGATACTTATTTTTATCGAGAATATGGTCGCTCATTAAAAGGTCAGTTAATAAGAGGTAAAATATCTGGAAGAAGATATCAGAGGATTTCTTTGGTTGCAGGGCTAACAAATGGTGAGTTAATCGCTCCAATGACTTACGAAGAGACGATGACGAGCGACTTTTTTGAAGCTTGGTTTCAGAAGTTTCTCTTACCAACATTAAACACACCATCAGTTATTATTATGGATAATGCAAGATTCCATAGAATGGGTAAACTAGAGCTCTTATGTGAAGAATTTGGGCATAAACTTTTACCACTTCCTCCCTACTCACCTGAGTACAATCCTATTGAGAAAACATGGGCTCATATCAAAAAGCACCTCAAAAAGGTATTACCAAGTTGTAATACTTTTTTCGAGGCTCTTTTGTCTTATTCTTGTTTCAATTGACTATAAAATCAGAAAAACGCATACTATCAGGTGTTGAAAAACCTTGATACTATGCGTTTTATTTTTTTCATTTTCTGATAATACTCTTCGAAATCAAATTCAAACTGCGTCAACGTCGCCTTGCCGTATATATGTTACTGACTTCGTCAGTTCTATCCACAACCTCAAAGCAGTTCTTTGAGCAACCTGCGGCTAGTTTCCTAGTTTGCTCTTTGATTTTCATTGAGTATAAAATTGAGTTTTTGATCAACTTTTTTAGTGATCAGGCGAACATTTGCCAAAAGTAATCAATGATGTAGGTCAAGCCGTATGTGTAAACGACCAGGGTAAAGGGCTTGGTCAGGACGATAATGGTCATGTAACGCTTGAAGCTCATCTTGGTTAGAGCTGCCAGCATACAGAGAAAGTCCGCTGGACTAACTGGCCAAATCATCATAAAGATAAAGAAGCGATCAAAGCGATTACCCTTGTCTAACCAACCGATGTACTTATCATAGGTACGCTTGCTGACGACAGACTGAACAAAGGGTGCTCCGTAGAGGCGAACCAGGTAAAAGATAATGGCGCAACCAATAACGATTCCAATATAGTTATAAATAGTTCCAATAATGTGACCGTAGATAAAGACACCTGCCACAGAGGTTAGAGCACCAGGAATGATAGGAACCACCGTCTGTAAAATCTGTAAAAAGATAAAGAGTGGAGGTCCCCAGATACCGGCCTGTTGGATAAAGGCAGATAGGGTTTCCTTGGAATGCAAGACTCCAGCCTGATAGGCCCAGATACAGAAAATCAAAGTACCAACTCCACCGATGATGGAAGAAATATTAATTGCTTGCTGTAGAAGGGGAGAAACAGCTTTCATTTGTTTATCGTGTGACATGTAAACTCCTCTTGTGTAGTATGATTCTACTATACCATATTTTAAGGAGAAAGACTATTTGTATTACGAAAGTGAAGTTAGTGAAATCAGAAGTTTTTCTGATAGGACTATGATATAATAATAGGTAATTAAGAATTCGATAAAGTGGAGAGAGTCTGAAAGATACTATTGGTAAATCTATACAGTTCAGACTAGCAAAAGGAAGTTTTTATGGCAAAGAGAAAAGATTTTTCTGAATTAACCAGAGTACAAATCCCAGCAGCCCTGCACCTCATACGCTTGGGCTATACTTATCTTTCTCGGAATGGGAAGGAGATTGCAGAAAGAGATCCAGATACCAACATCCTTGTATCTGTTTTTAGAGAGCAATTTCTAAAATTTAATAACTACTTGACAGAGGAAGACTTCGAGAGAGAACTTGCTAACATCAAGCTAGAGTTGGATCAAAATGATTTGGGACGGGCTTTTTACAAACGAATCAGTGGAGAAACAAGCACGACCTATATTGACTGGGAAAATCCTGAAGCTAATACCTTCCATCTAGCCCTTGAAGTTACTTGCCAAAATGGTCAGGATGAATTCCGTCCAGATATTGTTATTTTTATCAATGGCTTGCCTCTTTCTTATATCGAAGTCAAACAGCCAAATGCTGTCCGAGATGCTCAGACTGGAATCCAGTCTGAGCAAGACAGAACCAGATACCGTTTTGAAAATCGTAAGTTCCGTCGCTTCAACAATATCACCCAGTTGATAGCCCTCTCTGATAACTTGCCTTACATCAGTGGCCAAGGTCAGCAAAAACAGGGTTCTTATTACGGATCGAACGCCTATTCAAAAACCAAGTTTAATGCCTTCAAGGAAGAAAGAGAAGAAGATTTCCTTCATTCCTTTGCCACGCTAACGGAGAACCAAATTGACTTCGTCCTAGAAGACATGAAGCGTTTTGCCCTCAAATCTCAACCAGAGTTTACAATAAATCTAAACCCTGATACACCTTGCAATACCTTTCTATCTTCTTTGTATCAGAAGGAACGCTTGCTCTTTATGCTTCGCTTTGGTCTTGTCTATGTCGAAGAACAAAGTAAGGATGGGCAGATGCAACTGCAGAAGCACGTCATGCGCTATCCTCAGTATTTTGCGACACGTGCTATTGAAGAAACGATCTCAAAAGGTGTCAAAAAAGGTGTTATCTGGCATACACAGGGATCAGGTAAGACTGCCCTGGCTTTCTTCAATATCCGCTATCTGACCAATTATTTTTCAAAACAGGGAATCGTTCCTCAGTTTTACTTTGTCGTCGATCGTCTGGACTTGGCAGACCAAGCCTTTAAGGAATTTACCAAACGAGGGCTCAAGGTGAAGCGCATCAACAATCCTCAAGAACTCAATCAAAAACAAGACGGCTATGATGTGGCTGTGGTCAATATCCAGAAGTTTAAGGATGATTCAGACCTGACTGACCGCTCTGGCTATGACCTCAATCGTCAAAATATCTATTTTATTGATGAAGCCCATCGTTCTTATAATGAACGTGGTTCCTACCTGCCAAATCTCTATCAGGCTGATACCAAGGCTATTAAAATTGCCTTGACTGGAACTCCCTTGATCACATATAAGAAAGATGGTAAGACCAAGGAAAGTCATGCGACCACACGTGATATCTTTGGGGACTACATCCACAAATATTACTACAACCAGTCTATCGATGACGGCTTTACCCTACGCTTGATGCGAGAAGATATCGAGACGTCTTATAAGGATAATCTCAGATCTATCAACGAAGAAATCCAACGTGGCGACCTGTCCAAGGAAGATATCTTTGCCCATCCGCATTACGTAGATCCTATGCTGGACTTTATCATCGAAGACTTCAATCGTGCTCGTGATCTGGTCTTTGACGATCAGACCATTGGTGGCATGATTGTCTGTGATTCGTCCAAACAGGCGCGTGAGCTTGAAAAGCAATTGGAAGAACGTCGTCAAGCTGGCTCAACCAAGTTGACTTCGGCTCTCATCCTCCATGATGAGGGAGACAAGGAAGAGAAGAAGGACAAGGTAGATGCCTACAAGGAAGGAAAGATTGATCTTATTATCGTCTACTCCATGCTCCTGACAGGTTTTGATGCACCTCGTCTCAAACGACTCTATCTAGGGCGAAAGATCAAGGCTCATAATCTTTTGCAAACTCTAACACGAGTCAATCGTCCATACAAAGACTATCTCTTTGGCTATGTCATCGACTTTGCGGATATTTCCAAGGAGTTTGACAAGACCAATCGTGCCTATCTGGAAGAACTCAACCAAGAGTATGATACGGCTCTGACTGGGGAAAATGGCGAGGATGTCTTTGGCTCGCTCTTTGTGTCAGCAGATGAGATTTCTCAAGAGTTGAGCAAGACCGAGCATATCCTCATAGACTATCCAACGGACAATCTAGAGTACTTCTCCCAAGCTATCAATGACATCAAGGATAAGAAGCAGTTAATCGACCTTCGCAAGGCCTTGGAATCTGTCAAGCAGTACTACAATATCGCCCGTCTCCTAGGCTACGATCACCTGCTCCAGCAGATTGACATTGCTCAGATTGCAACCCTGCTCAATGTCCTCTCTAGACGCATGCTGACACTGTCTCTGATCGATAAACCAGATGACTTCTCTAGTCGGACTCTTTTAAATCTTGCCATGTCTGAGACCAGTTTTAGTTTTGTCAAGATTGCTGAAGAAGAACTCCGTCTAGCAGCTAATGACTTGGAAGATTTGAAACGTCGAGTTGCAAGTGGTATTAAAAACCAACGTGATGAAAAGGATCCGGAGTGGGTCTCTCTCTACGAAGAATTCCAGCGCATCATGAAAAAACATTACATCCATGGGCAAGAAGGATTCACCATGGAGAATATCAAGGAAACCCAAAAAGACTATGAAGAACTCTTTAAGTCCGTGGAGGACTATCATACTCGTATGAGACGTCTAACCATGAACTTTAACGGAGATGAGATGGCAGCCCGTTCCTACAAGCATGTGACCAACTCGACTATGGTCAGTGAGTTTCCTGCTATCTACCATGTCATCAAGGGTTCTAAAGTCAGACTAGACCGTAAAATCGGTCAAAACCAAGGAGTGCTCGATAACGAGGACTTCCTCAAGAAGATGATTCGAGAAGAAGCTCGGATTGAAATGAAAACCAACCAATCTGCAAGTAGTTTGACGAGAGATGATTTTAAGGATATCGTCGAGTCACTATTTGAAGGATATGAAGAGGAATACCAACACTAATGAATGAAACATACAAAGTCCAAGTCCAAGGCTTGGTAGATGATTTGAAAGCTGTCTTTACCCATGCGGGACTAGGAGGAGAAGCGGGTGAGTACAAACTCCTCACCCAATCCTTCCTCTACAAATTTTTAAATGATAAGTTTTTGTATCAAGCTAAGGCACAGGATGAATCCAACACTTATGAAAACTTGCTAGCTATGAGTGAGGAAGACTATGACTGGCTTTTAGAAGACATCGGTACCAGTACGGCTTGGCTCAAGCCAGACCAGTTGATCGAAACCCTCCACCGTCAGCAAAATGAGCCGACTTTTTACGAAACTTTTGAAAATACCCTCAACCAAATCGCCATTGATAATAACGATATCTTCTCTGTTCATACAGACGGCGACACAGCTATCCGTCTCTTTGATGAGCGTCTGATTACGGATACCATCTCAGATAGCAGTAAACGTAATGAGGTGGCAAAGGCCATCATCAATCTCCTTGCACGAGTTAAGTTTGATGAAACTATCTTTTCACAAGGCTTTGACTTTTTCTCAACTCTCTTTGAGTATATGATCAAGGACTACAACAAAGACGGTGGTGGCAAGTATGCTGAGTACTATACGCCTCACTCTGTGGCTAAGATTATCGCCGATATCTTGGTGGGAGATGATAAACCTCAAAACGTGCGGATCTATGACCCATCAGCAGGTTCGGGAACCTTGCTAATGAATCTGGCTAGTCGTATCGGTGTGGACAAGACCACTGTCTATAGTCAGGATATCTCGCAAAAATCATCGAATCTCCTCCGTCTCAATCTGATCTTGAATGGACTGCAACATTCCATCCATAATATCGTACAGGGAAATACCATCATTGCCAACCGTCATCCTGAAAAGATGGACTATATCGTGTCTAACCCTCCTTTCAAGCTGGACTTTTCAGAGTGGCGTGACCAAGTGGAGACCTTGCCAGAAGCTAGTGAGCGTTTCTTTGCAGGTGTGCCAAAGGTTCCAGCCAAGTCTAAGGACAAGATGGCGATCTACGAGCTCTTTGTTCAGCATATCATCTACTCCTTGAAGCCAGACGGTCAAGCGGCTGTTGTCTTACCGACAGGCTTTATCACAGCTCAGTCAGGGATTGACAAGACTATCCGTCAACACTTGGTGGACAATCAAATGCTGGCGGGTGTCGTTTCCATGCCGTCCAATATCTTTGCGACGACAGGTACCAACGTTTCCATCCTCTTTATCGATAAGAAAAACAAGGGCGATGTCGTCCTCATCGATGCTTCAAACCTCGGAACCAAGGTCAAGGAAGGCAAGAACCAAAAGACCGTGCTGTCTCCTGAAGAAGAGCAGAAGATTGTCAAGACCTTTATCAAGAAAGAAGCCGTCGAGGACTTTTCTGTCACTGTCTCTTATGAGGATATCAAGGAGAAAAACTACTCTCTCAGCGCAGGTCAATACTTTGACATCAAGATCGACTATGTAGATATCACAGCAGAAGAGTTTGAAGCCAAGATGACCGCCTTTCAAGACAAGCTCTCAGACCTCTTCCAGCAATCGCATGCATTGGAGCAAGAGATTGAAGAGCAAATGAAGGGGTTGAAGTATGAGTGAGTGGATTAAAGCTGAAGAATATTGCGTTTCAGTATTTGATGGTACACACGATACTCCTAAAGTTACAGAAACTGGATATAAATTAGTAACTTCTAAAAATATCCTATCAAATACATTAGATTTAAATTCTGCATATTATATTTCTGAAGAAGATTTTGCAAATATCAATAAAAGAAGTAAAGTTAAACAATATGACATTTTATTCAGTATGATTGGTACAGTGGGTTCTTTGTACTTTGAAACATCTGATACAATTGATTATGCAATAAAAAATATTGGAGTTTTTTCATGTGGTAATAAGGAAAAAGCTGAATGGCTTTATTATTATTTACAATCAAACTATGCACAACAATATATAAAGAGATATTTGAATGGAGCGGTACAAAAATTTCTGCCTTTAAAAGGGCTACGAGAGTTTCCTGTTCTTCAATTTAATAATGAATTACATAATAGGATAAAAATTTTATTAAGTATTGACCAAAAAATCCAAACCAACAACCAAATTAACCAAGAGTTGGAAGCTATGGTTAAGACCCTCCATGACTACTGGTTTGTGCAGTTTGATTTTCCAGACCAGAATGGTAAACCCTACAAATCATCAGGCGGAAAGATGGTCTATCACCCAGAACTCAAACGCGAAATTCCAGAGGGATGGGGAGTTGAGAAGTTGTCACATTTTCTCACGATTAAAAACGGTAAAGATCATAAACACTTGCAAGATGGTGAGTTTGCTGTATATGGTTCAGGTGGGATTATAAGAATGGTTACAGACTATTTATATTCAGGTGAGTCGATTCTCTTTCCAAGAAAAGGTACATTAAATAATGTAATGTACGTAAATGAAAAGTTTTGGACTGTAGATACAATGTTTTATTCAGAAGTCAATAAAAACAATTCAGCATTGTATGTATTCTATTCAGTAAAAGATATTGATTTTAATAAATTAAATACAGGAACGGGAGTCCCAAGTATGACTTCTTCAATTTTATATGATTTAAATATAATTGTTCCCGAAGAAAATATTCTAGAAAAATTCAATACGATAGTTAAACAAAACTATGAAACAATCAAATTAAATAGTATTCAAAACCAAGAACTCATCCAACTTCGCGATTGGCTCTTGCCAATGCTGATGAATGGACAGGTGAAGGTGGAGTAGGGGAAAGAACAGTAAGAATTATAAAGTCGAAAGAATTTGAGGGCAAATAAATGTCAGAGCTTACTTTTTCTATATGGAAACCATTTATTAAAAGTGAAAAAAGAGGAGAGCGGTGGTTACAGCCTATTTTAAAGACTTTTGATAAGTTGAACTCATGTGATTTAAAACACGAAAAAGGGTTATATCATCTAGAAGTTGATAAAAATAAGCATTATGTATTTTTAGTTATAGAATCTGGAAAGTTAGAGCCTAGAGATACTACTGTTACAGACTATTATACAAATCAAAAACGTGAAAATCCTAAATCAGAAACGGAGCTGGAGTTTTTGAAGCAATTCTTTGTTTTATTCGATTTAGATAATAATTTATTGTATTTTTCGGATGTGAGACACCGTAAATTACTAGAAAAAATTCTTAAAGATACGACAGAGGTTGAGTTTAGTATAAAAGGTTTTTACGAAGATAAAGAGGAATTTTTAAAAATATTGTCTAGTGTTGATGAAATTCAATTTACTTCAAAAGATGATATTTTTTCAACTTTATCACAAAAACGCGAAGCTTTATATGATTTATTCGAAACTGATGGCTTAGAAGATATAACTCTGAACGTAAAGCTCTCAAGTATGAAAATAAACAAAATCAAAACATTTCTCAGAAGAATTTTGAAAGAATCTGAGAATCATCAACTTTCTGGTATCTTAATTAGAGGAAACGATGATGCTGGATTTGAACATGTGTTTAACCGAGATACGTTTATCAAAAAAATTTCAATTAATGTCGAGAAACAACAGGCAACTGGGAAATTTTTAGGTTCAGAGGTAAAAGATATTTTGCTTAAAGAAATAGAGAGTTTGGCAAATGAGAAAGTTACGAAGAAAAGATAGAATTATTTCTGGTGGTATTTTAGTAGTAAGTCTGTTTGTATCATATTTATTAAGGGGTTATGTACTACTAAATCATAGTGATACGGTATCTTTTATTTCTGTAATAACGGGATTCTTACTTTCTGCTATTGCTATACTGTATTCTTCTCCTATGCGGTCTGTTTTATATGATAAAAAATCAAACATTTATTCATCAAAATGGGAAGAAATAATAGTTAGATATTTCTATACATTTGTAGTTAGTTTACTTTATATGATGGAGTTATCTTTAAATATTAATTGTATTCCAAATTTTATCAATGTAGGTTTTTTACTAAGTATTGTCATTATAATAATTGTAGTTACAAAAGGATTGTTTAAATTACTTTTAGTCGAGATAAATGATTAAATTTTTTGAATTCAATTTTTTACCCGATTAATTTTGAAAACTATTCTTAAGTTCTGTAGAGTCGAAATACTAAAAATAGAGGAGGTCAGCAATCACTATGAGTAGTACAATTGTTGAATACAAAGACCTGATTGCTTTCCACCCAGGTCAATATATTGGAGAGTTGATTGAAGATTATAACGTAACGCAAAAAGAATTTGCGGAGAAATTGGGGGTATCATCAAAGACAATTAGCCAATTAGTGAAAGGTGAGGAATCGATTAGCAATGAGATCGCTCAGAAGTTAGAGAAGTTTACAAATATTTCGATGAAAGCTTGGCTCAATCTTCAAAACGCTTACGATGTAAAAATGGCGAAGTTCTTAGAGTAAACATGGTATAATGTCAATTATGAATAACAACAACCAACGTGCCTTTTGTCAGCAACTCTGGGCTAGAAACAAATATCTCGTTTTGAGCCATTCCAGCAATATTTACAATGAGATTCGCCAATACTTGAAGAATGAAGAGGTGGAGCTGAGTCAGGTTCAAGAGATGATTGACCGTGCTTGCCAGATTCCAGAACACAGGGGTCAGGTTTGCAATGCTTTTCAGCATATTTGGGGCTATTTCAAGAAGAAAGCAACGGAGACTGAACGCAAGGATTATATGTTTTTACTGGAGCGTTATCACTCTGGTCATGCTACCAAAGAAGAATTAATTGCTAAGACGAGAGAGTTGCTTGAACGTTACCCAAATAGATATTTACAAAATTCTACTTTGCTGAAAGGAGACTCCCATGAGACTTTGGCATGAGGCTTTGATTTCACAACTTCCCCGTCCTCAGCTCTTGGGCCAACATCGAGAATGCTGTGCCCTGCGTGGCAATGGCTGGGGCAGAAAGCATGCGACGGTTGACTATGTCTTTACCCACTCGCCCTATCGTCTCTATGGCTATCATCGCTTGATCATGGAGGAGATGGCTAGCCGTGGCTACAATGTCAGTCCAGAGTGGCTGGACAAGAACTACCGTGGCAAGACCTGCCCTCCTTATCAAGACTTAGCAGAGGAAAAGCTGAAAAGTCCGATCTATAGTGAGCATGACCATGTCTACTATGAGGAGTGTCTGGACAATCTCCGAGAGAAAGGCATAGAACTGGAGTAAGAGGCAGGATTAACTCCAATTTAAAACTCTTTTCGTAATTTTTTCGAATAATTAAATGAAACCTTTAAAACGATTCTAAGGTCTTCTTTTTGTAAGTATTTGGATTTACTTTTAATAACTTTTAAGTTATAATTTTAAAAAACCAAGCGTGAACTGAAGGACTTAAAAGAAAGAGGAGTAAGTGATGAAGAATAGTGCCATTGGGAGTAATTGGAAGGATGTTCGGTCTCAACTATTTACCAAGGAGGAAATCCTTGAAAGTGATATGCGAGTGGCTATCATGAGTGAGTTGATTGAGGCTAGACATGAGCAAGGAATTAGTCAGAAAAAACTAGAAGAACTCAGTGGAGTGAGCCAGCCTGTCATAGCTAGGATGGAAACAGGAAAGACGAGCCCTCAGTTGGATACGGTCTTAAAAGTTTTAGCCAGTTTAGGCAAGACACTAGCAGTCGTTCCACTTGAACAGGAAAAAAGTTGATTAAACTGACTTATAGTCTTTTCTAATAACAAGCCATAGGCAACTCTCGGTTTAATCAAGTTTGACTATGAACATGGCTATCTTGAAAATCTATTAACCATTGTCTATCAAGGATTTGGGGAATCTTCTCCAAATCTTTTTTTGTTCTTTGAAAAACGATATAGTTTCAAACTATATCAAAGCCTAATTTTTTACAATTATACAGACAGTTTCTTTTCTGTTAAGATAGTTTCAACAACAATTTTTGGAGGACAAAACATGTCAACTACAATTATCGGTTTCCCACGTTTGGGTGAATTCCGCGAATTAAAATTTACAACTGAAAAATATTTTAGAAAAGAAATCTCAGAAGAAGAACTTTTGGCTGCTGCGAAAGAATTGCGTGCAAAACACTGGAACATCGTTAAAGAAAAAGGCATCACTGAAATTCCATCAAATGACTTTTCTCACTATGACAACTTCCTTGATGCTGCCCTCCTTTTCAACGTAGTGCCTGCATCTGTTCAAAACTTGGACTTGTCAGACCTTGAACGTTACTTTGCTTTGGGACGCGGTTACCAAGGAGAAAAAGGGGATGTTCGTGCCCTTCCGATGAAGAAATGGTTCAACACCAACTACCACTACATCGTTCCTAAATTTGAAAAAGACACTCAAGTAAAATTGGCTGGTCACAAGATCTTTGATGAGTTCCAAGAAGCTAAAGAACTTGGTCTTAACACTCGTCCTGTCCTTGTAGGTCCATTCACTTTCCTTCAATTGTCAGACTTTGAAGAAGGTGTGAAAGCAGAAGATTTCGTGGATAGCTTAGTAGCTGCTTACCAAGATGTTTTTGCGAAATTGGCTGAACTTGGTGCAACTCGTATCCAACTCGACGAAGCGGCTCTTGTAAAAGACTTGACAGCTGAAGAGAAAGCTCTCTTCTTGAACCTTTACAACAAACTTTTGGCTGACAAGAAAGGTCTTGAAGTCTTGCTTCAAACTTACTTCGGAGACGTTCGTGACGTCTACGCTGACCTTGTAAACTTGCCAGTTGATGCCATCGGTTTGGACTTCGTTGAAGGTAAGAAAACTCTTGAACTCGTTAAAGGTGGATTCCCAGCTGACAAGACTCTTTATGCAGGTATTGTCAATGGTAAGAACATCTGGCGCAACAACTACGAAAAGAGCTTGGCTGTTCTTGAGCAAATTCCAGCTGAAAACATCGTTTTGACTAGCTCATGTTCACTTCTTCATGTGCCATTTACAACTGCTAATGAAGAATTTGAACCAGCTATCTTGAACCACTTTGCTTTTGCAGTTGAAAAATTGGATGAGATCCGTGACTTGGATGCTATCCGCAACGGTCAAGGAGCAGAAGCGCTTGCAGCCAACAAAGAACTCTTTGCGACTGAACGTGTTGGTGAAAATGCGGAACTTCGTGCTCGTATCGCTGGATTGACTGACGCAGACTACACTCGTTTGCCAGCCTTTGCAGAACGTGAAGCTATCCAAGAAGATGCCTTCAAACTTCCAGCTCTTCCAACAACAACTATCGGATCATTCCCTCAAACCAAGGAAGTTCGTGCTAAACGTTTGGCCTTCCGCAAGGGTGAATTGACTCAAGAAGAATATGATGCCTTCCTTGCTGAAACCATTGACGAATGGATCAAATGGCAAGAAGAAGTTGGATTTGACGTGCTTGTACACGGTGAATTCGAGCGTAATGACATGGTTGAGTACTTCGGTCAAAACTTGTCAGGTTACCTCTTCTCTAAGAACGGTTGGGTACAATCATACGGTATGCGTGGGGTTAAACCACCAATCATCTGGGGTGATGTCACTCGTCTCAACCCGATCACTGTCAAATGGTCTAGCTATGCACAAAGCCGTACTGACAAACCTGTTAAAGGTATGTTGACTGGACCTGTTACCATCCTTAACTGGTCATTCCCACGTGAAGACATCTCTATCAAGGATTCTACTCTTCAAATCGCTCTTGCTATCAAGGATGAAGTTCTTGACCTTGAAGCTGCAGGCGTGAAAATCATCCAAATCGACGAGGCTGCTCTTCGTGAGAAATTGCCACTCCGTCGTAGCGACTGGTACGAAGATTACCTTGACTGGGCTATTCCAGCCTTCCGTTTGGTACACTCAACAGTAGCACCAGACACACAAATCCACACTCACATGTGTTACTCAGAATTTACAGATATCATCCCAGCTATCGACAACTTGGATGCGGACGTTATCTCATTTGAAGCTAGCCGTTCAAATCTTGAAATCTTGGACGAACTTAAAGCTCAAAACTTCCAGACAGAAGTGGGTCCTGGAGTTTACGATATCCACTCTCCTCGTGTGCCTAATGAAGGCGAAATCGACCACACTATCGAAGCCATCCTTGCCAAAGTACCAAGCAAGAAAGTATGGATCAACCCTGACTGTGGTTTGAAAACACGTGGTATCCCAGAAACGAAAGAAAGCTTGATCCGCCTTGTAGACGCTGCGAAAGCTGCGCGTGAGAAATTGTAAGAAAAGACATTTCTCCATACATGGTTGATCAGTAAGAAATCAACTAGAAAAGGTTCATACATATGTCACGTCAAACACCGTCCCTCTCATTTGAAGTTTTCCCTCCAAACCCAGCAGTAGGCAATGACAAAATTATTGCAGCCCTGAAAGATATGCAGGACTTGGCCCCACACTTCATCAGTGTGACTGCCAGCAATAATAAATTTAATATCAAAGAGACGACGGTTCGTTTGGCTGATTATATCCAAAATGACTTGGAGATTCCAACCATTGCTCACTTGCCAGCTATTTATCTGACTAAGGATAAGGTGGCTGAAACCATTGCAGATTTGGATAAGGTTGGTGTTCAGAAAATCTTGGCTTTGCGTGGAGATATCATTCCAGGTGTTGAGCCACAGAAGGATTTCCGTTATGCGACAGACCTGATCGAGTTTATCAAGGAACAGGCCCCACACTTTGATATCATTGGTGCTTGTTATCCTGAAGGACATCCAGACTCTCCAAACCAAATCTCAGATATCCAAAATCTTAAGAAAAAAGTGGATGCAGGATGCTCTAGTCTAGTAACGCAACTCTTCTTTGACAATGAGCGTTTCTATGATTTCCAAGACAAGTGTACCTTGGCTGGAATTGATGTGCCTATTCATGCGGGTATCATGCCAATCCTCAACCGTAACCAAGCGCTTCGTCTCTTGAAGACTTGTGAGAATATCCATCTCCCACGTAAGTTTAAAGCCATCTTAGACAAGTATGAGAATGACCCTGAGTCACTCAGAGCAGCAGGACTTGCCTATGCCGTGGACCAAATCGTGGACTTGGTAACTCAGGATGTTGCAGGTGTGCATCTCTACACTATGAACAATGCAGAAACTGCCCAATACATCCATCAAGCAACTCATGACTTGTTCAATCACCAGTCTTTAGGATAATAAAAATGCAAACCATTCTTCTTTTCATGGAGGAATGGTTCCTTTTTAATAGAAAAGCCAGCACTTTTTAAGAAAAATATGATAAAATAGACTCTGTACGTACTTGATACAAAGATGAGGGGATTTAAGTTTCAAAGGATTTGTCGATTCTCAATTTTATGACAGAAATTTTTTCACAATTTATTCTTTTCAGTATTTAGTTTGAGCGACACGAGCGAGTCAAATCGATATTATTTGACGAGAGAGTTAGTAAAGCATTTAGCTAATCGCCTAATAGCGGTTAGCGTGAAAGGATTAGATGCTTTAGCATCAAACCTTTCTAATGATTTGTATCTTGAAAACTGAACATGCCTACAACTCTGTGGAAAAAGATAAATCTGCCTAGGAGCGGTCGCTCCGTCGTTAGATTTCCTATTTTCCTTTGAGTTGCTTGACGGCTTAGTATCTTGGGTAATTGAACACGGCCGAAAAGCTGTGTAAAAAAGATAAACTGTCTTGTCTTCATTGAAGACTTCGTCAGTTTTCTATTTTTACTTTGCTTTTGACGTCCTTAGTATCTTGATCTTTGTAGGCAAGGCGTATAATTTTATCAATCCAAAGGGGATTAAAATGACAAAACAAGTGTTTCAAACGACTTTTGCGGGTCGTGAGTTGATCGTAGAGACTGGTCAGGTTGCTAAGCAAGCAAATGGCTCTGTTGTCGTGCGTTACGGTGAGTCAACTGTCTTGACTGCTGCCGTTATGTCTAAGAAAATGGCAACTGGGGATTTCTTCCCGCTTCAAGTCAACTACGAAGAAAAAATGTATGCGGCTGGGAAATTTCCTGGTGGCTTTATGAAACGTGAAGGACGTCCTTCAACAGATGCGACTTTGACAGCGCGTTTGATTGACCGTCCAATCCGTCCAATGTTTGCGGAAGGTTTCCGTAATGAAGTGCAAGTCATCAATACTGTTCTTTCTTACGATGAAAATGCATCTGCACCAATGGCAGCTATGTTTGGTTCATCATTGGCCTTGTCTATCTCAGATATTCCATTTGATGGCCCAATCGCCGGAGTACAAGTAGGTTATGTTGATGGCCAAATCATCATCAACCCGACTCAAGAACAAGCAGAGCAATCGCTTCTTGAATTGACAGTAGCAGGTACCAAGCACGCTATAAACATGGTAGAGTCTGGTGCCAAAGAATTGTCAGAAGAAATCATGTTGGAAGCTCTTCTGAAAGGACACGAAGCCGTTAAAGAATTGATTGCCTTCCAAGAAGAAATCGTTGCGGCAGTCGGTAAAGAAAAAGCAGAAGTAGAATTGCTTCATGTGGATGAGGAATTGCAGGCTGAAATCATCGCAGCCTACAACAGCGACCTCCAAAAAGCTGTTCAAGTAGAAGAAAAATTGGCTCGTGAAGCGGCAACTCAAGCAGTTAAAGACCAAGTCACTGCTGTTTATGAAGAAAAATATGCAGACCACGAAGAATTTGACCGTATCATGCGTGATGTGGCTGAAATCTTGGAACAAATGGAACATGCAGAAGTGCGCCGTTTGATCACTGAAGACAAGGTTCGTCCTGACGGCCGTAAGGTCGATGAAATCCGTCCTTTGGATGCGGTTGTTGACTTCCTTCCTCGCGTACACGGTTCAGGTCTCTTCACTCGTGGACAAACTCAGGCTCTTTCTATCTTGACTTTGGCGCCAATGGGTGAGACGCAAATCATCGATGGTTTGGATCCAGAGTACAAGAAACGCTTCATGCACCACTATAACTTCCCTCAATACTCTGTTGGTGAAACTGGACGTTACGGTGCGCCAGGTCGTCGTGAAATTGGTCACGGTGCTCTCGGTGAGCGTGCTCTTGCTCAAGTATTGCCAAGCTTGGAAGAATTCCCATACGCCATCCGCTTGGTAGCAGAAGTATTGGAATCAAACGGTTCTTCTTCACAAGCCTCTATCTGTGCAGGAACACTTGCCCTTATGGCTGGTGGTGTGCCAATCAAGGCACCAGTAGCAGGTATTGCCATGGGTCTGATATCAGATGGGAACAACTATACAGTATTGACAGATATCCAAGGTTTGGAAGACCACTTTGGAGATATGGACTTTAAGGTTGCAGGGACTCGTGACGGAATTACAGCCCTTCAAATGGATATCAAGATCCAAGGGATTACTGCAGAAATCTTGACTGAAGCTCTTGCCCAAGCCAAGAAAGCTCGTTTTGAAATCCTTGACGTGATTCAAGCAACCATTCCAGAAGTTCGTCCAGAATTGGCTCCAACTGCTCCGAAAATCGATACCATCAAGATTGATGTGGACAAGATCAAGATTGTTATCGGTAAGGGTGGAGAAACGATTGATAAGATTATCGCTGAAACAGGTGTTAAGATTGATATCGACGAAGAAGGTAACGTATCTATCTACTCTAGTGACCAAGCTGCCATTAACCGCGCTAAAGAAATCATTGCTGGTTTGGTTCGTGAAGCGAAAGTGGATGAAGTCTACCATGCCAAAGTTGTGCGTATCGAGAAATTCGGTGCCTTTGTCAACCTCTTTGACAAGACAGATGCCCTCGTTCACATCTCTGAAATGGCTTGGACTCGCACTAACCGTGTCGAAGACTTGGTAGCCATTGGTGATGAAGTGGATGTTAAGATTATCAAGATTGACGAAAAAGGTCGTGTAGATGCTTCGATGAAAGCACTCTTGCCACGTCCACCGAAACCTGAACATTCAGAAGAAAAAGGTGAAAAGGGTCATCGTCATGGCGATCGTCCTCGTCACCATCACAAGGACAATAAACCTAAGAAAGAAACTACAGAAACACCAAAAGACTCAGAATAAGAAAAGGAGAATTGTATGGGATGGTGGCGTGAAACCATTGATATCGTAAAAGAAAATGATCCAGCGGCTCGCACCACTTTGGAGGTTCTTTTGACCTATCCTGGTGTGAAAGCCTTGGCTGCCCACCGTCTCTCTCATTTTCTCTGGAAGAATGGCTTTAAGCTCTTAGCTCGTATGCACAGCCAGTTTTGGCGTTTTTGGACGCAGATTGAGATTCACCCAGGAGCTCAGATCGAATCAGGTGTCTTTATCGACCACGGTTCAGGACTTGTGATTGGGGAAACGGCTATCGTTGAAAAAGGGGTTCTTCTCTACCACGGGGTAACTCTTGGTGGGACAGGGAAGGATGTTGGTAAACGCCATCCGACAGTACGTAAGGGAGCTCTCATATCTGCACATGCCCAAGTTATCGGGCCTGTAGAAATCGGTGAAAATGCCAAGGTCGGTGCTGCAGCGGTCGTAGTAGCAGATGTTCCTAGCGATGTGACGGTTGTCGGTATTCCAGCCAAGATTGTTCGAGTGCATGGGCAAAAGGATGAACCAACCATTCATGAAGTTGAAGGAAAACGGGAATACTACGTCAATAAACTCGAGCAAGCGAGAGATGCTAGTCACAGATCGTCTGGGCTGTAGAGGATACCTATATGATTCAAGCAAGAAATAAGTTAAGCCAAGAGGAGTTATTTGAGGCAAAAAAACTAATTAACTGTTGCCAAGCCTATGATGGAACTTATCGTGATCCTTATCTTTCTAACATGCTTAATTTTGACCTAAGCATGCCTGCATTTTTCCTTTTTTACGAAAAAGGCGAACTGGTTGGTTTGTTAACTGTCTATGCTGATGACCAAGATGTGGAAGTGACGATACTGGTTCATCCAAATCATCGCCGTCAGGGGATTGCGCGTCCTTTGTTTACGAGTTTTGAGAAAGAAACGGTTGCTTTTTCTATTCGTTCAGTTACTTTTCAGACAGAACGTATTTTTCTAGAGCGTCATCCTGATTTTGTCAGTAACTGGGGATTGGTCGAGGATGAAGAGACAGAAACCTGGTTAGGACGTGATCGAACTGCTTATGCATTAGATTCCCGTTCGGATGTCGATGTGCTCTTGGCAGAACCTTCTTATCTTGAAGCCATTGCCCAGCTCCACCACCAAACCTTTTCTGATGAAGTGGAAGCACCGGAAGTGAGCCACAGATACATTTCGGAGGCCTTGAAGGATCCTGATAGTCTGCTTTACATATTACTCAAAGAAGGTCAAGTGATTGGCGTTTGTACGGTCGATGTGTCTGGAAAATGCAATTACCTTTATGGACTTGCGATTGCTGAAGTCAATCGTGGAAAAGGCTATGGAAGCTACTTAGCAAAATCCCTCGTCAACCAACTGATTGAGCAAAATGATAAGGAATTTCAGATTGCAGTAGAAGATAGCAATGTAGGTGCTAAACGTTTGTATGAAAAAATCGGCTTTGTCAAACAAACCCAAGTGGTTTATCTGAATGCGAAAGAGTAATAAATGCTATTAGAAGAATTTGAAAATGTATCTGCTGTTATCGAGCCAACTGATCGAAGCCTCCTTAGTGGTGGAGAAATTTGTGATACCATTATCTTGTCTTTTAATGGAGAAATCCTTGAACGAGTAAAGCAGATAGATGGTGTCTACGAAGGTGGCTATCTTACCAATCTAAATGGTAAACTGCCATGGTATATCTATGAAAAAGATGGGAGTAAGGTAGCAGTTGCTATGGCTACTATTGGTGCTCCAATGGTTGTTGGACTCTTAGAAGAACTCAAAGCGAGAGGTTTTAAAAACTTTATCGTTTTAGGGTCTTGTGGAGTTCTGGACCAGTCTATTCAAGCAGATAAGATTATCCTACCAAGCTCGGCTTTACGTGATGAAGGTACTAGTTATCACTATGCTCCAGCAAGTGATGAAATAGCTTATGAGCGATCTCTACTCTTAACTATGGAAAAAGCCTTGGATAAAGCTGGTATTGAGCATATTCGAACAAAGTCTTGGACCACAGATGCCTTCTATCGTGAGACAGCTGCTAAGGTCAAACGAAGACTAGCAGCAGGAGCTAGAGTTGTAGATATGGAAGCTTCAGCTATCATGGCCTGGGCCCAATATCGACAAGCCAATGTCTATCAATTTTTCTACACAGCTGACTATGTCGACCATCAAAATCACGAATGGGATGCTAGACGCGAGGATAGAAAAGCGGATGCTATGACTTTCTTTGAGATAGCATTAGTAATTGCGCAAGAGTTAGTTTAGACTAGTCTTTACGATAAATTCGAAACAAGAAAGGAAGGGAGCTTAACGGAAAACATAGCAATAAAACTTCCGTAGTGACTCCCTTCATCTTTTTATTGTATTCTTCTTTTATGTTTAGAAAGGAGCAAGGAAATCCGATTTGTGACAGGTAATCGGACTAAAATTTAGTTGAACAGATTAGTTATGAAAATATCTGTTTATGAATTTTAGCTTTCCTGACTATTATTTTATGATTAAAATCTATGACACTATGTCTCGTAATTTGCGAGAATTTGTGCCCATTGAAGAGGGCAAGGTTCGCATGTATGTCTGTGGGCCGACAGTTTATAACTATATCCACGTGGGGAATGCCCGCTCAACAGTAGCCTTCGATACCATTCGTCGCTATTTTGAATATCGTGGCTATGAAGTAGCCTACATTTCCAACTTCACTGATGTGGATGATAAGATTATCAACCGTGCCAAGGAAGAAGGCATCACACCTCAGGAAGTAGCGGACAAGTACATTGCTGCCTTTCGTGAGGATGTGACGGCTTTGGGGGTGAAACCTGCAACTCGTCATCCTCGTGTAGTCGAGTTTATGGATGATATTATTCGTTTTGTAGAAGACTTGATTGAAAAGTGCTATGCCTATGAGAGTCAAGGGGATGTCTATTTCCGTGTAGAAAAATCCCACAACTATGCTAAGTTGGCCAATAAAACCTTGGAAGACTTGGAGCTCGGGGCTTCAGGTCGTACAGATGAAGAAACTGCTCGCAAGGAAAATCCTGTAGACTTTGCCCTCTGGAAATCTGCCAAACCAGGTGAGATTTCTTGGGACAGTCCTTGGGGACCAGGTCGCCCAGGATGGCACATTGAGTGTTCAGTCATGTCGACTGAAATTTTGGGTGATACTATCGATATTCACGGTGGTGGAGCTGACCTTGAGTTTCCGCACCACACCAACGAAATTGCCCAGTCAGAAGCTAAAACAGGCAAGACCTTCGCCAACTACTGGATGCACAATGGCTTTGTCAATATCGACAATGTCAAGATGTCCAAGTCCTTGGGCAACTTCATTACGGTACACGATGCTCTCAAAACTATCAACGGTCAAGTATTGCGTTTCTTCTTTGCGACTCAGCACTACCGTAAGCCTATCAATTTTACGGAAAAAGCAGTGCGTGATGCGGAGACTAATCTCAAGTATTTGAAGAACACCTATGAACAACCATTTACTGGAACTGTAGATGCTCAGGAGTTACAGGCATTTAAAGATAAGTTTATAGCGGCTATGGATGAGGATTTCAATACAGCTAATGGAATCACAGTTGTCTTTGAAATGGCTAAATGGATCAACTCGGGAAACTATGATGCAGCTGTCAAGGAAACTCTTGCAGCTATGTTAGAAGTCTTTGGAGTGGTATTTGTCGAAGAAGTTTTGGATGAAGAGATTGAAGCCTTGATTCAAAAACGCCAAGAAGCACGTGCAAATAAAGACTTTGCGACAGCGGATCAAATCCGTGACCAACTAGCTGCACAAGGGATTAAGCTACTTGATACCAAGGATGGAGTGAGGTGGACACGTGATTGATGTCAATCTCATTAACGGGATTGCGCTAGCTTTTGAAGGAGATGCAGTTTATTCTATGTATATTCGTCGCCATCTCATTCTCAAAGGCATGACCAAGCCCAATAAACTTCACCAAGAGGCAACCAAGTATGTGTCGGCCAAGGCTCAGGCACACTTGATTTCCCTCATGCTGGAAGAAGAAGTCTTAACGGAAAAAGAAGAAGAAATCTATAAACGGGGTCGCAACACCAACAGCCATACCAAGGCTAAGAATGCAGATGTGGTAACCTATCGTATGTCTACTGGTTTTGAAGCGGTCATGGGCTATCTTCATATGACTGAAAATGTGGAACGCCTCGAAACCTTGATTTCTTGGTGCATCCAAAAAGTGGAGGGCTAGGAATGATTGCAAAAGAACTACTGGATTGGTTTCCTGATGGTAAAATCTTAGATCAGCCAGGTGATAAAGAGGGTTATCTAAGTCTACCTCTGTCAAATTATCAGTGGCTTTTGCTTGAGGAAGCTAGTCTTAGCGAGCGTGAAAAACAATTGGTGGCTCTTTTAACCAAGCAGGAGCAAACTATCTCACTCAATCCCTGGTATAGCTATCTGATCGAAGCTAAGGGACAGGCACCGCAAAACTTTAAAAAGTTGCAACTTGTTTATTGCCACCTATCCTATTTCCAACAAGAAAATCTATCTTCTTGGCTAGATATGATGCGAACCCTTTTTCCAAACTTCCTGACTATGATTCAGGTGGGATCCCAAGATTACATTTTTGTTCTTCAACAGGACAAGTACTCGTCAGTTCGTTCTATCCTATCAGATACTCTCGAAGCTGTAGAATATGACTTTGGCGTTCGTCTATCGATCATGCTGGGACAGGTCTGGGCTCAGAATGCCCAGCAAAATTTAGCGGACTTGATTAAGGCAGAGCGTGAGCTCTTTAAGACTTGGTGGTGTCAAGGTCATCAAGGAGTTCATACTTTTTCTCAACTTTATCTTTGGAGTTTGGGAGAAAGACAGGTTGATCTTAGACTTATCAAGGACTATCTCCGTCAGCAAATTCTAGATCAAGATCAGATTCAGGAAATCGTCCTTTCACTGTGGGAAAACAGTGCAGTCTTGACAAAAACAGCCCAGCAGTTGTATTTGCACCGTAATTCTCTCCAATACAAGATTGATAAATGGGCAGAACTAACAGGCTTAGAATTAAAAGATTTGACAGATTTGACCCTCTGTTATCAACTGATATTACCAGATATCTTATAAAGTTTTGTGCAAGTTGCACAGAACTTTTTTATTTTTTTGGTCATCTTGCCATAGAAAAGTAAAACGTTTTCATCTATAATAAAACTATCAAATGACAAAAGGAGTTCTCCACAATGGTAGAATTAAATCTTAAAAATATTTACAAAAAATATCCAAACAGCGAACACTATTCAGTTGAAGACTTCAACTTGAACATCAAAGACAAAGAGTTTATCGTTTTCGTAGGACCTTCAGGATGTGGTAAATCAACTACCCTTCGTATGATTGCTGGTCTTGAAGACATCACAGAAGGTACTGCATCTATCGATGGAGTGGTTGTCAACGACGTAGCTCCAAAAGATCGTGACATCGCCATGGTATTCCAAAACTACGCTCTTTACCCACACATGACTGTATACGATAACATGGCTTTCGGTTTGAAATTGCGTAAATACAGCAAGGAAGACATCGACAAACGTGTACAAGAAGCAGCTGAAATCCTTGGATTGAAAGAATTCTTGGAACGCAAACCTGCTGACCTTTCTGGTGGTCAACGTCAACGTGTTGCCATGGGTCGTGCGATCGTCCGTGACGCAAAAGTATTCTTGATGGACGAGCCTTTGTCAAACTTGGATGCAAAACTTCGTGTATCAATGCGTGCTGAAATTGCCAAAATCCACCGTCGTATCGGAGCTACAACTATCTACGTAACTCACGACCAAACTGAAGCTATGACACTTGCAGACCGTATCGTTATCATGTCAGCTACTAAGAACCCTGCTGGAACAGGTACTATCGGACGTGTTGAACAAATCGGTACTCCTCAAGAAGTTTACAAAAACCCAGTTAACAAATTCGTAGCAGGATTTATCGGAAGCCCAGCTATGAACTTCATCAACGTTAAATTGAACGGTGACCGCATTGTTGCTGACGGATTTACTTTGAAAGTTCCAGAAGGTGCTTTGAAAGTTCTTCGTGAAAAAGGTTACGAAGGTAAAGAATTGATCTTCGGTATCCGTCCAGAAGACGTAAATGCAGAACCTGCTTTCCTTGAAACATTCCCAGAATCAGTTGTGAAAGCAACGATCTCTGTATCAGAATTGCTCGGTTCAGAATCTCACCTATACTGCCAAGTTGGTAAAGATGAGTTCGTTGCAAAAGTTGACGCTCGTGACTACTTGCAAGCAGGTGCAACAGTTGAACTTGGATTTGACTTGAACAAAGCACACTTCTTCGACGTAGAAACTGAAAGAACAGTTTACTAAGATAGATTTTAATCAATGAGCACTACTAGAGTTTTTCTAGTAGTGTTTTTTTATCAAGTTTAGCAAACTCTTACAGAATGGGCTTTACTAGTTTTCATATCCTCAAAAAAGTGTTAAAATGGTAGGAAGAATTGGAGAGTATGCATGCCCAAAGAAGTAATTTATTCAGGCGATGAAGTCGTCGCTTTAACACAGAAATATTTATCGAAAGAAGATGTTGCTTTTGTACATAAAGCCTTGGTTTACGCTGTAGAATGCCATAGTGGTCAATATCGTAAATCTGGCGAGCCCTACATTATCCACCCTATTCAGGTAGCAGGTATTTTGGCTAAGCTCAAGCTAGATGCTGTCACTGTTGCCTGTGGTTTTTTGCATGACGTGGTTGAAGACACAGATGCTACTTTAGATGACTTAGAACGCGAATTTGGTCACGATGTTCGAGTGATTGTAGATGGTGTTACCAAGCTTGGTAAGGTTGAGTATAAGTCTATCGAGGAGCAGCTGGCTGAAAATCATCGCAAGATGCTCATGGCTATGTCAGAGGATATCCGTGTTATCTTGGTCAAACTTTCTGACCGTCTGCACAATATGCGCACCCTCAAGCACCTTCGTAAGGACAAGCAGGAGCGTATTTCCAGAGAAACCATGGAAATCTATGCGCCACTTGCTCACCGTTTGGGGATTTCAAGTGTGAAGTGGGAACTGGAAGATCTCTCTTTCCGCTATCTCAATCCAACTGAATTTTACAAGATTAGTCACATGATGAAGGAAAAACGTCAAGAGCGTGAAGCCTTGGTCGATGAAGTTGTGACGAAACTCGAGGAATACTCATCTGAGCGCCATCTTACAGGAAAAATCTACGGTCGTCCAAAGCATATCTACTCTATCTATCGCAAGATGCAGGATAAGAAAAAACGCTTTGAAGAGATCTACGACCTGATTGCTATTCGTTGTATCCTAGACACTCAGAGTGATGTCTATGCGATGTTGGGCTACGTTCATGAGCTTTGGAAACCAATGCCGGGACGTTTTAAAGACTATATTGCCAACCGTAAGGCCAATGGTTACCAGTCCATCCATACAACTGTTTATGGACCAAAGGGACCTATTGAATTCCAGATTAGAACCAAGGAAATGCACGAGGTTGCTGAGTACGGGGTTGCGGCTCACTGGGCTTACAAAAAAGGAATCAAGGGTCAGGTTAATAGTAAGGAATCTGCTATTGGAATGAACTGGATCAAGGAGATGATGGAACTCCAAGATCAAGCAGATGATGCCAAGGAGTTTGTAGATACTGTCAAAGAAAACTATCTGGCTGAGGAGATTTATGTCTTTACTCCAGATGGAGCGGTTCGTTCACTTCCAAAGGATTCTGGACCGATTGACTTTGCTTATGAAATTCATACAAAGATTGGTGAAAAAGCAACAGGTGCCAAGGTTAATGGCCGTATGGTTCCTTTGACGACCAAGTTAAAAACAGGTGACCAGGTTGAAATCATCACCAATCCAAATTCATTTGGACCAAGCCGTGACTGGCTTAATATGGTCAAGACCAGCAAGGCTCGTAACAAAATTCGTCAGTTCTTTAAAAACCAAGATAAAGAATTGTCCATCAATAAAGGTCGTGAATTGCTGATTAGTCAGCTCCAAGAAAATGGCTATGTGGCCAATAAATTTATGGACAAACGCCACATGGATGAAGTCCTTCAAAAAACCAGCTACAAGACAGAAGAAGCGCTATTTGCGGCGATTGGTTTTGGAGAAATCGGAGCCATCACTGTCTTTAACCGTTTGACTGAGAAGGAACGTCGTGAAGAAGAGCGGGCCAAAGCTAAGGCAGAAGCAGAAGAACTGGTCAAGGGTGGCGAAGTCAAGGTGGAGAACAAGGACACGCTTAAGGTTAAGCATGAGGGTGGAGTAGTCATCCAAGGTGCTTCTGGGCTCCTGATCCGGATTGCTAAATGTTGTAACCCTGTTCCAGGTGATGATATCGTCGGCTATATTACCAAAGGACGCGGAGTTGCCATCCACCGTGTAGACTGTATGAATCTTCGTTCACAGGAAAACTATGAGCAACGTCTACTCGATGTTGAATGGGAAGACCAATTCTCAAGCAAGGAGTATATGGCTCACATCGATATCTACGGGCTCAACCGTTCTGGTCTATTGAATGATATCTTGCAAGTCTTATCAAATACAACTAAGAATATTTCAACCGTTAATGCCCAACCAACCAAGGATATGAAATTTGCTAATATCCATGTTTCCTTTGGAATTTCAAACCTTTCAATGCTGACCACCGTGGTTGATAAGATTAAGAGTGTACCAGAAGTCTACTCGGTTAAACGTACCAATGGTTAAGTTGGCTTGATATAATCAGAAAGGATTGCTATGAAAATTATCGTTCAGCGTGTCAAGAAAGCACAAGTTTCTATTGAGGGTCAAGTATATGGGAAAATCCAGCAGGGGCTCTTACTCTTAGTAGGTGTTGGACCTGAGGATCAAAAAGAAGATTTGGAGTATGCAGTCAGAAAGCTTGTCAATATGCGAATTTTCTCAGATGCTGAAGGCAAGATGAACTTATCGGTTAAGGATATTCAAGGCCAAATCCTCTCCATCTCTCAGTTTACTTTGTTTGCAGATACCAAAAAGGGAAATCGTCCAGCCTTTACAGGCGCTGCTAAACCGGATATGGCGGAAGCTTTCTATCAAGAATTTAACCAAGAACTAGCCAAGGAAGTTCCTGTTGAGACAGGAGTCTTTGGAGCAGATATGCAGGTGGAACTGGTCAATGATGGCCCAGTAACCATCATCCTTGACACCAAAAATAGATAAGAAAAACCAAGCCCGCGAGCTTGGTTTTTCTTATCTATCACAAAGTATTCCAAAATGAAATGGGTTCTTGATAGGCTTGGGGGAAGTCTCTTTTCAGGCTTTGGCAGGTGCGATAGGAAGGGATGAGATATCCTAGGATGAGGAGACTTCCCTGAAGGAAAAGTGGGATATCCCTTAAAAACAGCAAAGAGAGAATTATCAGGTTATCCCATAGGAGGATTTGTAAGGCAAAACGCCAGAATCTCGGTCTAATCTGGGGGAATAGAGCTGACTAAAGTGGTCACAAAGCTGGTTGGAAAGATAGGTAAACAACACAGGGTGAAAGAAGATGAGCCAACCACTGTAAATCAAAATCCAATCCCAAGTGAGCCCCTCTTTAAATGTCAAAAATGCCAGCATGATTCCATCGATGATGAGGAGTTGAATGGTTTTGATGTAGATGATTTTTTTCATGATAAAACCTTTTTTTCCTTAGAGACACTCCCACAAAGAGATATGTTTGTCATAAAAGTCTGGATAGTTTTCTCTTAGGTGGCTAGCCGTTATATAATAAAAAGTAGAATGACAGGAAGTAAAGACTGGAGTAAGAGAGTAAAAATGTTGAGGGCCAGTGATGGCTAAAAAGACAAATAATAGTAGGTCAGTGGAGAGAATCTTTAAGTAGTAAAGGCGAATTTTTTTGTTCATCTGAGGATAAATCTCAGAGAAATGTTTTTTGAGTCGATTGACCAAGCGAAATAGCAGTAGTCCTTGAGCAAGGATGAAAATGAAGCAAAAAATCAGGCCTCTCTCCAAAGAAAGTTCGTATCGAGGTCTGAAAGTTACCAACAGTAGCAAATCGCTGACTACGATGGCTGTAAAATGGATTCTAAAGAGATTTTTCATAAGATGACCTCCCTCTTTTATCTAGCTTCATTCTACTCCAAAAGAATGGGAGTTACAAGTAAAATGATAAAAAATTTTAGTAAGGAGATTCTGTTAGATTTCTTTATTTGATTTCCCTCTTATTGTTCCACTTCTTCATCATTCCAGACAAATAAAGCTCCAATTGCATTGAGGATATAAAAGATGTATTTACCGATATTGGCGAAATTTCCTTGAATGCCAGCCTTTGTCAGCTGAACGAAATTGTAAATCAACCAAAATCCCCACTGAGTTGTCAGTTTCAATGCGTTCAAAGCATTGGCAATGAGGGACAGTGCGAAGGCAATAGTTGTTACGTAAGCAAGGAGATTCATCTTGCCCCCATAGCCGATATAGTTGGTCACAAAGGCAAAGAGGAAGGCGATGATTGAAATGATGATGGCAGCTAATTTTAGCTGTTTTTGGTTCATTTGGTTGGGTCTGCCTTCTTGCGAAACTTCCCATTTCTTAATAGCAAAGGTATAAATGAGGAAGGTGACGGGATAGGTGATAATGGCTGCCTTATTTCCAAGGATATAATCAATAGTACCAGACAAAATCGTATTGACTATGCCAAAGTAATTTCCCCATTTGCTTAATTTTCCCGTGAAACGAGTGGACAACATGGAAATCCCAACGTTGGTTACGGAAATCAATCCAAAGGGCACAAGAGCAGTCCATGGGCCCCAGTCTACGAATTTATCGAGACGGGAGTTGAGGTAACCAGATGTGATCGCAATTCCAACGACCAGAGCAACCCCAAAGAGGTCAAACCATTTGGATGTCGCAAAAATTTTTAGTGATTTTTTCATAGGTTAAAATATCTTTCTTTTTTTTACAAACATTCTACAACAAAACGATAGTAACATCAAATGCTAGAAATAAAACCCTGAAAATTAAGCTTTCAGGGTTGGTAGGGGACTTGAGAAATTAGTTCAGTTTTTCAACATAGAGTTGTTTGGCGATTTCGAGGCTGACTTGAAGTTCTTCATGGTTGTGAATCAGAGTAAAGGTATTAGAGAAGCCATCGAACTGCTTGACTTGGAGTTGTTCTCCAATATGGATGGTATGTTTTTCCAAATATTGGAGAAGTTCAAAGCTATCATGAACTCTTGTCAAAAGATAGGTTCCAGCTGCCTTGATATCAGAGAGTGGTAGGTTATTAACCTCAACTAGAAGCTCACCCTTGGCAGGAATGGTTCCACCATGGGGACAGGTCTTTGGAAAGCCTAACATACTTTCCAGTCGCTCCACAAAAAGGTCTGAAACTGTATGCTCTAATACCTCAGCCTCATCGTGAATCTGATTGCTGGTATAGTCTAGATGGTGAACCAGAAAAACCTCAATGAGTCTGTGCTTTCGGTAAAGGTCAGATACAAGTTTTAAGCCAATATCCGTTAGTATATAGCCATTTTCTTTATTTTTTAATATAAGATTTTCGGATTGCATGCGCTTGATCATCTCAGTTACCGCAGGAGGTGATACCTGCATCCGAGCAGCAATTTCCTTATTGGTAATCTTAGGAACTTCCATGCCAATCTCATAAATACATTTTAAGTAATCTTCTTTATTTGGTGTCATTCGCATTTCCTTGTTTATTATCTCCATCTAGTATACCAAAAAAAGCTAGATTTCTCTAGCTTTCTGTCTTGTTATAAGTGGGCTTTCTTTTAGTCAAGCGACTTTGCTGCTTCAATGGCTGCTTCAAAGTTTGGTTCGGAATTGATATTATCAACATACTCAACATAACGGATAATATTGTCAGTATCGAGAACAAAGACCGCGCGTGCCAATAGGTGCCATTCATTGATTAAGAGGGCGTAATCACGTCCAAAGGAATGGTCGAAATAGTCTGAGAGCATGATGGCATTTTCAATACCTTCAGCACCGCACCAACGTTTTTGAGCAAAAGGAAGGTCCATAGAAACAGTCAAGACGACTGTGTTGTCCAGTCCAGCAAGTTCTTCATTAAAACGTCGTGTTTGAGTTGAGCAGATACCTGTATCGATAGAAGGAACGACACTCAAGACTTTTTTCTTTCCATCAAAATCAGCCAGAGATTTTTTAGAAAGATCTGTTGTAGTGAGAGAAAAATCAAGCGCCTTGTCGCCGACTTGTAGTTGTTTTCCCGTAAAAGTAACAGGGTTTCCAAGGAATGTAGTCATAAGCTACTCCAATCTTTTTTATTTCATTTTAGCTGAAACGGTCAGAATTTTCCAATGATTTGACTGAAAATATGGGCATAGAAAAAACGCCAGCTCACGTGAGAATGACGTTTTTCAGAGGATTATTTTGCCAAACCTTCAGCAATCTTGTCAAGGTTGTATTTCATCATGTTGTAGTAGCTATCGCCTTCTTTACCTTGTTCTGCGATAGAGTCAGTAAAGATTTGAGCGTAGATTGGGATGTTTGTGTCTTGTGAAACGGTCTTCATTGGACGGTCATCCACACTTGATTCTACAAAGAGGGAAGGAGTTTTTGTTTGGCGAAGTTTTTCAACCAAGGTCTTGATTTGGTCAGGAGTTCCTTCTTCTTCAGTATTGATTTCCCAGATATAGGCACTTGGGACACCGTAGGCTTTAGAGAAGTATTTGAAACATCCTTCGCTGGTTACGATCAATTTTTTCTCAGCAGGGATGTTGTTAAATTTCTCTTTAGCTTCCTTGTCAAGTTTGTCTAGCTTATCAGTATATTCTTTGAGATTTTTTTCGTAGAATTCCTTGTTGCTAGGGTCTTTAGCGCTCAATTGTTTTGCGATGTTTTTAGCAAAGATCATACCGTTTTCAAGGTTAAGCCAAGCGTGTGGGTCTTCTTTGCCTTTTTCGTTTTGACCTTCAAGGTAGATAACATCAACGCCTTCGCTGACTGCAAAGTAGTCTTTGTTTTCAGTTTTCTTAGCATTTTCTACCAATTTTGTAAACCAAGCATTGCCACCAGTTTCAAGGTTGATACCGTTGTAGAAAATCAAATCAGCTTGAGAAGTTTTCTTGACATCTTCAGGAAGTGGTTCGTATTCGTGTGGGTCTTGACCAACAGGAACGATACTGTGAAGATCAATCTTATCACCAGCAATATTTTTAGTAATATCAGCGATGATTGAGTTTGTAGCAACAACTTTTAGTTTTTGACCAGAAGCTGCATCTTTCTTTCCAGTAGAACATGCTACAAGAGCAATGACGGAAAGAAAGAGAATCAGCAATGTACCTAATTTTTTCATTAGATCCTCCAATTTATTGGGGTTTTGCCCCTTATTTTAACAAATGTTTATTTTTCAGTTTCAAATATCGTTGTTTTGGAGCGATAAAGAAGCTAATAAGAAAGAAACTAGCGGCTGTAAGCACGATACTAGAACCTGCCGCAACGTTAAAGCTATAGCCGATAAAGAGTCCCAAAACTGAAGCTGTAGCTCCAAAGGTTGAGGAAAGGAAAATCATACTTTTCAGGCTATTAGCATAGAGATAAGCAGTTGCTGCTGGGGTAATCAGCATGGCTACAATCAGGATAGTTCCGACACTTTGCATAGCTGTCACAGACACCAGAGTTAGGAGTACCATGAGTAAGTAGTGATAGAAATTGACAGGCATTCCCATGGCCTTAGCCAAGAGTTCATCAAAGGAAGTGATCAAGAGTTGCTTGAAGAAAATCCAGATTAACAAGAGAATGGCTACCCCTACACCCATAGTAATAAACATATCCGTATCTTGGACGGCTAGGATATTACCAAAAAGGATATGGAAAAGGTCAGTTGAACTTTTAGCGACACTAATCAAGATGATACCGAGGGCTAAGAAAGAAGAAAAGGTAATGCCGATGGCGGTATCGCTTTTGATAATCGAGTTCCCCTTGATGTAGGTAATGATGATGGCAGCTAGCAATCCAAA
The DNA here is from genome assembly GCF_029948085.1 of Streptococcus taonis. Lineage (GTDB taxonomy): Bacteria > Bacillota > Bacilli > Lactobacillales > Streptococcaceae > Streptococcus > Streptococcus taonis. The sequence goes on along the minus strand of NZ_JARZZP010000001.1, from coordinate 117,187 downwards.
GACAATGGCTCCGATAAAGAAGTCAAGGCCCAAGATGAAGGAGAGGGCTACACCTGGCAAGACAGCATGTGAAATGGCATCTCCCATGAGTGACATCCCGCGTAGAATGATGAAACATCCCACAGCTCCAGCTACGACCCCGACGACAATAGCTGTTATCAAGGCATTTTGTAGGAAATGGAATTTTTGCAATCCATCGATAAATTCTGCAATCATAGGTCACCTCCATTGAAAAAGAGTCGATTACCGTAAGCTTCTTTTAGATTGGCTTCGGTAAAGGTTTCTTTGGTCGGACCAAAGGCAATCACTTCTCGATTGACAAGCAAGACTTGATCGAAGTAGTGGGGAACCTTGCTGAGGTCGTGGTGGACGATGAGAACCGTCTTCCCAGCTTTTTTCAGATCTCTCAGCGTATTCATGATGATTTCCTCACTGACTGAGTCAATCCCAACAAAGGGTTCATCCAAGAGGATATAGTCGGCTTCCTGCACCAAACATCTGGCAATCAAGACCCGCTGGAATTGACCTCCAGACAGTTGACTGATTTGCCGTTCAGCGTAGTCAGCTAGGTCGACGATTTCAAGGGCCTCTTGCACTTTCTTCCAATGTTTAGCATTTAAACTTCGAAAGAGAGGAATAGAGGGAAATAGTCCTAACGAGACGCATTCCTTGACCTTGATGGGAAAGTTGTAGTCGATATTGATTTTTTGTTCGACATAGGCGATTCGATGTAAGGATTTTTTAACTTCCTTGTCATCGAGAAATGCCTGACCTTGATGTGGGATAATTCCCAGCATACCTTTTAATAAGGTTGATTTTCCAGCACCGTTTGGACCAATAATTCCGGTAATCGTTGGTCCTTCGAGCACTAGTGAAATATCCTTTAGTGCCAACGTTTCTTTGTAGGAGACACTGAGGTTTTCAATACGTATCATACAGTTGTATTCCTCCTATCTTTTAATATACATTAAAATAAAAATTAAGTCAAGTTAATTTTTGTAAATATTTAAAATATTAATAATGAAAACAATCAGGAGAAGATGGCATTTTTAATTGCAATCCCCAGGGATTTTTGCTAAGCTAAGAATAAGTGAAAAATGAAAGCGAGAACAAGATGACACGTTATCAAGATGATTTTTATGATGCTATAAATGGTGAGTGGGAAAAGACTGCAGTCATTCCAGCCGATAAATCACGAACAGGTGGTTTTATCGACCTTGACGAAGAAATCGAAGAGTTGATGCTAACGACGACGGACAAGTGGTTGGCTGGAGAAGATGTTCCAGAAGATCCTATCCTAACAAACTTTGTCAAATACCACGCTATGGTCAGAGATTTCGACAAGCGTGAAGCAGATGGAATTGAGCCAGTCCTTCCAATGCTTAAGGAATATCAAGATTTGGAAAGTTTTGCGGATTTCGCAAGTAAACTAGATGCATTTGAATTAGCTGGTAAACCAAACTTCCTTCCATTTGGAGTATCACCAGACTTTATGGATGCTAGAACCAATGTTCTCTGGGCTAGTGCTCCAGGAACTATCTTGCCTGACACAACCTACTATGCGGAAGACCATCCACAGCGTGAGGAATTATTGAACCTTTGGAAAGAAAGTACTGCTAATCTCCTCAAAGCCTATAACTTCTCAGATGAAGAAATCGAAGATTTGCTAGAGAAACGATTGGAATTGGACCGCCGTATCGCAGCAGTTGTACTATCAAACGAAGAAAGTTCAGAGTATGCCAAACTCTATCATCCATACTCTTATGAAGATTTCAAAAAGTTTGCACCAGCTTTACCTCTCGACGACTTCTTCCAAGCAGTGATTGGGCAAGTACCTGATAAGGTTATCGTAGATGAGGAACGTTTCTGGCAAGCAGCAGAGCAATTCTATAGTGAAGAAGCTTGGCCTTTGCTCAAGGCAAGCTTGATCTTGAGTGTGGTCAACCTTTCAACTAGCTATTTGACAGATGAGATTCGTATCTTGTCAGGTGCTTATGGCCGTGCTCTTTCAGGTGTTCCAGAAGCCCAAGATAAACGCAAGGCTGCTTACCACTTAGCGCAAGGACCATTCAAACAAGCTCTCGGACTTTGGTATGCCCATGAAAAATTCTCTCCAGAAGCCAAGGCGGATGTAGAGAAAAAAGTAGCAACTATGATTGACGTTTATAAGGAACGCTTGGCTAAGAACGACTGGCTGACTCCTGAAACACGAGAAAAAGCTATCGTTAAACTCAATGTCATCAAGCCTTATATCGGTTATCCAGAAGAACTACCAGCTCGCTACAAGGATAAGGTAGTGGACGAATCTGCTAGCCTCTTTGAGAATGCCCTATCTTTTGCGCGCGTGGAAATCAAACACAGCTGGAGTAAATGGAATCAGCCAGTTGATTACAAGGAGTGGGGCATGCCTGCTCATATGGTCAACGCCTACTACAATCCACAAAAGAACTTGATTGTCTTCCCAGCCGCTATCCTACAGGCTCCATTCTATGACTTGCATCAATCATCTTCTGCCAACTATGGAGGTATCGGTGCGGTTATTGCCCATGAAATCTCTCACGCCTTTGATACCAATGGAGCTTCCTTTGATGAAAATGGAAGTCTCAAGGATTGGTGGACTGAGAGCGATTATGCAGCCTTTAAAGAAAAAACACAGAAGGTTATCGACCAGTTTGATGGCCAAGAATCTTACGGTGCAAAAATCAATGGGAAATTAACTGTATCCGAAAACGTTGCGGACCTTGGAGGAATTGCTGCAGCGCTAGAAGCTGCTAAGAGAGAACCAGACTTTTCAGCTGAAGAATTCTTCCATAACTTTGCTCGTATCTGGCGTATGAAAGGTCGCCCAGAGTTGATGAAACTCATGGCTAGCGTTGACGTACACGCGCCAGCTAAACTCCGTGTTAACGTCCAAGTGCCAAACTTTGATGACTTCTTTACGACCTATGATGTCAAAGAAGGCGACGGCATGTGGCGTTCACCAGAAGACCGTGTGATTATTTGGTAAAGTGAGTTCTTAACCAAGTATAACTTGGCGTTAATGACTTATGTTTGAAGTTTATCCATCTGAAAATGCAATGCTATCGAGGTTAACATGAAGAAATTTTTAATGATGCTTTCAGCTATTCTTTCGATTTCAGTTTTGGCATCTTGTGGTCTCAATAAAAATAATAGCAATATAGAACCTTCATCTGCACTATCATCTGTTTCCAAAGACGATAAGACTAGTGCATCAACAGAAGCAAAGACTGAAAATACAAGCGACTCGTCAACCAAGGCGTCACAATCAATTGCTGAAAATAAGAAGGAAACGGGACCAGATTTGTATAAAGAAGTGATTGAACGCTATAATCACTTTACAGACCTTTTAAAACAAGGTAATAGAGAAGATTTATACGCGGAAAATAAACAACACAAGATTGCTTCAGAAGAATATAGCATGATTTTCTCTCGTATGGATTATCAAAATGCACCAGACTTTAAATATGCCCTTCTTGATTTGAATAAGGATGGGCAAGATGAGTTACTTATTGGCGATGAAAAATTTGTTTCAGCCATTTATTATTTGGAAAATCAAAAACCAAACTTACTTCACACAGCTTATGTAGCTTCTGCAGGCGGTTTTCGCTCAGGCTTTGTTATTTACGAAAATGGTCTAGTCTCTTATGCAGACTGGCAGTCAACTCGTCCAGAAATGAACCTGGCTCTATATTCGTTTGATAAAAATGGAGCGCAGAAGATTAAAGAAGCAACTATTCAAATCGGTGGTAATGAAAAAGCAGAGCAAGTTTTAGATATTTCTTCTGAAAAGCTTGATTTGTCTAACATTGACTGGAAAGAATTGAATCCAGCTAATTAGTTTTGAATTATTTTTCTAGTCAATTTTGATTCTTCTGAGCAAGTAATGATGTAGAAATTAAAGTTACACAAAAACCAAGGATGATTGTCCTTGGTTTTTCACTTGCTAGAAAAATGGATTAAAGTTTTTTTCGTGGGCGATAGTCGTAGCCGGACCATGTCCTGGATAGACATCGTAGTTTGGAAGGGTGAAGAGCTGGGTTTGGACACTATGAAGGAGTTGTTCCATACTACCAGTTGGCAAGTCTGTTCGTCCAATAGTTTCACGGAAAAGGGCATCTCCCGTTAAGACCAAGTGTCCATCTGGGAAAACAAATGAAACTCCACCGATAGAATGGCCTGGAGTTGGTAATACAGTAAAGCGGAACTCCTCAATCTGGTATTCCTCATGAAAGACAAAGGTCTGTTCGGCTGGTCTACATACGACATCTGCCATATCGTCGTGTCGAGGAAGGCCAGAAAGATTGTCGACAGGAGTAAAGAGCCAAGCAGCTTCGCTTTCTGCCACATAGACTGGAGGATTTCCATAAGTATCTCTGACCAAGTCAAGACTCATAATATGGTCGTAGTGAGTGTGGGTCAGAAGAATGGCACAGACCGGTTTGTTGATGGTTTCGATAGTCTTGCGAATGGCCTCCCAATGACTACCAGGATCGACTACAATCAGGTGTTGCTCCCCTTCAAGATAATAAGTATTTTCATAGGCGACAGGATTCACAGTTTTATGGATTTTCATAGGATTTCCTCTTTCAAAGAATTTACAATTTCTAGTATAACACAGAAGGACAAAATAAGGAATCGATCAACAAGAAAGTCCCTCCATAAAAGAAGGGACTTTTTAGTACATTAAAAATGATTTTTCCAGGCTTGGAAGCGGGCATCCAGTAGGAGTTGTGTCAGATTTTTTAAGATTTCAACTTGCTCGGGCTCTAGAGTTTGTGCCTGGGAAACTAGTTGTCGAACATGTTCGATCGCGTTTTTTGAAGATAGTTCATTAATGGAGCTAATTCCAGACTCTAGGATGGTTCCAAAGAAGAGATCAAAGTAGAGCTCTAATTCCTCATCGGGAACACTATCCACCCATTCTTTAAGAGTGTCTTTGATTTGGAGACTTTCGCTACTGATGGCCTCTAGTTGGACAAAGTGGTGTCCTTCAGTTAGCCAGCTGAAAGTATTGTGTTGAGCGATACCACCTAAGGCCAGACTGCGCACAACAATAGGAGTATCAGGAACTTCTAGCATCATTCCGATGACAGAACCTTGTGGGACATAACGGTGAAATTTAGGGATAACATCTTGATAACCAGTCGTTTCTGCCAGATGAGCCTGTAAACCAGGAGCATCGTAGGTATAAACTGCTGATATCTTTTCCTGCAAATCAGGCTGGATTTGACTAGCAGCAAAGACGGCTAGATTCCCACCTTTAGAATGCCCAGCAATGAGTACTTTTTGTTTTGGATGTTGTTTAAAGAAATCTTCCAAGTATTCAAGAGCCTGCTTTTGGGCAGGGATTTCCTTCATATAGGTCAGATGGAAATCTTCCTTCCAGCCAATAATACTGTCGTCTGTGCCACGAAAGACAATCAGATAAGTATCTAGGTTCAGACGATAGGTCATAGCAGCGAACTGTTTCTGTTGCTCAGTGTCAATCTCGTTAATAAAGTTTGATAGCTTGCAATTTCTAAAACGTTTGTGTTGGGCAAGCTGGTCTAAAAGTTGCAGACGTTCTTTATTGGTCAACATGGTACTTTCTCGTGGGACACGTGTTGCGACATCGCTTAAACGATTGACGGATTGGTCCAATAAGTCATCAAAAGGAAGATAAGTCAGCTCTGTCAAAGCAAGTACATCCAGTTCATTTAAGGGAAGATCATAAAAAGAATCGTATTGAACATCAGTTAGATAGTCAAAAATATTGGCCATGAGAATTCCTTTCTTAACTTTTATCATATCAGATTTGCATCAATTTCGCTAGTAGTCAGAAGAATTTTGCTATAATATAAAAAAAGGAGGAGCAGATGCACAAGATTTTACTAGTAGAAGATGATCCAGTAATCCGTCAGCAAGTTGGGAAAATGCTTTCCGAATGGGGTTTTGAAGTAGTCATGGTAGAAGACTTTATGGAAGTTCTGACGCTATTTGTTCAGTCTGAGCCTCATCTGGTCCTGATGGATATTGGATTGCCTCTCTTTAATGGTTATCATTGGTGTCAGGAAATTCGCAAGATTTCCAAAGTTCCTATTATGTTTCTGTCTTCAAGAGACCAGGCAATGGACATCGTGATGGCTATTAATATGGGAGCTGACGATTTTGTGACCAAGCCTTTTGACCAGCAGGTCCTTTTAGCTAAGGTACAAGGATTATTGCGCCGCTCTTATGAATTTGGAAGGGATGAAAGTCTCCTAGAATATGCAGGAGTTATCCTCAATACCAAGTCTATGGATGTGCATGTCAATGGAAAAGCTATCAGCCTAACCAAGAATGAATTTCAGATTTTACGAGTTTTATTTGAGCATGCAGGAAATATCGTAGCGCGTGACGACTTGATGCGGGAACTCTGGAACAGTGACTTTTTTATCGATGACAATACCTTATCTGTTAATGTCGCTCGCTTGCGTAAGAAACTGGAGGAAGAAGGTTTGATTGGTTTTATCGAAACTAAGAAAGGGATAGGGTATGGATTGAAACATGCTTGATATTAAAAGTTTTTTTCTAGCTTATATCCGTTCGCGTAGCCGTTTTTTTGCTTTTATTTTATCGTTGACAGGTTTGCTTTTTCTCTTTGAAATCTTGTTTGATAAGCAAGGGCCCTACTTTAACTATTTCTTCTTTCTATCTACATTTTTGACATTTTTGTTTTTGATATTTGATTTCTTGATAGAATTGCAACGTTATCGTAAGGAATTGCTCTATGGCGAAAGAAAAGCTAAGTCACCAATGGAAGTCCTTCTAACTGAAAAATTAGAGAAAAGCGAATCTGAACTCTATCAAAAGAAATCAGATGCTGAAAACCGCTATAATGATTTGGTGGATTACTATACACTCTGGGTTCATCAGATAAAAACACCAATTGCAGCCAGTAAACTCCTAGTGAGTGAGGTGGCAGATCGCCAACTGAAACAACAGTTGGAGCAGGAAATTTTTAAGATTGATTCCTATACCAACCTCGTACTCCAATATCTACGCTTAGAAAGCTTCCATGATGATTTGGTTTTGAAGAAAGAAAATATAGAAGATCTGGTCAAGGAAGTCATTCGCAAATATGCTATTTTCTTTATCCAGAAAGGTCTAAGTGTCGATCTGCATGACTTGGATAGAAGCATTGTTACAGACAAGAAATGGTTGTTGGTAGTCATTGAACAAATCCTGTCAAATAGCCTCAAGTATACTAATGAAGGTGGAATTGAAATCTATATGGACGGTCAGGACCTTTGTATCAAAGATACTGGGATTGGTATCAAAAACAGTGATCGGTTGCGAGTCTTTGAACGTGGATTTTCAGGATATAATGGTCGAATGACCCAGCAGTCATCTGGACTTGGGCTCTATCTAACCCAGAAAATCAGCCAAGAATTAGGACATCAGATTCAAATAGAATCCGAACTCGGGCAAGGAACAACGGTGAGGATTAAGTTCTCTGAAGTGAATTTACTGATTGAATGAAAAGAATTGTGAAGAGCTTGGAAGAAACCTTTCAAGCTCTTCTTTAGACCTTGATATAGTGAGAAAAAAGGCTTCAATTAGATAAAAAATGTAATCTTACAAAAATGTAAGATTAAAGGCCTCTTTTGTAAGGTTATGTTATGGCAAGCCATCTTTTTTTGGAGTAAACTTAGAGCATAAAGAAAAAGGAGAGGAACCATGAAAACAATTTTACAAAAGAAACAAACAAGTAAGCCGAGTCCAAAGGATATCGAGCGAGTTCAAATCGGCATCGAAATGATGCAAGCTCAGTTTCAGTTAATGGGATATTAAAAAGGAGAAGTTAAAATGACACTATTAGATGTAAAACACGTTCAAAAGATTTATAAAACTCGCTTTCAAGGCAACCAAGTAGAAGCCCTGAAAGATATTCACTTTACCGTTGAAAAAGGCGACTACGTTGCTATCATGGGTGAGTCTGGATCTGGTAAATCTACTCTACTCAATATTCTAGCTATGCTTGACAAGCCAACGCGTGGGCAGGTCTTCCTAAACGGAACTGACACAGCTACCATTAAAAACTCTGAAGCATCAAGCTTCCGTCGTGAAAAGTTAGGCTTTGTCTTCCAAGACTTCAATTTGTTAGATACGCTTTCTGTTAAAGACAATATCTTACTCCCTTTGGTATTGTCTAGAAAGCCTATTACAGAAATGATGAAAAAATTGGTCGTGACGGCCGAAAATCTTGGCATCAATCAATTGCAGGAGAAGTACCCTTATGAAATCTCTGGAGGGCAAAAACAACGGGTAGCAGTTGCACGCGCCATCATTACAGAACCTGAAATTCTCCTTGCTGATGAGCCAACAGGAGCTCTAGATTCTAAGTCATCTGCAGCCCTCCTTGATATCTTTGATCAAATCAATGAACAAGGACAAACCATTCTCATGGTGACCCACTCGACAGCTGCGGCCAGCCGTGCTAAACGTGTCCTCTTCATCAAGGACGGCATTCTCTATAATCAAATCTACCGTGGTGAAAAGACTGAACGTCAGATGTTCCAAGAGATCTCTGACACCTTAACTGTTATGGCAAGTGAGGTGAACTAGTATGTTTCGATTAACCAATAAGTTGGCCGTATCCAACTTAATCAAAAACCGCAAACTCTATTATCCGTTTGCTTTGTCTGTCATTTTGGCAGTCACAATTAGCTATCTCTTTTACTCTCTAGCCTTTAATCCTAAAATTGTGGATTTACGTGGTGCATCTGCTATACAATTTACCCTACAACTAGGGCTTGTCGTTGTGACACTTGCATCTGCCATTATCGTTCTTTATGCCAACAGTTTTGTCATGAAAAATCGCTCCAAAGAACTGGGTGTATATGGCATGTTGGGCTTAGAAAAGCGCCATTTGATTGGTATGACCTTTAAGGAACTCTTGATATTTGGGCTAGTAACAGTCACTGCCGGGATTGGAATTGGTGCCCTCTTTGATAATCTGATTTTCGCTTTGCTACTTAAACTTGCAAAGATGAAGGTAGAGTTAGTTGCAACTTTCCAATGGTCTGTAGTGCTTTCAATCCTTCTGGTATTCGGTTTTATCTTTTTAGTCATCGTTTTCCTGAACGCTGTACGCATTATCCGTATGGATGCTCTTCAGCTTTCTAGAGAAAAAGCGAAGGGTGAGAAGAAGGGGCGTTTCCTAGTTCTTCAGACGCTTGTAGGGCTAATTACTCTAGGTGGTGGCTACTACCTAGCACTAAGCGTAACAGATGCTTTCAAAGCTGTCGCTACTTTCTTTATTGCGGTTATGTTAGTTATTGTAGGGACCTATCTCTTATTCAATGCTGGTATTACAGTTTTCTTACAGTTGCTCAAGAAAAACAAGAGATATTACTACCAACCTAATAATCTCATTTCTGTTTCTAACCTTATCTTTCGTATGAAGAAAAATGCTGTCGGATTAGCAACCATTGCCATCCTTTCAACCATGGTTTTGGTTACTATGTCTGCAGCTACTAGTATCTACAACGGATCTGAGAATATGAAAAAACTCATGTATCCTCACGATTTTGATGTTAAGGGACAACATGTAGAAGTTGAGGATTTAGACAAGCTTTTGACTCAATACGCTAGCGAAAAGAACCTAACCATCAGCAATAAGGACGTCCTCAATTATGCAAGTTTCGGTCTTTCGAGTCAAGAGGGGACCAAATTAACCATCTTTGAAAAAGGGCAAAACAATGTCATGCCTAAGACAGTCTTCCTGGTTTTTGACCAAAAAGATTATGAAAAAATGACTGGACAAAAGCTGAACCTTACTGGTAACGAAGTAGGACTTTGGGCTCGAAATGACCAACTTAAAAATCAGAAAGCATTTAGTCTGAACAATCAGAACTATACAATCAAGGAAGCAATCCAGCAGGATTTTATTGCCAATCATGTTTCTAATCCCTATGTACTATTGGTATCGGATTATAACTATCTTGTAGTAGCTGATATTCAAAGTTTTTTGGAACAGTACCAGGATTCAGCTGTATACACACAGCTCTACGGTGGTATGGATGTAACAGCTAGTCTAGAGGAACAGTTAAAGCTATCTGATGATTTTGAGGAGTTTGTAAATAATTTTAGTCATAATCTCAAAAATGAAGACGGCATGGTTTATGGTGGAGGCACTGCAAGTGACGCAATTGCCCAAATGAATGCTCTCTTTGGAGGAGTTCTCTTTATTGGTATTTTCCTCTCTATCATCTTTATGATTGGAACTGTACTCGTTATCTACTATAAACAAATCTCAGAAGGTTATGAGGATCGTGAACGCTTTGTCATCCTACAAAAAGTGGGCTTGGATCAAAAACAAATCAAACAAACCATTAACAAGCAGGTCTTGACTGTTTTCTTCCTCCCTGTAATCTTTGCTTTCCTACACTTGGCTTTTGCCTATCATATGTTAAGTTTGATTCTTAAGGTCATTGGGGTAGTAGATACAGCTATGATGTTAAGTGTAACACTTTCTATTTGTGGTATCTTTGCTTTAGTTTATGTCCTAATCTTTGTGATTACTTCAAGAAGCTATCGTAGAATTGTTCAAATGTAAAAACAGAAACATCAAAAAAGAGAGTGGGACAGAAATCGTTAATTCGTTAGAATTCGATTTCGTTGTCCCACCTCCGCACAGTTGAGTAGGGCTGTAAAAGTTGATGAAATCAGCGTAGTAGAGCCCACTCAACCACTGCGTCTTGCTCGGCAATCCAAAGACAATTGAGAGGCTAGGACTTTTGTCCCAGCCTCTTTTTTAGTAGCTGGGATTTTGTACAGGTTTTATCTCTTATTTCTCAACACGTGATTTGTTGGCGATATCAGCTAGGATTGCTGCTACAAACTCATCATCTTTAAACATTAAAAAGGTATCTACTTTCAGAGGAGATATCGTTTTTCTTCTTCGGATAAGGATACAAAAATTTCTTCCTTTCTCTATCTTTTAAATGAATTGATTTCTTCAGAGAAAGAATGTAAAATTTTTGATATAATATCTAGGATGGACTGATGGATATTTAAAAGATAATGTTCAAAAGAATCAACAGATGCTGTTCTAGCAATTATTATGACCATCTTGATTTTAGAGTTAGAAAAACCAACAACACCAAGTCTTGAAGCTTTTTGGGATTTACGGCAAAATTTCTTTGCTTATTTTCTTTCCTTTTTCTGGTTGGGATCGTTATGGATGACACTAAACACATTATGGGAAAAGGTTGAGAAAATTTCCTCAGAAATTATTTGGTGGAATTTGTTTCTACTCTTGGAGCGGCAGGAGTTCTCTTTGGAGAATTTCATGCCATCCAAGATACCAGTCTGAATGATGTGGTGGACCGGATCTATATAAATGTCAAGGATTTACCGTTTCAGTCCTTGGGAGCTTTAGCTAATATCCTGTCTGATGTTAAGAAGGGACTGATTCAAGACAGTCATATCTGGTCTTTCTTCCAGTCATTTTTCAAACAATATCAGTTGATAATCAGCTTAAATCAGATCTATCAGTTTGTCTATCTTTCTCTGATGGAGATCATGTCCTATCTTCACTTTGATTATTGGAAAAAACGGCTCGGTCAGGAGCTAGTATGAATAAGGAGAACAAATGAGACGTTTAAAAATGTTATGGCATATTATACAGGTTACGGGTTTTACTCGGTTTGCTCTGAGTTTTGTGACCTTTGTTTTTGGGTCAGGAGGCGTGCTTTTCCTAGTTGAACCTGCTATCACAAATTACGGAGACGGTCTTTGGTATGCTTTTGTGACTTCGACGACTGTCGGCTACGGGGATCTCCTAGCTGTGACCTTGATTGGAAGGATTACCAGTGTCTTCTTGACGATTTATGGGCTCATATTTTTTGGCTGTTTATCAGCTGTTATTATTAATTATTATACCGATTTAAATAAGGAAAGAGGAGAGGACAAATGACTGCCAATTATTCAACACGGGAATACCGTGAGAAATTATACGATGACCTTCATGTTCGATTGAGAGATACAGCGATTTTGATGTGTGCAATTTTTATTGCCTCTATCGGTCTAAATATGAATTCAACAGCTGTTATTATTGGAGCCATGTTAATTTCACCTCTCATGACACCGATTGTTGGACTGGGATTCGGTTTAGCTATTTTTGATACGCGTTTAATCAAGCAATCTCTAGAGGTTTTATTGACTCAAGTGTTGGTCAGTTTGCTTGTCTCGACTCTGTATTTCTGGATTTCTCCCTTGTCTTATGCAAGTAGCGAGTTGATCGCACGAACCTCTCCAACCATTTGGGATGTTCTCATTGCTATTGCTGGTGGGATTGCTGGTGTGATCGGTTCAAGGAAAAAAGAAGCAAACAATATCGTGCCAGGAGTAGCCATTGCTACAGCTTTGATGCCGCCTATCTGTACTGCTGGCTATGGTTTAGCTAATGGGAATGTACGATTTTTATTGGGGGCTCTCTATCTTTTCTTGATCAACTGTGTCTTTATCATGCTAACCAATATTGTTGGAACAAGAATTTTAATGAGAAAATCTCCTTTAAGTTCATTTAAAGAGCTAAACATTAAAATGAGAATTGGGCTGATATCCTTGATTGTATTATTGGTTCTTCCAGCCAGCTATTCAGCAGTCACTCTGACGATGGATCAAGCACGAAAAGAAGGGATCAAACAGTTTGTAGAAAATGAGTTCGCCAATCATACGGTCATTAATCAAGTCTACAAGTCAAGTAATAATGAATTGGTCTTGACGGTTGTTGGAGATCCGATTTCAGAAGAAGAATTAGAAACCATTCGCCAAAAACAAGCCTCTTACGGTATTCAATCTGTTCAATTGAAAGTCAAGCAATTCCATAATTCGGCAAAATTAGATAGTGAGACGATTAAGGAATTTTACGAAAACATTGACAAGTATATCGAACAAAAACTCTCTGAAAAAGATTTACAAAACGATCGCGCAAAAGAAAATGAAGCAGACAAGGACTGAGGATAGTCAACTTATCTAACTCATGGAAGCAAATCATGGGAGGATATCCTACACTCAAAAATTAGTGGGTAGAAAGGATTGTTGATGAGGATACTATTTGTGGTGGTTTGATCAATCACTACTAGCTCAGCTTAATCAAAATACAAAAAAGCAACAACTGAAATAGTTGTTGCTTTTTCTTACTGAAAAATGTCTCTCAGATTGTGATCGGTTTATTTCTCAACTCGTGATTTGTTGGCGATATCTGCAAGAATCAATTCTACAAATGCATCTACCGGCATGGTTTCTGTTTCTTTTTGACCATAACGGCGAACGTTTACGGCTTGCTCTTCCATTTCCTTGTCACCAACGATCAATTGGTAAGGAATTTTTTGAGTTTGAGAAGCACGAATCTTGAACTGCATTTTCTCATTGCGTTCATCCACATCAGCACGGACACCACGGTCACGGAGTTTCTTAGCTACTTCCCAAGCGTAGTCCACGTGTTTTTCGTTAGATACTGGGATAAGGGTTACTTGGTGTGGTGCAAGCCATGTTGGGAAGGCACCCTTGTAGTTCTCAATCAAGATCGCTGTGAAGCGTTCCATAGTTGAGATAACCCCACGGTGAATCATAACTGGACGGTGTTCTTCACCATCAGCTCCGATATATTTAAGGTCGAAGCGTTCTGGGAGCAAGAAGTCAAGCTGGATTGTAGAAAGAGTTTCTTCTTTACCAAGAGCTGTCTTAACTTGGATATCCAATTTTGGTCCGTAGAAGGCTGCTTCCCCTTCAGCTTCAAAGTAGTCAAGTCCCATGTCATCCATAGCTGATTTCAACATACGTTGAGCATTTTCCCACATTTCATCATTATCAAAATATTTGTGAGTATCTTGAGGATCACGATATGATAAACGGAAACGATAGTCAGTCAAGTTGAAATCTTCGTAAACATCTATAATCAATTGAAGCGTACGTTGGAACTCATCTTTAATTTGTTCAGGTGTTACGAAAGTGTGACCGTCATTAAGTGACATTTCACGTACACGTTGAAGCCCTGTGAGAGCACCAGATTTTTCATAGCGGTGCATCATACCGATTTCAGCAATACGGATTGGCAATTCACGGTAAGAGTGAACGTGGTGTTTAAAGACTTCGATATGGTGAGGACAGTTCATTGGACGAAGAACGAATTCTTCCCCGTCTCCCATATCCATAGTAGGGAACATATCTTCACGGTAGTGATCCCAGTGACCAGAAGTCTTGTAAAGTTCTACTGAGGCAATTGGTGGAGTGTAGACGTGTTGGTAACCAGCAGCGATTTCCTTGTCGACGATGTAGCGCTCTAATTCACGACGGATAGTAGCCCCATTTGGCAACCAGAACGGAAGCCCTTGTCCAACTTCTTGAGAAATCATGAAGAGGTCAAGCTCTTTACCAAGTTTACGGTGGTCACGTTCCTTAGCTTCTTCACGCATTTGAAGGTAGTTTTTCAAGTCTTTCTTGTCGAACCAAGCTGTACCGTAAATACGTTGCATCATAGCATTGTCGCTATTTCCACGCCAGTAAGCACCAGCTACGTTAAGAAGGTGGAAGATTTGAATACGACCAGTTGAAGGCACGTGAGGGCCACGGCAGAGGTCAACGTACTCACCTTGACGGTAGATGGTCAAGCCACCCTCATCTTCTGAGTGTTCTTCGATCAATTCTAACTTGTATGGATCGTTTTTGAAAATTTCACGCGCTTCATCTTTAGTCACTTCCTCACGAATAGATGGGAAGTTTTCTTTAACGATTTTTTGCATTTCTTCTTCGATACGAGGAAGATCTTCGTTAGATATTTGACCAGCTTGGTTGTCTGTATCGTAGTAGAAACCATCTTCAATAGCTGGACCGACACCCAAGTGGATATCTGGGAAGAGACGACGAGCAGCTTGGGCAAACAAGTGTGCAGCCGAGTGACGCAAGATTGGAAGGGCATCTTCGTGATCAGGTGTCACGATTTCGATGCTTCCATCTTCAGTGATAGCACGAGTAGTGTCGATGAGTTTGCCATTGAATTTACCAGCAAGAGCTTTTTTAGCTAGGGAATTGCTGATAGATTGGGCAATTTCAAAAGTAGTAACGCCAGATTCGAATTCACGAACAGCGCCATCTGGGAAAGTAATTTTGATCATGGTATTCTCCTTTTTCCATAGTTTCTATGCATTGACTTTTTATTAGCAGCCTACTTCCTAGTTTTAATGTTCAACTGCTTTTCTTTATCAGAGAGGAAGTTTTCCATTTCCGTCAGGATGTCTATATCCAAACGTTGAGAAAGTTCTACTAGCCACCAGATATTTTCTGAAAGTTTATGTTCCAGTGTGTAGGGTGTTTCATCATAGTAGCGTCCTTGCTTGGTCATCACTAATCGTTGGAAATTTCCAATATCATTCGATAAAGCCAAGAGGTCTTCTTCTACCGTCCACTTGGAATCATGATGCTTAACTTCCAGATCATGATAAGCTTGTCGGATTGCCCAACTGCGTTCCACTAATTCTTGCAACTCCATGGTTAGTCTCCTCATAAAAAAATTGCGACATCCAAAAAGGACGTCGCAACGTGGTTCCACCTTCATTTATGTTCCTCAAAAAAGAGGGACACCTCTGATTGGCTCTAACGTGGCCACCGTTTTATGTTTGCATAAAAGTTAGTAGAGTAGTATCAGTTTAGGCTTCCTATGCGTTCTCAGCAACCACGCACTCTCTGGTAGAAAGGGGCTAAGTGACTTGTCTCTATGCATTATTATAGCATGATTGTGAGATTTTTCAAGGATTTTGTGAAAGTTTTTTCCTTTTCAGTTTTTGCACTAGATTCTTAATAGCGGCACCGACAGCCATACCCGCGAGGGCAAAGATTTCATAGGCTAGGAAGTAGAGAAGGATAAATTCTCCGAAAGTAATGATGGTAAAGCAAAAGAGCAAGCCAACTCCAATTAACCACCAAACTGAGAATTTGAAACGATAAGAGTAGAATAGTGATACTATGAAAGTCACCAGTGGAGAGAAGATAATAACGTTGCCGATGGTGAGCTCCTTCAAGATATAGTTTTTAGTAATAGTCCATAATAACAGCTCATAAAGTGGCCAATAAAAGAAAAATATGACCAGATAGTAGGGGAGATATTGCGAGAATTTACGCATGGTAATCACCTCTCTTTTTAAGATGTCAACTTAGATATCCTTCCTATAACTATTATAGCACTTTTGCGGTAAGAATAGTAAATCAGTTGACAAAGAACTTAGTTATTGGTAGAATAGGAATTGTCGTAAAGACAAATAACTTCTTCTTGGTTACAGGCATGCCAACCTGTCACTCGGATGAAGCCAGATAAAAAGGAGAAACATCATGGCAATCTCAAAAGAGAAAAAAAATGAAATCATTGCACAATATGCACGTCACGAAGGTGATACAGGTTCAGTAGAGGTTCAAGTTGCTGTCCTTACTTGGGAAATCAACCACCTTAACGAACACATCAAACAACACAAAAAAGACCACGCTACTTACCGTGGATTGATGAAGAAAATCGGTCGCCGTCGTAACTTGCTTGCATACTTGCGTAAAAACGACGTTAACCGTTACCGTGAGTTGATCAACTCTCTTGGACTTCGTCGTTAATCTTGCGTCTAAAACGTTTCTATACTTCGTTGGCTTCGCCTCGATGTACCATCAGTACAATCTTCGGCTTGCCGCCTAGTCTATAAATGTTTTATCCAGCAAGAATCAAGCTCTCTGACTTCAGGGAGCTTTTTTATTGAGGTTTTATCGGCCACAATTTTGGAGACTACAAAAACCAAAACACGGTTCTATCTTAAAGACACCAAAGTTTTATCGGCCACAATTTTGGAGACTACAAAAACATATCTATTACCAAACCTTACCTCCCATGTGTTTTATCGGCCACAATTTTGGAGACTACAAAAACTCCTTTGTGAATTCCCAACCCAGCTTCTCAGTTTTATCGGCCACAATTTTGGAGACTACAAAAACTTGGAACAACGTTAGCCTTCACTCCGTTAGGGTTTTATCGGCCACAATTTTGGAGACTACAAAAACTATGGTCAATACGAGCAATCGCTAAGTTAGGTTTTATCGGCCACAATTTTGGAGACTACAAAAACTAGCACCCTGTTGAATAGCTCCGATTACGGGGTTTTATCGGCCACAATTTTGGAGACTACAAAAACCTCAAATGGTAGTAGTCTGCAAGACCCTCGGAGAGCCCACACTTTACGAAGTAAAGTATAGTATGTTATACTTTACATGGAAGTAGTCACCGAATTCCAGTTAGAAATTACTTTGTAACTACGTTTTGAGGAGGAGTAAAATGCTTTCCTACGTTCGACATTACCCATTAGCGATAGCTAAATTAATGTGTCTGTGCTCTCCTAAAATCTGCTGATTTATTACTGACTAATACAGGAGGTTTTTATGGGACAGACAATCATATCTGCTATTGGTGTTTATATTTCCACCAGTATCGATTATTTAATTATTTTATTTATTTTATTTGCACAGCTATCACAGAATAAACAAAAATGGCATATTTATGCGGGGCAATATCTAGGCACAGGCTTACTTATAGGGGCGAGTTTAGTTGCTGCTTATGTCGTTAATTTCGTGCCTGAAGAATGGATGGTTGGATTGCTTGGTTTAATCCCTATCTATTTAGGGATTCGCTTTGCAATTGTTGGAGAAGGTGAGGAAGAAGAGGAAGAAATTATTGAAAGATTAGAACAAAGCAAGGCAAATCAACTGTTTTGGACAGTTACATTGTTGACAATTGCGTCTGGTGGAGATAATTTAGGTATCTATATACCTTATTTTGCTTCGTTAGATTGGTCACAGACACTCGTGGCGTTGCTTGTGTTTGCAATCGGCATAATTATCTTTTGCGAGCTTAGTCGTGTGCTATCCTCTATGCCGTTAATATCCGAGACAATTGAAAAATATGAGCGAATCATTGTGCCCTTAGTATTCATTCTACTTGGACTATACATCATGTATGAAAATGGCACGATAGAGACTTTTCTGATCGTGGAGATTTTTTAGTTTACTAGGATTTTAGCCCATGATCAAATCAGCCCTCTGACTTCAGAGGGCTTTTTTGTGTGCATTTTTCTAGTCTTGCTCATGATTTAGAAATGTGGTATACTGTTTATTAAAATTGTCAAAATTTTTAATCTTTGTTAAAGGAGGGGTTCATGCTTTCCAAATTTTATGGAAACCATCAAAACCTGCGATATGTTTTTCTCCTAGCTCTGTTGCTCGGAGCTTTGGGTGTCTCTCTGTTTCTAGCTGTTTCTATGGGGTCTGTTCAGATTAGCTTGAGTGATACTTATAGAATTATTTTAAGTAAGTTGGGGGCCCCTCTGGATATAGGAGACCTTTCGAAGTCTACACTTGCTATTGTTTGGAATATGAGATTACCACGGGTTTTTCTTGGTTTGATAGTTGGTGCAGGCCTTTCCATGTGTGGTAGCGTCATGCAGTCAACAGTCAATAATCCAATCGCAGAACCTTATGTTTTAGGAATTTCAGCTGGGGCAACCTTTGGTGCGACTTTGAGCATCATTCTCGGGTTTAAGGTCATGATTGGTCTTGGCTCTTTCCTTGGAGCGCTTGTGGCAACAGTTGCAGTCCTTCTGATTGCTTCCATGCAAGGCAGGATGACAACTTCAAGCCTGATTTTATCAGGGACAGTTGTGAATGCACTATTTTTGGCTTTTTCAAACTTTATTATCTCAATTGGCGCTAATGCTGATAGTGTCATGACCATCAAGTTTTGGACCATGGGTTCTTTAGCGGGGACTTCCTGGGCTCACTTAACCTTGCCAACTATAATCGTGGGAATTGCTTTTTTATTTTTCTCTACCCAATATCGTGTTTTTAATGCTATGATGATGGGTGATGAGGCAGCCTTGACCTTGGGGATTCCCCTACGTTTTTATTGGTATCTCTATGTGACGATTGTGGCTGTGCTGACAGCTATCTTGGTATCAAGCTGTGGGATTATCGGCTTCGTTGGTCTTATTACCCCACATTTGGCGAGAAGTTTGGTGGGTACAAACTACAGAAGGCTTTTTCCGATAGCAACCTTGCTCGGTGCTCTCTTTGTTATTTGGGCAGATGTTCTTGCTCGTGTTTTGATTCAAAATGCTGAGCTGCCGATTGGTATTTTCACAGCCCTAGTAGGTGCACCTTTCTTTATCTATATGGTTGGAAGTAGACGAAGGGAGGTGAAGGTCTGATATGGACTTAATGTGCCAGGATATTCACTTTGGAATCGGAGAAAAAAAGATTCTCAAAGGAGTCTCGCTCAAACTGGAGGGCAAGCAATTTCATACCATTTTGGGACCCAATGGAAGTGGGAAGACTAGCTTGCTGAAACTCCTCTATCGACAGGAAAAGCCTGATCAAGGTTTGATTTCTCTAGATGGAAAACCCTTGGAACAAATGAGCGTCAAGGAAACGGCAAAGCAGATGGCAGTTGTCACGCAGTTTAATCAGTTACAATTTGATTGTAAGGTTGAGGAAATCGTCATGCTGGGCAGAACACCCCATCTCTCTTTCTTACAAAAGGAAAAAGAAAAAGACTTTGCCTTGGTTGAGGATGCTCTGGTCAAGGTAGATATGTTCGAGAAAAGAAATCGACTCTACTCTTCTCTGTCAGGAGGAGAGAAGCAGCGGGTTTTGTTGGCACGCGCCTTGGCACAAGAACCGACTCTTCTGCTCTTAGACGAACCGACCAATCATTTGGATATCAAGTACCAGCTAGACTTGTTAACCATTGTCAAACATCTCCATATCAATGTGCTAGCAGTATTACACGATATTCAGCTGGCTTGTCGTTATTCAGACTATCTCTATCTGATGAAAGAAGGAGAAATTGTTTACCAAGGGACTCCAAAAGAGACCATCACACCAGAGTCTTTGCAGGATGTCTATGGTGTCCAAAGTAGGGTTACTTGGACGGAAGACCAGCAAGCCATGATTCACTATTTATAAAAAATGAAAAGGAAAACAAACATGAAAAAATCAATCAGTATTTTGCTCCTAACAGTAGCTACCTTAACTTTAGCAGCTTGTGGAAATAGTACAACAGAAAAAGCTACCACACAATCAAGCGCAGAGACAAGTCAAAAATCTACTACAGAAACCAGCTACCCTGTAACTATCAAAACTTATGATGCTAAAGGAAATGAAGTCGAACAAGTCTTTGAAAAGGCTCCTGAAAAGGTCATCACTAACAATCTTTCAACAACTGAAATTCTACTTGAACTTGGTTTGAAGGATAAAATTGCCGGTATGCTCAATCCTGATAATGCCGTAACTGGTAAATACAAGGAAGCAATTGAAGCCATCCCTCATATTGGTGATAAAAAATCAGTCTCACAAGAAACAGTTCTTTCTTATGAACCAGATGCCTTGATGGGCCGCAACATGATGTTTTCTGAAAAGTCAATGGGAACCATTAGTGCTTGGAATGAAAATAAAATCCCTGTTTATACGCAAAAAGCTTCACTTTCAACTATCCAACAAGATTTAGGAAATATCGTAGAAGATGTGAAGAATCTTGGTACCATTTTCAATGTCCAAGACAAGGCGAATCAATACGCAGAACAATTACAAGCTAAAATCGATGTGGTTAAAAAAGCCAACCCAGAAACACAGGGTGAAAAGAAAAAAGCTCTGATTATGGTTGCTTATAACGACGAAACCTTTGGTGCTTACAAGTCAGCCCTACAAGAAAGTTTGCTCAACCAACTTGGTTATACTAATGTCGCAACAGGAACTTCTGGCTTGACCTTGGAAAATCTAGTATCAATGGATCCAGAGTTGATTATCTATGTAACTAGTGACCGCAATCAAAAGTTGGATGAAAAAGCAGTGGATTTGATGAAGGCAAATGCTGTTTTGGAAAATGTCCCAGCAATCAAGAACCAAAAAATCATGACCATCTCTTACGATGAGTTGATGGATTACGGTCCTGCAGTGATTGATTCCCTTGAAAAAATCAATGACTTTATCAAGAAATAAGGAGTTTAACTGGGAAGGGATTCAGGTAAGGGTCAGCCTTCCTTCAACCTATGACTCTAAACAAGCCTACCCAGTTGTACTTTTAAATGATGGACAATTGGACTATTTGTCAGACCTATCCCAATCTGTGATTTTGGTGGGCTTGATTCCAGAAAACCGTCTGGATGACTTTACACCCTGGCAGTCTAAGTCTTTGAAAGAAGGGGCCCCAGATTTTGGTGGGAAGGTAGATGCATACCATCAGAAGCTCTTTCAAGAGATTCTAGCAACTCTGCAAAAGGACTACTTGATTGATGAAAGTCGGATTGCCTATGGTGGCTATTCACTGGGGGGGCTTGCTGCTGTCTATAGTCTCTATAGTAGTCATCTACCTGTGACCTGTATCTTTTCTATCTGTGGTTCCTTCTGGTATCCTGATTTTACAGAATTTTGCAGGGAACATGACCTGATACAGAGTCAAAGTCTGATTTATCTGCAAAATGGTCTGACAGAAGGTTCCAATCATTCCAACCGCCTGTCTAAGGCTCCTATTTTTGCAAGGGAAGTACATGATTTGATATCAGAGAAAGTTCCCTCAACATATTCCACCTTTGATGCTTATGGGCATCATGAAGCTCTTGAGCAACGCTATCATCATTTTTGTGATTGGCTGAGAGAAGAGTGGAAGCTTACGTGAAAATCTAATACTCTTTGTTTAGGATGGACAGAGAGTATTTTTCTTGTCTTTATTCGGGCAGATTTTGAATTTACTGAAATTTCCGTGGGTTTATCTAAATCGAAAGTTTAACTGTAATGCATCAAAATGTGGTATAATGAGTAGATAGAATCGAGGATATTATGTCATTTACGAAATTTAAATTTAAAAAATATATAGAAGAAGCTTTGGAGGAGTTGAAGTTTACGACTCCTACTGAGGTGCAGGATAAGTTAATTCCCATTGTTTTGGCAGGTCGTGACTTGGTCGGTGAATCAAAAACAGGTTCAGGAAAGACTCATACTTTCTTGCTTCCAATTTTCCAACAGTTGGATGAAGAGAGCGATAGCGTGCAGGCAGTTATCACAGCTCCGAGTCGTGAGTTAGCAACACAGATTTACCAAGCAGCTCGTCAGATTGCAGGCCATTCAGAAGTAGAAATTCGTGTTGTTAACTATGTTGGTGGTACAGACAAGGCCCGCCAAATTGAAAAACTGGCAAGCAACCAGCCCCATATCGTCATTGGAACACCAGGTCGTATCTATGATTTGGTAAAATCGGGTGATTTGGCTATCCACAAGGCTAAGACCTTTGTAGTCGATGAAGCTGATATGACTCTAGATATGGGATTCTTGGAGACGGTTGATAAGATTGCAGGAAGTCTTCCGAAAGACTTGCAGTTCATGGTCTTTTCAGCGACTATCCCACAAAAATTGCAACCATTCTTGAAAAAATACTTGTCTAATCCAGTTATGGAAAAAATCAAGACCAAAACAGTTATCTCAGATACCATTGATAACTGGTTGATTTCGACTAAAGGTCGTGACAAGAATGCCCAGATTTATGAATTGACTCAAGTCATGCAGCCATATCTTGCCATGATTTTTGTCAATACCAAGACTCGTGCAGATGAATTGCATGCTTACTTAACAGCTCAAGGCTTGAAAGTAGCTAAGATTCATGGAGATATTGCTCCTCGTGAGCGCAAACGGATCATGAATCAGGTCAAGAACCTTGATTTTGAGTACATCGTTGCGACTGACTTGGCTGCGCGTGGGATTGACATTGAGGGGGTCAGTCACGTCATTAACGATGCCATTCCACAAGACTTGTCCTTCTTTGTCCACCGTGTTGGACGAACTGGACGTAATGGTCTGCCTGGTACAGCCATTACCCTTTACCAGCCTAGTGACGACTCAGATATTCGTGAGTTAGAGAAACTAGGAATCAAGTTTGTGCCTAAGATGGTTAAAGACGGAGAATTCCAAGATACCTATGACCGCGATCGTCGTGCCAATCGTGAGAAGAAACAAGAAAAATTGGACATCGAAATGATTGGCTTGGTTAAAAAGAAAAAGAAAAAAGTCAAACCAGGATATAAGAAAAAAATCCAGTGGGCTGTCGATGAAAAACGTCGTAAAGCCAAGCGAGCAGAAGGTCGTGCTCGTGGACGTGCAGAGCGAAAAGCTAAGCGCCAGACATTCTAAGAATGAAACAGTAGGACCAAGTTGGTTTTACTGTTTTTTTGAGCAATTAAGATTAGTTTTGTGAGATTGTGTCCGATAATGCTTCCTACTTGTAGTTCAGGCTTGTTCGATAATAGCAGAGTAGTGAGAAGAATGGTATAAAGAACAATTAAGAAAGTACCTAAATTGTTAAAAGTTCTTAAGGGCAGAAGAAGATTAAGATTTTTAGTTGTTAAAATGTTGTCAAAGTAAAATAAAAAGCCTAAGAAACATTGGTTTCTAGGGCTTTTTTAAGTTTGTTAATTCTACTCCCACTCAACGACTAAATAAGCGCTTGTAATCGTTGATATAACAGTATTTTTAGCTTGTTGCTATGATTTTGGAGACAGTTTTGGAGACTCTCTCAGTAATGCTTGATTTCCGTTGAAATTGATTTTAGTATTTTCCGCATATCGTATATTGATTAATCCAGTCATTTCATTTGCAAGTTCCTTATCAACACCTGACCACATATGAGCATAATGTTTTAAAGTAATTTCTGGGCTAGAGTGTCCAAGTCGTTTAGAGACAATCAGAACAGAAGCATTAAGTTCATTGATGAGATAAGAAGCATGAGAATGTCGAAGTCCTTTTGCTTGAATCAAAGGTACGTTTGCCAATTTGGCATAACGTTTGATGATACGTGAAATGGTTGACTTGAGCATTGGGTTGCCATCATAGCTTAAAACAAAATTTACCTTTCCTAGTTTTGACTGACGTTCTTTCCACGCTTTCAAAATTTGAATTGTATCATCATCTAATGAAATGATACGGAGTCCGGAATCTGTTTTAGTATGATTTTGCCTTTGCCAATTATTTTTATTTAACATAATCAGCATATGAGATACTCTAAGCTCCTTTTTGTCAAAATCAATGTCATTCCACCAGATAGCCGTTCCTTCGTTTACACGTACACCAGTGCAAAAATAGAGCCATAGCATAACGAAGCATAGATGCTCGTAGAAATCAGAGATACAAATATTACTGATAACTTCTTCAAAGTCATTTTTCGTCCAATATTCAGCGACAGTTTTTCCTTTTGGAATAGCTTTTACTTTCAATGAAACATTTTTCTGTAGATACTGCATATCCACAGCGAAATCCAATGACTTTCTAAAAGTACCGAATGTAAGACCAGCATATGCTTGCGAATAGTTAGCACCTTTTTTAGATAATAACCATGTTCTGAAATTTTGAATTTCGCGAACAGTTATATCTTTAAGCTTTTTTTTTCTAAATCGATTGATAATGAGCTTAATGACTGGCTTGCGAGTAGCATAAGTATGCTCACTTACTTCTGACTGATAGTAAGGTAAATAAACTGTATTCATATACTGCTCATATGTCATATCATAATTATAGTAGCCTTCTGATTGAAGATAATCACTCTTTATCCTAATAGCTTCTGTATAGGCTTCTTTTGCAGTAGTAAACTTTTTCCCATTCGAGTTTCTTCGACCTTTTTTCTTAATACGTTTACCAGTGATTTTATCGTTTCCTAGACTTACTTCATAGTAGAATTGCCCTTTGTTATCAATATACACATCTTGGAAGCTTGTTTTGGCCATAAATTACCTACTTTCTATTCATTCAGCAGTAACTTAAAGCCAAGAACCTTTTCAACAGCAGAAATAGGTACCGTTCCGAGTCGCCTATTGCTATATAAAGTATACCCCTGTTTTACCATATTTAGTTTTGTTTGTCGAATAATTTGTTGTGCGGTTGCTTTTGGATAACCGAGATTAACTAAATCGTTGTAAGTAATAGTATGATTATTCATATTGTTGTACCTCTTGAAATTATTAAAAACTTATGAGATAATAGCAACAACAAAGGTGGTTGTTGACTATTTTTGTTTTGAGTGGTGGTTATCATTGTTAGTTTGGTCGCTGGCATTGATAACCTTTTTTGGTTTATTCCATTGCATGTTTTGAATCACTTGTTTTACAAGTTTGTTGGTTGCTTCGTTTCTGTCATATTGTCCAATTTCTGAGAACTTGAAAGAATAGTATCTGGGTTCATACCAAGAAACATTGACTTTTGGAGTTGGAGGAGTATGTTTTAAAGGGATTGACAGACGAAACACATCTTCTATTTGAACCAGATAATCAATCCGCCGTACAAATTGCCCAAGGTCTTCTCCAATACTTCCTTTCGCATGTTCAAAAAATCTAATTGGTTCATTCGTATTAGTGATAATGATGACTTTAGCTGCCCCCATCTTATTGTGATATCTTGCTGAAATTGGGCTAATCATGTAAGGGTCTAATAATTTTAGCCAATCCGATACGGTTAAGCTGTCTCCTTTTATATCATCAAGGAACAAAATTTCTTGACCATTATACTCATCAAAAGCATTAGTGGAAGCTGTTACACAGTAATCCCAAGTTTGACCGTATTTAAGAGCTATATCCTGCAATAATGTTATCAGTTTTTTGCTGTACAGTGTTTTTCCTGCTCCACTTTCAGCATTGATAAAAAGGATTGTTTTTTTGAATTTTCCTGATTCAAGCTCAGCAATTGTTCGATAACATTTTCGTTCCCCAGCTGTATCTAAAGCTTCGTTTATTTTTCGTTTATGTTGCCCATAAATAGCGTAATACTCATCCGTAAGCATGATATTACTTTTAGTCACTTCGCCAGCTAATATTTGTTCAATTAGCCAATCAATACTAAGATTCGTTTCCTTAGCTTTTTTTGTTGCTCGACCTTTAACCCACGTTTTCATGCTTCGATGGTAAATACTGGTATAATCTTCACCTTTAACTGTCACAACTTCGTCAGGTTGGTATTGGTATTTGGTTTCATCTTTTGCATGAACTAAGTAAGCTAAACAGTTATCGTACCCATAGCGCCCTGATTTAAGTTTTTCAAGATATTGTGATTCGACTCCAATAGCGAGAGCAATCTTTGATAATGAAGCACCAGTCTCAAATTTGAAGAGAAAGTGAATATGTTCAGTTTTCTTTTCGTTCACATTCCTCATCAATTCTTGATTCCAAATACTTATTTCATCTTTATCATGTTTAATACCATATGCTTCTTTAACAGGAATATCAGCTTTATTTAACTTGTCAGTCACTGCTTCAAGTAAGGGACGTATATTATCTTCTCTAGCTAACTTTACAGGTGTTTTGTTATCCCAAGTTTGCCAATATTCATCTTCTAATTGTTGAACTAGCATAATGGCAGTGAGATTAGCTTCTTTTTTTGTCATTATTAAGATAGTCCTTTTTAATTATTCTTTCAACTATTCCCTAAATAAAATAGGATTTATACATTGCTCGAGACCTCACAAATTCCTAATTTATCTAGCTTTTTGCTATGCACGGCACTTGACAAGCCCAGTGCCGTGCAGGCGTTGGAATAGTTAGAGTTAGTTTTGTTTCATCTCTTCGAGATGACCGACCTCGTGACTCGTCGGCTTCGTCAAGAATCATTTAATTTAACTGACAGATGTTTCTAGTCAGTTAAATTATATGATTTTAATTATCATCAAAAAATGGGGTTTCAAAAAAATGTGGAACTTCCCATTTTTTACCAGAGCCTAAAATACGAGCTAGTCCTTGACCTTTTCCATAACTTTTCTTAGGCATATCAGCGAATCCGCTCATAAGATATTTTCGTTCATCGGCAGAATCGGCAGCACCACCTAGCATGATAACGGCGTCAGAGCAGTTTACACGAGCCAACGATGGAAGAAAGCCCTCCTTAGTAGCAAACTGACTAATGGCGATAATATGAATCCCAGCAGAGCCACCAGTAGCTGAAAGTCGGTTAATGGCAGTAGTCCAGCGCAAAGTGATTTTAATGCTTCTATTGACCTTATCTAATGATTCTAGTGAAGCGTTTAGATTGCCCAATTCATCGAAGAATAGCCCAATATCAGGCATATTGTCCATTTCGGTATATTTTTCTTTTCCTGCCTCGTTAATTTTAGCAAGTCGATTATCCATAACTGAACACCAGTATTCGGCACGCTCTACAATCTGGATAGGGTCTGATTCTCCATTAAATTCTTTAACGTAGCGGTCATATTTTGATGAATTGTACTCAACAAACCAACCTTGTAATAGCATCAACCTTGCCATGTACCTACCAGCGAGTACCGACTTACCTGCACGTGTACGTGCAATAATACTCAACATAGGAGTGATATCGGAATGCCACATTAGGTCTTTGGATAATTGTATTGTATGGCTATCATCACTTAGAAAAGGTTGTAATGAATCTAGATTATCCTTAACTAGTAGACGCTTTGAAGTTAGTGTATCTTCAAAGTAGAAGAGAATGAAACTATCTCCAGCAGTGAGTTCAGAGTTAATAACGGCAAACCGTTGATACTTACCAGCTAATATACCAGATACACGTTGTTCAAACTTTTCACGATCAGCACGTTCCCAATTTGCAATGTTTTCAATAGCTATATATCCCTCCAATAAGCCATTATCTAACCAGACTTCGATTTCTGGCATTTCATCGCCATATCGAGTTGTATTTGATAGTTTTAGTACATCAGTAATCTGTTTGTCATTGAACAATCGCTTTAGTTTTTTAGCTAATCTACCTGCATCGTTTGACATAACAGGTATGGAAAAAGTTGAAACTTCTTCACGTCGTGATAATGTATAAAGTAGTATAAGAAAAGTAATGATATTTGCAGAAACACTGTAAACTAGTAATGATGATGCTTCTGTTACTGTTTTACTTATGAAGAATATCAATACAGTTACCCATATTGTAACCGCAAAGACTATCACAAAGAGTTGATAGTCTTGTAGTTTACAATTTTTTGTTCGTTTGATTTTTCTATACTTATGCTTAAGCATTTCGTGGAACCACTGCTACTGAGTCAGCAGCATACCAACCGTAGCCGTTAGAGGTTACACCGCCCCTAACGTTTTTGAATTGAAGAATTGTGCCGAATTGAATATCAAGCTTGTTAGGTGCTTTGATAGAGTATTCTAGGTCATTGTTGATATCAACAATGGAATATTTGAATTTTCCGTTAATTTCTTCAACAGAACCAGTCGAAAGTACTTTTAGAACAGGAATAACATCAGCTGTATATTCATTACCATTTTTTTTGCTAATCATAACTTTAGGTTGTGTCTCTTGTTTTAAAACCTCATCAAGGCTTCTAGTCCAATATGGTATTGCCATAAGTGCCTCCTCTTTCTATTTGTTTTCAATGCTAGAGAATATATTCTCTAAACGAGAGATAAGACGACGTTCATTATCAATCCAGATTTCTAAGTCATTATGCGACATACTGTCAATATCTGAATCGTAGTTAATTGACAATGTTATAAATGACAAATTATCCTGACTGTACCAATGTTTTCTCAATTTTATTGGTACATTTTCAAAATGCCAATCGTGGCTAATCCATTGATAAGCTATCTCACTATAGTTAGTCAATCGATTAGCACGTAATTCACGAAGCATTTGCTTAAGTTCGGATGTATTAACCATGCGGTTACCTCAAATCTTTAAAACCTTCTATCTGACAGCACTACGTCAGAAGTAGTATCATATTGACATACAAAAAAACAACACAAAATAGATTTGCATTGCTTCTTTACATTTAGTGTTTTACGTTGAGGTTTTACTTTTAGTGTTTTACATTTAGTGTTTTACATTTAGTGTTTTACATTGAGTGTTTTACATTTATCTACGCAATGTCAATATAATTATTTACACTTTTATTCTATCATATGAACTTTGAATGGTCAAGTGTGTAAATTCCTCTTGTAAAAATAATCATTCATTTAGATATTAAAAATTTCCTTATTAAATTATAATACATAGATCAAACAGTTACAAATAAAGATTATTAATATTTGCGAGCTCTTGCATGCTGACTTGAAAATCACAGTCTTCCAAATAATCGCTTATCAGCTTTTGATCTTGTGTGCTATGTTCAAAGTTATACAGAAATTCAATTGTTAGTTTCTTAATTGAATTTTCGTCTTTTAAAATTTTAATGAATAGTTTTGTCAGTTGTCGAACTAATTTTACATATTCTTCTCGCGATAAGGTATTGTCGTTTAGTATCTCATTTAGCTTTGATTTAAACTGTCCATAACTGAGTGAAGAACTAATACTATTTATCTCTCGTTCTAGTTTATTGTAATTTGATTTTTGATTTGACATAATGTTTCTCCTTGCCAAAAATAAAATATATAGTCAGTATATCAAAAAGATAAAAAATATTCAACAGTGTAAGCAACTCTGTTGAATTAGGAGGATAAGAAACATAAATAAAAAACCCCTATTCATTTGAACAGGGATCCTTTGGAGACACTCTGGAGACAATCCAAATATATTTATCTCATTCTAATACTTTATACAGTTGTTAAAATGCTGTTAAATCAAGGATTCTTAGCCAAAGTTACTTTTATATTTTATTCCCACTCAACAGTTGCAGGTGGTTTACTTGTAATATCGTAGACGATGCGGTTAACGTGGTCAACTTCATTTACGATACGTACTGAGATTTTTTGAAGAACTTCCCATGGAATCTTAGCGAAGTCAGCTGTCATTCCGTCGATAGAAGTGATAGCACGGATAGCGATGGTATAGTCATAAGTACGACCGTCACCCATAACACCTACTGAACGAACTCCAGTGTTAACAGTGAAGTATTGCCAAATGTCGCGGTCAAGACCAGCTTTAGCGATTTCTTCACGAAGGATAGCGTCTGATTCGCGGACTGTTTCAAGTTTTTCTTCAGTGATTTCACCCATGACACGGATAGCAAGACCTGGTCCTGGGAATGGTTGGCGCCACACGATGTGGTCTGGCATACCAAGTTCAGTACCAAGGGCACGAACCTCATCCTTGTAAAGAGTGTTGAGTGGTTCGATGAGTTCAAACTGCATGTCTTCTGGAAGTCCACCAACGTTGTGGTGAGATTTAATAGTTTGAGCAGTATCAGTACCTGACTCGATAACGTCTGTATAAAGAGTACCTTGCGCAAGGAATTTCACATCTTTCAGTTTGCTTGCTTCATCATCAAAGACATAGACAAATTCATTACCGATAATCTTACGTTTTTGTTCAGGATCAGAAACACCTGCCAATTTATCCAAGAAACGTTTGGCAGCGTCTGCTTTGACAATGTTCAAACCAAACTTACCACCAAGCATATCCATAACTTGGTCAGCCTCCCCTTTACGGAGAAGACCGTGGTCTACAAAGATACAGATCAATTGATCTCCGATGGCTTTTTGGAGAAGAACCCCAACAACAGAAGAGTCAACACCACCTGAAAGACCAAGGAGAACACGTTTGTCTCCAACCTTTTCACGGATTTGTTTGATTTGCATCTCGATAAAGTTATCCATAGTCCAGTCACCTTTGGCACCACAGATATTCAAGGCAAAGTTACGAAGGATATCATAACCGTGAACTGAGTGACGAACCTCTGGGTGGAATTGGATACCGTAGATTTTCTTATCTGGATTTTCAATAGATGCGTATGGGCAGTCTGCTGATGTACCAGTACGGATAAAATCAGCTGGAATTTCAGTAACAGCATCCCCGTGGCTCATCAAGACAAGTTGCTCATCTGGAGTACCCGCAAAAAGAGCAGACTCAGTGTGAGTAAGAGTGGATTGTCCATACTCGCGGTTACCAGCATCACCTGCAGGAACAACCTTTCCTCCAAGCTTGTGAGTTAATAGCTGCATACCGTAGCAGATTCCTAAAATTGGAATTCCAAGTTCAAAAATCTCTGGATCAATATCAAATGAGCCTTCTTCATAAACAGAGTTTGGACCACCTGAAAGTACAATCACGATAGGATTGATCGCGCGGACTTCGTCAGCCGAAATCTTGTGACTTTTTAGTTCTGAAAAGACACCAATCTCACGGATACGACGTGAGATAAGTTGGTTATACTGGCTACCATAGTCCAGTACGATGATCTTTTCGACATCTTGCAAATCAGTTGAAATGTTGGTCATCTTTTCCCTTTCTTAAAAGAAATATCTTCTTGAATATTCTATCATAAATGCCCCAGAATTACCAACCAAACAAGTGCAGTTTGACTTTTCCCCATGAGATAGGGTACAATGGAAAAAATAAAGAAAAGAAGTGAGCATGCATGTTACCAGCTTATATGAAAATTCATGACCAAATCAAAAAAGGTATTGACGAGGGAAATTGGAAAATTGGAGAAAGACTTCCAAGTGAGCGAGACTTAGCTGAGGAATTTGAGGTTAGCCGTATGACCCTGCGTCAAGCCATCTCCCTTTTGGTCGAGGAGGGGGTTTTGGAGCGTCGTGTGGGTAGTGGGACCTTTGTTTCTAGTACTCGTGTTCAGGAAAAAATGCGTGGGACAACTAGTTTTACGGAAATTGTAAAAGCTCAGGGTAAAACACCATCGAGTCATCTGATTTCCTATCGTCGAACGATCCCTAATGAGCAAGAAGTTGAAAAATTAGGGATTAAGGCCACTGAAAATATTATCCGGATGGAACGTGTTCGCTATGCTGACAAAGTCCCTGTTGTCTATGAAGTGGCGTCGATTCCTGAGAAATTTATCAAAAATTTTAAGAAAGAAGAAGTAACCAAGCACTTCTTTCAAACCTTGCAGAAACATGGTTATCGGATTGGTAAGTCTCACCAGACTATATATGCTCGCTTAGCCAAAGAAAAAATTGCTCATTACTTAGAGGTCGAAAAAGGGCATGCAATTTTAGGTTTGACTCAGGTTTCTTACTTTGATGACGGGACAGCTTTTGAGTATGTAAAGAGCCAATACGTCGGAGAACGTTTTGAGTTTTATCTAGAAAATAATTAGTTTTAAAGAAAACTCTTGAAGTTGGAAATCCTATTCACTTTAAGGGTTTTTATTTGGTTAAGATTAGAAAACATTTTCCTTCTGAGAAAAATAGTAATCATACGAGTATTTTTCAAAGATTCGTGTTATAATAGTTAGGTTATATGGTCCCGATAAGGTGGTAGTGAACGTTGTTTATCGATTCTCTACCAGTACTTTGTAACTCTATAACGAATATTTTTTAAGGGGGGACATTTTTATGTCAGAACGTAAATTATTCACGTCTGAATCTGTATCTGAGGGGCATCCAGATAAGATTGCAGACCAAATTTCAGATGCTATCTTGGATGCTATTTTAGAGCAAGATCCAGAAGCCCACGTTGCTGCTGAAACAGCTGTTTATACTGGTTCAGTTCATGTTTTTGGTGAAATTTCAACCAATGCCTATGTAGATATTAACCGTGTGGTACGTGATACGATTGCAGAGATTGGCTATACCAACACTGAGTATGGATTCTCAGCTGAAACAGTAGGAGTTCATCCATCATTGGTAGAGCAATCTCCAGATATCGCCCAAGGTGTTAATGAAGCCTTGGAAGTTCGTGGAAACGCAGATCAAGATCCACTTGATTTGATTGGAGCTGGAGACCAAGGTCTCATGTTTGGTTTTGCGGTTAATGAAACTGAAGAACTCATGCCACTTCCAATCTCACTCAGCCACAAGTTGGTTCGTCGTTTGGCAGAACTTCGTAAGTCTGGTGAAATTAGCTATCTTCGTCCAGATGCTAAATCACAAGTTACTGTTGAATATGATGAAAATGACCAGCCAGTACGCGTGGATACAGTCGTTATTTCAACTCAACACGATCCAGAAGTTAGCAATGAACAAATTCATGAAGATGTGATTAACAAGGTTATCAAAGAAGTGATTCCAGCATCTTATCTTGACGATGAAACTAAATTCTTCATCAATCCAACAGGTCGTTTCGTTATCGGAGGACCTCAAGGAGACTCAGGTTTGACTGGTCGTAAGATCATCGTGGATACTTATGGTGGTTACTCACGTCACGGTGGTGGTGCCTTCTCTGGTAAGGATGCGACTAAGGTTGACCGTTCAGCTTCTTATGCAGCTCGCTACATTGCCAAAAATATCGTTGCTGCAGGTCTCGCTAAGAAAGCAGAAGTTCAATTGGCTTATGCCATTGGTGTAGCTCAACCTGTATCTGTTCGTATCGATACCTTCGGTACTGGAACAGTAGCTGAAAGCAAGCTTGAAAAAGCAGCACGTCAAATCTTTGACCTTCGTCCAGCAGGAATCATTCAAATGCTTGACCTCAAACGTCCAATTTACCGTCAAACAGCGGCTTATGGACACATGGGACGTACAGATATCGATCTTCCATGGGAACGCTTGGATAAGGTTGATGCCTTGAAAGAAGCAGTTAAATAAAGTAAAAAGGAGTTGATATAAACTCCTTTTTTAGTTATTTATTGATAGTCTTTAAAAAAGCCCAGTTCCCAATGGACTTAGTCCCGTACTCTAATTCCATGAAATCTAGTAATACATATTCATTCTTTTTATAGAATGGAACATTTTTTTCTGTACTGGTAATGAGTCCTAAGCGCTTGCAGCCCTTGGATTTGACATAGGGTTCAACTACGTCTCTAAGAAAAGCACTGCCCACTCCTTGTCCTTTAACGGATGGATTGACTGCAAGGAGCATCAAATACCAGTCAAAGCTATTAGATTTTTTCAAATGTTCTTCGGAACGGTCTACTAAATCAAGATACTTCAAAAAATTTCGTGGGCTAATGTAGCGAAACAGTTTTATGACACCATTTAGCAAGTAAGATAGGATAGAAAAATCATTTTGTTGTAATAAGGCGACCGCTAGGATTTCTCCGTCTTGTTCAGCTACTAAACAGGTTTCTTCTTTGATATAGAGGCGAGTAAGGAGACTTTCTAATAGTTCTAAAAAAGCAGGATAGTTTTCAGGTTTCTTGAGATCATCTATGATTAGAGTTAAAAATGGATAATCAAAGAAGCTATCGGCTATTACTTTTCCAATTTTTTGGTATTCGTCTAGCCTTGCTTTTCTGTATACTATTTTCTCCATTTATGGGCTCCTTTTTTAATGTTAGTAAATTATAATAGTAGAATTAATTATTTTGATGATCAAGTACCGAGTTTTTACAAAAATATTGCCAGACTTAGTAAGTGAAGGATTGTTAGAAAACTCTTTCTGTAACGCTGAATCTGATTCTAGAATATAGGATTAGACAGACAAAGAACACTCTAAAAATTTTAACTTTTTAGAGTGTTTTCCAAATATTGCTAAGTTTTATTTTGTTGGGATTGAGATTTCAATCAATTTTTCAGAGTAGAGGGTCTTGATATTAGCTTCATCGATATTTTGCTTTTCGATCTTGCGATTCAAGAAAAATTCTTGGATTTTTTCTATTTCTTGTTCGCGGATAGCACGATGTTTATTGGAAATGAGGATTTCATAATGAAGCGGTGCCTGAGTAAAGATAACATCAGTATTGCCTGCCGAGTAGACTTCTACGAGTGTAGCGTCGGTACTCTCCAGTTGGCTTTTAACAAGGTTTGAGTGAGAATTAGTAGTGTTGATGAGCTTCATAGGCTTTCCTCCTGTGTTTCTATTTCTATTATAGCACTTTTTGGAAAAATTGGAAAAGTTAATTTAAACTTGATGCTGTTTTTTCCAAGCTTCAATTGCCCATTTATGACTACCACGCTTTAAGTTAGCAATGGCTTCATCGATTGGGAACCAAGCTAGATGATTGAAGTCCTCCAAAGGTTTTTGGATTTCTTGATAAGAAGTAGCTTCGTAAAGATAGGCTGGATTGTAGTAGTAAGTATCACGATGGCTGGAATAGAAATACTCATCTGCTTGACCATAATAAGTGCCAATCTCAGCTGTAAAACCTAATTCTTCAATTAGTTCTCGTTTGAGAGCTTCAAAATGATCTTCGCCTGCTTCAATCTCGCCACCAGGCAAGAACCATGCACCATTTGGAGCTTGAACGAGGATAATCTTTTCATGTGCTGAGTCAGGGATGACTGCATAAACACCATATCTAGTTTTGTAGGTTACACCCTCTTTTTTTTCTCCAAAGGTTGGATTTGTCATAAATTTCTCCTTTATGTGTGCGCTTTCTTTCTATCATATTAAAGAATGCTCTTACTGTCAAGTAAGAACATTCTTTTAGTATGTGGAATTAGTCATTTGAGTCAACTGTTTCCAATTTATTTTTTGATTTAATCATGATTTTACCATTGCTAGTCATGACAGCCTTGAGGTTTTTCTCACTTGGATTTTCAAGGTAGTAGTCTGTAATCGCATCTTCGATGTAGTCTTGGATGGTACGACGGAGTGGACGAGTTACGAGAATAAACTAACGAACTTGTGCAGAAAAAGCTGCTTTGTATTGATTAACATTTGGTTATTCAATCTTCTTCCTACTTAATTACTTTAACAGTTATAACAAAGGGGAGATAATTATATGTCGGAATCAAGACTATTTTGTACTTTCTCCCAACTCTCTAAGAAAAGGGAGTTCAACATATCATGAAACTTACTATAAAATAGCTTAATTATTTGAAGTATCTGTATGAACAAATTACCAAAATATTGAACAATTGAGTATAGTAATAATTTTCCCTTTTTCGATACTTAAAAAGGTTAGGGGCACTTTTTAAAGCAAGATTTTGTTATAAATTTTATCCTTTCTGAAACTAAGAAAGTAAAACTATCGTCCTATTTAATAGTATTTTGATAACAAAAAAATTTTTTAAATTTATTATTAGCAAGGTTGAAATCCATTTTTGAATCATTACTGATTCTTGATTATAAGTAGATTTTTAGGTTGGACAATTAAGGTTTTATATGATATATTATAATCGATATATATATAATACTGTTTGAAGTTCTAATGGGGTTCAATGAAAATATGGAGGAAATATGAAGAAAATGTTAAAACCGATTATGGTTTTAGGACTACTATCCACTTTTAAATTTTTTATTGATATGTGTTTTGGAATTTTTCTTGAATTAATGGGAATAAATTATAGAATGCTTATTATGTTAGAATCAATAATATTATTGTTTGCTTTAAAAAAATATAATAACAGAATTAATGATGTCAAAATTTATCTTTTTAAATCTTTACCTGAAAAGGATTGGTTAACAAACCTTCATTTCTACTTCTTTAATTTTTATAAATTCATAAAAAATTACAAACTTTTAACATTATTACTTTTGCTATCAAATAGTAATTTATTCACGATTTTAAACAATTTGTATTTGAAATTTGCTGATGAAATTAATAGTTTTGTTCCAGAGTTTATAAATTCTGAACAGGAAAATAAATTTGATATTTTTTTTGATTTGATATTATACATTAAGGATCATCAACATCTTGTTAACTATTTGTATTGTTTATATTTTATAATAATAGTATTTTTATATAAAAATACCATTGATTTTAATAATCTCAAAAATAATAAGTAGAGTTACATTTTAATCTTTTGTTGCTATATAAATTAGCTTCTAAAAAAATATGGGAATTTGAACAACTATATATCTTAGAAAGTGATAATCTGTATACTTACATGTTGTCTGATTAAGATGCGGTGGAAATACTAGCAATTGATTATTTCAGGATGGAGTTGCTTTCTGGATTTGATAAACTCAAAAGATCTACATCGATTGATTTTTCTAAAAGATTCTTCACGGATTCAAGCAAATTGAAAACAATTCTTCGCTATCAAGTTCAAGAGGAAAATTAAAAAAGAACAGGAAATCTTGTTTCCTGTTCTTTTTATGAGATTTATTCTTCTTTTTCAGAAGCAATCTTTTCAGTTTTTTTGGCAGATTTGATTTGAATCGTACCATTGCTAGTCATGACGGCTTTGAGGTTTTTCTCGCTTGGATTTTCAAGGTAATAGTCCGTGATTGCATCTTCGATATGATCTTGAATGGTACGACGGAGTGGGCGAGCTCCCATTTTTGGATCATAACCAAGGTCTACAAGTTTTTCTTTAACCTTATCTGTTACATCCAAATGGATGTTATTGCTTGAGAGTCGTTTATTGACATCATCTAACATGAGGTCAACGATTTGAAGGAGATTTTCCTTGCTGAGAGCCTTGAATTCGATAATGCCATCAAAACGGTTCATGAATTCTGGGCTAAAGAAGTTGCCTAATTCTCCAAGAACAGAGTTAGTACGGCCTTCTCTAGCAGCACCAAATCCAACACTAGCTTCTGCCTTACCTGTACCTGCATTTGAGGTCATGATAATGATGGCGTCTTTAAAGCTA
Source organism: Streptococcus taonis (assembly GCF_029948085.1). Taxonomy (GTDB): domain Bacteria; phylum Bacillota; class Bacilli; order Lactobacillales; family Streptococcaceae; genus Streptococcus; species Streptococcus taonis. The sequence continues at coordinate 79,787 of NZ_JARZZP010000001.1, read as the reverse complement.
ACAGTACGACCTTGACCATCCGTTAAACGACCATCATCCAAGACTTGAAGGAACATATGCATAACATCTGGATGGGCTTTTTCAACTTCATCCAAGAGGATCAGTGAGTAGGGGTTACGACGAACTTTTTCAGTCAATTGACCTGCTTCATCATAGCCTACGTATCCTGGAGGGGCACCGACGAGTTTAGCCACACTGTGTTTTTCCATGTATTCACTCATATCAAAGCGAATCATGCTGTCAGCAGAGCCAAAGAGTTCGATAGCTAGTTGTTTAGAAAGTTCTGTTTTACCGACACCGGTAGGCCCAACAAAGAGGAAGCTACCGATTGGACGGTTTGGAGTACCGAGTCCAACACGGTTACGACGGATAGCTTTAGCGATCTTATCAACTGCATCATCTTGACCAATAACATGAGCCTTGAGGTCATCTGCTAGGTTGATCAGTTGAGACTGTTCTTTTTCTTTCAAATCACCAACTGGGATATTAGTCTTTTGCTCGATGATGTGTTCGATTGTTTTTTCGCTGATGATTGGGGTATCCTGATCCGTTACCTTGGTCTTTTGCATTTCCTTGTACTTAGCAATCTGGTCACGGAAGTAGGCTGCTTTTTCAAAATCTTCATCGCGGGTTGCTTGTGCCTTGAGATTTTCTGCTTCGATTAAGCGTTGGTCAATGACCTTAGGATCTACAAAATTCAAGGTTAAGTTCATTTTTGAACCAGCTTCATCTAGGAGGTCAATGGCCTTGTCTGGCAAGAAACGGTCTTGGATGTAGCGGTTAGAAAGAGTAGCAGCTGCTTCGATAGCGCCGTCAGTATAATGAACGTGATGGTAATCTTCGTATTTCTTTTGGATACCTTTCAGGATAATGATGGTTTCTTCCACAGTTGGTTCATCAACTTTAACAGGTTGCATACGACGTTCAAGGGCAGCATCTTTTTCGATGATGCGGTATTCATTGAGGGTAGTAGCACCAACTAGTTGGAGTTCGCCACGAGCAAGAGCTGGTTTTAGGATATTTCCTGCATCCATATTCCCTTCTCCTGCTGAACCAGCACCGACAATTTCATGAATTTCGTCAATGAAGAGAATAACATCCTCGCGCTCACGAATTTCTTCCATGAGTTTTTGCATGCGCTCTTCAAACTGACCTCGGATACCTGTTCCTTGAACAAGGCTAACGACATCTAAGCGGATGACTTCTTTACCTTGAAGCTTATGGGGAACATCACCATCAACAATTTTCTGAGCTAAACCTTCGACAACAGCTGTCTTACCAACACCGGGCTCACCGATGAGGACAGGGTTGTTTTTTGTTCTGCGGTTGAGGATTTCAATGACACGGATAATCTCTTCGTCACGGCCAATTACAGGGTCAATATTTCCACGACGGGCAATCTCAGTGACATTGATACCATATTCATCCAAGAGTCCTTTTTCCTGGATTGGTGGTGGGGTTTGGGCAGGACCACGATTTTGGGCACCATAGCCACCATTTCCACCGTATCCACCCCCTGACTGAGTTGGGGGGATATTGTTGTTATTAGAAGAAGGTCTAAAGTTGTTGAGATCGTTAAAGAAGTCTCCAAAGGGATCAAAATCACGGTTGTTTAAATCTGTAATTCCTTTAAATAAGCTATTGTTAGGATCTGTTTTGATAATTTTGTAGCAATTTTGGCAAAGATCGATTTGCTTTTGTTGTCCATTGAGATTGGTATAAAGATGAATCGTTGAGTCATTGATTTTACAGTTTTGACAGAGCATACCGCCACCTCATTTCTTTCTTAGTCTTGACTAAATCTAAAAGGTCAAAAATAGTCAAACAAGTATATAATTTAATTATATCATGATTATTGGGCAATTCAAGTAAAAAGATTGGATACTAGCACTATAAATAGAAGAGCGCTAATCTGGAGAAGATTTTGATAGCAAGAAAAAAATCCTATTTGTCATGCAAAAAGGATTCTAGTTGGTGAAAGGCGGTGGGAGAAAAATCGATAGACAAAGTCTCGATTTCGTAGTCCAAGCCCCGCGAAGATGATTAGGAGTTTTGGGAGTCTAAAAGACGAACGAAAAGTCCAATCAGCTATCGCGTCAAAGTTTGATTGCTAATAAAAAGTGAGGTCGGGATCTTTTGTCCCAACCTCTGTATATCTATTATTAGTATAGAAGTTCGTAAATTTCCATCGCAATCAAGTCGATGCTGTCAAAAGTATATGTTTCACGCGCTTCAACATCACGAAGTGTAAAAATTGGGCCATTTTCTTCATCATGGTTAAAAGCAACTTCAGCTACAACAACTCCCTCGCGCTCAAAGTTACGTTTTAAGTTACCACCATCTTTTGTCATTGCTTCTAGGCGGTTGATGATTCTAACCAAATGTGATTCCATTTTGATTCTCCTCCATTTCTTATCGTTACTATTTTACCATAAAGAGTATCCACTTGACTAGAAAAAACTAAGATTTCTCGCTATTTCTGTTTTCTTTGAAATTTTATTGAAAATGAAAGGAAAAAGATTGCATTTTTATTCAAAATATGTTATACTCATACAAGTTTTAAGTTAGAAATTAGAAAGTAGTGGATTTATGAATTTTTCTTTTTTACCTAAATATCTGCCATATTTTAACTATGGTGCTTTCGTAACAGTCTTGATCTCTGTTTTGGTTGTCTTTTTGGGGACAATTTTAGGGGTAGTCTTGGCTTTTGCTCAACGTTCTAAAATAAAGCCCATAGCTTGGCTTGCCAATGTTTATATTTGGATTTTCCGTGGAACACCTATGATGGTTCAGATCATGATTGCTTTTGCTCTTATGCATATCAATGCTCCGACAATTCAGATTGGAGTTTTGGGAGTTGATTTTTCACGTTTGATTCCAGGGATTATCATTATCTCTATGAATAGTGGTGCCTATGTATCAGAAACAGTTCGTGCTGGTATCAATGCAGTACCTAAAGGTCAATTAGAGGCGGCTTACTCTCTAGGGATTCGTCCTAAAAATGCCATGCGCTATGTCATCTTGCCACAGGCTATCAAGAATATCTTGCCAGCCTTGGGGAATGAGTTTATTACCATTATCAAGGATAGTTCACTCTTGTCAGCAATCGGTGTCATGGAATTGTGGAATGGAGCTACTACGGTGTCAACAACCACCTACTTGCCTTTAACTCCACTCTTATTTGCAGCCTTTTACTACTTGATTATGACCTCTATCTTGACACTAGCCTTGAAAGCTTTTGAAAATCGTATGGGACAAGGAGAGAAAAAATAATGACTGAAACGCTTATTAAAATTGAAAACCTTCATAAAAACTTTGGGAAGAATGAAGTTTTAAAAGGAATTGATCTTGAAATCAAAAAAGGGGAAGTTGTGGTGATTATCGGACCATCTGGTAGCGGTAAGTCAACCCTCCTTCGCTCTATGAATCTCCTTGAAGAAGCGACAAGAGGAAAGGTTATCTTTGAAGGAGTAGACATTACAGATAAGAAAAACGACCTCTTTGCCATGCGTGAAAAGATGGGAATGGTTTTCCAACAGTTCAATCTCTTCCCCAATATGACAGTGAAGGATAACATCACGCTTTCTCCTATCAAGACCAAAGGGGAAAGTAAGGAAGTTGCTGAGAAGAGAGCGCATGAGCTCTTGGAAAAGGTTGGTTTACCAGATAAGGCAGATGCTTATCCACAAAGTTTGTCTGGTGGGCAGCAACAACGTATCGCTATTGCTCGTGGTCTTGCCATGGAACCAGATGTCCTACTCTTTGATGAACCGACTTCTGCCCTAGACCCAGAAATGGTAGGGGAAGTACTAGCGGTTATGCAAGAACTTGCTAAGTCAGGAATGACTATGGTCATCGTGACGCATGAGATGGGTTTTGCGCGTGAAGTGGCAGACCGCGTCATCTTTATGGCTGACGGTATTGTTGTCGAAGATGGAACTCCAGAGCAAGTCTTTGAACAAACCCAAGAACAAAGAACCAAGGATTTCTTGAGTAAGGTTTTGTAAAATATCGTTTATTAGAAAAGCTCCAAGTGGGCTTTTTCTTATAGTTTCAGACTATAAGGTCTCTTAGGTAAGAAGTGTTAGAGGGACAAGTGTTTTTTTGATATAATAGAAGATATTTGTTAGAAAAGAGAAAACACATGACACAGATTATTGATGGCAAAGCTTTAGCAGCTAAGCTACAAGGACAATTGGCTGAAAAGACTGCGAAATTGAAAGAAGAGACAGGTTTGGTTCCTGGTTTGGTGGTTATTTTGGTTGGGGACAATCCAGCCAGTCAGGTTTACGTTCGTAACAAGGAACGTTCAGCGATAGCTGCAGGTTTCCAAAGTGAAGTTGTGCGAGTTCCTGAAACCATTACCCAAGAGGAATTGTTGGACTTGATTGCCAAATACAATCACGATCCAGCTTGGCATGGTATTTTGGTGCAGTTGCCATTACCAAAACACATCGATGAAGAAGCTGTTTTATTGGCTATTGATCCAGAAAAGGATGTGGATGGTTTTCATCCGCTCAACATGGGATGCCTTTGGTCTGGTCACCCAGTTATGATTCCTTCAACTCCTGCTGGTATTATGGAAATGTTTCATGAGTATGGGATCGACTTAGAAGGTAAAAATGCAGTTGTCATTGGTCGTTCCAATATTGTCGGTAAACCAATGGCCCAGTTGTTATTAGCTAAGAATGCAACTGTAACCTTGACCCACTCACGAACACATAATCTTGCCAAGGTAGCTTCTAAGGCAGATATTCTTGTCGTAGCAATCGGTCGTGCTAAGTTTGTGACTGCTGATTTTGTCAAACCTGGAGCAGTTGTCATTGATGTGGGGATGAACCGAGATGAAAATGGCAAGCTCTGTGGCGATGTTGACTATGATGCTGTTGCGCCAATCGCTAGCCATATCACACCTGTACCTGGTGGAGTTGGACCTATGACCATTACTATGTTGATGGAGCAGACTTATCAGGCGGCATTGCGTAGTTTGGTTAGATAATACAAGCATTGATTTTATATAGTGAAGAAACAAGTTCTAAAAAATGAACTTGTTTTTTCTTGCACTTATTTTAATAAAATTACAGTAAAACTTCTACAAATTATTGAAAATCCTCTACTATTTTGATATATTAAAGTTAACAATGTTTATATCTAAAAATTTAGTTGGCGTTCTGGGAGGAGGTTTATTTTTTAGTAAAGAATGTAATCGCTTACTAAATATATAAGAAAGGAAAACAGGATTTAATGGATAAGAGATTTTTTGAAAAACGTTGTCATTTTAGTATTCGTAAATTCGCCATTGGTGCGGCATCTGTCATGATTGGAGCTAGTATATTTGGTCTTCAGGTAGCGCAAGCTGCTGAAACCGAAACAACTAGTCCCAGCGAAGAAACGATTCACCAAGTTCAACCTTTAGAGAAGCTTCCAGATGATCATGCTGCAGCCATTGCAAAAGCTGAGCAAAATGGCCCACAAGATTCAGCTACTGGAGAAGAAAATGATGCGGTTGAACCAGCAAAACCAGTAACTGAAGAAAAGATGACTGAGGCTACAAGTCCTAAGGAAGAAAAGGAAGCAGAAGTAGTTAGCCCTAAAAAAGACAAAGTTGAAAAAACTGAAAAATCTGCTACTGAAGTGGACGGGAAAGAGTCTACAGATTCAGAAGCAAGTTCTGACAAGCTAGCAGTTCGAGAAGAACATACTGATACACCTAATCAGAATAAACCTGTAACGGACGATAAAAGCAAGGAAGAAAAAGCTTCGGCAAGTGAATTGCCTCAAGCCACAAAAGAGAAGGAAAAAGAAGACCAACTGTTGCAAGAAAGAAAACAAAATTTCAACAAAGACTGGTATTTTAAATTAAACGCTCAGGGTGATTTTTCTAAGAAAGATGTGGATGTTCATGACTGGTCTAAGTTGAACCTTCCTCATGACTGGAGTATCTATTTTGATTTCGATCACAAGTCTCCTGCTCGTAATGAAGGTGGTCAATTAAATGGTGGTACTGCCTGGTATCGTAAGACCTTCACGGTTGATGAAGCTGCCAAGGACAAAGACGTTCGTATCAACTTTGACGGTGTTTACATGGACTCTAAGGTCTATGTAAATGGTCAATTTGTAGGTCATTATCCAAGTGGTTACAATCATTTTTCATATGATATCACTGAATTTTTGAATAAAGATGGCAGTGAGAATACTATTGCTGTTCAAGTTACCAATAAGCAACCAAGTAGTCGTTGGTACTCAGGAAGTGGGATCTATCGTGATGTGACGCTTAGCTATCGTGACAAGGTGCAGGTGGCTGAGAATGGCAATCACATTACAAGTCCGAAATTAGCTGAACAAAAAGATGGCAATGTTGAAACACAAATTCAAAGCAAGATCAAAAATACTGCCAAGACTCTAGCTAAGGTATTTGTAGAGCAACAGATTTTTACTAAGGAAGGGAAGGCTGTCTCAGATTTAGTTCGTTCTGTAACCAAGAACCTAGCAGGAAATGAGACAGCAAACTTTAAGCAAACGATCTTGGTTAATAAACCAACTCTTTGGACAACGAAAAGTTATAATCCTCAGCTCTATGTTCTTAAAACCAAGGTCTATAATGACGGACAGCTGGTTGATGTGACAGAAGATACTTTTGGTTATCGTTACTTCAACTGGACAGCTAAGGAAGGCTTCTCTCTTAATGGCGAGAGAATGAAGTTCCATGGGGTTAGTATTCACCATGATAATGGAGCCTTGGGGGCAGAAGAAAACTATAAAGCAACCTACCGTAAATTAAAACTCCTGAAAGATATGGGAGTTAACTCTATCCGTACGACTCACAATCCAGCAAGTCCACAGTTACTTGATGCTGCGGCAAGTCTAGGACTTTTGGTCCAAGAAGAGGCCTTTGATACTTGGTATCGTGGTAAGAAAACTTATGACTATGGACGTTTCTTTGACCAAGATGCGACTCACCCAGAAGCTAAGAAGGGTGAAAAGTGGTCTGATTTTGACCTCAGAACCATGGTCGAACGAGATAAAAACAATCCTTCAATCATCATGTGGTCACTCGGTAATGAAGTAGATGAAGCAGATGGTGGAGAACGTTCACTAGAAACAGCTAAGCGTTTGAAAGCTATCATCAAAGCAATCGATACAGAGCGCTATGTGACCATGGGTGAAAACAAATTCAGTAATAGATCTACTGGAGAATTCTTGAAATTGGCAGCAATCATGGATGCTGTTGGTATGAACTACGGTGAGCGTAATTATGATGCAGTTCGTAAAGCCCATCCAGACTGGTTGATTTACGGTTCTGAAACTTCTTCAGCGACTCGAACTCGAGATTCTTATTTTGATCCTGCTCATTTACTCTGGCACGACAATCGCCCAAATCGTCACTATGAACAATCAGACTATGGTAATGACCGTGTAGCCTGGGGCAGAACAGCTACTGAATCTTGGACCTTTGACCGTGATCGTGCTGGCTATGCAGGTCAGTTCATCTGGACTGGTTTCGACTATATCGGTGAACCTACACCTTGGCATAACCAAGATAATACACCAGTGAAAAGCTCTTACTTTGGTATCATTGATACGGCAGGCTTGCCTAAGAATGATTTCTATCTCTATCGCAGTGAATGGTATAGTGCCAAAGAAAAACCAACTGTTCGTATCATGCCTCACTGGAATTGGACTGAAGAAACGCTTAAAGAACGTAATATGCTGGTCAATGGCAAGGTGCCTGTACGGACCTTCTCAAATGCCGCCAGCGTAGAATTGTTCTTGAATAACGAATCCCTTGGTAAGAAAGAATTTGTTAAGAAAACAACTGAAGATGGGCGCCCTTATCACGAGGGAGCTAAACCAAGTGAATTGTATCTTGAGTGGTTGGTTGACTATAAACCGGGTACCTTAACAGCTATTGCTCGTGATGAAAATGGCAAAGAAATTGCGCGTGATAGTGTGACAACAGCTGGGGAACCAGCTAGAGTTCGTCTCACCAAGGAAGAACATGTCATTACTGCAGATGGTAAGGATTTGTCTTATATCCATTATGAAATCGTTGATGAAGACGGCAATGTTGTACCAACTGCCAATAATCTTGTTCATTTCAATCTTCATGGCCAAGGCCAAATCGTTGGTGTGGACAATGGGGAACAAGCTAGCCGTGAACGCTACAAAGCTCAGAAAGATGGCACATGGCAGAGAAAAGCCTTCAATGGTAAAGGTGTTGTCATCGTTAAATCGACTGAAAAAGAAGGTAAATTTACCCTTTATGCGGATTCTGCAGGCTTGGCTTCAGATCAAGCAACAGTCACAACCGTTTCAGGCAAGAAAGAAAATCGCCATTTTGTCGCTTTTGCCCCTGTGAAGGCAAGAACTGATGTCAGCGAAAATCCTAAATTGCCAGAGACTGTGACAGCTATTTATAGCGATGGTAGTGTCGAAGAAAAAGCTGTGACTTGGGACATCCCAGAAGATCTCCTTTCAAGTGCTGGTGAGAAAAAAGTCCTTGGTAGTGTGGAAGGTCTCGAAGCCAAGGCTGAAGCACTTGTTAAGGTGGTTGCACTCGATAAGTGGTTGCCTAAGGTAGCAACAGTCCCAGTGGGAACAGCAGCAGAAGATTTGGATAAAACTGTAACGGCTGTTTTGTCAGATGGTAACTTGGTTGATGCGAATGTCGTTTCTTGGACCTTGAAAGATCCATCTGCCTTGACAAAAGAAGGTGGACGTACTGAAGCAACTGGTAAATTGGAAGGCAATGACTACGAGGTTACGGCAACCTTTATCGCGAGTGATAAGGAAACAGAAAGTACTGTTACAGGTCTCACTGTTGGTGACAAGGCTCTTGAAAACTTTGAGCCTGGAAAGACCTACTACCGAGTATCCCTTCCTTATACTGCTAAAATCCCAAGTGTTGGAGCACAAACTACTGGCTACCAAGTAACTGTTCAACAAGCTTCAGTAGCTAATGATTATCAGGCTTCTGTATTTTTGAGTGACCAGAAGGGCGATTTAGTTCAAACTTACTTGATTCAATTTGTGAAAGAAGCGCCTGCCTTGACACGCTTGGAAGTAAGTGTAGAAGGTAAAGAAAATGCAACAGAAGATCAAGTTCTTACTTATCATGTAATTGGTCATTATGAGGATGGTTCACAGACTGAATTTTCAGCATCAGATATCCATTTGGAAGCTAAGTCAGCTGATGGTGCTCATCTTGAGGTAAATGGTCAGAACTTGCTTCTTTACAAGAAAGGTAGTGTAACCCTCACTCCTCGTATTGACAATCAAACTGATAAGACTCAGTCTGTAGAAACTGAACTGGTCATCAAAGAAAATACAGTAGACAAGAAAATTGTCAAACTTCATCCTGTTTCTATCTCTACAGATATCAATCAGCAACCGAATTTACCTAGTCAAGTTGGAGTAGATTTTGATAAGGGCTTGCCTCGTAAGGTAACTGTAACTTGGGACAAGGTAGATGCAAAAGATCTGAGCTACTATCATAGCTTTACCCTTAAAGGTCATGTAGAAGGCACAGACATTGAAGCTCTTGCCAACGTGACTGTTGAAGGTTTGCAGGTTGCAGAAGAAATCAGTTTAACTCTACCTAAGGGTGAAACGGTTCAATTGCCAGCTAGCGTCCGTGCTTATCATTCAAATGGAACAACTGTCTATAAAGATGTCGTTTGGGATAAGGTTCCTGAAAACTTTAGTCAGACTGAAGGTATCTATGAAATCAAGGGTCAATTAGTGGGTAGCCATCTGACTACCAAGGCTCATGTTCGTGTTTCTAGTCAAGTTGTTGCTGGAAATAACATCTCTAAACAATGGACGGGTTCCCAATTGCCAGCGGCTATCGTGTCCAATACGGGTGGTGATGATTCGGCAAGTACTTTGAATGATTTGACAGTTTCAAGAGCCAGTACAGATGTTAAGAATCGATGGACTACATGGCAAACAGGTACTGATAATGACTGGGCATCTATCTTGTTTGGTAACTCTGGTGATTTGACCAAGCGCTTTGTCGACAATCTGTCAGTTGATTTCTATACAGACGGGGCAATCGGACTTCCAAAAGAATATGTTATTGAATACTATGTCGGTCAAGAAGTTCCAGATCTTCCAAATGATGTCAATAATGCTCAGCGTGATACCAACCATCCATTCAACAATGCTGCCAACTGGAAAGAAGTTGAACATCTCAAAGCTCCAGGACAATTATCTGCAGGTCAAACAAACCACTTTACATTTGATAAGGTTGAAACTTATGCTGTTCGTATGCGTATGAAGAAAGCAGATGGAACTGCTGGTGTTGGTTTGACAGAAATCACTATTTTAGGAAGTAAAGTTCCAAGTGCTACCAGCTCAGAAATTTCTATCCAAGTAGATGGCAAGAAGCTTGCGCATTTCAATCCGTCTAAGACAGATTATTATATTCCTCAAGCAAGCAAGGAAATCACTGCAACAGCCAGCAACAACGGTGTGGTGACAGTTGTTCCTGCAACAAGTGAAAAAGGTGCGACACGCCTTATCTTGAAAGCAGAAGACGGAACCATCTTGAAAGAATATCGCATCTTCCGTGATGATGAAAAAGAAACAACACAACCAGTAGCTACGGAAAATAGTGCTCAGACCCTGAATGTTGGTGATCAACTTCAATTGCCTGCCGAAGTAACGGTCTACTATCCATCACAAGCTGGCTGGGTTAAAGCTAACCTTGCTGTCCAATGGGATGCTGTGCCAGAACATGCGACTGCCCAAGAAGGTAGTTTTGAAGTCCTTGGTCATGTTCTAGGAACAGACTTAACAACCAAGATGCAAGTAACAGTTTTTACAAAAGGTAATCAAGTCATTTCAGAAAATGCAAGCAATAATGCAACTGATTCTAAAGCCTTTGCGTCTACTACAAATGATACACAAGCAGCTTCTAGGGATAAGATTTTCTATATCAACGATGGGCACTTTAACGAGGATGGACGTTGGACTAACTGGTCTCGTACTCCGAAGGACCAAGAAACATCTGTGGGAATTCTCTTTAAGAAGAATGGCCAGATTACACCTCAGTCTGTTGGAAAAGTAGCCATTCAATTCTTTAAAGACAGTGGAACAGACGCACCAGCAAAAATGGTACTGGAAAGATATGTTGGTCCTGCCTATACAGAACCAAGCACCATTTCTCGTTATGAAGAAAATGCGGATCATCCATTTAACAAGGCAGAAAACTGGCAAGAAATTCCTTATAAAGCATCTGGAGAAATCGTGGCTGGTAAGCCGATTGAATTTACCTTTGATCCGATTGAGACAACAGCCATTCGAGCACGTATGACTCGTAAATCTACAACTAATGGTCTAGCAATGGTCGAGTTTAGTGCTTACTCTCCTGCTAAAGCAAGAGATGAGGAAACTCCTTCAGTATCCATTTCGGTTGCTGGAAAAGCATTAGAAAACTTTGATCCTGAGGTTTCAGATTATACAGTGAGCTTAAATGGCACTAAACCACAGGTGACTGCTCAAGTAAGTGGTCACGGTGTGACAACGGTTGTTGAGTCTAGTCAGGATAACCTTCCTACTCTTGTCCGTCTTCTTGCTAAGGATGGTAGTCTTGTCAAGGAATATCGTATTCACTTCAAGGCTAGTCACCGTATAGTTCCTGAAGAAGGCGACCAAAGTCCTGTTCTCGAACGACCAAGTCTAGAAGTTGTGAAGACTCCAATTCTATTTAAAGAAATCATCCGTGAAAATAATGATTTAGCTCAAGATGAACGTCGTGTAATCTCAGAAGGTAAGAACGGTGAAAGAGTTGATTATGTTGAGGTCTTAGGATCTAACCGTACAACTGTTCATACAGATACGACTGAGGCACAAGATCGAATTGTTGAAGTTAAGGTCAAACCTGTCATTACTACTAGCAAAGGTGACGAGCCAGCTCCAGTCGTAGAAGTTCCAGAATTTGAGGGCGGTGTCAATGCAGTAGAGGCGGCTAAGCATGAGTTGCCAGAATACACAGATGCAATTGGGACAGCAGGTGACGAGCCAGCACCAGTAGTAGAAGTCCCAGAATTTGAGGGCGGCGTCAATGCAGTAGAAGCGGCTAAGCATGAGTTGCCAGAATACACAGCTGCAATCGGCACAGTAGGCGACGAGCCAGCTCCAGTAGTAGAAATTCCAGAATTTGAGGGTGGTGTCAATGCAGTAGAAGCAGCTAAGAATGAGTTGCCAGAATACACAGCTGCAATCGGTACAGTAGGCGACGAGCCAGCTCCGGTAGTAGAAGTTCCAGAATTTGAGGGTGGCGTCAATGCAGTAGAAGCAGCTAAGAATGAGTTGCCAGAATACACAGAAGCAATCGGCACAGTAGGCGACGAACCAGCTCCAGTGGTAGAAGTCCCAGAATTTGAGGACGGTGTTAATGCAGTAGAAGCAGCTAAGCATGAGTTGCCAGAATACACAGAAGCAATCGGCACAGTAGGCGACGAACCAGCTCCGGTAGTAGAAGTTCCAGAATTTGAGGGTGGCGTCAATGCAGTAGAAGCCGCTAAAAACGAGTTGCCAGAATACACAGATGCAATCGGTACAGTAGGCGACGAACCAGCTCCAGTGGTAGAATTCCCAGAATTTGAGGGTGGTGTCAATGCAGTAGAAGCCGCTAAGAACGAGTTGCCAGAGTACACAAATGCACTTGGCACAGTAGGTGACGAACCAGCTCCAGTGGTAGAAGTCCCAGAATTTGAGGACGGTGTTAATGCTGTAGAAGCCGCTAAGCATGAGTTGCCAGAATACACAGAAGCAATCGGCACAGTAGGCGACGAACCAGCTCCAGTAGTAGAAGTGCCAGAATTTGAGGACGGTGTCAATGCAGTAGAAGCGGCTAAGAATGAATTGCCAGAATACACAGAAGCAATCGGCACAGTAGGTGACGAACCAGCTTCAGTGGTAGAAGTCCCAGAATTTGAGGGCGGTGTTAACGCTACTGAAGCAGCCAAGTATGAGTTGCCAGAATACACAGATGCAATCGGCACAGTAGGTGACGAACCAGCACCAAGTGTTGAAAAACCAGCTGCAGAGGTTCAAATCTTATCTGATAAGGAAACTGGAGTTCTGGTAGCAGGGCTATCTCAAGACCTGGATGCTAATCTCAAGCTTCAAGTTCATAAGGTTCTACGCCAAGAATTAGCTGGTAAGCAATACGATGCTTATCAAGTGAAATTGCTAGATAAAGATAACCAAATGGTTGATCCAAAGGGTGCAGTTCTAGTGAGATTGCCAGTCAAGGGTCAGGTTCAAGAGGTTTATCACATGAGCTTAGATCAAGGCTTGCAGGTTCAAAAGGTGACGCTTGTAGGTGACACAGTTGAATTTGTCACCAAAGATCTAGGACTTTATGCGATTGTCTATAAAGAACAAAATCAAGAACCAGTAGAATCAGCTCATGGGCTAGCAGCTCAGGGAGAGGTTTCTGGAAATAATCCAGGAAAAGCAAATTCAGCAAGACTTCCAGAAACAGGTGAAAGTCGATCTGATACAGCTGCCTTCCTAGCAAGTCTCAGTCTTGTTTTATCAGTGGCATTACTAACAGTTAAACGTAAAGAAAAATAGAGTTTGGAACTCTACATTGCTGATTGATTGTAGAAATACTTGGACTATCCCAGTGGATAGGATGGAAAAATGCTACAACCATATGGAGAGGACCTCTAGGTTCTCTCCGTTTTTTAAAATAGGGATGAAACCGCTTAGATGAGTGGTTGGAGGAAAGGAATAGAAGAAAGATGGATCATCAATTTTTTGAGAAACGTTGTCATTATAGCATTCGAAAATTTGCAATAGGAGCAGCTTCAGTTATGGTTGGCGCGAGTATCTTTGGAGCTAGCATGGTACAAGCTGCAGAGACAGAGCCCGCACTAGAAGCAGAAACAAGTCTTACACAGCTTCCACCAGAAGATAAGTTATCACCAGAATTGGCAGGCGCTATTAAAAGTGCAGAGGCAGACTTTGTTTCAGAGACTAAAGTGGCTAAGTCCCAAGTTCTCGAAGAAACTTCTTCAAAGCCAGTAGAAACTAAAAATTCTACAGTAGAGAAGGGAGTAACAACCGTAGAAAATGCTTCTACTGAAGTAGCTCCTACTGAGACTAATGTAGTTACAGAACCCACGAAACCAGCTGAAGTAAATGGAACGGTGGAGAAAGCTGATTCATTTACAGCAGACAAACCTGCAAGTAAAGCAGAAATTGATGCCGCAAAATCTCAAGTAGCTAAAAAAGAATATACGGTATTCCCAAGACCTCAAAAGGTAACGTATGGCGATGGGGTCACTGCTCTAGAAGGAAAGGTAAATCTTGTCTTTAGCGATGGCTTAGATATTTATACACGTAACCGTGCCAAAGAAGTTCTCCAAGCTAGCAATGTATCCTATACTACCAGTACAAAAGCTACAGAAGGAGCAACCAACATTTTCCTTGGAGTGCGTGGGAAAGCTCCTCTGGCAGAAAAAGAAGTCCAAGATATTTCGTCTGAATTATACGATAAAATTGATGCCTATGTATTGCGCGTGAAGGACAATAAGATTTCGATTGTCGGAAAGGATACCGATGCTGTCTTCTTTGGACTAACAACCTTGAAACAGATGCTGAAGGAGAGTCCTGTTCCGGTTCTTAGAGATGTGACCGTAGAAGACTATGCAGAAGTGAAGAACCGTGGCTTTATCGAAGGCTATTATGGAAATCCTTGGACCAAGGAAAACCGTGAAGAGTTGATGCGCTATGGTGGTGACTTGAAGTTAACTCAGTACTTCTTTGCGCCTAAAGACGATCCCTATCACAATGCAAAATGGCGTGAACTCTATCCAGAAGAAAAAATGGCAGAGATTCGTGATCTAGCTCGTGTGGGGAATGAAACAAAGACTCGCTATGTATGGACCATCCATCCATTTATGCATAAGAAGATGCGTTTTGACACGGATGAATTATATAAACAGGATTTAGATGTCATTAAAGCGAAATTCACTCAGTTGCTGGATGCAGGTGTGCGTGAATTTGGTGTTCTAGCTGATGATGCGGCCTGGCCTGTTGGTGGCTACAATAGTTATGTTCGGTTAATGACCGACCTGACAAATTGGCTAACTGAACAAGAAACAAAATACAGCGGACTTCGTAAAGATATGATTTTCGTTCCAGCCTGGTATATGGGACAAGGGACAGAAGATGAACTTCGTACGCTCAACGAACGCCTTCCAGAAACGGTCCATTTAACTCTAACAGGAGGAAAAGTTTGGGGTGCAGTTGACCAAACCTTCCTGACAAATTTGAAGAAGAATTTGACAGAAGGTGGCAAGAAGTATCGTCCGATTCATTTCTGGATCAACTGGCCTTGTAATGATAATATCAAGCAACACTTGATTCTGGGTGGTGGTGAAAAATTCTTACATCCCAATGTTGATTTGTCCTTGGCTCAGGGCATCATGCTAAATCCGATGCAACAATCCGAAGCTTCAAAGGTAGCCCTTTTTGATGTGGCTCAGTATGGTTGGAAGCAATGGAGAAGTGCGGAAGAAGCTGAAAAAATCAATGATATGGCCTTTAACTATGTGGTCAATGGAAACTTTGAAGAAAGTGATGTATCAAAAGCCTTTCGTGAACTTGGTAAGCATATGCGCAACCAAAACCGCCCTCCACATGTCACAAAATTGGAAGAATCTGTTGAGCTTGCACCTAAATTGACAGACTTTTATAACAAATTGAAGGCTGGTCAAAATGTAGATGCAGAGAGAAAAGAATTAAAGGGTATCTTTGCAAACTTGAAGGTTGACGCCCTCCTTCTGAAAGAAAAAGGGGACAAGAAGCTTATTGACCAAATCCACTACTGGTTAGACAATACAGTGGACCAGATGGATGCTTTAGAAGCCTTGCTGACAGCGACAGAAGGTTTGGCTGAAAAGAATGATGCTAAGGTTTGGGAGCATTATTATGCTGGGGTTAAGTATTACGATCAGTCCATTAGTTATTCCTTCTTCTATGTAGACCATTATGAACGGGCAGAGTTTGGGGTGCAACATATTCGTCCATTTATCAATAACTTAAAGGAATACTTGGCAACACATATCCAGACCATGCTGCATCCAGATAAACTTGTGACCACCTTTATTACCAACCGTGCGGGGATTGAAGGAGGTCTTGCAGAAGTAACAGATGGCGACTTGGATACTCATGCGATTGTCAAGACGACAACCGTTATTGAACGAGATGATTATGTAGGACTTCGTTTCAATAAAGCCATTAAGGTTCATACGCTAGGTTTTGCTACAGGAACAAAGACAGCCGATAATTATACCTTCGGAAATGCCCTTGTCGAGTATCAAAACGAAGAGGGCGACTGGGTGGCTCTCACAAGTCCAGCCTACACAGGTAGAGAACGTACGCTTGAATTTACTAATCTTGATATTACGGCACAAGCAGTTCGTATGCGTGCCACTGCTAAAAAAGATAATGCTTGGCTTGCCATGCGTGAGATTGCTGTCAATAGACCGCTCGAACTTGGAAGCAAGAAGGTAAAAGGAACCATTACCCTAAGTCCAAATCTGGTTTACAAGTATGGAACCAGTGTGCTTCAAATGCAAGATGGCAAAGATAACACCGAATCTATGATGGCTCATGCCAATCAAACAAATGTGACTCCAGAAAATGCTTGGGTTCAAATGGACTTGGGTGGAGCTAAGAAAGTGAAACATGTTCATCTAGTTCAAGGGGAAGGTGACAAACTAGCAGCTGGTATCATCGAATATTCTACAGACGGTACAAACTGGAAGACACTTCAGACCTTAGCTGGGGATCGAATTTCAGATATTAGCCAAAACTTCACAGCCCAATACGTTCGTGTTCGTAATACACAGCTTCTCAGCAAATGGTGGAGAATTGCGGACTTTAGAGTTGACGTCGATACACCAAATACTGATTTGACCGTCACCAATGTCGACAGCTTGAAAGAAACGCCAGTAGTGGACAGTCATGGTCGTTATGAAATGACCTTACCTCAAGGGAATCATCTTCCAGCAAATGGCTATCTTGGCTTGAAATTGGACCGCCTCCATGAAGCTAGTTCAATTGCACTTGAAGGTGCAGGTGAAACAGGTTTGACGCTGGAATATTCAGCAAATGAAGTAGAATGGCTGAACACTGACCAACTTCCAGAACACGCCTTAGTGCGCTATGTACGCATCGTGAACAAGACAGATAAGGACAAAGCGCTTCCTACTGGAAAATTAGTCGTTAAGACAAAAGAAGTGGATCCAACTGAACTCTTATCAACCACTATGGGCATCCACCAATATTATGGTGCTAATGATGTTCGTCGCGTACACAATTTAGGTCAACTGTTTGATGGGGACTTTAATAATTTTGTAGAATTTTCTGATTATCAACGTAAAAACGGGGAAATTGTCATGAAACTAGGCACAACTCGTAACATCAAGAAGATTCGTGCCTATATTCAGGATGCTCAGCGTAATTATTTGCGTGATGGAAAGATTCAAGTCAGTGAAGATGGTAAGAATTGGACGGATGTTGTAACAGTCGGAGATGGTTTGGAAAATGAAATTCGTGATAATTCCTTGACCGACGGCTGGACACATGATTCTGCAAACCCAGGCAACCGTTATATCGAAGGTATTCTGGATCAACCTGTAACTGCTAAGTTTATGCGTGTTCTCTTTACAGCGGATTATAATGCTCGTTTTGTAGGATTTAGCGAAATCGTGATTAATGATGGTGAATTTATCAATCCTGAAAATAATCCTACAGTGACAGGAACTGGTAGCGAAGAAGCGGATAACCTGAAGAAAAATATGACTGACGGTAATGTATTGACTAGCTATGCAGCTACTGAAGATAAAGGAGAGCTTGTTTATCATTTATCTGAAGAAACCAAGGTCAATCATGTTCGCTTGATTGCTGACTTGCCAGAAGGTGCAAAAGTAAATGTCCAAGTTCGTACCTTGAATGATGCTGGTGAATCAGTATGGAAAAATTTGGGTGAAGTAAGATCAAGTTTCCAAACCTTTGCCCTTTCAGGAAAAAATCCACGGATTCTTGAGGTAAAAGTTTCTTGGGAAGGTGGAGAACCAGAGTTCTACGAAATGACTACCTTCTATCAAGAAGTGGAAAACGATCCAGCACCGACAATAAGTAAAGGCGACGAGCCAGCACCAGTGGTAGAAGTGCCAGAATTTGAAGGTAGTGTCAATGCAGTAGAAGCAGCTAAGAATGAGTTGCCAGAATACACAGATGCAATCGGCACAGTAGGAGACGAACCAGCTCCGGTAGTAGAAGTCCCAGAATTTGAAGGTGGTGTCAATGCAGTAGAAGCCGCTAAGCATGAGTTGCCAGAATACACAGAGGCAGTTGGCACAGCAGGTGATGAGCCAGCTCTAGTAGTAGAAGTTCCAGAATTCAAGGGCGGTGTCAATGCAGTAGAAGCAGCTAAGCAAGAGTTGCCAGAATACACAGCTGCAATCGGTACAGCAGGTGACGATCCAGCACCAGTGGTAGAAGTGCCAGAATTTGAGGGTGGTGTCAATGCAGTAGAAGTCGCTAAGCATGAGTTGCCAGAATACACAGCTGCAATCGGCACAGTAGGCGACGAACCAGCTCCAGTAGTAGAAGTTCCAGAATTTGAGGGCGGCGTCAATGCAGTAGAAGTGGCTAAGAATGATTTGCCAGAATACACAGCTGCAATCGGCACAGTAGGCGACGAACCAGCTCCGGTAGTAGAAGTGCCAGAATTTGAAGGTGGTGTCAATGCAGTAGAAGCCGCTAAGAACGAAGCCCCAGAATTTACAGGTGGCGTTAATGCTGTGGAAGCAGCCAAGAACGAGCTGCCAGAATACACAGGAACATTGGCTACAGTGGGAAATGAGCCTGCACCAAGTCTTGTTAAACCAGCCGAAGAGGTTCGTATCTTGACTGATAAGGAAACTGGAGTTCTGGTAGCAGGGCTAACTACAGAGTTATCTAAAGACCTCAAGCTTCAAGTGCAGAAGGTTCTACGCCAAGAATTAGCTGGTAAGCACTACGATGCTTATCAAGTGAAATTGCTGGATAAAGATAACCAAATGGTTGATCCGAAAGGTGCTGTCTTAGTGAGATTGCCAGTCAAGGGTCAGGTTCAAGAGGTTTATCACATGAGCTTAGATCAAGGCTTGCAGGTTCAAAAGGTGACGTTATTAGGTGACATAGTTGAATTTGTCACCAAAGATCTAGGACTTTATGCGATTGTCTATAAAGAACAAAATCAAGAACCAGTAGAATCAGCTCATGGA